>CAYURD010000073.1:0-5579 GCA_964446865.1 uncultured Glaciecola sp.
CTTTGCTTAACATCGCTTCAATAGAGGCTAGGCTTTTCGCGTCTATCACTTCGCTAGTGCTTAGCTGCTCTAAATATACCATGGCAATTTGGGGGTCGGCAGGCCATGTCACTTCAAATTGTTGTTGAGGATTAAAGATATCGCCCATATTGGCCATTTTAGCGGCTGCTATCTCAGCTTCGCTTAAATGTTCGCTTGGCGTTAATTCAAACACGTCTAAGCCTCTAATAATGCCCGTGCCATAAATTTTTCCATTAAACCAATATGTTGACCAGTAGCCACCAATGACTAAACGGTCTTCATAAATTGGACCACGGTCAAAATAGGCAATTTCAATTGGCTTACTTGGGTCAGTGAAGTCCATTAACGACATACCGCCTTGATACCACGCTTGTACAAAAATGTCTCTGCCAGGGACAGGCACAATAGAGCCGTTGTGGGCTACGCAGTTTTCGCTTTCACTTTGAGGAGCGTCTATTTTGTAGTAGCTTTCAAAACTTAGTTTACCATCGTTAATCGAGTAAATCGCATTTGCGCCCCACGTTTTAGGATCAGAGGCACGGCATCGTGGTTGAGTACCACCGCCCCATTCATCGGTAAATAATACAGCTGTACCGTCATTATTGAATGTTGCAGAATGCCAGTAGGCAAAGCCAGGATCAGTTACCGCATCTAGCCTTTTAGGTTTTGATGGATTGGATATATCAAACAATATGCCGTTGCCAGAACACGCACCCGCAGCAAGCTTTAATTCTGGATAAACGGTAATATCGTGACATTGGTCGGTACGGCGTGTTTTTTGTGTATTCTCACCATGATCGCCACCTAACCATAAACCCGCTACGCGACCTTCATCGTCTGCAAACACCGCAGGGCTTGAGACAATTTTCGCATCTTGGGGATTTTTGACCGGTATTTCAATGACGTCTATTCTAAACAATGCGGTTCGCTCATCTCCTGGCACGTCGCCAATACAACCTGCAAGCTCTTCATTGTCTCTTACGCCAGCTGTCCCCGAATTATAAACCACTATTTTACGCTCGTCTGCCGACACAACAGAGTGAGTGTGTGAGCCTCGGCAGGTTTGCACAATGCCAACCTGAATAGGACGAGTAATATCTTTGATGTCAAAAATTCTGAGGCCTCTGAAACGTTCATTACTGACATCTTCATCCACACCTTCTAAGCCACAATCAATGCGACCTCTGGTTTGTTCAACTGACATAATGAGTAAATCACCCACAATTGAAACATCACCTTGGCCACCTGGACACACAATAGAGCTCGCTAATTGCGGCATACCAGCGTCGTCTAGTTTGTATATGTTAAAACCGTGATAGTTACCCGCGACTAAGATATCTTTTGAAAATGCCATGTCGGTATTCCAAAAACTTAGCAGTGGCCATCTTTCTCCATATTCAGTTTTAATGTCGCCGCCTTCAGCGTTAGATGCCTCATTGTTTGCATCTTCAGCTTGCTCTGTTGCGTCATTGTTTGATTGATCATCTGATTGCTCATCCGATTTCACCGGCGGTAAGTTTGCAGGATTATTAGGGTCAAAGAATCCATTTGGTTTTGGATACGATGCCAATAAATTCAAATTTGAGATCGCACTTTGCGCATCTCTAAATCCAGCGCTTAATCCAACTCGTGGGTCGCTTGACAAATTCTCCAGCATTTTGTTCATCTGCGTAATTTCTGCGCTTTGATCATTAACAATATCACTCACAAAATCGAACAAAATAGGGTCATAGGCTGAGCCAGGCTGATCAAGCAAATCATTCACCATTGTGACCGCGCCTTCATGATGCGGGATCATTAACTTTAGAAATAGCTCATCAAACGCCTTACCTTCGGCATTAGCTAAATCAATCATTTGCTCTGGCGTGGCCATACCCATCATGCTGTGATCCATATGCATGTGATGAGGTGACTGAGTAGGCAAGTCTCTTTCTATTAGCCAATTACGCATAAATTCGATTTCATCATCTTGTGATTTTTTAATACGCCCAGCAATATCGATGACTTCTTCGTTGTTGGTTCTGTCTTCGACTAATAATCCCATTTCGACCGCTTGTGCGTGGTGGGGGATCATATTCTGCATAAAACTCACATCTGCATCAGTGTAACTGGTGTCGGCGATATCAATCGCTTCAGCGGCACTAATTGTTGTAGAGGCATTACCCGGAGCGCCAGGTTTTACAATAGGGACATCTTGGGCATGTACTTGACCTACAGATAACAACACAATACTCGCGAGTGCTGATAATGAAAATGCGTGCTTTTTGGTGATATTGCTATTTGTCGACATCAATTAATTCCTTTTTATGTTTGTTATGCGGATATTAATAAA
Organism: uncultured Glaciecola sp.; assembly: GCA_964446865.1. Classification (GTDB taxonomy): domain Bacteria; phylum Pseudomonadota; class Gammaproteobacteria; order Enterobacterales; family Alteromonadaceae; genus Glaciecola. The sequence continues at coordinate 2,354 of CAYURD010000073.1, forward strand.
CGGGCTAGTTTACCCATAAGCTTTAGCTCAAAAGAGTAGCACTATTGCATGCATTGTAAAGAAAAAGCCCAACATGACGCTTGCTATAATTTATATCTATATGTGATTTATAGGATTCATTCTTTGCGATTGTGCTATCTCATTGTTGTATATGAAAATCGTGTATAAAAATGCTTGTTTACCCCTTTCTCTTATTGACCTAAACTACGGCTATGCGTTTGAAAAAAATTCGCCTCGCAGGCTTTAAATCTTTTGTTGATCCGACCAATATTCCTTTTCCGGGGGATATGACCGCTATTGTTGGGCCTAATGGTTGTGGCAAATCAAACGTCATTGATGCAGTACGCTGGGTATTAGGTGAGTCTTCTGCCAAAAACCTGCGTGGTGATGCCATGACCGACGTTATCTTTAACGGGTCAAGTGCGCGTAAACCAGTGTCACAGTGCTCGGTTGAATTGGTCTTTGATAATAGCTCTGGGCGTATTCAAGGCGAGTTTGCTGCCTTTAACGAAATATCGGTTAAACGCGTTGTCACAAAAGACGCGGTATCAAGCTATCATTTGAATTCTGCAAAATGCAGGCGTAAAGACATAACAGATTTGTTTTTGGGCACGGGCTTAGGGCCACGAAGCTACGCCATTATTGAGCAAGGCATGATTTCTAAGTTAATCGAGTCAAAGCCTCAAGAGCTGCGAGTGTTTATAGAAGAAGCGGCGGGTATATCCAAATACAAAGAACGACGCAAAGAAACTAAAACGCGGATATCGCACACCAAAGAGAATTTGGATCGGCTCGAAGATGTGCGCCAAGAACTTGGTGATCAAATTGCTAAATTAAAACGACAGGCTGCCGCGGCAACACGCTATAAAGAGCTAAAACAGCAAGAGCGCCAACTCAAAGCAGAATTAAATACCATTAAATGGTTAGCACAAAGTAAAGTCATGAGTGAGGCTCAAGACAATATCAATGAAGCACAACAGGGTCTTGAACAACTTATTGCAGGACAACAAGGTGATGAGTCGGGGCTACAGTCTTTAAAAAATAACCAATCAATTGCTAAACAAGAAATTGACGATATTCAGCAGCAAATTTTCGCGCTAAGTAATGAAATTACTAAATTAGAGCAGTCCCAGCTTTTTGCTAAAAAACGGGCAGCGCAGATACAAGCTGAAATTGATCAAATTAAACAAAGTGAAACCAGTCTTTCTTTAGCGCTAAAAACAGTGGATGAAGAGCTTCAGCAAAACCAAGAAAGCTTAATGGATATTGAGCCCGAAAAAGACATATTAGAAGAGCAGCTCTTTGAACTAGAGAATAGAAAGCAAAACGTAGATGAACGTTTGCATGCCCAATTACAGGCCAGTAAACATAAAGAAGATGCCTATTATCAGAAAAAACAAGAGTTGCAGCAAAAGCATGGTCAAATTCAACAGACTTTAAGTTTACAAGAAAGAAGTGAAACTAGACTTAACCAGTTAAAGCAAGAATTAGCTGAATTAAAACAACATGATTTTGAGACGCAACTTAACGATGTACAACTTGAATTAAGCGAATTGAATGTAACCATTCACACTATCACTGATAAGAAATCTAGTGCAAAAGACGAATATGATAAGTGCGAAGAAAGCGCCGAAAATAAACAGCTGGCTCATCAAGAAGCTCGCGAATTATTGACTAATACAAGTGCAAAGCTAGATGCCTTAATTGCACTTCAACAAGAGACAGACCCCGCACAATCAGATCATCCTCTACCACTCGAAACAACGCCTGCGTGGGAATATTTTTCAATTAAACCTGGGGCAGAAAAAATATTTAATAGTGTACTTAAAGATATTGGCGGCGGAGATGTAATTAACCATTCATGGGATGATAAGGTCATAGCAGACTTACCTGATGATGCGTGGCGCAAACAAGCTAAAAATATCTTGCTTGGCCAAGGGTTCAGCTCAAGTAAACAGCCTGATACACTTGCTGCCTTGGTGTTAAATGAGCGAGTTCCTGCTGTTCTTAATCATTATTTTGTAGCCGACAATATCCAGCATGCTTTTGATTTATTGAAAACACGTAAAGATTATCAAAAAGTGGTCACACCGGATGGCTTGATTTTTTCCTCGACTAGTTTTGTTAGCCCTCAAAAGAGTGATAATAAGTTTCTGCGCGCTGCACAAATAGAGGCTCTTGAACACGAAAAGAAAAAAGCACTTGAAGCATACGAGCAGTGCAATCTTGCTAGAACAGAGGCATTTGATAAACGCAATGAAGCACAGCAAAACCTCGAAGACCTCACAAAGCAACATAATGAACTTAAACAACAACACACTGCCAAATCACTGAGTTTGTCGCATTTGCAGCAACAGCAAGCACAATTTAATCAGCGTACTCAAAAGCTTGTGGATGATATTACCGAGAATCAAGAAATGCTTGAGCAAGAATCGATGTCGCTTGAACTTTTAAATGAGCAGGTAGAAGACTTAAGTATTGAAGTCATGGAGCTTGAAGCACAAAAAGAAGACACAAGCTCAACGAATGAGCAGCTTAGACAGCAGCAACAAAGCTTACAAGTGCAGCATAGTCAAATGCAAAGTAGTGTGCACGAGCAGGCCATGCTGATACAACAAATTCGTAATAGTTTTCAGATATTACAAGAACAAAAAGCCAGTAAAACGCAATTATTGAAAGATAATCATGGAAAGCTTCAAGACCTTCAAGATGAGGCAGAAGACCTATTAATGCCGGAACATCAGCAACAAGAAAAATTGCAAAATATGTTGACGCAGCAAAGTGAACTGCGAGAAAAGCTAAGGCAAAAGCAAGAAGTGCTTGCACAAATTGAGCAAGAAATGCTTGAAATTGAAAAAGGTCAACACGGCGTCAATTCACGCATTGACAAAATAAAATCAGAAATAGAATCACATAGAATCAGACTAGAAAGCGCTAGAGTAAGAGCACAATCGTATATTGAACAGCTTGGCGAAACAGAAAAGCCGCTAAAAGAGATATTAGAAGAGTTGAGCGAAGACGCAGACGAAAAACAATGGCAACAAGATTTAGATAAAGCGACTTCAAGTATACAAAGGTTAGGCGCAGTTAATTTAGCCGCGGTGGATGAATTTGAAGAGCAATCTAAACGCAAAGATCATCTTGACGCACAAAATACCGATCTTAGCCAAGCGCTAGAAACCTTAGAAGCCGCCATGCGCAAAATAGACAAAGAGACGCGAAGCCG
>CAYURD010000073.1:5589-12802 GCA_964446865.1 uncultured Glaciecola sp.
AGTTAATGGCGACTTAAAAACACTCTTTCCTAAAGTGTTTGGCGGTGGAATGGCATATTTAGAATTAACCGACGATGATATGCTAGACACGGGCGTGACTATTATGGCTAGACCGCCGGGTAAGAAAAATAGTACGATTCATCTATTATCGGGTGGAGAAAAAGCGCTAACCGCATTATCATTAGTGTTTGCTATATTTAGATTAAATCCTGCGCCATTTTGTTTGTTAGACGAAGTTGACGCACCGCTAGATGATGCAAACGTAGGCCGCTTTTGCCGCTTAGTTTCGCAAATGTCTGAAACGGTGCAGTTTATTTACATTACGCATAATAAAGTGGCGATGGAAATGGCGACTCACTTAACGGGTGTCACTATGGCCGAGCCAGGTGTATCGAGGATGGTCGCGGTGGATATGGAAGAAGCATTAGCAATTGCTGAATAACACGCTAAATAAAAACCAAGGGCAATAATGCAAGAAGAATTACAACTTACTTTAACCGTGATTGGTGGTCTTGTGATCATTGGTGTTCTGCTGCATGGTTTATGGACAACTCGAAAACATAAGAAAAAGAACAAGCGTGCCGATTTTGAATCTCGCAATTGGGAACCTGAACTAGAGCATGTAGATGATCTTGAAAGCGAAGGTCCTATTTATGACGACGTTGGTGTTGGTCAGGCTAGGGTGGTGATTAACCCAAGTCCAAAGCCGAAGGAAAATATGAACGAACTCTTTGGTGAAGCTGATGAAGCCTTTAGCGACAATGAAAAAGCCTTTAGCGAAACCGACAAAGCCTTTAGCGAAACGGACAAATCCCACTTCGAAAATAATAAAAATAACGACAATACTGAACTAGCAAACGAAACAGAATTAGACGAAACCGAAGTAGATGACCCCAATGCAAAGGCCAAACGATTGTTTGGGGAAGAGAATGAAGATTTAGCCTTTGGTAACACACAAATTAATGCACAAGAAAATGTCGCCTCCAACAATGTTGTGCCTTTGGATTCGAATCTTGCAAGAACCTCAAATGAAAAATTAAGTGCTGTTGATCCTAACAAACTCGATGATGCCGCATTAGGCGCCAATGCTGATGACATTGATTCGATTTTAAAAGGAGATATAGCGTCTACAAACAATGACCTTGCTCAAGACGATGCTGCAGTGCAAAGTGATATCAGTTTAGACAATGACGAGCTTAAAAAGACTTCACCACCGCCAATGTACTCAAATGTGGTAACTCAGCCAAAACCTGAATTTAACAAGCCAGTGACCCGCAAAGACACAAGTGAAGAGAATATAGGTGCGCCACCAGAGTTTTTATTGAAAAAGAGCAATGAACTTGGCGAGCAAGAACTTAATAAGCATCATGGTCAAGGCGATGAAAGTAATAAGCCAAGTGTGAAACAAGGTTCTGATGACATTAATCAGCCCACCCCAAATGCTGAACCAGCGCCTGATTTTAGCTTGAACATCCAAGATGGCCCAATTGGTCAGCCTACGAGTGCAAAAAGCAATACAAGTAATGAAGAAGCGACTGAGCCCAGTGAGCCAACAAAGAAGAAAGAGCCTGAGAAAAATTTAAGCTTAGCAGAGCAAGCAAGACGTTTTGTTAGACGTAATAAGAAAACAGTCGCTGAAAAGATTCGAAAAGAACCCGTGCTAAAAGCGAAAGCCGATAATGATCAAATGCGTATCGACTTTGACGAAAATGATAAGCAATCGAGTGAAACATCTAATACAGCACAAACCAATTCATCACTAAATACGAGCGCTGAGCTAAACGAAAATAAAAGCCGTACTTCGCCACAAGGTTCTTCGCAAGAATCTACTCAAGAACCTAAACAAGAGTCTAAGCAAGAAACCGACGTACTGGTGCTTAATGTAAGAGCAAGTGATGAAAACCCGATACAAGGCGCCGCTCTGTTACCAATGTTACTGACCTTGGGCTTTAAGTTTGGCGAACATGATATTTTTCATCGCCATGTTAATACCAATGGTAAGGGACCAATATTATTCAGTTTAACGAATATGTTTAAACCCGGTGTGTTTGATATTGATAACATCGAAAACTTTACTACTTATGGATTATCTCTTTTTATGATGTTGCCTATAGAAGGTGATGCGCAGCAAGTGTTTAATATGATGCATAATGCAGCGCGAAAGCTTTCACAAGAGTTTGACTGTCGAATTTTAGACGGTAACAAAGTGGGATTAAGCAAACAAAGTTTGCAACAATATGTGGAGCGTATCCGCGAATTTGAAAGAAAACGGATCAACAGGTAGATACGGGTATATGAGCAGTACTTATGCGTCGGCTGAATCTGCAAAAAGCGCTTTAGAAGACATTAAAAACACCATCGAAAACTATAATTATCAATATTATGTCTTAGACGATCCTAGTGTCCCAGATATTGAATATGACCGATTAATGCGCGAACTTATTGCAATAGAAACGCAATTTCCCGCGCTAAAAACGAGCGACTCACCCAGCCAGAAAGTCGGCGGAAAAGCCCTATCTAAATTTGAACAAATAGTGCATGAAATGCCTATGCTGTCGCTTGATAATGGTTTTAAAGATGAGGACCTAGCGGCGTTTGAACAACGTGTCCAAGATAGACTGAATACGCAAGCCAAGATAACATTTGCCTGCGAGCCCAAGTTAGACGGACTCGCCGTGTCTATCGTCTATGAAAATGGCGTGTTAGTCCAAGCGGCAACGCGCGGTGATGGCCAAATCGGCGAAAATATTACTGAGAATGTCAAAACCATTGCCAATATTCCTTTGCGTCTTAAACGCTTGAGCAATCAAGATGATATGCCAACTCGCCTTGAGGTTAGAGGTGAAGTGTTTATGCCCAAGCAAGGTTTTGAAAAGCTTAATGAGCAACAAAAGGCCCAAGGTGCGAAAGCTTTTGCTAACCCTCGTAACGCGGCTGCTGGCTCTTTGCGACAGCTTGATTCAAAAATCACCGCCTCTAGACCGCTTAGAATGTATGCGTATTCGGTAGGCATATTAGAGGGCGGATTAATATCAAAAGTTGGTAGTCATCGGGAGCGTTTATCTTGCTTAGCTGATTTAGGATTACCCTTGTGCAAAGAAATCGACGTTGTTGTTGGCAGTGACGCATGTCTAAAGTACTTCACAGAAATAGGCAACATGCGCGATGCGCTAAGTTACGACATAGACGGTGTGGTGTTTAAGGTTGATGACATATCCCTACAGCAGCGTTTGGGTTTTGTATCAAAAGCACCTCGCTGGGCAATGGCGCAAAAATTCCCAGCACAAGAAGAAGTCACCTTGTTAAACGATGTTGAATTTCAAGTTGGCCGCACAGGCGCTATAACGCCAGTCGCAAGGCTTGAGCCTGTTTTTGTTGGCGGCGTAACTGTTTCAAACGCAACCTTGCACAACCAAGATGAAATTGAGCGCTTGGGTGTCAAAATAGGCGACACCGTAGTGATTAGAAGAGCTGGGGATGTAATACCGCAAGTGGTATCGGTAGTGCTAGATAAGCGCCCCGATACCGCCGCTGATATTAAATTTCCGGCAACATGCCCTGTTTGCGACTCGCACGTTGCGCGCGCTGAAAATGAAGCTGTACTGCGCTGCACAGGAGGTTTGGTCTGCCAAGCTCAGCGCAAACAAGCAATCAAACATTTTGCATCTCGTAAGGCGTTTGATATTGAAGGCTTAGGTGACAAAATTGTTGATCAGTTAGTAGATGAAGCGCTGATTAAAGACCCATCTGACATATTCACTTTACAACTTTCTCAACTTATTTCACTTGAGCGTTTTGCCGATAAATCGGCGGTAAATTTGCTTAGGGCAATAGACGAGGCAAAAGAAACAACCTTGCCTAAATTCCTGTATTCTTTGGGGATACGCGAAGTCGGCGAGACAACCGCCCGAAACTTAGCTCTTCATTTTTTAGATTTACCAAGCTTGCTACATGCCGATGTAGATGCGCTACAAGAAGTGAGTGATGTAGGCGCAATCGTCGCGCAGCATGTATATGAATTCTTAAGAGAAAACTTGAACCTCGAGATTATCCAAAAACTCATTGATGCGGGTGTTTCATGGCCTGATATTGAACCACCGTCTGAAGATGCTCAACCTTTATTGGGCAAAACGATTGTATTGACTGGCACATTAACGCAAATGGGTAGAGCCGAAGCCAAAAGCAAACTACAAGAGTTAGGGGCAAAAGTGTCGGGCAGTGTCTCTGCTAAAACCGACTTGTTAATTGCCGGCGACAAAGCGGGTTCAAAACTGACAAAAGCACAAGACTTAGGGATTGAGACGTGGGACGAGCAAGGGTTTGTTGATTACTTAGCTACGCTTTAATAAGAAGAAATAGCCTTACGTAGCTTAATGCTAAGATTCACTACTTAGATTGACGACGCGCTTCTCTTGCTTTAATCACCGAGAAGCGCCACACCCAATCCATGCCAAAATACCCAATGGCGCCTGCAACAATCGAACATATTGCACAACCAAGCAAGAATGCAGGCCCGATAGTGCCCAGTGATTCGATTAACCACGCCCAACTTAATTCAAAATCAAAGCCTGACATTTCGGTCCCAAGTACAGTACTACCCACTAAATAAGCCATATAGAATAAGGGTGGCATGGTTAATGGATTACTGATCCACACCGTTGCTACTGAGAGCGGTAAGTTAACTCGCAAGGGGATCGCGGCAGCAGCAGATAAGAACATCTGAAAAGGCACTGGCCAAAATGCAAAGAAAAGTCCAATACCAAAAGCGCCCTTGGCCGAACGACGATTTAAATGCCACAAATTAGGGTCATGCAAAAGCGTGCCAAAGATTTGCACCGATTTGCTTTTGCGAATTGAATTATGGTCAGGTAAACAGCGGCGTATAAAATTTTTCATGTCGCAAAACCTAAACCAACACATTGTGTTGACCTAAGAGAAAGCGAAATAGTGAAAATTAAAAACGTCATGTTTGGTTTTGTACTCGTATTTTTAAGCAGTGCATTATGGCCTAATTTACCTGAAACTTCACTCATTGCATTGCTCTTTTTTACCTTAGTGTTATGCATAGCATTACCGAAACTAATGCCTCAATACAAAACCATCATGCAAATATTTGCGATATCAACTGGCATGTTATTGGGTTTTTTCGTCGCGACTTTTTACGGCTATGTTTATACCACCTGGCAATTACCCGAAACGTATTATTATAAAAACATAGTTATTGAAGGTGAAGTTAGCAGCATTATACCCTATGCACCTTCGCATAAGCCCAAAGACGCTTTACATTCAGACCGCTTGCCTTCAGTAAAGTTTACCTTTGTTACCAATAAAGTAGGCAACAAGGTCTTAATGCATGCGCCTAAATTTCGTTTGTCATGGTACACACCTTCAGTTGTGATTAAGCAAGGTCAAACCCTTAAGTTATTTGTCAAACTAAAGCGACCTGTTGGCTTGGCAAATCCAGATGGCTTTAATTATCAGCAATGGTTAGTTAGCAAAAACATTGTCGCCCTTGGCTATGTCCGAAATAGCCCAACTAACCGAATACTTAAGCACACAACTTCGCTGCGTCAGCGTTTAATAGATGAGCTCCAAAGTATTGAGCTTGACCATATTAAATGGATAGTTGCCCTTAGTTTTGGCGATAGGCATTTGCTTGAAAAAGCAGATTGGGCGTTTTTACAAAAAACGGGTACTGCGCATTTGTTTGCTATTTCGGGTATGCATTTGGGTGTTGTATTTGCCTTCACACTATTGTGTTCAAAAATGAGTTATCTGATTTTCATAAACGTGTTTGCATCACGAAATTCGCACAAACCTCAAATCAATATTTTGCCTATTATGATGGTGTTAGCCGCAATGTGTTCGACGTTCTATGCATATCTAGCCGGCTTTGAAGTGCCAGTGATGCGAGCATTATTAAGCGTATTATTATGGTCAAGCTTACTGGTGTTTAAACGTCATTGGCGCTTGTCGAGCCTATTAATCGTGTTGCTATCGAGTTTTTTCATATTGTTTCCCTACTCAATTTTAGGCCTGAGTTTTTGGTTTAGCTTTGGTGCTGTTGGCATCATCATTTTTTATGCGTGGCGATTTCCTCCTTTGCAAGCAAAGAGCTTTTGGCAAAAGTGTATCTATGCAATTAAATTACAATTATTTTTGAGTTTTTGTACTTTACCCATTATTGCCATCGTTTTTGATACCCTGCCAATGAGTAGCTTTATTGCTAATTTATTGATGATACCCATCGTCACTTTTTTGCTTGTGCCTTTATGTCTTATCGCCGCGGTTATTCAAGTTATATTTGCGCCCGTGTTGCCTTTATATGAGCTGATTAATTGTATTATTGGTTTTAGTTTTTCGGTGCTGGAAATTATCGATAAGACGATGGTTGATGTGGTTAGCGCAACTGCTGATGAAATAGATGTTTTGACACAGAGTATTTTGCATAACACTTTGAGCAACGAGCTTATCAAACAAGTCAACAACGAGAGGCACTTTCCATTACTTTTACAAGCTTCACATCAAGTCTTTACCGCTATTTTTATATTGCTCGCACTTTTACCACATTGGCCAAATAAAAAGCGAACCTTGTTATCGTGTGTCAGCATATTTGGTCTATGCCTGTTTATTAAACCTCAGCTAAGCACTGACAGTTGGGCACTTTATGCCATGGACGTAGGGCAGGGAAGCGCGTTGATAATTGAAAATTCAGTATCTGAGGGCGCCGCACAAAAGCAATATATGTTATACGACACGGGTAATGCGGGTAGTGGCTATAGCATGGCAGAAACGGTGCTTCTTCCGTTTTTTGAGCAAAAAAACGTGGATACATTAGCGCTATTGATGCTTAGTCATTTAGATAAAGATCACGCCGGCGGGAAAGACCTTATAGAGCAAAAACTACATGTACTTCGCAGCGCTGCACCAAATGATATTTGCAATGTGCTTGTCCAAAAAGACTCATCCCAAAGTTTGCAAACAAGCCTACGTGGCTTACAAATTCAGATATTATGGCCTTTAATACCAATGAGCGGTCATGAAAATAACGAAAGTTGTGTGGTGAAGCTTAGCGACAGTGCAAATAGCATATTGTTAACTGGCGATATTGAAAAGAGCGTTGAGGCGGAGCTTGTTGACATATATTCGATAAATAATAAGAGAAATACAAAACGCGACAACTTGATGACACTACAAGCCGACGTGCTTATTG
>CAYURD010000073.1:12902-19931 GCA_964446865.1 uncultured Glaciecola sp.
AAGAGAAATACAAAACGCGACAACTTGATGACACTACAAGCCGACGTGCTTATTGCGCCTCACCATGGTAGTAAAACATCATCATCTATCGCATTTTTAGAAGCCGTTAATCCTCAACATGTTATTTTCACAAGTGCTTACCAAAACCGTTGGGGGTTCCCTAATGATGAAGTGACAGCGCGGTACCAAAATCTAGGTATCAATATACTCAATACTGCCTATGACGGTAGAATAAAGATTGTATTCTCAAGTGACGACCCATATATCACTCGATATAGAGAAGATGAATATGAACGTTGGTATTTTAAAGCGCCACAGTAAAATATGCGGTAAAAAAATCAACAAATAATAATAAGTTAGCGCAAAATTAGAAAAAAAAGGTACACTATTAATATGCTATCAAACAAGGCGGTGAGTTAATGTCTTCTGCGCCCACAAAACCTGATGCCAAGGCCGGCGATGCTCAGGCTAACCAAGATATGAGCACCCGAGCCACGGTCAAACGGCTTATTCCGTATATCAAACCTTTCAAACTTTTATTTACCATTGCCATTATTGGTATGATTGGGTATGCGGCGGTTGATACCTTTGTGCTTGCACAGGTGCGCCCATTAATTGATGACAGTTTGAATGCCGGTAATTATGACTTTTTGGTATTAGCCTCTTATCTGATTGTTCCCTTATTTATCTTGCGCGGCATTTTTAATTTTATGGGGACTTACACTATTGAGTACATCGGTACAAAGGTAGTGATGAAACTGCGCCAAGAGCTATTTGAGAAGTTTATTCATTTACCCGTGGAATACCACGACCATCACTCTTCTGGCAGCTTAATATCAAAAGTTACTTTTGATACTGAACAAGTCAGAAACGCATCAAGTAAAGCCCTGCTAACGCTCGTTCGTGACGGTATGTTTGTTGTGGGTTTATTAGTGGCTATGTTTTATTATTCGTGGCAATTGTCGCTGATATTTTTATTAATAGGTCCCATTGTTGCCGTAATTGTATCGGTGGTGAGTAAGCGCTTTAGAAAAGTGAGCCGAGCAATACAGCAAGCCATGGGATCGTTAACTTCAAGTGTAGAGCAGGCGGTTCGAGGGCATAAAGTAGTGCTTATGCATGATGGCCAAGCGCTAGAGGCTGAACGTTTTGCCCAGCGTAATAATCAAAATCGTCAACAAAATATGAAACTGGTTACTTCGCAAATTTTGAGTGTGTCGACTATTCAAATTATTGCGTCTATTTCACTAGCTTTTGTGCTATTTGCCGCCACTTTGCCAGCCATGCGCGAGCAGCTAACGGCAGGTATTTTTATTAACGTGATTGTGTTCATGGTGATGCTACTAAAACCCTTAAAACAGTTGACCACCGTTAATACAGAGTTTCAAAAAGGAATGGCAGCCTGCGGAAGTATTTTTGCCGTTCTTGATCAAAAAAATGAGATTGATACCGGCACTAAAGACCTAGACAGAGCAAAGGGCGAATTAACGCTAAATGACGTCACGTTTACCTATCCAACCAAGCAAGAGCCTGCGATAAAAAATGTTAGTTTTTCAGTAAAACCGGGCCAGACAATTGCCTTGGTTGGACGTTCAGGCAGCGGTAAATCGACATTATCGAATTTATTGACGCGTTTTTACTCCCCCGATTCGGGCGAAATTTTGCTTGATGGGCATAATATCAGTGATTTACGCTTACGAAGTTTGCGCAAACAATTTGCATTGGTGTCACAGCAAGTCGTGCTGTTTAACGATACGATTGCCAATAATATTGCCTACGGTAAACAAGACGAAGTGACTCGTGAAGATATTATAAAAGCGGCTGATATGGCTCATGTGTCAGATTTTGTCGTTGACCAAAGTGAAGGTTTTGACACGCTGGTAGGCGAAAATGGCTTAATGTTATCTGGCGGTCAACGTCAACGTATCGCGATAGCGAGAGCGATACTAGCTGATGCGCCTATTTTACTGCTTGATGAGGCAACGTCGGCTCTAGACACCGAATCAGAAAAGTTTATTCAACAACGTCTTGACGAGTTACAGCGTTCACGCACAAGTATTGTTGTTGCGCACCGATTATCTACGATTGAAAATGCAGACCTAATCTTAGTAGTTGAGCAAGGGCAAATAATCGAATCGGGAAGTCATCAAGCTTTATTAGAAAAGCAGGGTATGTATGCGCAGTTGCATTCAATGCAATTTTCGTCGCAGCAAGATTAACAAAGGCCTACCTTAGCGATCTTCACTGATTATGAATAACTTAAAAAGCAGCAATCCATAATATATGTCTACATCATTGCAAAAAGCGTGGTATACAAAACAAAAACGTGTGTGGGTACTATTCCCATTTATGCTTTTGTTTGCTTTATTAAGTGGACTGCGTCGTCGGTTTTTTACCTTAGGACTACTGGCTGTATATAAGAGCAAATTACCTGTAGTGATTGTCGGTAATATTGGCATAGGTGGCAATGGTAAAACACCATTAGCGATAGCGCTGATTGAAAAGCTGCAAGCAAAGGGCTATCGAGTCGCCTTGTTATCGCGAGGATACGGTGGTTCGCAAACCCAATTTCCATATCGTTTACATGCGGGTGATACTGCCGCTTTAGTCGGTGACGAGCCTGCGCTAATATATCATCGCTTGCATTGCGACGTGATTATTGACCCTAAGCGAGCAAGAGGTGCACGTTTTATTGAAGAGCACACAGATGCCAATATCATTATTTGTGACGATGGCTTACAGCACTATGCCTTAGCCAGAGATGTAGAGCTGTGCGTAGTTGACCAGCGCGGTATTGGTAATGCGCACTTGCTACCTATGGGTCCGCTTAGAGAAGGCCCTTGGCGTTTACAAACCGTGGACGCCGTTGTACACAATCTAGCGATGTCTGCTCAAAAAGAGTACGAAAAAATCAGCGATAAACCGTCTTTTGGCATGTCGCTACTTGCAAAAAGCTGGATAAACGTTAAAACAAATGAACAACTGAGCATTGATGATTTTAGTCGAATGATAAGCAAAATAGATAAAAAAAAGAGCAAAAGCATTGTGTCTTTAGCAGGAATTGGTGACCCAAAACGATTTTTTCAGAGCCTGCAAAGCATGCACATAATCACCAATAAAAATATCGCTTTTGCCGACCATCACCATTTTACACAAAGTGATATACCTGCAGACTCATTGGTATTAATGACAGAAAAAGACGCCGTTAAATGCACTGAATTTGCACACATAGATTGCTGGTATTTAGCCATTGACGCGCAGCTACCCACAAGTTTTTATACGCTTGTTGAGCAGAGAATTCAAAATCGGATAGACTAAATTTGATAAAAGACTACACTAGGCCCATCGACTCATGCTCGGTCTATTCGTAGTATTTGGTAAGTAAAGGAAATAACAATGGCGTTTGATAAACAACTCTTAGCAATTATTGCCTGCCCAGTTTGTAAGGGAGAATTAACTTTGGTGGATTCACCAAAAAACGATGAACAAGAATTGGTATGTAAGTTTGATAGGCTTGCTTTTGAAATTAAAGAAAACATACCCGTGTTACTTGAAGATCAAGCGCGCACCTTAACGCTTGATGAACTTGACGCCTTACGATAGGAATACGGCATGTCTTTTATCGTTGTTATCCCTGCTCGTTATGGTTCTACTCGTTTTCCTGGAAAGCCTTTAGCACTAATAAAAAATAAACCCATGATCCAACATGTTTATGAAAGAAGCATAGAGGCGGGCGCTAGTGATGTGATTGTTGCAACAGATGATAAGCGCATTGGCGACGTTGTTGAAGGTTTTGGTGGCAAGGTTTGCTATACATCAAGTCAGCATGAATCGGGCACAGAGCGTATTGCAGAGGTCATTGGTGAACAACAGCTCGCTAACGATACGGTCATCGTTAATGTGCAAGGTGATGAACCCTTTATACCGCCTGAAAATATCAAGCAGGTGGCTCAAAACCTGATCCGCGTTAAAGAAAATCCTCTCATGAAAATGTCGACACTTTGCTTCCCAATTAAGCAGCGTAAAGATATTGACAATCCCAATGTGGTAAAAGTGGTGTTCGCTGAAAATGGCCGCGCGTTATATTTCTCAAGAGCGCCGATTCCTTTCGACAGAAATTGGGTACAAAACACCCAAGGCATGCAAGACCAAGCGTATTATCGTCATGTCGGAATATATGCGTATACTGCAGGGTTTATTCAACAATATATTGAAATGTCGCAAAGCCACTACGAAAAAATTGAATCATTAGAGCAGCTGCGCGTGTTGTATCATGGTCTTGATATTCACGTGGACATTGCACAAAAGACTCCGCCTCATGGTGTAGACACACCACAAGACTTAGCGAGATTAAATGCTGGCTAATTAGTCATCTTGTTCTTCAGACGGCACAGCCCATAAATCATGTTCATCTGCATGAATAATTTCTACCCATAAACGTTGGCCAGGCGCTAGGTCATGGACATCATTAATGTGGATAACACCATCAATTTCAGGGGCTTCCCCAAAGCTTCGCGCAACGGCGCCCTCGCTGGTCACTTCATCTACAATAACAAAATATTCATTGCCAACACGATTAGCTAGTCGCTGTGCGCTGATTTGTGACTGCACTTGCATAAAGCGTTGGAGACGGTCTTCTTTTACTTCTTCACTTATATGATCGGGCAATTGATTTGCTGTCGCACCCTCAACTGGCGAATATTTAAAACAGCCCACTCTGTCTAGTTGGGCTTCTTTTAAAAAGTCTAACAACTCTTCAAACTCTTCTTCGGTCTCGCCAGGAAAGCCAACAATAAACGTAGAGCGAATAACAAGATCTGGACATTGTTCACGCCATTTTTTAATCCGTTCTACCGTTCTATCCGCACTACCGGGACGTTTCATTAAGCGCAAAATACGCTTATTTGCATGCTGAAACGGGATATCTAAATAGGGTAATATTTTGCCTTCGGCCATTAGAGGGATAATATTGTCGACGTGAGGATAAGGATAAACATAGTGAAGCCTTACCCATATGCCCATTTCACCTAATTTTTCACACAGCTGTTGCATATGCGTTTTTACTGGCATGCCGTTCCAAAAACCAGTTTGATATTTTATGTCAACGCCATACGCGCTGGTGTCTTGTGATATCACTAACAATTCGTTGACGCCAGCGGCTTTCAGCCGTTTAGCTTCGTCTAAAACCTCACCTATGGGTCTTGATACCAAATCGCCGCGCATAGACGGAATAATGCAAAATGTGCAACGGTGATTGCAGCCTTCCGATATTTTTAAGTATGCAAAGTGACGTGGTGTAAGCTTTATGCCATGGTCTGGGACTAAATGTATAAACGGATTATGAGAAGGTTTAGGTAAAAATTCGTGTACTTGCTCTACAACAGATTCGTAAGCATGAGGGCCCGTCACCGCTAGCACATTGGGATGAACTTCCCTTATTTCATCTTCTTTTATGCCCAAACAGCCCGTCACAATCACTTTGCCATTCTCAGCTAAGGCTTCGCCAATCGTGTCTAAAGATTCTTCTACGGCAGAATCTATAAATCCACAGGTGTTTACAATGACAAGGTCTGCGTTATTGTAGCTTGGCACCACATCGTATCCTTCGGTGCGCAGTTGCGTAAGAATGCGTTCAGAATCGACTAGGTTTTTAGGACAGCCCAAACTTATAAACCCGATACGCGCATTTGTACTGTTTTTGCTTATATCATTTGCACTTTGTTCTTCCAGTGTTTTTACTGGAATTTCCATTGTCGTTGTTTGTTTGGGGTCGAAGGTTTTAACCGTCATTTTTTTCCTATTATTACCATTAATGAAAAAGTCATCATCGCTTTCACGTCTTTTCAGACGATAGTTTACCGCTACCAGTCTTTTTCGCGCGATTATACATGATTGTAGGGCTATGAGATAGGGTTTGTACATTACTCGAACTAGCAAAAGAATACATTCAATATAAGTTGAACTCTAATTAATCAAATGTAAAAAATGTAAACGATTTGCAAATAAAGTTGCATTTTTTCAACTATATAGGCTTGTAATGCAAATTATAGTTGAATAAGGATATTTTTTTACGCAATATAATAGCTTGAACACTAATTAATATTTCTGTGCTTAAATAAAAGTACAATTGCGGTAAAAGCAAATAACGTTAGACATTAGGAGATGTATGTCAATCCTTGACAAAAATACAATTGTTTTAAAGGTCGGTAGCGCTCTTATTGCGCCAAATAATAAAGGATGTAGTGCCCACAATCTTTTGGCCATCGCGCAGTTTATCATTAAGTGCCGAGAAAGAGGGCAGCAAGTCGTGCTTGTTTCTTCTGGGTCGGTCGCAGCGGGTCGCAAGTGGTTCTCTGATGTAGAACCAACGCTTGCTGTTAAGCGAGCAATGGCGGCTGCAGGGCAATCAGACATGATGGAAACTTGGGACAAACTTTTTGATTTTCCTACAGCGCAACTTTTACTGACAAACGATGATCTCTGTCAAAAAGAACGCTTTGATAGCACACGAGATACTATTAGTGCGTTACTTGAACATAATGTATTACCTATAGTTAACGAAAATGACACTGTCACAAGTACAGAGCGAAGAGTAGGTGATAATGATAACTTAGCGGCCATGATAGCAACATCGATAGATGCTGATGCTTTGATCATGTGCACAGACGTTAACGGCCTGTATAATAAGAATCCACATCGTTTTGATGATGCTAAAAACTTTGGAATTTCTAAAGTAAAAGAATTGTGGAGAGCCATTCAAGGTGACAAAAAGCAATGGGAAAATATTAAGAAAGAAGTAGAATCTTACTTCGATTAGTACAATAGTAAACAACTCTAGAAACTGTCTAAAATGATTTAAAATACAAATTATTTTAGACAGCTTTTTTATTGAATTATTTTTAAAATATCTTTTTCAATAGTCAACAACCTTTCTTCCATAGAACGTACAGCGTTCTTAGAAAGGTATCTTCCTAAGGGAATGAATGGCTTAATAGAGTCCTTTTTTCCTTCGGGAATGTAGGTTTCTTT
>CAYURD010000074.1:0-13089 GCA_964446865.1 uncultured Glaciecola sp.
TTATGAGTTTTGTAATAACATCCACCAGATCCCCGCCTTCGCGAGGATGACGAGGAAGTCTTAAAAGCTATTCAGCCAACGGACGCATATGTGGAAACAATATAACATCTTTTATTGTCGAACAATCAGCAAATAGCATGACTAAACGGTCAATGCCAATGCCTTCTCCGGCGGTTGGCGCCATGCCATATTCGAGAGCGGTAATGTAATCTTCGTCAAAGTGCATGGCTTCGTCATCGCCTGCGTCTTTTTCTTCGACTTGCTTTTGGAACCTGGCTGCTTGGTCTTGTGAGTCGTTAAGCTCTGAGAAGCCGTTAGCCAGTTCACGTCCACCAACAAAAAACTCAAATCGGTCGGTAACAAATGGGTTGTTATCATTGCGACGCGCTAATGGCGAGACTTCCCAAGGGTATTCAGTAATAAATGTAGGCTGCTCAAGCTTTTCTTCTGCTGTGGCTTCAAAGATTTCGCATAAGTATTTACCTGCACCCCAAATACCGTCAACTTCAGGCTCTTTGATGTGAAGTTGTTTTGCCATAGCTTTAAGTTCTGACAAGTGGTTTTCAGGATCATTTATGGCAACTTCGTTTGCTTCTGGCCAATATTTTAATACGGCATCTGCCATGCTCAATCGAGCGAAAGGCTGCGAAAAGTCATACTCTTTGACTTCTACTACCTCACCGTCGTTGTCACGGACGTGATTTTTAAGCAAAGTAGTACCAAGCACGTTTTGCGCTAATTCTTTTAACATGTCTTCGGTTAAATTCATTAGGTCGTTGTAGTCAGCGTAGGCCTGATAAAACTCAAGCATTGTAAATTCAGGATTGTGACGAGTCGATAAACCTTCATTTCTGAAGTTTCGGTTGATTTCAAATACGCGTTCAAAGCCGCCCACCACTAAGCGCTTTAAATACAACTCAGGAGCAATACGTAAGTACATGTCTATGTCGAGCGCATTATGATGCGTCACAAAAGGTTTAGCCGTGGCGCCACCTGGAATGACTTGTAGCATTGGCGTTTCGACTTCCATAAAACGACGATCAGTTAAAAAGCGGCGGATGCCGTTAACGATTTCACTTCGGATTTTAAAGGTGTTGCGCGTATCAGGATTGGTGATCAAATCCACGTAACGCTGACGATATTTTGTTTCTTGGTCGGCTAGGCCGTGGAATTTTTCTGGTAGTGGACGCAGTGACTTAGTTAATAACTGAAATTGCGTCATGTTCACATATAGGTCGCCTTTGCCAGATTTATGCAAGGCACCCGACACGCCAATAATATCGCCAATATCAAGTGTACCGTACTGCTCTTTAATGGTTTTTTGGGCTTGTTTGTCGGCATATGACTGTATGCGACCCGTCATATCTTGAAGCAACAAAAATGGCCCACGTTTGGCCATTATGCGACCCGCAATGCTCACTTGATTATCTTGCTCTGCTAGGGTCTCTTTATCAAGCTCACCAAATTTATCTTGTAAGTCTTGTGCGTAGTGCTCTCGCCTAAATTGATTTGGATATCCGTTAGACGCACATTTTTCGCGGATGCTATCTAGCTTGGCGCGGCGCTCGGCAATTAACTTGTTTTCATCTTGTTGCTGTGTAGTCATTTACTATCCATTACTCGTGTATATTATGTGTTAGCTTGTTATATGCCTGATTTTAAACTGGCGATGATAAATTTGTTTAAGTCGCCATCAAGTACGGCTTGTGTGTTACGCGTCTCTACACCTGTTCTTAAGTCTTTAATGCGTGAGTCGTCAAGCACGTAAGAGCGTATTTGACTGCCCCACCCTATGTCTGACTTGGTGTCTTCCATGGCTTGTTTTTCGGCGTTTTGTTTTTGCAACTCAAGCTCATACAGCTTTGCTTTTAACTGCTTCATCGCTTGATCTTTTTTTTTATGATGCGAACGATCGTTTTGGCATTGTACCACGGTATTAGTGGGTTCGTGCGTTATCCGCACAGCCGAATCGGTTCGGTTAACGTGCTGCCCACCAGCGCCTGATGCGCGGTAAGTATCAATACGCAAATCTGCTGGGTTAATATCGATGTCGATATCGTCATTAATTTCTGGATATGCAAACACGGATGCAAAAGAAGTGTGTCGTCTACTGCCCGAATCAAAAGGTGACTTTCGTACTAAGCGGTGCACACCGGTTTCAGTGCGTAACCAACCATATGCGTATTCGCCAGTGAATTTGATAGTGGCGCTTTTTATGCCTGCTACATCGCCATCAGACAGCTCGATGAGTTCAGTTTTGTAACCTTGCGCTTCACCCCAGCGCAAATACATTCGCAATAGCATGTTCGCCCAGTCTTGCGCTTCAGTGCCACCAGAGCCTGATTGAATATCGATATAACCATCGTTTTCATCATTCGGACCGCTGAACATGCGCCTAAATTCAAGTTTTTCTAAGTCTTCGATTAGCGCGTTCAATTCTTCTTGCGCTTCGTTAAAAGTTTCTTCGTCTTGCGCCTCAACGGCTAATTCGACAAGACCCTCAACGTCTTGGGTGCCCTGTTCTAACTTGGTGATGGTATTGACCACTAAATCGAGGGTGACTTTTTCTTTTCCGAGCTTTTGAGCATGCTCAGGATTATTCCAAATATCTGGATTTTCGAGCTCTCTTGAGACTTCTTCTAGCCTTTCAACTTTGACATCATAGTCAAAGATACCCCCTGAGCGATTCTGCTCGGCTGCGAATATCGGCTAGTGCGTTATGAACTGGATTGACTTCAAACATAGATGACTGAATTTATTTCGTTGATTAAAATTTTTAAGTGGCGAGAGTTTACCCAAAATACCATCAAGTTGGTAGCTGTAAGGCCCAGTTATTATTAATAAATGGGCCTAATTTGCATTTACACGACCAGCAATAAAGCTACGCTGGCTGCAAGGCTTTTGTAAACGCTACCGCTTGTTTACCCAAACTATGAAGTTTTTTCAATGTGGCTTCATCATTTACCAGGCCATTGTCATCGACCATACTACCTACTTTGCTAATCGCTTGTTGGCTAGGGTGAACATGCATGCCAAGATTGCCCAGTAACATGCGCAGTGGCACCAGTGCCCGCATTCCACCTAAGGCGCCAGGAGACGCCGCCATAATAGTCGCTGATTTGCCTTTAAACGCTTGTAGAGGCGTTTCGTCGCCTGTTTTGCGAGATGCCCAATCTATTGCGTTTTTTAAAGCAGCCGGATATGCGCTATTGTATTCTGGCGTGGCCACTAAAAAACCATCATGAGCAATCATCAACTCTTTTAAAGCTTGGGCTTGAGCAGGAATGCCGCTTTGCGCTTCATCATCTTCACTAAATAAATCTGCTTTATAGTCATTTAAATGAACAATTGTCACCTCTGCACCCGCGTCTATTGCACCTTGGGCGGCTGCAGTAACAATGCTTTGGTTGAATGAATGTTTGCGAAGACTGCCGCTAAATGCCAGTAACTTGACCATAAATAATCCTGTGAATGTTGAGAAGACTTTATTGGTACGCATGCTCTTGCAAATTGTTCACATCAAAATAGGATGTTTACGTGAACTCAAGATATCTACTCTTCACGCTTATTACATGCGTTGCATGGTATCAATACCTAACAAGTCTAGTCCTAGTTTAAGTGTATTTGCACTTACGCCGCATAACATTAGTCTTGTTTGTTTGCTTTGCTCACTCACGCCTTCTTTTAAGATGTCACAGGCTTCATAAAAGCTCATGAACAAAGACGCCAATTCGTATAGATATGTGCATAAGACATGAGGCGTCGCTTCTTTTGCCATTAGTTCAAGCACGTTTTGGTATTGCATTACATGTAAACACAGCGCTTTTTCTAAAGGCTCTTCAATCACGACATGTGGATTGCTTGCTATGAGCGAAACTAAGCTTGTGTCTGCTTTAGCAAAAATACTTTGAATACGGGTGTATGCATACTGTAAATATGGCGCGGTATTACCTTCAAAACTCAGCATCGAATCCCAATCAAATACATAATCGGTTGTACGGTTTTTACTTAAATCTGCGTATTTAACCGCGCCAATACCGAGCTTTGTTTTCATCAACGCGAAGTCATCTTTTGCTAACTTATTGGCATTTGATGACTTTTTATCACTTGTCTGTTGCGTTTGGTTTTGCTCGCGCTCACTAAGTAATTTACCTGCCCGTTCTATGGCTTCGTCGAGCAAGTCAATCAGCTTTATAGTGCCGCCACTACGGGTTTTAAATGGTTTGTTGTCTTTCCCTAACATCATGCCAAAAGGGCAATGTTGGTAGGCTTCATCTTCAGTTAAAAAGCCTGCCTTGCGCGCGACTATTTCAGTTTGCTTAAAGTGCAGTGCTTGTCTGGCATCAGTAAAAATAAGCGTTCTGTCAGCTTGCAAATTATTTGACCGATGTCTAATAGCCGCTAAGTCGGTAGTGGCATACAAATATCCGCCCCCAGATTTTTGCACGATGTATACAGCAGGTTTGCCGTTTTTATCAGCAAGTTCTTCTAAAAACACCACCATAGCGCCCGCGTCTTCTTGGGCAATACCTTTTTCTGTTAAGAGTTCAATGACATTGGCTAAATCTGCGTTGTAAGCGCTTTCGCCCATTACGTCTTTACGGCCAAGCTTAACACCAAGCTTTTCATATACTTCTTCAGAATGACTAATCGAAACATCAATAAAGTTTTGCCACAAGCGTAAGCACTCAGGGTCGCCACTTTGTAATTTAACCACGTAATCACGCGCTTTATCGGCAAAGCCTTCTTCTTCATCAAAACGAACTTTTGCTTCACGATAAAAGTCTTCGAGGTCGCTCAAGGCAGTTTCAGCCACTTCGTTTTGCACGAGCTTGTCTTGAAGGTGTGCCAGTAACATACCAAATTGAGTGCCCCAATCGCCCATGTGATTTTGGCGAATCACTTTGTGCCCCAAAAATTCAAGGCAGTTGACTACGGCGTCGCCAATAATAGTGGAGCGCAAATGGCCAACATGCATTTCTTTGGCTAAGTTTGGCGCAGAATAGTCAACCACAATCGTTTGAGGTACTTGGCTCTCTATGCCCATGCGCGCATCTTTTGCTAAGATAGGCAACTGCGTCGACAACCAGGCTTTGCTAATGTGAATATTAATAAAACCCGGGCCGGCAACTTCTAATTTGTCGGCAATGTCATCAAGCTTAACAACGTCAATAATTTGCTGGGCAATATCTCTTGGATTCTGCTTTAGCTTTTTGGCAAGTGCCATTGCACCGTTAAACTGATACTCACCAAAACCTTGTTTGGTGCTTTTAGCAACAGGCACTGGCGCGTCTGTCCACGTTAGCGTGTGCAATGCTTGGGTAAATCGTTCAATAATGATGTTTTGAATATTCATGTTATACAGACGTGCCTTTGAATTTTATTAACTGTTTTGTGATATTACTGTTCTCGAGTCGCCGCAAACTTAATATCCGGATTACGCTCTTGCGCTAGCGATAAGTTAACCATTGTCGGGGCAATATAAGTAAGGTTATCACCACCATCTAAGGCTAAATTCGTTTCGTTTTTGCGCCTAAATTCGTCTACTTTGCGATCATCACCATATACCCAGCGCGCCGTACTAACGTTAATATGTTCGTATATTGCGTCTACGTTGTACTCTGCTTTTAAACGTGCAACAACAACATCAAATTGCAGTACACCCACCGCGCCTACAATCAAATCGTTATTAATAAGCGGCCTAAATACTTGCACAGCGCCTTCTTCAGAGAGCTGAATTAGCCCTTTGAGTAATTGTTTTTGCTTGAGTGGGTCTCTAAGGCGAATTCTTTTAAATAGCTCAGGTGCAAAGTTTGGAATGCCGGTGTAAGAGTATTTGTCGCCGCTGGTAAAAGTGTCACCAATGCGCATTGAGCCGTGGTTATGCAAGCCAATAATATCACCTGCATAGGCTTCTTCTAGCAGCGCCCTGTCGCCGGCCAAAAAGGTCAAGGCATCTGATACTCGTACATCTTTGCCAATACGGCTTTGATGCATTTTCATACCCTTTTTATACTGACCCGACACAATGCGGCAAAATGCAATACGGTCACGATGTTTAGGATCCATATTCGCTTGGATTTTAAAGACAAAGCCACTGAATTTATCGTTATTTGCTTCAACAAAGGTGTCTTGGTCGGTTTGTCTACCCATAGGCCTTGGCGCCCATTCAACCAAACCATCGAGCATATGGTCTACACCAAAATTACCTAAAGCCGTACCAAAAAATACTGGGGTTAATTCACCTTTTAAGAAAGCATCAAGCGAAAACTCATGAGAGGCCCCTTTGACAAGTTCAAGCATTTCTCTGATTTCTTCAGCGTAACTACCAATCGCTTCATCAAGTTCAGGATTATCCAAGCCTTTAATCACGCGTTTTTCTTGTATGGTATGGCCTTGGCCACTTTTGTACAAAATGGTTTCGTCGCGCAATAAATGATACACGCCTTTAAATTCTTTACCCATCCCAATAGGCCAAGTAATAGGCGCACAGTTTATTTTAAGGACGTCTTCGACTTCATCGAGTATATCGATTGGGTCACGGGTGTCTCGGTCAAGCTTATTTATAAAGGTCAAAATCGGTGTATCACGTAGGCGTGTTACTTCCATGAGCTTAATGGTTCTATCCTCAACACCTTTTGCGGCGTCAATGACCATCAAACAAGAATCTACTGCGGTTAGCGTTCTATAAGTATCTTCCGAAAAATCACCGTGACCTGGGGTATCGAGTAAATTGACCAAATGATCATTGTAGGGAAACTGCATGACAGAGGTCGTCACTGAGATGCCCCTTTCTTTCTCCATTTCCATCCAATCAGATTTTGCATGCTGCCCTGACTTTTTGCCCTTTACCGTGCCCGCAACTTGCAATGCGTTACCAAACAAGAGGACTTTTTCAGTAATGGTGGTTTTACCCGCATCGGGGTGCGAGATGATCGCGAAGGTTCTTCGTTTATTGATTTCGTCGATCAGACTACCCGTACTCATAAATCTTACTATCCTCGTATTTTGTTTAGCTAATTCTCTAACATTATAGCGTTGCCGCGATGACAATTAGAAAATGTGAAAAGCTTTAATATCTTGTGCTGCCAAAGCCGCGGTATTATACATCAGCAGTGATGAAAGGCACGTATTGTCACTATTTTTATTTGGAGAGTGTTGTTCTTTGCTAATAAAACCACTAAGCAATCGTCAAGCGCATTAAAATAGCATCATCAGCTTGATTACTATTGGCGTCGTTAGCATCTTGATAATAGCCTTTACGCAAGCCGCACTGATAAAAACCATGCTTTTTATATAGTTTCTGGGCGGCAATATTAGAAGATGCGACTTCTAACAGTATTTGAGAGGCTTGATGTTCGGCTGCGTCTTTTATTATTGAGTTGATAAGCGCCGTCGCCGCTCCTTTTTGAAGGTAATCATCTTTGACCGCAATATCTTCAAGCTCTATTTCGTCGAGTACATTAGATAAAATAGCGAAAGCGACAACTTGATTGTAGTCATCTTTTGCATAAGTATTGGCTTGCACCATCATCAACGATAACGGCTGTCGCATAGACCGACTGAAAATCTCAAACGACCACGGTTTTTTTCGATAAGAACAAAAAATTTTATACGCTTGCTCAAATAGGTTTTCGTATTGAGCCGCGTGAACAATCATTGTTTTCATGGGAATCGGGCGTTATTCAACAAATGTTTGTATTTGTTGCCAAACAGCTTTTTTAAACGCTATTTCTTGCAAATACGTGCTAGCAGGGAGGTGTAATTTTTTAGACTCAGCGTCATAACGGGCTGATTGCTCGTCAAACACACAATCTTCAATTTGTATATGTAGAAGCTCGCATACCTTCGGCAACCAAGCCAATTGAGCAACGTTTATTGCTTCAATTTCTTGGTATATATCAATACCCATGTGTTGCAACTGGGCGACTGATTCTTTGCGTAAAGTAGATGACATTAATCGCGACTCATAGTGAAGGTGTTCACACTGACATTAGCACGTGCATTTGAATTAGCATTGATATTGCCATTGATGCCTACAAAGCGCAATCAATGAAAAAGTTGGCAGGGGTGGAGGGACTCGAACCCCCAACCATCGGTTTTGGAGACCGCTGTTCTACCAATTCGAACTACACCCCTAACTAGGCTGAGCATTATAACCAGACCGATAAAGAAATAAAGCCTTTTGTGTCCGTTTTTATTGCTTTATTTGGACATAGTAGACTGCATCCATAAATCATAGGTAAAGGCAACGCAGTCTTTCACTATAGCCGTTTTCTCAATCACTTCATGTATTGGTCTGTTTGCTAAGTTTGCATACAAGGCGCAAAGCGATTCGTGCTCATTGTCACTGAGAGAATTAATTAAGCTGCAGCTTGCAATGTCAAAATATCGACAACCTAAGCCAGCATATTCCCAATCAAGTAATGGGCCATGTGAAAAACAGACATGGTCGAGATGTAAATCGTTATGACAAAGGACAAACTGGTCTATATGCACTTGCATATAGTTATTCCACTTCATTAAGACATCTTCATATTTAGACAGCATTTCGTCACTGACTTGTGCGATTGACTGTAAATAAGTTTGCCAATGGACATCCAAATCAACAACCGGCGCACTGACAAATGAGGCATGTACCATATGCAATGATTCAGCTAAGCATTGCAGTTTTTGTGAAAGCTTGGGCTTGCTAAAGTCAATCCATTGTTCACAATAGATAGTCTCACTTTCATCTAAAAAGATAGGCCGCGGTGCCAGATTTAATATTGCGAGTTCTTCTTGGAGTTTGAATGTCTGCAGTCTATTGATAGGTAAAACTTGATTACTACTAAGCTGCTTAACCAACATTTGCTGATGTTTATCGATGACTTTGTAATTTCGATTAATCGCACCAGCATCAATCCTCCACATTTTAAAATAAGGGCATTCAACATTAATTAACTCATAGGTTTTAAGCGTTTCATAAACGAGTAAAGACTGGGGATCTTTCTTAAAATCAACTGGGGTCATGCCGTATTATCCCTTTTATTAGAAAATTCAGCAATGCCAATCGATGCCTTACTTTTTATCGGTAAACGGCATAGCCTGTCGCTAAGACATTGCTTACGTTTTAGCGAGCACCAGATTCTCTTGATATGCCCTATTCCAATTAAAATACCCTCTAATGGCGAGAATAATATAGATCACCATCAATAAAATGGTTAAATATAAGCCTTTTTCCCACAGCAAGAATATACTGGTGAAATTCAATAAGCTCCAATAAACCCAACTATCTAGACGCTTTAATACTGTTAAGTACGTTGCCATAAGTGAGAAAATAGTAAGCGACACATCAAGGCTAATCAATTCATAGCTAAACCAAATGCCAGCAATGTAATAAACCAAAACGCTCATTACAGAACCAAGAACAATGAATAAAACATGATGTCGTAAGCTCATCCGCGTCACTAGTACCGCATCAGAACCTTGCTTTCGCCAAGTATAAAATCCCCAAACTGCCATCAACATATAATAAAGATTGAGGAGCATTTGGAAGACAACGCTCACTTCCCAATACACCACGGCATAAAGCGCCGTGCTGATTAAACCAGCGGGCCAACACCAAATAGACTGTTGACCTGCCAACCACAGATAAGCAATAGCGAGAAAGAAAGCAATAATCTCGAGCACACTTTGCTGCTGCCATTGCTCAGAGATTATTTCTAGAAACTGCATATTATGCGTTTGCTTCTGCGCTTAAGTTCATATTTGTCGCATTTAAAAACTTGCACACAAAAATGGCTTGGCCTAATTGCTCATAAGTCGCTTTCATCTCGGTTTGCACTGTTTGCATCAGGTAATCATACTCACCACTAATTAAGGTACTGGTATGTGATGTGTTCACCAATAAATCTGGATAAGTATTAATGCGCTCAATAAACCCTTTTATATGCGGGATATAATTTTGGTCAAGCGGGTAAAGTGATACTTCAATAGCTAATTGCATGATCTAGTCCCATTCATAAGTAAAACTAACACCAACTTGACGCTCTTGGCCAAATTGGTAGTAAGGTTGCGTATTTTCATAGCCATTTCGTGGGTCATTACCAAAGCTAAAGCCGCGCGTAAACGTTGTGCGATCAAAGATATTTTTTACCCACAGTTTTACGCTGTATAGATGTTCACCACTTGATTGCCATGTAAGTTCAGTGTTAGCAACCGCTGTAAAAGGTGCGCGTTCAAGGTGACCATCTGAAAAACGGTAGTCATCTTTCACATCAAGATCAACAAACCATTGAAGGTTAGAGTTAATTTGCCAATTAGAGGCAAAATAGCCAGTAAATTCTGGCGCTTGTGCTTGTTGCTGTAGTGGCACAAAAGAGCCATCAAACTTTTCGTAGTCACCAAATGTAGCGTCTAAATAACCAAGATTAGCCTGTAAATACCATTCATTTGAAATATCCCACGTACTGGCAAGCTCTGCGCCTTTATTAACGCCATTATCAGCATTACCAATCACATCAGCAAAATCTGGTGCGCCGCTTTCTTCATCAATAAATAATGCGGCATCGCTAACTTGTGCATCTTTCCTGTCCATGTAAAAAAAGGTCAAGTTAATGTTGGCTACACCATCAAAAGCCCGCCCTTTTATGCCCATTTCATAATTAATATTATATTCAGGCGTAAAGCTTCTATCTTCAACTTCAAGTCGTTGGTCAATATTAAAGCCACCCGCTTTATATCCTCTTGAAATGCTCGCAAACAAAAGGTTATCAGACACACTGTAATCTATCGCCACCGACGCTGCGAATAAGGTATCGCCTATGTCTGCAATAAACCCGTCGTTATCTTCATAATCGGCGTCAAAGTTCTCGACGCGTGCAGCGGCGGTAATATTAATTTCATCGTTAACGCTAGCGATGTATTGCCCATAAACTGACTGACTTGACGGCTTATATTCAGCGCGATAGTCCGCCCCGATGTAATCTGAACGCCTTAGTAGGTCTTCGTCATGATTGGCGATGTTCACGCCAACAAGATATTGATTTTCATCTTGAGTGCTTATATTGGCTAACTTCAAATCAATACCATTTCTGGTAATTTCGCGAGTGTAACGGTCAAAAGCAGGAAATTCATCTGGGTGGAAGCCAACAAATACCCAATCGCCATCGTATCCGTAATCGGTATCAGCATTTAATTGAAACGCACTGACCTGTAATTTGTGCTGGTCAAAAAGATGAGAAAACTTGACGCTTGCTGCATTGCCTTCAACTCGGTCAAAACCAGGGTTATCCGATAGGGTAATATTACTATTATCAAGAGCAAAGGCATCATAGCCATTGTCGATATCAAACAAGTAAAGATTGAGATCGACTTCACTGGCTTCACCTATTGCATAATTAAATTTTGCGGTGGCGGTGAGCTCATCGGTACCATTTGTATCTTCTCGATTTAAAAACGCATTTTCTATAAACCCGTCGCTTTTGGTTTGTTGAATAGAAAATCTAGCATCGAGGTTTTCGCTAAGACTATTTGAATACGTTGCCGCTAAGCGAGATTCGTTATATTGCGCATAGCTTAAGCTAACATTGGCGTAACGTTCGCTGGTGGGTGCATTACTCACTAACTTAACGATGCCACCTAAGCTATTTAAGCCTGTAGCAACCGACTGAGGTCCCGAGAGTACTTCAACTTGCGCAAGGTCATAAACGGTTGCTAAACCGCCAATCCCAGAAATATCGACATCATCAAGTAACAATCCAATCGATGGATTAATAGGTTCACTAAATTGAGAACGTTCACCAATGCCCCTTATTTGGATAAATCGACCGCGTGATGCGCCGGCGCTGAAATTGACATTTGGGACAACAGCAACCAAATCTTGTAAGTGGCGGGCATGACGCGAATTGATAATAGTCTCATCAACCACAAGTGCCGCTGCGGGTAATTCAGACAAATCGCGCTGTGCTAAATCTGCGGTAACAACAATGGTTTCGATAGCGTCATCAACGCCTTCTTGGTCGGATGCTGTGGTTTGTGCTTGTGCGGCGAATGTCGCTGGTAAGGCAAATAAAAAGCTATACGCGATAGCATTTGCTATTTTCGTTTTGTTAAATGACATTTTGGTTCTCTTCAGGTTAAGAAAAGAGCCGGTTTCTAGGGCAGATAGAAGGTAATTTGTTAACCATTCCTACGCCGGTACTAACCGGATCAGGTAAGTAAGGGTTCTACAATAGACCTTGTCTTTATAAATGGTGTCTTTATAAATGGTCTAAGACAGTCTCAGCGAATTAACGCACCCCTTGGCTTAAATATATCGATAAGCTGGCCAACAATAATTTGACGCAGCCTTCGATGGAAGGATGATAACAGTATTGCACGGAACTGCAAAGTAATCAGCAAAGCACTCAACAAAGTAATCTGAGAGTATTTGCTAAATTTTTAGTTCCCTACGCGCTAGGCTGTTCAAGTAAGGCTTGTGTTTTGCCATGAGAAATAGGCATTTTAGTGACCGGATCAACCACTACAAATACGATATCATCTGCTAAACAAATCGTCTTTTTAGTTGCTTTATTTCTCACTAAACAAGTGACCGTGATAGAAGTATTACCGACCCTTTTTGTTGCCAGTCCAAATTCAACTATATCGCCCTGCACTGCTGGAGACTCAAATGATATTTCACCGATGTGTTTGGTAACAAGGCAATTGGTTTCTAATTGGCAAATAGCGTAAATAGCAGCTTCTTCATCTATCCATTCTAAAGCGCGACCGCCAAAGAGAGAATTGGCATAATTTAAATCATTTGGCATCACCAAGCGGCGGGATAAAAAGTGCATATATGTAAACTTCTTTGTTGCTGAATATAGTTGTATTATATTCGGCTTACTAGAAATAGCGAATATAGAGCCTTTTTTGCCGACACAAAACGCGTTTAGTGCACAAGAATTAACAAAGCTGACCGATTGGTTTGCCAATAAACGGCCGTCTCATCATCGACAAATACTACTTGTTGATTTACCGATGAGTCGCTTGCAATCACTATTTACACAATTGAGCGATAGAGATTTAGGCGGTAAAGTGCTCGGCGGTAAAGTGCTCGGCGGTAAA
>CAYURD010000074.1:13189-19547 GCA_964446865.1 uncultured Glaciecola sp.
GGCGGTAAAGTGCTCGGCGGTAAAGTGCTCGGCGGTAAAAAAACACGCAGGTTTGTCGTGTCAGACAAACTATCACTTTGCGCAAACTATGTCACCATTACTCCCAAATCACATAAAAAGTTTTTGGGTAAGGAAACTGACCTTCTTGTTTATGATGCTCGCATCGCCATTAACCTAGACATCTTTTACGCGACAAGTGCTATGGTATGTGCTGGTGGTGTGCTTGTTGTATTAATTGATAAGGATATTCAAAATGACTTAAAAATGAGTTATGGAAGTAAAGTTGATGATTCATATTTTATGCAAGCACTATTAGCTAAATTTAAAAGCCCTAAGATAGCGCAAATAACATCAGAGCGACTCTACTTGCCCAATAGCGCTGTTGGAGGTTTAAGTATTGAAGGCAATGAACAAGCGAAACTAGAAGTCTCTGAGCAATTTAGCTTATCAAATGATCAACAAGCTATTGTTGACCACTGTATTGCACAATTTAAAAAACAGTCAAATTCATACACTGCTGGTCACGCAGACAAATCAATAAGCATAATACTAGGCGAGCGAGGAAGGGGTAAATCAACGGTACTTGGCTACATTGCCGCATATTTACATGACATGCTAGCAGTCAGTGTAAAAGGTGAAATAGGAGTAAATAGAGGCATCGCTATTTGCGCTATCGATAAACAGCAAACTGAGGTGTTTAAGAAAGCGTTTGATGCAAAGCTAGGGCAAGAAAGCCGCTTACAATACCAATATTATTCACCCGATGCGATTACATCTTTGGCTCCATCACAATCTATTGTCTTTATTGATGAAATGTCGACGATTGCACCTGAGTTGCTTAAAAGCATCATACAGCGTTTTAATTATGTGGTAATGACAGGCACCAACTCAGGCTATGAGGGTAGCGGAAAAGGCTTTTTATTGCGCACTTTACCCTTTTTAAAAGACAAACATGCAGCGACTACATTTAATCTCAACAGGCCGTTTAGGTGGTTGATTAATGATCCTATCGAGGCTTTATTTACACAACTCATTCCGCAATCATCGTCAAATTTTATAGATACATTTTCGTATGAAACACTGCCCGACATAGATTATAAATTCATCAATAAGCAAGAATTACTTGATGACGAACGACAATATCATCAAGTGTTTTCTTTATTAAATAGCGCACATTATCAAAGCACCCCTAACGATATCGTCAGACTAATTGACGCAAGCGATACCTATTGTTTAAGCGCTCAAATACAGCTAAATGGTCAGTCTTATATTATTGGAGTATGCAGTATAATTATTGAAGGTGGTGAGGCACTTAAAGACGTAGCCAATGATATTAGTTGTGGAAAACGCCGTGTCCAAGGCCATTTAACACCACAAGCATTAAGTTTATACTTATTGTCCCCCCTGCCGTGTCACACCACTTATTTGCGAATTAACCGAATTGCGGTAGATGAAAGTTTTAGACGTTTACGCATTGGCAGTCAATTAATCAATCAATGTAAACAGTTTGCCTTACAAAAAAACATTACACACTTAAGTAGTTCTTTTGGATTTGAGCCTTGCTTATACGAGTTTTGGGTGGCTAATCAATTTACACTAGTGAAAACGGGAGAACGCATAGATACCGCTAGCGGCAGTGCAAGTATCATAATGCTGTATAACAATGAAAACACCTCTGGTTTTTTAACTTTGTTGCGCTATCGGACGCAATTAGAACTAGCTTTTTTTAAGGCCTGTTACCCTAGATTATGCGAAATTTATCAATACTTGATGACAAACGGAGCACGTAAAGAGAAAACGCCGTTCTCTATTCCCAAAGATACACAAGAGTACTTGCCTAACACTGATCATAAAATCAAATTGTACTTTCAAGCACAAGTGAGCTTTAGAAGTATCGCCCCGTATGTATACAGCGCTTTGAACACTATCGATAATATAAGTACAAAAGAAGCCCTATTGAATCAATTTGGCAGATGCTTTGAGAAAGGTGTTCATAAAGCAGAACGACTGGCCTTGGAAAAACAAATTATCGAAGCTATAACACAAAGGTAGTGCGGGAATATATCACGTGCAATAAAAAACCCGCGTAAAGCGGGTTTTTTGAATAATCGATTTGATTATAATCTTATGCCACGATTATCAGCTTTTTGCTTAATATACGGAAGCCAAGCGTTTGCATTACGACGCAATGAAGGGTCTTTCTTCGCTTCATTTGCGTGTACATCTGCTTGTCTGAAATTACCCGCATAGAAATGCGCTTCCATTAAAGAGAAGTGAACTTTGCCTTCGTCTTCAATACCGTTTTCTAGCGCTTTGTTCAGCGCCTCAATCGCACCTCTGTAGTCTTCAGATGTAAGTAACAACACACCTTGCTTTCTGAAGTGGTCTGGATCAGACCCTTTGGTAGCAGCTAAACCATAATACTTAGCAGCTTGCTTGTACTCTCTAGCAAGTTGCAATGTATTAGCCAAACCAGCCAAATCTTCAACACCAGAATCTAGCATGCCTTCGTCCATATATTTAATCGTCAACTCAGCCGACTTATATGGTACATCGTTAGCAGCGTAGAGGTTCACCAGTGTTTTAAAATGAGACTTTTTGGTTAAATAGCCTTGTTTATGAGCAAGCGCAAATGTTGCTAACGCTTTCTTATAATCTTCGACCATCATGTAAAACATACCGAGCGTAGTCCACCATCTGTCTTCAGATGGAAACAACTCAACAAGTGTTTCGCCTACCTCAACCGCCCCATTAAAATCTTTAAGTTCGACATAAGCCGCAATCTTTAAAGCATAAGGGTTTTTGTTTGGCTCTTCGTATAAAGCAATTGCTTTATCAGCAGCAGTAAGAACCTTGTTGTACTCTTTCATCTCGACATAAGCTTTCGCCATACGAGTATATGTTTCAGGATCTTCTTTACAAGTGTAGTCCATCCATTTTTGGTAGTATTTCACTGCCGAATCATAGTTTTCTTCTTGTAAAGATAAATTACCTACCAACATAAGTAAGTCAGCTTGGTCTTTGTCATTCAGTACGGCTTTGTCAGCGGCAGAGACCAAGAGTTTGAGCGCTTCTTCTTCTTGGTTTTCTTGTTGGACTAAAATCTGTCCAAGAAAACGGTCGATAGAGGCTCTATCAAAGGGTTCTTTTGCTTCAATCTCACGAAGCATTTCGATGGTTTGGTTGGTTCTTTCTTTCTCATCCAACTCTTCATTCAAAAATACTTCGTAAGCTTTCTGCATGCGTTTACCTGCACGCTCACCCAATAATTGAGTTTTTGGCTTAACGTAACCTGCACAAACAATTGGCAAGTTCTGCTGCGCGTATGTCATCGTCGAAAAAGATGCAAATCCAAGCGCAGAAGCTGTAATTAATAGTTTGTTTAACTTTTTCATATTAATCGCCTCCTAACTTAAAGTCTAAGCGAACTTTGAGCCCAAACTGTTTTTCAGCAACGCCGTCAACCACTTTAGGGCGATATTTCCACTTACGTAATGCACGTTTTGCTTCGCGGTCAAAAACGCGTTTTGGATCAGCGTCAATGACTTCAACGTCTTCAACACCGCCAACTTCGTTGATGGTGAATGATAATTCTACCCATCCTTCTTTGCCGTCACGGGCAGCTTCAGGTGGATACTTAGGATCAATACGAACAACTGGCGTTGCATCGCCATCACGCATCATAGCGCCAATTCCACCAATATTTACACCAACGCTACCTGTATCGACACCAGGTACGTTTAAGCTAAACCCATTTGGATCAGGCTCGGCCGCATCAGGCTCAACCATTTCAACCTTTGGTGGCTCTTTGGGTGGCGGTGGTGGTGGTGGTGGGCGACGCTGACGAGTATTAGTACTCTCGTCTGGCTCACTCATGATGATGTCTATAACCGGTGGTGGCTCAACTTTCTTGCCTGGCTCACCTGTATTTTCCACAAGTTTTGCCATCACAAAAAAGAGCATAAATGCTATAAATCCACCTAAAAATATAGACGCAATTAATCTAACCATTATGAACTCCTTACCGCAACTGCCACTTGGTCAATACCAGCAGCTTTAACTTGGTCCATTACTTCAACCACGACACCATGTTTTGCTTTAATATCTGCTTGGATAAACACCGCATCGGTTGGCTGCTCTAACAGTAGCTTTTCAACATTTGGTTTAACGGCTTCTAAAGAAATTTCATTCCTATCTATCCACACAGAACCATCTTCAGTAATCGCGATAAATATATTCGCGTTTTTAAACTTAGTTGCTGTTACACCTTCAGGCTTGAGTACTTCAATACCCGCTTGTTTAACAAATACTGTTGTTACAATAAAGAAGATAAGCATAATAAATACAATGTCGAGCATTGGCGTCATATCAATTTGCGCGTCTTCTTCTTCGTCTCTTACTTTACGTCCCATAACAACCTCTCTTAATGACGTGGCATGCTGTCAATTAGCGACTCTTTCAACATTTTTGCTTTAGCTTCTAAACGAGAGCTAAAGAAAAGTCCTGAAAGTGCTGCGACCATTCCTGCCATTGTCGGAATAGTTGCCATCGAAATGCCGGCTGCCATTAATCTTGGGTTACCCGTACCTTGGGTAGCCATAGTTTCAAACACGCCAATCATGCCTGTAACAGTGCCTAGTAACCCTATTAGAGGGCACATTGCAACTAAAGTTCTGATAATTAACAATCTTGCAGTTAAACCATCAGCTGCTTGTGAAATCCATGCATCACGAATTCTATGCGCATACCACGATGTGGTATCTGAACGCGCTTCCCAGTCAGCAATAATTTTTTTTCTGACACTTGGAAAGACCGAAGTCAAATACCAATAGCGCTCTACCATTAACACCCACATTAAAAAGAGCGCGAGTGCGACGGCATATAACACGTTGCCGCCGGTTGCGATAAATTCCCTGACAGATTCCCATAATCCGATAAGGAATAACATTTTATGCTTTCTCCGATTCTGCATGAGTTGCGATAACACCAGCCGTTTGCTCATCTAAGATGTGAACAATAGACTTAGCACGACCAGCAACAACGCTGTGCATTAGGATTAGCGGTAGTGCTGCAATAATACCTTGAGCAGTGGTTACCAATGCCATTGAGATTGAACCCGCCATAATACGTGGGTCACCTGTACCGAACAATGTGATTTGTTGGAAGGTAGCAATCATACCAAGTACTGTACCAAGTAGACCTAGTAACGGTGCAATAGCAGCAAAAATCTTAATGATGTTAATTCCAGACTCAACGCTTGGAAGTTCTTTAAGAATAGCTTCATCAAGTTTAAGCTCTAGGCTTTCGGTGTCAGCTTTCTTGTTAGCATTGTATACCGTCAAGATACGACCAAGAGGGTTAGTATTTGAAGGATTGTCGATATTGTTAAGTTGGCTTCTCATTTTACCGCCTACCATTGTAAGCTGAATAATTTTGAATATACCGATTAACAAACCAATAATAAGCATACCAGTAATGATATAACCTACGTAACTACCAGCATGATAGCGTTCTGACAAAGTCGCTTTTTGCTTGAACAAGTTCAAGATAGCGCCACGTGCAGGGTCAACATATACTGGAACGAAACCGCTAGTCGCATCAATCAAATCTTCTGTAGATGCTACTTGATAACCTTCTGGTTGACGCCCTAATGGCTCAATACCTTTACTTTCTTCGTTGTAGATTAAATACCCAGCCTCACCAACAAGATTAAACGTACCAATACGCAATACTTCTTGAGTACTTGTACCACCTTCTAAATCAACTACTTCGGTAGTGAACTTAGATACCTGGCCAGATTCAGTCATTTCTTTTTGAACTGAGAACCATAATTCTTCAAGTTCGCGAATGTTAGGTAAGCCCTTAGAATCGTTTGACATTTCAGCTAAGAACTCTTCACGACCAGGAAATTCAGCACTTACTATTGATGTAATAACTGTACCGTAAGCATCTGCAGACGCTTGACGTACAACACCAAACATCTCACCTAATGTACCACTGGCTTGGTCAAGCTCAACTTCTTTGTCGACGATAGTTTGTTCGTTTTGAGCAAACTGCGCTTGAAGACGCTCGCCACGTTGTTCTTCAGCACGAAGTTGATTTTGAGCCGTACGTAAAAGCGCCTGTTTATCGGCTCTTTCACTCATAAACTCGCGTTCACGGGCCTGGTCGATTTTTGCTTCAGACAATCTATCAGACTGAACTTGTTGTAATAATTCTTGCAAACTTGCTGCTTGTTGTGCACCGGCAAAACTGGCCACCATCGTCAAAGAAGCTGTTGCGAAAAGTGCTTTTATTGTTGTTTTCATTGACTTTACTCCGCCGCTTTAATTGGTAACTTGATAAGATCTTCTGGCAC
>CAYURD010000075.1:0-19230 GCA_964446865.1 uncultured Glaciecola sp.
TGAATAACATTCTCTGGCAATTTACTATCGGGGTTAGTGATACCCAATGTATAAGCGATACCAAAGGTGCTTGCGGCATCTAATATGCGCTGCGAATCATCAACAAACAAGGTGCTTTTTCTATCAAAGTCTAAATGCGCCTGCAACTGCAGCCAAAGCGATTGTGATTCTTTTGATACGCCAAATTGATGGGTTGAAATAAGCTGGTCAATATGATCATCTAATTTCGTTCTTTCAACTTTTAGCGACAAACTGCCCGGATGAGCATTAGTGACTAATACCACTTTACGGCCGCTTTCTTTTAAAGCATCTAAAAAGGGCAAACAGTCGTCTCGCATGGTAATTAGATGCGCTAACTCTTGCTTAGCTTCTATTATATCTAAATCAAGCTTATCGGCCCAATAGTCTAAGCAATACCACGAAAGCTGACCTTGCACTTCTGCATAGGCGTCATCCATTTGCTGATAGCAATCAGCGAGTGATTTCCCCGTCTTTTCTGCCAACTTTTTGGGAATGTGATGCACCCAAAATTGATTGTCAAAATGCAAGTCTAGCAGTGTGCCATCCATATCGAGTAAAACAGTTTCAATCTTATCCCAAGGTAACCGTGCCAAGCTCTTTTCCTTATGCTAAAGTTATGGCTGATTTCATCATTGTAACGCGCGAAGTTGGCATGAGTAAAACAAACGAAGAAAAAATATTGCCGCAAATTCACGCTCGAAAAATCGTGGCTAAAAGTCGCTTTTTTAGAGTAGAACAAGTCGATTTAGAATTCAGTAATGGCGAAAAACGAGAGTTTGAGCGCATGGCTGGCAGTGGTCGTGGGGCGGTCATGGTTATCCCATTAATTGACGATAATCACTTCTTATTAATTAAAGAATATTCTGCCGGCACCCACTCTTATCAATTGGGTTTCCCAAAAGGCCTTATTGACCCCGACGAGACGCCAATTGAAGCCGGTAACCGCGAGCTACAAGAAGAAGTTGGCTACAAAGCAGGATCATTTTCTGAATTAAAACAACTGGCCATGGCGCCTACTTTTTTTGATGCGCATATGAACGTGCTTATTGCACAAAATTTGAGTGAGTCAGTACTTGAAGGCGACGAACCCGAGCCTTTGGAAGTCATTAAATGGCCTGTCGATAATATTGAAGAGCTTCTCGCAAAAGAGGACTTTTCTGAGGCACGCAGCGTGGCCGCTTTGTTGTTACTCGAACGTTGGAGAAAAAACACATGATGTCAAAATCTGTCGCTGAACTATTGGAAATAGCGAAAGAGGCTGCCACAAAAGCAGGTATCGAAGTATTAGAAATTTACGACAAAGGCGATTTTGAAGCTTTTGAAAAAGAAGATGAGAGCCCTGTTACCTCTGCTGACTATCGGGCAAACGAAATTATTATGGAAGCGTTGACCAAGCTGACACCTAATATTCCCATCATGTCAGAAGAAACGCCGATTCCGGAGTTAAAAGACAGAACCAACTGGGCAAGATATTGGCTTATTGACCCCATTGATGGGACACAAGAGTTTATTGCTCGCTCAGGTGATTTTGCGATTAATATTGCCTTAATTGAACACAACCAGCCTGTCATTGGTGTTATTTATTGGCCATGTGGAGAGTCCCTTTACTTTGCAAGCAAAGGGCAAGGTGCTTATAAACGTTGTTCTCGCGAAACAAAGCCAATAAGTGTCAGGGCATTTGATGTACCTAGTGAAGATGTGATCATGATCGCGATTAGCCGCAGACAATCTCGAGAAAAAATATTTACCCGATTAAGTGATAAGCGCAGCTATCAAACCTTACCAACCGGTAGTTGTTCCTTAAAGGCATGTTTTATTGCTGAAGGCGCTGCAGATGTATTTATGCGTTTAGGCGTGACGGGTGAATGGGATACTGGCGCGTCAGAATGTATTATCAATGAAGCGGGCGGTGCAATTAAGGCTGCGACCTTCGACCCCATCACTTATAACAAGCGTGAATCGGTGACCAATCCAGACTTTGTTGTTTTAGGTGATCAACGAGTCGATTGGGAGAGTATTATTCAGTATACATAGTTTATTTTAAGGATTTTATCGATGCGTCACTCCACTTTTACTAGCATGTTATCTACCGCAGTTGCAGTTACCGCATTAACAATTGCGCTCACCTTGTCTTTGTCACCGCTTGCTCACGCTAAAATGAGCCTGCAGCTCAAAGACAGTCAGGTCAACTTTATCTCGATCAAGAATGAACATATCGCTGAAACACATAGCTTTGATAGCTTTACTGGCAGTTTGTCAGAATCAGGTGCCTTAAAAATTAAAATAGACCTAACATCTGTGAACACACTTATTCCTATTCGCAATGAGCGTATGCAAAGCATGTTATTTAATGTGTCTGAATATACAAGTGCGACGTTTACAGCTGACCTTGACCAAGCATTATTGGACATGAAATCGGGTACTCAACAGCGCGTTTCTATCACCGGCGATTTAATGATTTCTGGTAAGTCGGTACCAACGACTTTTGACGTTAATGTGACTAAGCTTGCTGACGGTAGCATGCAAGCAGCGACCGTTAAGCCAACAATTCTTAATGCCACTTCGTTTGACCTGGTGGGTGGATTAAAAGCGCTTCAAGAAGTGGCGATGCTCAAGAGCATTAGCAACACTGTTCCTTTGTCTTTTAGCGTTGTTTTTAAGTAAGCGTACACATTCTTTTTAAAATCTAGACTAAAATCTAGACTGTCCAAGTTTATTTTTGGACAGTCTAGAATATACCTAGCCAAGCTTAATAATATTCACCGACTCATGCTCCTCAGAATACTCTAGCGCGGCTTCGCCATTATCAAGTTGCACCTTAACCTGAGCAACCTTCTCTTCTAGGGTAAGTTCTTGTTCGCCATAGTCGGTGCCTTCACGCAAAACAAAAGATTCGATAAGATTATAAAGTGTTGCTGCGTCAAGTTCTTGGTGAGGAATAATCATACAAATTCTCTTAAAAAAGCACTTATGCGGTGAGGCAAGTAACAGGCCGACTCACTTTTTAGGGAGCGAATAAAGCCAACATGCCCGCCATACTTACTCCACTCATAGGCAACACATCGATTTAAATCTCTTGCTTTGGGTATCACATCTTCGTTCATAAAAGGGTCATCAATCGCGTGAATGATTAAGCTCGGCTTATTGATTGTAGGTAAATCGGGCAATGCACTGCATTTATTATAATAATCATCAGCGCCAGCATAGCCATGCAGTACCGATGTAATATGTTCGTCAAATTCTCGAAAACTCTGCATTGATTCAATATAACTTGCATCTACTGCTAGGTGGCTCGCCATATCTACCGTCTTCATTTTTTCAAGTAAATTTGCCTTCATACTTTTTAATAGATGTTGCTGATAAACCCGCGCAAAACCACGGTTAATGGCCTCAGACGACGCCAACAAGTTAAGCGGAGCAGAGACACAAACCGCGGCTTCAATCGGCAAATATTGATGATATGCCATTAATTTCATCAACATATTTCCACCTAAGGAAAAGCCAACGGCAAATAGCGGCAGTCGTGGATATCTCTTTTTCACCAAAGGGACGATAAATTCAGGATCAAAGGTGGCGCCAGAGTGATAGGCCCGTTTAGTAAGATTAGGTTCGCCGCTGCAACCTCTAAAATGCATCACAACCGTGGCAAAATTATGTTTTTGTAACTCATGGGCCAAAAATTTCACGTAATGCGAATCAGATGAGCCCTCAAGGCCGTGAAAAATGACAACTATCCCTTTTAATGAACAGACATCTCCCTTTACTAACCATGCAAGATCAACAAAATCATCATCAGGTGTGCTAACGCGCTCTTTTACAAAAGGAATGCTTGGCGTATTTAAATAAAACTTAGGGAAGATTGTCTGCAAATGTCGGTTTCGTAATATTGCTGGCGCAACAAAATCCGATTGTGTTATTTGTCCAAATTGAGTTTTCATTAATTACAGATTTTCACTTTTAGTATCAAGTGATACGCTATTTCGCAAATTGGTTAACAGATATTCGAACTCTTTTTTTGCTAATAAGGTCGTTTTAATATCACTGTTGACCATATTCATTAAGCTCAACAAACAATCATCTATTGCAGACGCTCTTTGCTTTATTTCGCCAATTCCTATTAACGAAAGTACCAGTTGAGCCTGTTGCCTTTTTTCAAGGGATAATTCGACACTTAATAATCCTTCATATTCAGCATTATCGATGTTACTGGCCTTAGGCTCAGAAAATAAACGCTTGGCTTGCCTTCTTGCTTCTCGAATATGTGAAGTTAGACTGTCCAGTTCAGTGATATCTTCTTGTAACTTTTTCACTTGAGCTTGTTCGAGTACATAGCCTTGTTGCCCTAAAAACAATATCAGTAGCATGATATTCACGTTTAGTTCACTATCATCTTGTAGTCGTAATAAGGCTTCTTTATTGGACGCTACGCCATAAAAATCGCTCGAAAATTGCCAAAAGGCGCTTTCGCTTATCACCTCATTTATTGACAAAATGTGACTCCTTGCTGTTTTACTTATCTGTTTACCCAAGATTTACAAGACATTCCTGTGGTTAACGCGTAGCTATTGCTCAAAGGCAAGTTGAGCCTGCTCTAAACACTCTTGTGCCTCAAGCCAGTCCAGTTCTAGCATTTCTAAATCACCCTTTATATCGGCTTGTCTTGATATTAGTTCATTTAATTTGAGCTTGTTTTCATGTTCATACAAACTGGTATCGGTCATATGTATTTCAATCTGCTTAAGCTCATTTTGTAAAGACGCCATCTTTTTTTCGCTGCTCGCTATTACATCGCGATGCCCTTTTGTTGCTTGTCTAAACTCGGCTTCTTTTCGCTTTTGAGCTTTACGATCAATTGGCGTTTTTTGTTTGCTTTGCGGTGTTTGCTTGTCACCTGTTTGTTCGTTGTCTTTCTGCACAGTCTTATTGGCAAACAACCACTTTTGATAATCCAGTAAATCACCTGAAAAACTGCTAACCGCGCCTGAATCCACAAGATAAAAATCATCGCACACACTCTCGAGCAAATAACGGTCGTGCGACACTATCACCATAGCACCATTAAACGATTGCAAAGCATAAGCTAAGGCTTCGCGCATATTCATATCAAGGTGGTTTGTTGGCTCATCCAACAGCAATAAGTTGGGTTTGTCATACACAATCAAAGATAGCACCAAACGGGCCTTTTCGCCGCCTGACATAGGCGCCACTTTTTTTAATGCCTCGTCACCATGAAAGCCAAATCCACCTAAATAGTCTCTAATTTGCTGGTCAGTTAGCTTGCTATCCAAACGCAGCAAATGATCAAAGGCAGAGCTTTCTAAATCAAGTGCTTGCACTTGATGTTGAGCAAAATACCCTATTCGTAAACCAGCCGAGGTAGTGTAACGTCCTTGCATAGGCGCAAGTTCACTCGCTAAGAGCTTAATAAAAGTAGATTTACCTGCGCCATTTCGGCCCAAGAGCCCAATTCGGCTGCCCGGCACCAAATTTAAATGGATATTCGATAAAATAACGGTGTCATCATAACCCAGTTGGATAGCTTCCATGTTTATTAAGGGATTGGGTAATTTGTCTGGCTCTTTAAACTCAAATGAAAACTCATTCGCTTGCTGGATGGGCAGTAACTCTTCCATTTTTTCTAGCTGCTTTACCCTGCTCTGCGCTTGCTTTGCTTTACTAGCTTTGGCTTTAAAGCGAAGAATGAAAGAATTTAAATGTTCTCTTTTTTGTTGCTGTTTTTCAAATTGTTTTTGCGCCAAAGCTAATCGCTCGGCACGTTGTTTTTGAAAGCTCGAATAATTACCGGTGTATGAAAATAGCTTTTTATCTTCAAAACTAACTATCACATTGGCGCAAGCATCAATAAATGCTTGGTCATGAGAAATTAAAAGTAAAGTACCTGCATATTGTTGCAGGTAGTCTTGAAGCCAAATAACCGCGTCTAAATCGAGGTGGTTAGTTGGTTCATCTAAGAGTAGCAAATCAGATGGGCATAGCAGCGCCCGCGCTAGGTTTAAACGCATCTGCCAACCGCCTGAAAAACTCGCGACCGTTTGCCCTAATGCTTGTTCAGAAAAACCTAAACCCGCTAAAATAGTGGCTGCTCTTGACGTAACATCATAAGCACCGGCATGTTCTAACTGTTCATGCAAACTTGCGATTAAGCTTCCGTTGTCAGTACTTTCGGCGACTTCTAGCTGCTGTTGAATATTACGTAAATGAGTATCGCCATCAATAACGTAATCAAGCGTGGTGCGAGAGGTGTCGTCTATATATTGAGCGATCGCCACGATTTTCCAGTGCTTCGCTACGCTGCAATCACCGGCGTCGGGGCTAATTTGACCAAGCAGCAGTGAAAATAGGCTCGATTTCCCGCAGCCATTTGGACCAATAATGGCGACCTTTTGACCAGGGAACACATCTACATTGGCATCTTCAATTAAGGTTTTGACACCACGTTGTAAGCCTAAGTGTTGAAGTTTAATCATGTGAGAGAAAGCATTAAGTACCGCCGAGAATAATGCGCGCAAGAATAACAAAAACCAGCTAATTGATCATTAGATAACGTTAAAGAGTATAAATGCGTGAAATATAGTGAGAACATAAATCTGAGGGCATTACCTTCTATATGGCGATGTAACCGAGGTTGCTCTTGTTTCGGAAGTTAGATATACGCCAATACGCCTAAAACCATTTTACAGAAGTAGTTAACACCTTATGACAAATAAAACTAAAAAGCGCTTTATTGCAGGAGCAAAATGCCCAAGTTGCAGTAGTCTTGATACTTTAATGCTTTATTTTGAAAATAACGTTGAGAAGCTAGCTTGTGTAAACTGTGATTATCAAGAAACCCAAACCACGGAAGAAGTGACAAAAGCGAGCAAAACAAGTGCGGGCGTCATTGGTGTTTTTAAGCCAGAATAATGCTTAGCTCTTTTCACTACCTCTTTCACTACCTCTTTCACTAATAATGAGGCGGTAACTCAAGCCCATCGTTAATGCCCTGATCGTTTGCATTCGCCGTCTTTAGTTTATCAACAAGCTGTTTTAGTACCAATTCAAGGCTTTCAAGTT
The DNA here is from genome assembly GCA_964446865.1 of uncultured Glaciecola sp. Classification (GTDB taxonomy): domain Bacteria; phylum Pseudomonadota; class Gammaproteobacteria; order Enterobacterales; family Alteromonadaceae; genus Glaciecola. The sequence goes on from CAYURD010000075.1 coordinate 7,096, forward strand.
TGTCAGCTTGCTTGATGACCGTTTGATTTAAAGAATCAATCGTGTCTTCTTGATAAGCGATTTTTACTTCCAGTGCTTCAATCTGGGCTTGTAGTTCGGTCGCGCTCAGCTCATTGTTCAAAATAGGATCTCACTTGCTTAGTTGTTTTAAATCATGACGATTAAGTGAATATATTTATGGCAAAATACCACGTCAATAAACGATTTTTATTTATCCTTGGCCCATGTTTCAAGGTTACCGCTGCTAGATATCGATAATGGCAATCCATCTTTAAAATCAACGGCATAAACAACAGCCGATTGCGGAGCAGGGCCACTACTTGCGGCCACTCGCCACTCTTGTTGCTTTTTACCTGTACTAACATCCCACAAGGCTAGCCTTTTCGCAGGCGAACCGGTGAGCAAATACTGACTATCTTCAGAAAATGCCGCGGCGGTAAAAATAAGCTGTCGTTCAATAAAGTGCAAACGAGACACTTCTTGACCGGTTTGCGCATCCCAGATCTGCGCTTTGTCTTGACCATCGGCGGTAAATAAATATTTAGCATTTTGATCAATTAGCACTTTAGTGACGCGATGAGGATGGTCAAATACATGAATAATTTGACCGCTTTGCGTATCCCACAAATAGGCTTTGTAATCGTTACTCCCTGTTAAGGCGTAGCGACCATTAGCCGACAAATCAACGGTATTAATCTTTTCTTCATGACCAATAAATTCTAAGCGACGCTCGGTGCCCGGTTCAAAAAACATGACCGAACCATTCGCCCTGCCCACCAAAATCGCCCGGCCATTATTCGCAACCGCAATATCGCGAATGTTTGACTGATCTATTCGCCAAAACCCAATTGGCTCACCACTGTCAAGTGACCATAAAGCAAAGGCCTCGCTATCAGAGGTAACCACATAATCACCGTCTTTCGAGAATTTTACATTATCCACTAAGTTAATCCCTTCACCTTGGTGGCGCCATACAAAAAGAGATTCTCCGGTCTCTACATTAACCACGTTAATTTCGCCGCTGACTTCTGAGTAAACCGCCAAGTTTTTAGCGATATGCAAGTCAGCTGCATACACACCTGCCTCAGACAAACTCGTTCGTTTTAAGGGTGTCGTTTCAGGAATACTGCACGCTGTGAGTAAAAACACACAAATAATTGAAAATAAATGGCTTGGTTTTAACAACAAGGGTTCCACTTTAGGCGTAAGGGCATTAACATGGGCACTAGTATAAACCATGAACATATAAAAACACTATAAGGCCTTACAAATCTGGTTCAGGTGTGTTTTAGGAGAAAATAAATGAAGAAGGCTTCACTCGCCGTAATAATTGGCGCCACCTTAGTTTTGTCTGCCTGTGGCAGCGATAAAAAAGAAGAAGCAGGCGCTGAACAAGCCGCAAATGCAGTCATGAGCACGTTAAATACCGAAACTGAAAAGCAGTCTTATGCCTTAGGCCATCGCTTAGCCAGTTTTGCTAACGAACAAGTCGACGCGCAAACAGAGCTAGGCATAGAAGCTGATCGTGCCGCTCTACTTGCTGGTTTTACCCAAACATTTAACGGTAATTCACAGTTTACAGACGCTGAAGTCGAAGCAATGATGAAGGCTTTTTCAGCTAAATTTCAAGCGGCAGAGCAAGCTAAGAATGAAGCAGAAGCAGCAAGCACAATCGCTGCTAGTCAAGCTTACCTTACCGAAAACGGCGCCAAAGAAGGCGTAGTGACTACCGAGTCTGGTTTACAATACGAAGTCATGGTGCAAGGCGACGGCGCTAAGCCAAGTGCAACCGACACTGTGCGCGTGCATTATCATGGCACGTTAATAGATGGCACTGTGTTTGATTCGTCGGTAGACAGAGGTCAACCAGCGGAATTCCCACTTAACCGCGTTATTGCCGGTTGGACAGAAGGCGTTCAATTGATGAGCGTTGGTAGCAAGTTTAAATTCACTATCCCAAGTGAAATTGCTTATGGTGCTAGAGGCCAGGGCCAAATAAAACCTAACTCTACTTTAATTTTTGAAGTTGAATTATTGGGTATTGCTCCGTTTGAGGACTAAGCTTTGTAAGCATCGATAAAAGGCGCATTTTCGATGCGCCTTTTTCTTGGATTAAGCCTATACTCTTTGTAGTTAGACGCCCTTTCTGGTTTACTTTATCCATTTTTCTATGACGTCTATTTAACCTGCAGCCAATTAGCGAAACAGCATGAAAACACCATTACTCACGCCCAAAGGTTATGCTCAACTTAATAGTGAGCTTGATTATTTATGGCGGACAGAACGCCCTGAAATCACTAAAAAGGTGACATGGGCAGCAAGCCTTGGTGACAGAAGCGAAAACGCAGATTATCAATACAACAAAAAGCGACTCCGTGAAATTGATAGACGTGTGCGCTATTTACGAAAAACACTTGAAAATGCCAAGGTAGTTGCATATTCGCCTCAACAAGAAGGCAAAGTATTTTTTGGTGCTTGGGTTGAAATTGAAGGTGAAGATGGCGAAATAATGACCTTTCAAGTGGTTGGGTACGATGAAATATTTGGTCGTAAAGACGCCGTATCGATTGACTCACCGATGGCCAAAGCACTATTAAAAAAAGAAGAAGGTGATTTAGCGCTCGTAAAAACACCACTAGGCGACATTGAATGGGAAATTACAAAAATTTGGTATTCAAAAGCGCTAATTTAGCATGTAAATAGTATGTTCAAAGGCTATAATGCCACTATCGTCACGCCGCTATTTTACACAACCGCGCGCTGTCGCAACAACAAACCATAACCTTTCTTATCAGACATCGGAATTTACTGAATGATTATTGAAAAAATTGCTGCAGAACTAGGCGCTAAATCTAGCCAAGTACAAGCTGCAGTGACCTTATTGGATGAAGGTTCAACCGTCCCTTTTATCGCACGTTATCGTAAAGAATTGACTCAAGGCTTAGATGACACTCAACTTCGTAAGTTGGAACAAAGGCTTGGCTATTTGCGAGAATTAGAGGAAAGACGCTCGGTAATTTTACGCTCAATCAACGAACAAGGTAAATTGTCAGAAGTACTAGCATCGCAAATCCAAAGTGCCGATAATAAAACTGATTTAGAAGATCTCTATTTACCCTATAAACCCCGCCGCCGTACAAAGGGACAAATTGCAATCGAAGCCGGCCTGCTGCCGCTAGCTGAGCAATTAAGAGATGACCAACACGCCGAGCCAGAAGCGAAAGCTGCGCAGTATGTCGATGCTGACAAAGGCATCGCTGATACAAAAGCAGCTCTAGATGGCGCCAAGTTTATTTTAATGGAGCAATTTGCAGAAAATGCAAAGGTGCTGTCGTCTGTTCGCCGGCACATTAGTCAGCATGCTCACCTTACCAGTCAAGTGATCGCTGGTATGGAAAAACAAGGCGAAAAATTTAGAGATTATTTTGATTACACCGAAAAGTTTGGTGCTGTACCGTCGCATAGAGCATTGGCAATATTTAGAGGGCGAAACGAAGGTATATTGCAAGTCAGCTTAGATAGCGAACCTAGTCAGCCCAATAATAAGGGCGAAGTCTGTGAGGGCATCATCAAGCAAGCCTTAGACGTTCATTTTGGTAACACGAGTCCACGTGAAAAATGGTTAAACTCAGTTGTTCAATGGACGTGGCGAGTAAAAATTAGTCAATACATCGAAACTGAGTTATTTGCTCAACTGCGCGAGAAGTCAGAAACCGAAGCAATTAATGTCTTTGCCAAAAACCTTTACGACTTATTAATGGCTGCACCAGCTGGCCCCAAAGTAACAATGGGCCTCGATCCTGGTCTACGTACCGGCGTGAAAGTGGCTATCTTAGATGCAACTGGCAAAGTGTTAGGCACCACCACTATTTTCCCACATCAACCACAAAACCAATGGGACAAATCAGCACGCACACTCGCGAATTTATGCAAGCAACACAAAGTTGAGCTTATCAGCATTGGTAATGGCACAGGCTCACGAGAAACCGATAAATTAGTCAGCGAAATGATGAAGGCAAATAGCGAGCTTAATGTGCAAAAGCTAATTGTGAGTGAAGCTGGAGCATCGGTGTATTCTGCTTCAGAGCTCGCATCAAACGAATTACCTGGTATGGATGTATCTTTGCGCGGCGCAGTATCAATTGCGCGCAGATTGCAAGACCCTTTGGCTGAGCTGGTCAAAATAGAACCCAAAGCTATTGGTGTGGGTCAATATCAACATGATGTGAATCAAAGTCAATTGGCTTTGTCGTTAGATAAAGTCATTGAAGATTGTGTAAATGCTGTTGGCGTTGACTTAAACACAGCGTCACCCGCTTTATTGTCGAGAGTATCTGGTTTAAACAAAACCTTGGCATCAAACATTGTTCAATTTAGAGATGATAATGGTGCTTTTTCGAAACGAAATACACTCAAAAAAGTCGAACGTTTAGGGCCTAAAGCATTTGAGCAAGCGGCTGGTTTTTTAAGAGTAATGAACGCAGACAATATTCTAGATAGCTCGGCAGTGCACCCTGAAGCCTACGAAGTCGTCACCACAATCGTTGAAAAAACAGGGCTAGCCGTGAATGACATTCTTGGCAACAAGGATGCGCTCAGAGGTATTAATGCAAAAGACTACGTCACTGATAAATTTGGCTTGCCAACGGTTACCGATATTATCAAAGAGCTTGAAAAACCTGGAAGAGATCCTCGCCCCGAATTTAAAACCGCTAAGTTTAACGACGACGTCGAGACGATGAACGACCTCAGCATTGGCATGGTGCTAGAGGGCGTGGTAAGTAACGTGGCTAACTTTGGCGCCTTTGTAGATATAGGTGTGCACCAAGATGGTTTAGTGCACATATCGTGTATTACCAACAAGTTTATTAAAGATCCTCGAGAAGTCGTCAAAGCAGGCGATGTGGTTAAAGTCAAAGTAACTGATGTTGATGTTAACCGTAAACGTATTTCCTTAACGATGCGATTAGATGACGATACAGCAGCAGGCACCAGCGGCGCCAATAAGCCATCTAACGATAAAAGCAGTGCTAACTCGAAAAGCCAAACGCATGGTAAAAAGCGCCCTCAACACAAAGCGTCATCGTCAGCGCAACAAAAAACAGGCAATGCAATGATGGGAAATGCATTTGCAGAAGCGTTTGCTAAAGCAAAGAAGTAGTTTATAAAAACGGATTGTGGGCGTTAAGCGCTTGCAGAAAAGCCAATGCTAGCTTGGGGTAGATAGCTCGACTCAAAAGCGTTGGCTAGTGTAGATTGTGAATTTTCACTAGATGGCTTGAGCGCCGTCGCATTTTTGTTTTGGTTTGCTTCACCTAGCGAAGGCTTTGTTTGTTCAGCACCGTTAAGACTGTTTTGTCCCATTTCAGCGCGTGCTTTACTCTCTTTTTGCGTCGCCTCGGCGGCTACTTTTAAATCTTGAGAACTAGGCTCTGCTGGCGCAAGTGCGGCTGCGCGCACCACTTGCATTTTCTGTACTGTATCTTCGGGCTTTTCTTCTTCAGATACATCTATTGATACTTCGCCACCTACTGCATAGCGTTTATTGTCAGGACCAGTTTCATATTGATAAGTAGGCGCGCCTGCATATTGGCCGCCAACTGCGGCATGGGCTTGTTCATGTACCCTCACCTCTCGGTCACGGTCTTTTAATTCTTGGACACGTTGCTGCTCTTCTTCGCTCAGCTCATATGTTGATGCTTTGGCATCTTGTTCATTCTTCGCTGCTTTTTTACCTTCATCAGAAATACTAATTTTATCAGGTGATGCTTTTTTTGACGTTTGGTTGTTAGTTTGTTGATCACCAGACGCATTATTTTGCTGACTTTGCGCAGACGAACTTGCTCCCTGGGCTGATGCAATTGCATCACGCTGGCCATTTTCTGCACGAGCGTCATTGGTCCCTAAGCTCTCTTGGCTAGGCACAAAGGCTTGAAAATCAACTGGCATAACAAGGTTCATCTTAGTATTTCATTGCTCCGCTTCTAAAGAATGTAAAGTTTGCATCAGGCAAAGGTATCAATAATTGAGCCAATCATATCGTTGGCTCGAGACATCACTTTAGCACCCGCTTGCGCTTGTAGCTCGCCGCTCACCATATTGACGGCCGCTTTATTTATACTATTTAACTGCCCATTTCCTTGACGAGCACTATCCGCTAACTCTTGACTGCTGCGACTAAGTGTCTCACTGCCCTGACGATATGCCTCTGCCCCCAGAGAAAAGCTATCTCTTAAGTTTGCATTGTTGTTTATCGTCATTTACTTGCTATTCCTGATACTACTACCCTTATCTGCTCTATCGGTCGAGAAAAGAAAAACTTTAGGATTAAATTCTAGACTGTCCAAATTAAATTCTAGACTGTCCAAAATTAGATTCTAGACTGTCCAAAATCAAATCGGCGTGATTGTTTTATAGTTTCAAAATAAAATCGGTGACCAGCTTTGCAACTTCGTCTTCGTGGCTAACAAAGGGCGCATGGGAGGCCTTTGGAAGAATGGCCATTTGCGAATCGGGATAAAGATCCTGAATTAGTGAAACAGCGTTTTTAGGAATTAGACTGTCCAGCGCGCCAAAAATACGTAAGCAAGGAGAAGGATTAGTGAGCGTTAGATGATCTTCACGAAGGTCTGTGTTGTCCAGTAAATCCAAACCCGCATTTAACGCGTCGCTATGACCCAGTGGATATTGACTAACTGCCTGATACATAGTTGATAGTTGCGCCTTTGCATCTTTTAATCCCAAACATTGAATGGCCAAAAAGCGCTTAATCAAAGCCGCAGAATCATGTTGTAATTGCTGCTTAAAAAGTGCCAGCACATCGGGTTTTATGCCAGGCCAATGTGCGTCATTTGAAAACTTAGGCGTGCTAGCAATTTGAATATGAGCAATAAGCTTAGGATGAGAAAGATTAGCAAGGTATTGCGCAACCAATCCCCCCATAGACCAGCCAACCACCACCGTATTAGGCTTTATTAACGCACCGATATTAGAAGCAAGTTCTTGTAAACTATATGGCGCTAATGAGCTATTGTATTGCTCGCCATAACCGGGTAAGTCTAAACTCCTTAGTCGATATTTATCTGCTAATAGAGGTTGGCATATTTTTATAAAACGATGCCAAATACCTTGATTCATCCCCCAGCCGTGCAAAAAGACGATGTTTATTTCTTTGGTATGCTGCATAACTGTACTCTTGTTCAGCTGTTAACACTTAACTTCATTGTTAGACTCATATTTTATAGTCAATTGTCATGCAGCGATATGTTTAATCAAGCCATTATTAATAAATTAAAGGAGCTTATCGATAAGCTTAAAAATAGAGTAGGACATCACCATTGTTTTATTTGCAGACAGCGAAGCCACTACTTAGTGTGTAATTATTGTTTGCACGATACTGTCTTACCCTTGTTTCCGTCACCAGGGCACAACTTGTTAGACTTGCCAAGCGTTTACGAGCACATAGAAGCACCTGCTTACGAAGCTTTATACGCGCTTAGTCATTATGACGGCGTTGTTAGCGGTTTGGTCAACCAACTTAAATTCTCGAACAAACCGCTAGCGGCAGACGCACTATGTCGGTATTTTGAGCACTATATGTTCACCCGAATGCGCATTAGTCAATCAATCCCAGAGGCATTAGTCCCCATCCCTTTGAGCGACTTACGATACATAAACCGCTACTATAATCAGTCGCGATTACTTGCACAAAACTTAGCTCAAAAGCTCGACATAGCATGCATCGACTTGCTAAAACGCACTCGGCACACAAAACAACAAACATCATTGAGTAAAGAAGGGCGCCAACAAAATATAATCGGCGCGTTTGCAGTCCAAGCGCCATTAAGAGTTGACTCAATCGCGGTGGTTGACGACGTAATAACGACCGGCGCCACCATCAATGAAGCTTGTCGAACTATCGCTTGCGCATATCCAGATGTATCGATAAGCGCATGGTGTATTGCGGTCACGCCCGCACACACCAAACACTAGGGCTTGCTTTCCATTGCTATCGTTTAGAACAAAGGTGCCATATAAAGTGCATTAGCGGTTAATTTATTTGTGCCATCCCAATACCCTCTGAAATGAACGTTATCGACAAAACCAATCACAGTACCTCGTTGTTTTTTGTTAATAACGATTGCGCTGGTGTTGCTAATTAAGCTCTGCATTTCATCCGCAGAATATCCAGCTACAAGCGGTGATTCAAGGTACATTGCAATATCTTCAAAAGGGTTATCAGAGGGTTCGAGCACCATATTACCTGTTTTGAATACTGGTAAAATATTATTTTCAAAACCAAAAAACAGAGGATGACTTAAGTCGATAGTGCTCTTATAAACTGCACCAGCCACTAACTTTTTGGCTGCCAAGGCCTGTCTATCTTCAAACTGCAAACCTTTTGTAGGAAAAGCGGCATCTAAGGCTTCCCGACTCACTGGCTTGTTCTCTATCCACCCATTTTTAGAAAACCAAGTTAAAGCCGTTTTTTGACCAATTAAAACGCCACCTTTATTGACCCAATCTTCTATTTTATCAACAACTTTTTCGTTCTGACCGTTATAGCGCCCAGAACCAAACATTATATGGGTATATCTACTAATATCTCTATTTTCTAAATCTCTCAAGTCCCAAATAGTCGCGGGCAGGCCAAGATGCGTATCTAAGTAATGCCATGTCTCCCCGGCTTCTGAAATCGTCGTCCACATACCGCCAATTATGAGTACTTCTGGCTTTTCTAATTTCGCAAAACGACGCGACCCAAGGTCCATTCCTCTGCTCGTCAAACCACTGGTAATGGTGTGCACGACAATATTATATTTACTGGCATATTCGCTAAGCATTTTAGTTAGATTTTTAGGCTGGCGAAGCGCGGCAGGGATTAAGACTGTTCCTTTGTGAAAATCAACACTGCCTTTGCTGGTTTGTGCGGTAAAATCACCTCCTGCTACCCTAACTTGCACCTCTTTCTCTAGTAGGCTTTGTACAAAAGCAGGCGCTTTGTGATCGAACCATTCAAAAGCATAAGCATATTCACCTTCGACAATATCAGACGCAACAACTATGTTTTGCTCAACTTCAGATAAAGCCAAGCGACGAGTCAACGATGACTTCACTGGCGCGTAGTCAAGGTTAAAAGCGAGCGCTATATTCCAGTTTGACACATCATAAAAAGTGTTATCAGCAAAACGTTGGCGTTCGCTAAACATTGAAGAAATCAAACGGTACTGGGTTTGATCTAAGGACACAAAAACCGCATTATTTGCGGTAAAGGTAATATCATTAACCTCAATGTCTTTATCAACATTTTTAACATCTATTTTGTGCGACTTTAATATTTCGATCATGCGCTCAAAACGATTATTGTCTCTGCCTTTACCGATAATGAATCCGCCATTATCATCGTCATCAATGAGCTTTTGCGTGTCTTTATAAAACTGTTTTTGATAGGCTAGTATTGCTGGTTTATTCGCTAGGGCGCCGGTAAAAGTTGATAAGGATGTTGTAAATTGATTTTGTATAGTACGCTCAAAAGTGACTACACCATTAATTGATTCTTGCGCATGACCGCGGCTGCTAGCTTGCTCAAACAAAATACCAATACTGCCATGGGCGTCTGGGTATGTTGAGCCTTTGCCATAATAAAAATCATCAAAACTTTCTTCAGTAAAATAGAGCTGCTTGTCTGCATCTAAGGCTTTTGCATGAAATTCACCTAGGGCTGACGTTAAGGTTACATTTTGAGACGGAGTAAGTGGATTTTTTCGCGAAGGTACGCCGGGTTGAAAAAAATAAGTACTGTTTGTGCCCATTTCATGAAAGTCAGTCAATATATGCGGGCGCCATTCATGAAACTTTGCAATTCTCGCTTTAGATTCAGGATGCGTTAATAGCAACCAATCTCGATTTAAATCAAACCAATAATGATTAGTGCGACCAGAGGGCCAGTGCTCTCTGTGCTCTCTATGTGTAGGGTCGGTAACACGATTTTTACCTTTGTGCATGTTTGCCCAATGTGCAAACCTTGCCAATCCATCTGGATTTAAAACTGGGTCAAGCAATACAATATTTTCGTTCAAAAGCTTGTTAATCTGTGGGCTATTGGATGCAGCCAAATGATAAGCAAGCAGTAACGCAGCGTTACTACCTGATGGCTCGTTACCATGCACACTATACCCCATATAAATAATTAACGGATCGCTGTTATCGGCAGAGTCTCCGCTTTGAATGTTGTTGATATGTTTTGTCTTTATTTGTTCAACATTTTTATGGTTTTCTGGCGCGGTAATAGTAATTAAGACTAAAGGACGTTGCTCGTGGCTATAGCCAGTGACTTCTAACGAAAAACGGTCTGATTTCTCTGCAAGTATTTCCATGTACCTTATTAACTGGTCAGGACGAACATGCCATGTACCTACTGGATAACCTAAAACCTCTTCGGGCAAAGGAATGCTCGGATCATAATTTTGATCTTTTGGTAGATAATCTAGGTCTTTTGTTATCGAAAATACCGAAGTGGCAAGCAAAATAAGAAACGCCACGGACGCGCTCTTCGCCATCTTTGTGCAAAGCTTAGACATGAAAACCTCATTACTGAATAAATTCTATATAATCTTAATTGTGACCTAAAAACCGCTAAATGTATAATTCAGTGCGTAATTTTCAGCCTAAAAACCCATATTTTATTATTGAAGATTCTAATTAGTCTTTCAAAAACCATTATTTTATGAAAAATCATTAATACTTGAGTGTTTTACTCAAGTAATATTTGTTAGTATACTTGCCTAAAATTTGTAGAGGTTATTATGATAAACATATCTGAATCAGCACAGTCACATTTTGGCAAGTTGCTCGCACAACAAGAAGACGGCACCAATATTAGAGTGTTTGTTATCAACCCAGGTACATCAAAGGCTGAATGTGGCGTTTCATATTGCCCACCAGACGCTGTAGAGCCGCAAGACATTCGTTTGAACTTTAATGGTTTTGACGCTGTTGTTGACGAAGAAAGTGCGCCTTTTTTGGAAGAAGCAGAAATTGATTTTGTTACTGACCAAATGGGTTCTCAATTAACGTTAAAAGCACCTAACGCTAAGTTGAGAAAAGTAGCCGACGACGCGCCACTTTTTGATCGCGTTGACTACTTCATCAAAGCCGAAGTAAATCCTCAATTAGCTAATCATGGTGGCCAGGTATCATTAGTAGAAGTGACTGAAGATGGCGCGGCGGTGCTTCAATTTGGCGGTGGTTGTAATGGTTGTTCAATGGTTGACGTTACCCTTAAAGACGGCATAGAAAAACAAATGCTTGAGCAATTCGCGGGTGAGATATCAAGTGTTAAAGACGCGACTGAACACGAGGCGGGTGAGCACTCATATTACTAAGCAGCAAGCTTAGAACAATGCGACGTTGTTGACTTTGGGTCAGCAACGTTTCTACTTTCCGAGTAATAACTTATTGGGTTCTTTCTTTAAAAGGTACTCATAATAAGCCCCCAAAAATAGAGCCCGGCAAAACAAAAACACCAACATAGCCTTCCACAACGCCATATTGCCGGTGTCTGCCATTACCCAATATGTGGGCAAAAATCCTACCACAACGCTTAATACCATGCTTGTACGCATAGGCTTCCCCATACTCAAACCAACAAACACGCCGTCATACAAAAAGCACCAATGAGCAATAATCGGCAATATGATTATGATGGCTCGATAATCTTGCATTTCTGCAATAACACTTTGATGGTGTGTCAGTAAGTTAATAACTAGACTGTCCAAAAAGAAAAACAACAAGGCATAAACGCACGCAAAAGCACTCGACCAAAGTAGCCCAATTTTTACCTGCTGATTGAGTTTGTTTTTATTTTTTAGACCTTTTGCTTCGCCAACTAGGGCTTCAACAGCATTTGCGATTCCGTCTAAACCCAAGGCAATGAGTGCAAAAAACTGCATGATAATAGCATTCACTGCCGCCGCTTGCGCTCCATACTGAGCTCCCTTTAGCGTAATAAATGCCAAGGTAAATTGCAGCGCTAAGTTGCGAATAAAAATATGACTGTTAAGTGACACCAAATTAGACAACGAAGACCAAGTAAACCATTCGTATTCTATTTGTAGTTTTGATTTGGACTGTCCA
>CAYURD010000076.1:0-19117 GCA_964446865.1 uncultured Glaciecola sp.
TATTAAAAGCATTTATTGCTCCGAGTACTGCAAATACTGTGACCAGAGGCCCAAATATACCTAGCTTTATCTCACCAAATCCGAAGATATTACCGATCGAAGTTAACTCGATTTCTGTGAAATAGATCATTGAGCATGTCAACAATGTTTGCACTATGAGCCTGATCTTGAAACTCAAATCATACCTGTCGTCTAATGCACCAACAATTGTCAATATGCTAATCAATACTAGAAACAAGGAACTGTGAGGTAATACCTGCGGGTTTGAATATAAGAATTGAGCCATTGTTATAAAGACAGCAATTCCACCGACAAGAGGCACTACACCCTCATGTCGCTTTCGAAGGGTCGGTGTATCCACTAAACCAACAGTTTTCGCAACTTTCCTTAAGAAGAAAAGTGATGCAAAAGAAAAAAAGAAGACAAAAAACAGTTCTATCATTAGATTCAATCCTTGAGTCAACGAAGTATTCACAATATTCAAATTTTGTAATGCCTAATTTACCAAATATTTTACTTAACTTTACAGCTCAGACTACTTCGCTAAGAAATAGCTTTGTTCAACTATCTCTAAGTCCATAATTTGAATAATAGCATATAAACCATTGTTTACGTAAAGAACTTTTATACAACTTTGGTTCGAATGATTCTTATGCATTGCGTTGATTGATTTTTAGACAAGCACGTGTAAAACGTCCAACTAGTTATATGGTAGTCGTATTTTCGAACCTAATAGAGCAATTGAAATTTCCGTGCTACAATACAGTGGTGTATCTATGAATTTGCTTTAGCATTTCTTTTTGCTGTATTAAGGATCCCCATAAATGAAAGTAACCGTATTCGGAATAGGCTACGTAGGCCTAGTCCAAGCCGCCGTAATGGCAGAAGTAGGCCACGATGTAGTATGCGTAGACGTTGATCAAAATAAAGTCGACAACCTCGAAAAGGGCATCATCCCTATATATGAGCCTGGCCTTACCCCATTAGTTACTTCAAACTTTGAAGCGGACAGAGTCAAATTTACCACAGATGCCGCTGCAGGCATTCAACACGGCGATATAATATTTATTGCGGTCGGCACACCGCCTGACGAAGACGGCTCAGCCGATCTTAAATACGTCCTAGCTGTTGCAAGCACCATCGCTACACATATGGACAAGCACAAAATAGTTATCAATAAATCGACAGTACCAGTTGGCACTGCAGATAAAGTAACAGATAAAATCAATGAAGTGCTCAAAGCGCTTAACAAAGACAGCACTTTTGACGTTGTCTCAAACCCTGAATTCTTAAAAGAAGGTGCCGCAGTTAATGACTGTATGCGTCCAGATCGTATTATTTTAGGCACTACCAGTGCAAATTCAGAGAAAAAACTGCGCGAACTCTACGCCCCATTTAACCGCAACCATGACAAAATCATCGTCATGGATGTACGCAGCGCTGAGCTAACAAAATATGCGGCTAACTGTATGCTAGCGACAAAAATCAGCTTTATGAACGAAATGGCCAACCTTGCAGAGCAATTTGGTGCAGACATCGAAAACGTGAGAAAAGGCATTGGTAGCGACCCGCGCATAGGCTATCAATTTATCTACCCAGGCTGTGGCTACGGCGGCTCATGTTTCCCCAAAGATGTGCAAGCGCTCATTCGTAGTGCAACGGCGGTCGGTTATGATGCAAAAGTATTGCAGTCTGTAGAAGCTGTGAATTATCGCCAAAAAGAAAAATTATTTGATTATATTATGCGTCATTATCAAAATGATGTGAAAGGCAAAACCATAGCGCTGTGGGGCTTGTCATTTAAGCCGAACACCGATGATATGCGCGAAGCCTCGTCTCGTGTGTTGATGGAAAAACTATGGGAGCAGGGCGCCAAAGTACAGGCGTTCGACCCTGAAGCAATGGAAGAAACACAGAGAATATATGGCGACCGTGACGATTTGTCGCTAATGGGTACCAAAGAAGCCACTTTAAAAAATGCAGATTGTTTAGTGATTTGTACCGAGTGGCAAGCATTTAGAGCGCCTGATTTTGACAGTATAAAAGCAAGCTTAAAAGACCCAGTGATTTTTGATGGACGAAACTTATTTGAACCAAGTACAATTTCGGAATACGGATTGCATTATTATGGCATCGGTCGTGGAGAATCAATCAAAGCTGTTTTGTAACTGCATAAAATAGAAGCATGAGCTTTCATGCGAGCGATTTGCGCATTAATATGTATCCACGAGTTTCAGATAAGCACTAAAGGAGTTTTACAGTAAAATGAGTCAAGTAAAAAAAGCAGTCATACCGGTAGCTGGACTAGGCACACGTATGTTGCCTGCAACAAAAGCAATACCAAAAGAAATGCTACCCGTTGTTGATAAGCCACTTATTCAATATGTTGTTAATGAGTGTGTGCAAGCCGGTGTTAAAGAAATAATACTAGTCACGCATGCAAGTAAAAACAGTATTGAAAACCACTTTGATACCTCTTTTGAACTTGAGGCTACGCTAGAAAAACGTGTAAAACGCCAATTGCTCGAAGCTGTTAAACAAATTTGCCCTAAAGACGTGACGATTATGCATGTGCGTCAAGGTGTTGCAAATGGTCTTGGTCATGCGATTATGTGTGCATTGCCCTTAGTGGGCGACAATCCTTTTGCGGTTGTTTTACCTGATGTCATTATTGACGACTCTACCAGTGATTTGAAAAAAGATAATCTTGCCGACATGGTGGCGAAGTTTAATACGAGTCGCGTTAGCCAAGTTATGGTTGAGCAGGTACCTCAAGAAGATGTATCAAAGTTTGGTGTTGTTGATTTAGAAGGTAAAACATTAAAACCAGGCGAATCTGCTAAAATCCACAAAATGGTTGAAAAGCCACCATTAGAAGAAGCGCCATCAGATTTAGCTGTGGTAGGTCGTTACGTGTTATCTGAGAAAATATGGGATTTGCTAGGCAAAACCTTACCGGGCGCTGGCGGTGAAATTCAGCTGACAGATGCCATTGACACCCTGATGGAGCACGAGCAAGTTGATGCCTATTACATGAAGGGTAAAAGTCATGACTGCGGTAGTAAAGCTGGCTACATGAAAGCGAATATCGAATATGCGATGCGCCATCCTGAGTTAGGCGAAGAAATAACGGCGTATTTAGAGTCGATTTTTTCTAAAAAGTAGAAATACCAAAACCCCTACAAAGTCTGCAAATGCTCGATAGACACACGCATAGATGGCTTTTTTGTTAAATTAGCCAAGAAATAGTGCTCGTGATAAGACTCAAATAAACTCAGTCAAATATTTACTTTGATTTATTCGATTCCTATCACGAGCTTTTTTATTTTGGCTTGTTTGAGTGGTTCAACAATTTAGTCAACAAAATAAATGCGCAGCTTTTGATGAGATACCTTCGCCTTAGCCATATGCCAATAATAAAGCAATCAAGCTACAGCTTATCAGCTATCACATAACGTTCTTATTGACCTCAAAAAGCTATCATTTATCGCTCAAACAACAATCAAACCCTGAAGCTTAGCAAGCATCTTCGGACCAATACCTTTCACGTTCACAAGCTCATCAACGCTGGTAAATTGTCCATTTAGCTCACGATATTCAATAATGGCTTTTGCTTTTTTAGCACCTAAGCCCGGCAATTTTGACAGTTCTTTTGCGCTGGCGTCATTAATATTAACGAGGGCAGCTGAACTTGGCTTGCTGTTGCTTTGTGCGCTATCAAGCTTATTCATATCGCCATTAAAGGCCGGAAGGCTTGTGTCAACGTTATTCGCATTGGCAGTGTAGCTCAACTGCATAAAGCCAATGATCAAAGCTGAGAGTAAAGTCAGTAAAGTCGGTAATTTCATAGTATATCCTTATAATTAAAAAGTAGTATTTGCAAAAAAGGGTTGGTAGGAATCCCTATCAACCCTATAAATCTTCGCAAAGTTTTTAATCAAAGGTAACTGTCATCTGGTACAGAAATCAGCAATATATACCTGTGGCAGACTCGTTAGTTTTAATCCTGCTGTCGATGCAGCTTATAAATGTACTTCGTAACAAGGGTCGTAATCAGCACCGTTTAGTTTCATACGGCCTTGTTCAACAAAAGAGCGAAGCATCTTATCCATTTTCTCCATCAATACAGGATCGCCCTTAACACTAAAACGACCATGCTCTTTAATTTGTGCGATACCTTCTGCTTTTACATTGCCAGCCACAATACCAGAAAAACACTTTCGTAAATTCGCCGCCAGCGATGACACTGGCTGATCTAGACTTAAATCTAGCTCGCTCATCGACTCATGTGTGGGAATAAATGGTTGTTGAAAGTCTTCAGGAATATGCAGGGTCCAATTAAAATTGTACGAATCTCCTTTATCCTTTCTATAAGCCTGCACGTCATGTTGCGCGCTCGACATTTGACTTGCTACGCTATCGGGCGAGCCGGTAATAATCGTATAAAGTGCTTGTGCTTCGCTACCTAAAGTCGCGCCAACAAAATCGTCAATGGCTTCAAAGTAGGCTTTTCGGTCGGCTGGACCGGTCAGTATTAGTGGTATCTTTTGGTCTTTGTTTTTTTCGTCTAACAATAAGCCCAATAAATATAACAACTCTTCAGCGGTTCCTACACCACCTGGGAAGATAATTATGCCATGACAAATCCTGACGAAAGCTTCAAGGCGCTTTTCAATGTCAGGCATGATAATAAGTTCATTCACAATGGCATTTGGAGGCTCAGCCGCAATGATGCTGGGCTCAGTTATACCAATGTAGCGTCCAGCTTTAACGCGCTGTTTTGCATGACCTATAGCGGCACCTTTCATCGGCCCTTTCATCGCGCCAGGGCCGCAGCCAGTGCAAATATTCATACCACGCAAACCTAACTCATACCCAACGGCTTTTGTATATTTATATTCCTCCATCACAATAGAGTGCCCACCCCAACATACAATCATGTTTTCAGGCTCAGTTGTGCCAATAGCATTTGCATGGCGCAGCATGTCAAATACAACATGAGTCGTCACGTTTGCTTGTGATGGCGTATGCACTCGTTGACGGCTCGAATCAAATTGCGCGTCATGTTTACTGCTCATATAAAGCATGTCTCGCAGAACCGAAAATATATGCTCATGTACGCCGGCAATCAATTTACCATCTACAAAAGCAGACTCAGGCGGATTGCTTAATTCTATTTTTACACCACGCTCTTTGCGTATAAGCTTAACGTCAAAATCCTTGTATTCTTCAAATAGTGACTCAGCGTCATCTTGCTCAATGCCTGCATTTAAAACGGCTAAGCAGCAATTTCTGAATATCTGATACATATCATCAGTGGTCGACTGTTCTAACAGGTTCATTTCTAGCTGTGATAATTGCGACATCCAACCAACGGGATTTAATTGAAAAGTTTTGCTCATGGTTTTCTCTATTTTATTGTGTGTGATTGTGTGAGTTTCCAAAACGTTGAGGTGATGTTTTTGTTTTGGATATGGCTATATAGTCGCTTAACTCACTCAAATGACGAGTCAGGCTATTTACAAGTCTGATTGCGCCCATTTGACTTAGCTTCGTAAAGCAGTTTATCAGCCTCTTCAAACGCATCTTCAGACACCTTATGTCGTCGTAAATCAGACAATCCAATACTTAAGGTCACACTCACGCGATTTCCTTTAAACATAAAGGGTAGCTTAGCAATTTTTTCGCGCAAGCTTTCTAGCTTTTTATATGCATCATCAATGGATGTATCAAATAGAAGCGCAGCAAATTCTTCGCCGCCCCACCGTGCTAAAAAGTCATCTTTATGAAGCAGTTTACGCGTGTGTCCAGCAATGATTTGTAGTGTTTTATCGCCAACAGAGTGTCCGTACTTATCGTTTATTTGTTTAAAGTGGTCAATGTCCAAAATGGCTAAAAAAGTGGCTGAGTGTTGTTTTTTGACCTGTGACCACGTCGCTTTAAATTTTTCATCCCACGCCATTCTATTTGGTAACTTTGTTAGGGCGTCGGTCATGGTATCTATGCGCTGTTGCAAGAGCTTTTGTTTGTAACTTTCAGCTTGAGACTCAAGTTCTTCAAGTCGTTTTTGCATCGACTGCAGCAGCGTAATGACTTTTTCTTGTTCGGTACGTTCTTCTAGCTCACTCATATCGAGGGAGTTTTGAAGTTCAATCAAGTATTGGGTGGTCTGTTTTTTTAAGTCGCCAACATCACTGGTATCCGAAAGCACAGTCTCCATGGCGGTGATTTGCGCCTTCATTGCTTTTTTTTGTTTTTCACGTTTTTGTATACGATTTTTGGACTTGGTGATCGTGGAACTAATGCCTTGATTAATTTTGACTAGGGAGCGATGAATGTCATTAATCAGTTTGGTCGCAGAAGCAGCCTCATTTAGCACATCCTTCATAACAAAGCGGATCATGGTCAAACAACATTCAAGTAATTCCTTGTTCTCAAGGCCTTCATTCAATTTTTGATTAAGCTCTCGCAGTGTCACATCTTTGCTATTCTTTTTGTAATATGGCGCAATCAGTTGCCTAAGTTCTTGCGTGATTTGCTCTTGTAAAACGAGCTGCGCGGCTTCGTCTTCGTGTTTTGACATCACGACATTTTGACTAAGCGCTTTTTTAAATAGGGCTAAGGCGTTTTCAAATGTATTAATGGGAGAAAGGTGTTCAGTTTCATTTGGACTTAGTCGCTTAATAAACTGTTTGATTTCGGATTTAACCTGATTATCAACCGCCTCTAATTCGGTCAGTTGGCGCAGAGATTGATGAATTTGTGACAAGGTATCGGCATTTTTTTGCTGCATAAACTTACTTTCGTTTTTCAGCTTTGCATTTAGACCTACCGAGAGCTCTGTCGCTTTGTCATAATCAGGCTTTCCTGATAAAAGCTTTTTGATTTGTTGGAACTCATCATCGATTGTTGGGCTTGTGCCATGAAAAAAATCAGCCAAGCCAGCAATGAAGATTGACAGCTTGTCTAGTTGCTGTCGTGCAATCATTAATTGTTGCTTGGGTGAAACGTTGCTCATATCGATACTCTATCAAAAAATACTGGTGATGCTCGCTTATCTAAAACAACTACTAAGTGTTATTAAGGTCATTTTTAGCGCAGCTTTCTACACTGGTTATCGCCCATTTATTGTCTAGCTAAACGCACATTTTCATATGGATTTTCAAAATTGGACCTAAACGGGTTTATATCTAATCCACCGCGCCTTGTATACCGGGCATAAACCGTTAATTGAGCGGGTTTACACATTTGTAAAATATCAAAATAAATACGTTCAACACACTGCTCATGAAACTCATTATGTTGGCGAAAAGAAATCAGATATTTGAGCAAGTTTTCATGGTCAATTCGCGGCCCGCTATACCTTATCATCACGCTCCCCCAATCAGGTTGATTGGTGATAAGACAATTAGATTTAAGAAGGTGGCTCACGAGTGTTTCGCTTGTTGCATCACTGTAGGTTTGCAAGGTAGTAGGCAGCAGTGAGTAGTCATCAACGCTTATATCGAGTTGGTCTAATAAGGTGGTGGGAAAGTTGTCGTGCTGTAAGTCTACTTTGTTTGTTGAAGTAGAAGCCGGTAAGTCGCCAATAGACATATTTGCAAAGTGGCTAGCAAGCGTTAGGTGTAAGCTAACGCTGGCGCCCGCACAACTTGATAGATCATGTTGAAGTTTGTCTAAGAGAATCTGCTGTGACTCAATGCGAGTTTGATTAAAGCTATTTAAATAAAGTTTAAAAGACTTTGACTCAATTAGGTTTGGCGACTCAATGGGTACATTACACTGTAATATTGCTACCTCTGGCTTGCCCTTACTGTTTAACCAAGATAGTTCATAGGCATTCCAAATGTCGAGCCCTTTAAAAGGCAACACCGATGGCAGTTTAATGTCGTCTCTTGATAGTGATCTTGGGACGCCTTGAAGTAAACTAGGGTCGTATTGTTCACTGTAATCTGTCTGCTTGCCTAAGTGTAAATGGTCCAAACTTCACCTCTACTGGGAATATTTTTTTATAGTGTGAAAATACACTATGTTTAAGTGCTATGTTTAAGGGCTATGTTTAAGGGCTATGTAAGTGCCATGCAATTGCGTATTATGTACGTAGTTACAATAACATTCGCGTTTTTTTAATTTATCAAACTACCTTTTTGGAACCATATATTATGTCATCACCTAACACATCAATCCAACCATTTGCGACGCTTTTTGATGACCTAATTAATCAATACAAAACGCAATCAAATGATGTCAATAAAGGCTTGATGACTTATTTTGAAAACGACTGGCCAAGCCCATGCTATCAAGGTGAAATGGATAAAATGGGTGAAATTAAATGGCGACCAAGCATGCGCACTGACGGTGCTAATCTACAAAACTTAGAAAACGCGCTAGAGCTTACTATTCCCGAAGAAGTCCACATATTGTTTTGTCGATATTATTCACATGATATAAACGCGACAACGACGTTTGGCAATTTAAGCATTTTGCAAGCATGGAATGAAGATGATTTTGATCGGCTACAAAAGAACCTTATTGCACATGTCTTGATGAAGCGACGATTAAAGCAAGCCGACACCTTGTTTTTTGCCTTAACTGATGAAGAAGATTTTAACCTCTCAATTTTGCTTGAAACTGGCGCTGTGGTACTGGAAGAAGTCGGTAAAGAGCCTGTGCGTGAAATAGCTCCTAACCTACGCAGTTTTTTTGAACAACTTACGCCTTTACCAAGCTTTGTATCTCTTTAATTTGCGCACTCAGCTCTGCGACTTGTGACATTAAGTTCGCGATGGTTTGCTTACAACATTCGCAGCAGCTGTCATTTGACAAGTCGGTACTAACATCATGATCCCGAGCATGCTGAGGATTAGATAAAAATGCATCTACTGGTGATTGACCTCCAGTAATTACGCCGGGGCTTGTTTTGCTTTGCTCTACTTGCTGCTGTTTTACATTGTCTTTTTCTAAAAGCTCATCAGCGTTAGCTTTAAAATAATTAACACCTTCAATGATCAAAGCGAGAGGGAGTGGCTGGCCCAGTTTTATTTTTACGAGCGCCGTGGTTGGTTTCTTATTGCTTCTAACCAAGGCTATACAAGCATCGATCACGGCTTGTTTGTGAGTTTCAGTAATTTTCATATCTTGTGTTTCACTAATTGCAGTTTTTACTAATTTATCGCCATATTGTTAAATACTTAGTCAAGTTAACACAAGCCCTTATCTTAAATACAGTCCTTTTCGTGATAAGTTATTGAAAATAAAACGTATTTAAAACTTGGTCTAATTATTGTTTAAGGTAGTACAAATGCGCCATATAACGCATACTCTATTAATAACAACTTATTAATATTGACTTAAGACACACGATATTTTCTACAGATTATTTTCTTCAAGAGACTATTTTCATCAAGAGATTATCGACAGGTATTATCAACACAAAGGGATCAACAAATGAGACTTCATATGAAAAAATGTTTAGCAGTAGCTGGTATGTCAGTTTTTCTTTTATCGGGATGTGTTTTTTCGATTGACGGCAATTATGATGATGATTATGACTATGGTCATGGTAGCAGCAGCTTTACTAAAGTAGAGCGCGACAACCGTCAGTCTATTAGCAAGCTTGAAGCTGGTGATTCACTCAACATGGTTCGCAATAAAATGGGCGTCCCTGATTTTGACGAGCTAATAGTGCGAGACGACCGTGAATATCGCGTATTATTTTATAGAACGCAACGGACAAAAGGTGATGGCGTAACAACTAAAGACGAATGTACGCCAATCTTGTTTGAAAATGGTAATTTGGTTGGGTTTGGCGAAACCGCTCTCGACAGAATTTAGTCAGCATAAGTATTTTGTGCCAACATATTATTTGCTAACATAGAGTTATGTTGGCACATAGTGAAATGGAAGGGCGTCTGGAATATCAGTTTCTAACTGGTTTGCAGACGCTTTTGTATTTTCAGCGTAAATAGTCTCCAACACATACGCCCAACACAAAAGTAAATTTCATTAGCATATTGATATGTAAAATAATTGTTACTTTTCCTACAAATCGTTTACACTTTGTTTAGTATTAACAACCTACCCTAAACTAAGTGAGCAATGCATGCCTGTGGCACATTACCAACCCGATCTCCAGCAAGTTAAGGCGGCATACCTTGGCGCAGATGATTTAAAAGTTGCTGCATCAATATTATATAACGCTTATTTTGACGATCCATTGTTTATTGATATTTTTCAAGCCGACAGAGAAGGCTACGAAGCTCGTTTACGAAGTGCTATCAGAGAAGAAATTAATACATATTGGGATGCAGACCAATCAATCATAGGGTTATACGAAGATAGTCGTTTGCTGGCAGTGACATGTCTAACTAAGCCCGACACGGCATTTGGTGCAGGCAAGTTTTGGCACTGGCGCTTAAAAATGCTACTAACAGCAGGCTACTTCGGCACTAAACAAATGATTGTTAAAGAAGAAAAAGTGCGTGAGAAAATGCCGGCAAAAAACTATCACATGTTGTCGCTAATTGGCGTGCATCCTGACCATCAAGATATAGGATTAGGCCACGTGTTAATGAGCGCTATACTTGGCAACATGATTGAAGACGAAAGCTCGCAAGGCGTGGGCGTGTTAGTCACCTTACCTAAGTGTATTTCGTTTTTTGAAGATGGTGGTTTTGAGCATGTTGAGCAAATCGCTGTCGGAAATATTAAAGGCCATGTCATGTTCCGCCCCAGAGGAAATTAGAGCGTTTGCCTTAATGTCTCTCTACCATGAGTTAAATCTTCTTAAATTGCTGGCATCTTTGTAAGATATTTCGTACATCGGTGTCAGATAAATGTCTTAGTTTCTGCGTTTATCTACTACCTGCTGTTGTGCTACTTTAAAATAATCCAATGATATCAATGTTTTAATGGCTTTTGTTTTTTGAGCGTTTAAAAACTACAACGTTTTCATTAAAAAAAATTTACTTATCAATTGAGTATCCGTTTATTATTTATCTCGTCTTAAGGAGTCTTCAGGAAGAAGAATAAGACATGCAACAGGACGTTGTAGTGCTACGGAAAGTACGTTGACCTAAACGGATGGGTTTGGACAAGTCTAGGATAGACAATACGCATACACGGAATGATGCGTTAAAAAGGAAAAAAGGAATAAGGGACCGACACATGTAAGTGTTGCCTGCTTAGGATGAGTGGGAGAAAAAGGAAAGGGGTGTAAGGGATTTTTTTAGGATGAAGTTTTAGCCAAGGAACGCTGAGAAGGAAGCTCAAAATTCGAAAAGCAGACGCTCGCGTCTGCTTTTTCACTTATCGGTGATTGGTTTTAATCAATTCGGTAAGCGGGCAAGTCTACTTTTATAATGTGTTTCCCGTGGGCGGTCAAATGGCCCACATATTCGGTTTCACCGTCACTAGAAAACGCTAGTTCATAGCTAATATGCCAATCTATGGTTCCTTTATAGGCTTTAAAACGTGTTTTAGAGCGCGCTAACGATATGTACTGCAAGTCGTTCTTTTCGCAATAGCGATGGGCATATTTAATCATATATTCAACATTGCCGCGTAGTTTCCAAAATTGGAACGCAATCACAATAAGCGTCATCAATATGATTAAGTTAACTAAATCCAAATCGTTTCCTTAATTATCCTACAACAATCCAATAATATGCGGACGATCAACTGCAAATTAAAGGGCTAGCGAGCAAACAATACACCAATTGCATTTGCTAACTCAGATGAGCGTTCAGGCTCTCGAATAAATTCCAGTACATACTTTCGGATAGCAGGCACTTGAACCAAATCACCGTATAAGGCTAAAAATAGTTTATGGCTAGCGTCTAATTCGACAATTTTTTGCATATATTCACGTAACAATGTTTTGTTCCCGAAAAGTGGCCAGTAGCGTCCGGCTAATACTACGCATGTTTCCATATCGAGCTTAAGAGTGTTTGTCACCAAATCGTTAATGTAACGCTTGCAAGCTTCATTCGGATGCAAGCTCATTGCTCGCAAAGCTAATGCTGCTTGCGTTGTGTTCTCAGGTAATATTGATTTGTGATAGTTAATGATAGCGTCTTGTAGCTCATCAATTAGCTCAACAGACTCTAGGCTTGCAAATAACGTACTTAACACTGGCAGCGGATAAGCACTTAGGTTTTCAGCAATGATATATTGGTTTTTTCGGTGTTGTTGTGTCTCGGCAGCGTCATTGGTACTCAAGGTGGTACTTGAACCTGTCACAGAGTAAATCACAAAGTCAG
Source organism: uncultured Glaciecola sp. (assembly GCA_964446865.1). Classification (GTDB taxonomy): domain Bacteria; phylum Pseudomonadota; class Gammaproteobacteria; order Enterobacterales; family Alteromonadaceae; genus Glaciecola. The sequence continues at coordinate 12,261 of CAYURD010000076.1, forward strand.
CAATATCTTGCACGCTAATATGTGCCCATTGCTGCTCATTACTTTGTAATGTCGGCGCTTTTAAATATGATGTGGCAGCTTGAATATCCCGCCGCGGCAATGCTAGATGTTTGCGAATATGAGCGTTACAGTCTGCTAGTTGTTGTTGGCTAGGCGTAAATACATAAGGATTTTCCGGCAACTGCGCTTGCTTATCTTGATTATGCTCTAACTCTTTACCCAGCGCGTTGATAATAATTTCTATAAACGCATCTCTTGTTGCTTGCATGAGTAAGCCATTTTCATCAAGAGGAAGTTTAATAAACCAAATATAACGCTCCTGGCTTAATTTTTCATTCCAAAAGACAATGCACGTCCACATGTGTCCTTGCCTAGGATAGGCACATGGGTGTTGTTGGTTTTCCCATTCAAAAAACACTTGGTTATCGACAGGGCGAATACCCCGACCAAGATCAAATATTATGTATTGTGTGTGGGCTTGCAGTAAAAACTCGCTTAAGGTACTGCCGCTGTTTTCACCTGACGCTTTAAGCTTATTAGTCATATTCACGGTCGACTGTTTATGTAAAAAATATGAAGATCACCCATATTATATTGTATTATCGAATTCATTGTTCTAATTTTCTAATTTTCTCATTTTCTAAGGTCGACTTAAATGCCGCCGGCGCCCATCCATATTTTATATCAAGACGACGACATTATTGTTGTGCATAAACCATCGGGTTTGCTCGTGCATCGCTCAGCAATAGACAGGCACGAAACTGAATTTTTGGTACAGCAACTTAGAGACCAGATAGACCAGCATGTTTATAATGTTCACCGGCTCGACAAGCCGACTTCAGGCCTAATGGTATTAGCCCTAAATAAGCAAAGCGCACAAGCACTATCGTTGAGTATTCAAGCTAACGAATTCGAAAAAGAATACTTAGCCATTGTGAGAGGATACACGCACGACCAAGTTATCGACTACCCCTTGAAAGAAGAGCTAGATAAAATGACAGACAAGCAGGCATTGCAAAATAAGCCTGCGCAATCTGCCGTTTCTGCGCTTTTTTTACTGGCAACAACTGAAGTTCCTATCCCTGTCGGACGGTATCAAAGTGCACGATTTTCTTTAGTCAAACTAAAACCCAAGACAGGCCGCAAACACCAACTTAGACGACATATGGCACATATTCGGCATCCCATTTTAGGAGATACTACTCATGGAGATGGCAAACAAAATCGATTCGCAAGGGAGCAATTAGGCCTTAATCGCCTTGCCTTGTTGGCCCATAAAATTGGCTTTAATCACCCTGTTACTGGCGAGTATAAGCAGTTTACTACCAGTGTAGATGCAAATTTAGACAAGGCATTTGCATTATTTTCTGACAACACAACGCCTATTAAACTTGATTAAGCATTTTGCATATTCAGTTAATGACAAAATTTCCGATTACCTAAACATTGAATCACGAAGATATGGCCATACATCCATTATCGATAAATTGCAGTATCTACTGAGTCTGGCGTTTTTGCACATAAAAAGCACTGACAAAAGACACAGACAAAAGATGCTTTTTAAAGATGCAAAAAGTGCAATAAAAAATTGAGTTTTACACAGTAGAGGAAAATTATGTCGAGTCTTAGTATTTTTGCTGGTTCAGTATACGGAAACGCACAACATGTTGCAGAAGAAGTGCACGATATGTTGAGCGCGCAAGGTATTGAAAGTGAAGTGTTCACAGACCCAGAAACGTCAGATTTTACAAACGCAGATTCGGTATTAATTATCACATCAACCACGGGCCAAGGCGACGTGCCGCCAAATCTTGAATTGTTTTTTTCAGACCTACGTGACTCTTTTCCGTTAATGGATGGTAAGCCATTTGCCGTGGTCGGCCTAGGCGATAGCAGCTATGGTGAAAGTTACTGTGGCGGCGGGCGCCAGTTTTTTGAATTGTTAAGCGAACTTCAAGGCAAAGCAATTGCTGAGATGTTTGAAGTGGACGCTTTGGAAACACTGTCACCAGAAGACGAAGTTGTGCCTTGGGTAAAATCTATTGCTGGTGAACTCACAGCCTAGCCAGCCTGATTAACGAGCTTATTAAACTGTTTTGTGAAATTATCTCTTAGTAGCGGTGGTATTTGCGCCTTTTGATATAATTGAGTATCTACCACAACATACGTTGTGACCACCGACGCTATTGGCGTTAAAGCACCGTCTTGTTCTACTCTTGTGCAATCAGTTTGCAGCGTAAATGACGTATTACCGATACGTTTAACAAACACGCGCAAATTTAGTTCATCATCAAAAACAGCAGACGCAAACCAATCAATATGCAAACTCACCACCTGAGAATCAAAGCCTGCATCAACCATGTTCTGATGTTTACCAATTAAGGCTCTCATATACTCAGTTGCGCCAACGTCAGCATACTCGCCATAGCGGGCATTAAAAACAATCTGCTGAGCATCGCATTCTGCGTATCTCACCCTGATTCGGATATTGACTTCGTTTACAGGATTATGATTGTTGTCCACGAGTATTTTTCTTCCTTAGTGATTCTTAAAATGATGTTTGCACGGCTAAGATTTTGTTAAATAGCATGATTGACATCAGGCTGGTCAAGCTTCAATTTGATTTGCTTTTGAATGGTAACTTGCTGCTCTTGAGTAAGCGCTTTACCTTCACTGTTAGACACAATAAATACATCTTCGGCACGTTCGCCAATAGTGGTTATTTTAGCCATTTTTAAAGTGATATTAGTATCTACAAACAAGTGCCCAATTCTGGCAAGCAAACCAGGCGCATCAAGCGCCTCAAGTTCAATTAAGGTGCTGTCCTCTTGGCTTGAGTAAAATCTAACTTTAGTGGGGACATCAAGCTGCTTCATTTGCCTCGACATTTTACGGGAGTTGGCATGCGAGCGTCCGGGGCGCGTCAATTGCTTGTGCACCGCCTTTATAAGTGCAGACACGTTTGCTTCACCTTCTATTCGATTAGCATCATGGTCTAAAATAATCATGCTATCAAAAACATAACCGTCTTTGGTGATAGCGATTTGAGCATCATGGATAGAGCAATTACGGCTATCAAGTACAGACGCAATTTGCGCGAAAAGAGCAGGCCTGTCTTTACAATAAATAAGTAATTCAGTTCCGCCTTTTGACGTATCGTTTGAGGCGCTGACTAAAATTTCTTTATCATCAACGTGACCCATTTCAACAATTGACTGTGTTTGCCATGCAATTTGCTTGGGGCTAAACCGAGCAAAATAATCGGGATTCATTTTATCCCAAAAAATTTGGCAAGCGTCGCTATTAATGCTGTTTTCTTCTAACAAATGAAGCGCTTTGGTTTTGTAATCAGAAATACGCTCATTCAATGTCATTTGGCATTGCAATCCGTTTTCTAGCGCTTTTTGTGTTAATAAATAGAGCTCTCTTAAAAGGGAAGCTTTCCAATCATTCCATAAACTGTGGTTTGTCGCCCTTATATCTGCGAGTGTTAACACATATAGCAAGTCAAGCTGGTCACGACTTTTAACTACCGATGCAAATTCTTTAATCACGTCGGGATCATATATATCTCGTCTTTGGGCAACCACTGACATAAACAAATGATGTTTAACCAACCAAGCAATAATGGCGGTGTCTTTTTCATTAATGTTATGCTGTTCACAAAAAGCCTGTACGTCTTTTTCGCCAAGCACTGAGTGATCGCCACCTCTGCCTTTTGCTATGTCATGAAAAATAGCCGCTATAAAGATAAGCTCTGGTTTTTCTAAACCATTTACAATGCGACTACAGCGCGGGAACTCAGCCGGTTGCGTAAAATACTGCCGCACATTTTTAACCAACCTATGCGTATGTTCATCTACCGTGTAGGCATGAAACAAATCAAACTGCATCATGCCGACTATTTTATCCCATTCAGGCAAATAAGATTGTAAAACACCATGTTGATACATCACGTCCCAAGCTAAATCAAAAAAACTGGGGCGAGAAACCAAAGTAAGAAAAAAGTCTCTGCACTCTGGGATTTGGTGATAATAAGCGGATTGGAAATTGCGTCGTGCATTACGTAATTGACGCAAACAGTCAGCATCAAGCCCTTTTGTTTCTGGGTGGCGACTAATAAGATCTAAAAATTGCAAAATTTTGATTGGCGCACCAAAACAGTCGTCATGACGAGGAGATATTAAACCATCACTAAGGCAAAAATCTTCGCTCAGAAGCGTGGTCTTTTTAGTTTTAACGTTTAAGATATCTTGTTCAAAACGCAGCATTAGCATGCTATTTAATTCGCTGACTCTGCGCACAATTCTAAACAAATGTTTCATCATTTTTTCGACAGCTTGTTTGCCATCACCAAAACCAAGAAGTCGCGCTACATCAGGTTGGTAATCAAACAACAGTCTGTTTTCGCTGCGCTTGGCAACAAGGTGCAAAGCAAAACGAATTTGCCACAAATTACTGCGACATTCGATGAGTTCTGCGTGCTCAAGTTCCGTAAAATAACCGTGCCCTATTAAGGTTAATCCGTCATATTCTTGGAAGTGTTTTTTAGCCACCCAGCCGATATTTTGGATATCCCGCAAACACCCAGGATTTTCTTTGATATTTGGCTCTAAGTTGTAAGAGGTGTGATTAAATTTTCCATGACGAAGCTTTTGTTCTTCTGATTTTGCGATAAAAAAGTCTTTGCTTGACCATATTTTTGATTGATTAACTTTGCCAATCATTGCGTCAAAGGTTTTTTCACTGCCAACAAGTAAACGAGCTTCAACCAGGTTTGTAGCAATCGTAATATCGTTTTTAGCCAGTGCAACGGTTTCTTTGACAGTTCGTACGGCCTGTCCAATCTCTAACTTTATATCCCATAAAAAAGTAATAAACATGGATATTTTTTCTTGGACATCTTTTTTTATCCCTTTATCACTTAAAATCAATAAATCTATGTCAGAGTAGGGCTGCATTTGGCCTCTGCCGTATCCGCCAACGGCACAAAGGCTGAGTTTGTCGACCTGGTCGAGGTTTTGTAGTTGCCATGCTTTTCTAAGCAGTAAATCAGTAAAATCAGCTCTACTGGTCACTAACTCATCAACATGTATTTGATTAAAACTCTCTTCAAGCCAATTAGAGCAGTCGCTCACGCAAGCTTTAAAGGTCGAAATGTCATTAATTGAGTCGATGCTGTTTAAGCGTTCAACGATTAGGTCGAGATTTGTCACGTAAATTTACTGCCTTAGCCGCGAGCAACCCGCCTAGCTGTGATTAATAATTTTGGGGATAGTGTCGTCTTCGCGATGGGTAAGTATTTCAACGCCAGTTTCTGTCACCAATAATGTGTGTTCCCACTGTGCACTCAAGCTTCTGTCTTTGGTCACAACGGTCCAATTGTCGGGTAAAATTTTTGAATAACGTTTACCTGCGTTTATCATCGGTTCAATCGTAAAGCACATGCCGGCAACTAATTCTTCACCGGTATTGCGCTGGCCATAATGAACGACTTGCGGGTCTTCATGAAAAGTCGCCCCAATGCCATGACCACAATATTCTTGAACAACAGAGTAATTATGTTTGTGCGCGTGGGTTTGAATCACAAATCCAATATCGCCTAAACGCGCGCCTGGCTTTACTAACTCTATTCCTTTATACAAGCACTCTTGGGTCACTCTTATGAGTCTTTCAGCGAGGATACTTGGCTTGCCGACAACAAACATTTTAGAAGTGTCGCCATGATATCCGTCTTTAATAACCGTGACGTCGATATTGACGATGTCGCCATCTTTTAACTTCTTGTCGCTAGGAATGCCATGACAAATAACATGATTCACCGACGTGCAGATAGATTTTGGAAAAGGAGGATTACCGTAGTTTAAGGGGGCAGGAATACAACCTTGCACATCAACAATGTAGTCGTGACAAATTTTATCGAGCTGCTCAGTTGTGGCGCCTTTCACAACGTGCGGCTCTATCATTTGCAATACTTCTGATGCGAGCTTTCCGGCTACGCGCATTTTTTCAATTTCGTCGGCTGTTTTAATGGTTGCTGCCAAAGCTAATTACCTTGTCGTTTGTTGTGTTGAAGTAAGCGTGCGTATTGTTAAACTCTGCTACGCGCTGAAATCAGTTGCGGCCAGTCGCAGAGTTGCAGTTGCTCACAAAGATGATTGCAGTCGCTTGGGACTTTATTCCTGCATTATCATATACAACGCTATCGCTGACAAGAAAAACGCAAAAGTAGTCACAAAACGCACAATTTTATTGCCATAGGACTACATAAATGATATAAAGCGCGCGCTGTTTTCGAATGGCCTATATCGTTGAGGTAAATATTAGTACTTAATGCGTAGGTCTTCGGGCAGTGAATACATAAAATTCACACACATTTCGACACTACTTCCGGGGTGTCTTGTGCAGTAAAATGCATCGGATCGGGACTAGGGAAATGTGGAGGCATAACCCCTGACAATTAGGAAATAATACAATGGCAAACGTTTCAATGCGTGAGATGCTAAACGCGGGTGTACACTTTGGTCACCAAACCCGTTACTGGAACCCAAAAATGGCTCAATTCATTTTTGGCGCTCGTAACAAAGTTCATATCATCAATCTAGAAAAAACCGTTCCTTTATTCAACGAAGCACTTGGCTTTTTAGCAAACGTGTCAAATAAAAAAGGTAAAATTTTGTTTGTAGGCACAAAGCGTGCAGCAAGCGAAGCGGTAAAAGAATCAGCTCAAAAATGCGGCCAGTACTACGTAAACAAGCGTTGGTTGGGCGGCATGTTGACTAACTGGAAAACAGTTCGTCAATCAATCAAGCGTCTTAAAGACCTTGAAGCGCAAAGCGCAGACGGTACGTTTGATA
>CAYURD010000077.1:0-12960 GCA_964446865.1 uncultured Glaciecola sp.
GAATGACGTTTCTTCGTTGGGAATGACGTTTCTTCGTTGGGAATGACGTTTCTTCGTTGGGAATGACGTTTCTTCATTGGGAATGACGTTTCTTCGTTGGGAATAAAAATTTTTAAAAGCGCTTAAGCCATAGCCACAAAGTTAACCTGAGCTTGCACTCTTTTTAACCAAGCACTAATAAACGGATAAGCATCTAACGAAAACCCACCCTCATACGCAACGTGAGTATAAGCATACAAACTAATATCAGCGCAGCTAATATCGTCATCCACTAAGAAGGCAGTTTTACTCAGCTGCTCATTCATTACGCTTAAGGCTTTGTTACCACCGGCTTGCTTTGCTTCGTATTCGGCTACGCGGTCTTTAGGTAGCCCCAGGTATTTATTGATATATCTGGCCACAGCGATAAATGGCTCGTGGCTATATTGTTCAAAAAACTGCCATTGTTGCATTTTCGCCAAGTCAAAAGGCGAGCTGGGAATAAGATGACTGCCATGGGCCAAAAAATTAATGATGGCATTTGATTCACTTAAGGTCTCGCCGGTATCTAGCACTAAAAGCGGTATTTTTGCGTTTGGGTTTAGTTTTTTAAAGGCTTCGGTTTGGCACTCTTGCGCTAATATATCAACATCAATCCACTCATAGTCAATATTCAACAAAGCGCATGTCAGTTGTATTTTGTAGCAATTCCCAGATTTATAATCACCGTATATCTTCATTTTCATTTTTTATTCCTTTTTATAAATTATGGGGTATTTGTTACCGCGTCAAGAATAAGAGAATACTATTTTATAGAGGCTAAACGAAGAAGAATGAAAGGCAAAAAAAAACCTCAGGCACATCGCTTGAGGTTTTACGATACTTTTATAAAGCCACTTAACCTTTTTTCAACCAAGCAGAGCACCAGCCTTTAGCCGCAACCACTTTGCCTGGGAAAATAGCGCAAGGACGCCATTCGGCTCCGTCTTCGCCTTGAATGTACATACAGTTATCACAATATGCACCTTCTACTTTAGATTCGTGCACATACTGCAGTGCTTTAGCCGTTTGGTCTTCAGGATCGACTCGCTCTTGTGCATTTGCACGTAAAGCAACACCACCTACTGTTAAGCCAATTAGACTTGATGTGCCTAACTTTAAAAAATCACGACGATTTACTTGCTTCATTTCTTGTTTCCTTTTTCAGAACGCTAATGAGAATAATTCTTTTTTACTTTATGCTTAATACGACAAAGGCCCGCAAAACTGCGAGCCTTTTTAATTTATTCAATAACTTATACTGTGAACGATACAAATTGGTTTGTAAAGTCTAGAATTTCGATTTTTTGATCTGTGTTAATAAAAATGAACACTTTATGGCGCTTTTACCACAAGCATTCGTTTAGGTCTTAGTCTCGGCCCAGGCCGTCATCATCTCGTTCGTCTTTCGATTCATTTGGTATTTTTAAGACTAGCCACATAATAAGTGCAACACCGCCTATGGCAATACCGCATACAAGAAGAAGTTGGTCAAGATTCGGGATCATTATTTTGCTGCCATATTGAGTGAATTGCCTCATCGGGTTTTGCATAGCTGTATCGGTCTATGCGTTGTGTATTGTGATAACTGTCTAAGCCAGAAACGGCAACTGATTGCGCTTTTTCGATGTCAACAAAGCCGTCGGCGAGTAACAGTGGTGTATTAATCTCGATTTCCACTATTTTACCAATCACCATTTCTGTTTTATTTATTTCAATCAAGCTTATTTGCTCAACTTGTAAACCTAACTTAATGCGTGATTCTGCAACAAAAGGAGCATCAACGACATTTGACATTTGAGGCTGCAAGCCCACTTCCGTAAACTCACTCTGCTCAGGCTCGTAACGTGCAGAGCACTGATGCGCCTGCTTCGCTATATCTGCATGAACGTGATTAATCGTGTACACGCCCGTTTCTTTTATATTTTGCAAAGTGTCTCTCACTACCGTGTGCGGGCGCATGATCATGCCTAACAAAGGTGGGTTGGCCCCAACGTGAAAGACAGAGCTTATCATCGACAAATTGTTAACACCTTTCAAGCCTTTAGTCCCTACCAAACTCGCACTTTTAAATCCCGACAATGAATTAATAAAATTCGCTCGGTAGCGCTGCGGCAGTTGTAACAAAGATTGTTCACTAAATACCTTTATGGGCATTATTCATCGTCTCGCTTGGCAATAATTTCTAGACCAAACCCATTGTCGTGAATAAGCACTTCAATAGGCGAACAGCAAATTTGGCAGTCCACAATTTGTTGTTGTCCAATGTCGTTGTCTTCGTCAATTTCAATATCGTTGACAGTCATGCAATATGGACACTCAAAACTTTCGGCTCTAGATAAACTCATGGATAACATTTAAAAACACAACACATAAAGTCTTATACTCAAAAATGTATAAGTAGGCTCAGTTGTTCTTTATCCTAAAAACGAGCGTTTTGTCATCATTAGTGAACCTATGTGAACAAATTATCGTTTTTCTATTATGGCTAAATCGATTCAAGTATTCACCGCTAATTACCCAAGGCGAAAACGCTTTGGTCGATGCTTATTGTGTGAACGAGAAGTCGATTTAACCTTTCATCACCTCATACCAAAAAAAATGCATCGGCGCACATATTTTAAGAAAAACTTTAGTAAACAAGTCTTAGCACAAGGCATAGACATATGCCGCTTATGTCATACCGGTCTGCATAAAACATATGATGAAATGGCACTTGCCAAATTATTTAATACGCTTGATGCGATTCAGGCAGATAAGACCTTAGCGAGTCATTTTGAATGGGTCTCAAAACAAAAAACAGCGAAGCAAAAAGTGCAAAGCAAATAAACCTATTAACAGATTTTATTTTATACTGTATATTAACACAGTTGTTATTGTTAATTGTCTTGTTTTAAAGGTCCACTGTAAATGGCACTTCGTGAGCTCCCTACTTTTTACTATCACGCGCACTTTGCCGAATTTTTAGAATTTGTTGAAGGACCAAGCGCGCATTTGCTTAACGATACCCATCGGCAATGGCTTAATGCTTACAAAATGGCTGAACATTTACAGCAGTGTTTAGTCGTTCGGCTAATTAATCGTAAATATCCCATTATTAAAATTACGAGTTTAGTGTTCGCAGAAATCCCTGACATTAGCGGAACGTTAGAAGCCTTGCGCGATATGGACTTTGCAAGAAACGTTAATACTGACGACGTAGCTCAATTACTTGATGTACTGACAAAAGTCGAACTATCTGCCCTTTATGATGAAGTGTCTGGTATAGATGATTTGCCAGAAAGTGCCGCTTATAAGCCCATTGTAAAAAGCGCAAACAAAGCGGTTTTTGCAAAGCATTGCCAGCAACTATGCCACAAGAAAATTGCCAAAAGCCAAGTTGCCCGTCAATACATTGTTAGCACCAGCGACCATCATATCGCCTATTTTCTATATTTATATTTTGGCCATAATCACGGAAAACTAAACCAATTTTCGATGCGCGATTTAGGCTTAATGCGAACGCGCGAAGAAGAAGCGCAGATGTTAAGCCGTTTTAGTGACTACGACAGTGCATACAGTAGTTTTTCCTTACAACATCTGTACAGCAAACTAAAAAGATATGAATTTACAAATGTTCATGACATTCAAGCGCTTATTGATGCAATACCAAAGGCATATGGTCAACAAGCCATTTCGATAGACGCCAAAATTAGACTACTGCTGAGTAAAAAAATGCTAGAGCATGACGCACACAGTGCCATTGCCCTTGTGAATGAGTCTGTTGACCCTGTCGCTCAAGAATATTGGTGCAGACAAGCCTATAAGCTTGATTTAAAAGAGCAAGTAGAGCGCAAACTCAATGCCATTATCGACGATCCAATAAGCGATAAACTCCTGCAATTTGCTGAAGATTTTTTAGCCCGCAAATACAAACAAAAGCGCACTAGCATTTTAACCGACATGCTGCGAGAAAACACTCGTCATCTGTGCATTGACGAAACCTTTAAAGGCAGCGTTGAACAAGGCGTTATTGCTTATTATCAATCGCGCGGCATTCAAGCATGGCGAAGCGAAAATACACTATGGCAGAACCTATTTGGTTTGTGTTTTTGGCATGAATTATTTGAGCTTGACGGCCTAGGCTTAGCGACTCCCTTTGACTATTTACCTAATTCGCTCAAACATCATAATTTGATGGATGTCGCAGGCGATCGCATTCAAGAAAGATTAGATGCAATACCTACCGCAAGTGCTTTTTTACTCTTGTTAACCAAACACATGACAGCTCATTTTGGCAAAAGCCAAGGGATAGTGCGCTGGCACAATAACATGCTAGATAAACTAAAAATATTAGTCGAACACGCGCCGCTTGATGGGCTAAAAGCACAGCTACTCACCATGTGTCAAAACTGGCAGCTTTATAACGACGGTTATCCCGACATAATGGTGTTAGAGAATAAGCAACTTCGGTTTGAAGAAGTTAAATCAGAAGGCGACAGTTTACGGCGAAATCAATTGTTGCAAATTCAGAGCTTACGCGATAAAGGGATTGATGTGGGCGTAACAACCGTTAATTGGACACTTGATCCTATGCAAGCCTACGCCGTGATTGATATAGAAACCACTGGCGGTCGCGCAGGCTCTCATAAAATCACTGAAATTGGCATGGTCAAAATGATCAATGGGGAAGTAGTAGACCAGTGGCAAAGCTTGATTAACCCTCAGCGACGAATTCCATCCATGATCACTTCGCTAACCGGCATTAGTAATGATATGGTTAGCGACGCGCCGCTATTTTCTGACATTGCCGACGAGCTTGAGAACTTTACTGAAAATTGCATTTTTGTTGCGCACAACGTTAACTTTGACTATGGCTTTATTAAAGAAGAATTTGCCCGTATAAATAGGCATTACCGCCGTCCCAAGCTTTGTACCGTGCAACAAATGCGTAAACACTACAAAGGCTTAACTAGCTATTCGTTGGCCAACTTAACCAAGCATTTTGACATAAAGATGCAAAGACATCATCGCGCACTTTCTGACGCGGTTGCTGCAGCCGAATTATTAAAGCTTGTGAATGAATCTAGGTTTGAAAAGCAAAAAGCAGCAGAAAGGTCATAAAAAAATGGCGATGCTCTGTTTGAGCATCGCCATTTGTAAGTTGCTATCTTTTTTGTTTTTGATTACTTCTTCTTAGAAAAACGCAACGCAACTAAGCCTAGTCCTACCATAAGTAGAGTCGCAGGTGCATTTACTGGTTGTGGTATGTTGCCAGCACTATCACGCACTAAAAACGCTTCTGCAGCAGAGTTTTCTGAATTCCCAATGCTAGCGGCAATACCAACAGGTGCACCAGAAACAAAACCACTACGTAAATCACCAAAGTCGCAATTAGTTCTGCCAGTTCCAAAGAAGCTTGTTGCGCAAATTTCAGTTTCGCTCAACGTGTCTGAACTGAATGCTTCGACTAACGCCGATAAGTCAATAAAAGAAGAAAACCATTCATTCTCTGTCGCTTCTCTAAAGCCATCTATAAAGGTAATGGGAGTAATATTACAGCTACCATTTGGATTTGAATCCAAAGCGCAGGGTGCAGCATAGACCCACTCCAAACCATTTCCTGCATCAAAATAAGTGTAACTATTATCTTGTGTAATCAGCGCTGCATTAGCAAAGCAGGTACTCAGTAATAGAGTAATAGTCGCGATTCCTCTAGTAAATATATTTTTCATCAACTTTCCTTTTTCTTGCAAATGTTATGTATTAAGAGCAGAGCTGAACGTTGTCGTAGTGTTTGTAATTTGCAAATAGCTTGATTAACTCAATTTGCCTACACCCTTTCAGCGTACATCCTTTCAGCTTACAGAGAAGCAGCATAAAGTATGCCAAAATTAAATTCACCATAAATACAGATACATACAATGTTTTTTTAAATTCATAGCGCTTAGTTGTAAAATTACCTGACATGTTTGTAAAGACCAATCTTCAACGCGAAGCTTGAAAAAAGATAGATAAAAGGCCTAATTGCCATCTTCTAAAAGGCAGGCTGACTTGTAAGCTTAACTCCCAAATGGCAAGATTTTCTCAATTTGTTTTTGCCACCAATCGCGTTTGTCACACCTTATACTAATATCTTGTAGTACATCTGATTGATCGGTGTTTTGATAGATTTCCTCAACACATTTTTGACCTTGTGCTCTTTGTTTAAGGGTCTTGTTCACGAAATCGCGTAATTGCCAATAAAAATTGCCGTCATGCAAATAGGCATTCTTAATGTCAACTTTTATGGTGTCGTCATCCTCACTCACTTCTACGTCGGGTATGTCAGCGCATGACATGTCGGTTAGTGCTAGCAAACAAAAGCGACTTAACTCATCATTTGCTGAAACAGCTAAAAAAGTAGGGTCAACGATGTCAGCTTTGCTGGCTAATTCTAAAATGGATACACAGGCTCGCTCGCTGTCGTTTATACTGTAATCTTGTAAAAAACCGTTAATAACAATTTGCCCACAATCCTCAAAAGATGTCACGTGACTCGTATTTGGAAAAATCACCGCTTCGCTATTTGAAAAGAAACCTTTCGCTTGAGAAACTTGCAAATAAGGAATAACAGGGTCATTTTTACCAAATAAAAGGAGTGTTGGCAGTTCTGTTCTTATTGGTATCGATTCTGACAATGGAGCATGCTCATAACGCAAAAAGCCCTGAATCGGCGCAAGTTTAATACTTTCATGTCTGTCTTTTTCAAGTAAATCAAAGCTCTTAGTCAAAAACTTTTTAATAAGCTTATTTTCGTTAGTAAACCTTTTGTCATGAGCTTGATAAATTTCCCAACAAGTACTCAAGATGGATAACATATTTGCCTTTGCATAATATTGAAAATGAGCAGGGACTTTTGCAACGCTTTCATCAAATTTGCTTAAATCAGCAAAAGGAAAGCTCTCATAACATGTAGTCGAATTAAGCAATAAATTAGAAAAATAGGGATCAAATTGATTTTCCAAATAATATTCAATTTCAAATGAGAAATATTCAAAACTTCCTTGTTCCATTTCGTTAAAAAAAATCGGTACGGTAAAAACAGACTCCTTAAAATAAAGCGAATTGAAAAATATATGCATAAGATCCAAACCATCTAAGTATATTTTGCTTTTTGCCTGATTGACCTGTGATAAAAGTTGGGTATTTGAAGTATTGTTAGTGTCTTGTTTTTTTAAATAAGTAAGCATGCTTTGAGGCCACGTTATTTCTGCTTCTTGTGGACGTAGATTAGATTCATCAAACCAAGTTTCTAAGTCTTTCAAAAAGTTTTTAGCGGCTTGTCTACCTGCCATTAAACCAATACTTTCACTTAATTGCAGAAAGGCTCGGTAATCGTTATCGCCAAGTTCTTCAAATTGAATACTCGGGAAAACTGGGCTATCGAGAATTAAAGAGCGGGTATAACTTGGATACATTTTAGCGAAACTCTGTGCATACCTCGACGCATACGATACACCCATTATATTCATTGACGGCAGTTTTAGGCTTGATAAGAAAAAAGCAGCGTCTCTCGCAGTTTGATAACTATTATAGTTCTTTAAGTCAATCCCTTGCGCTGCATATGCTTGAGCGCACTCACTAAAGGGCAAGCTCTCACTTAGCTGATAGCGTTTGCTTTTGTTTTGCCAATGCTCAAGATACACTTGATGAATTGCTGGGCAGCCTATATTGGGCTCGCTAGCGCCCGTGCCTCTTGCTTCAAGCAGATACAAATCTCTGCCGATATCCACAGAAAAGCGCCTATATATACTAAAAGCAAAAGGCATTTCGCCTCTAGCAAAACCTGAATCTGCGCCTGGTCCACCGCCGCCAAAATCAAAAAGTGGCGAGTTTTGTTGTGAGCTTGCTTTGTGTATTAGCGAAGAAAATTTATGAATTTGGAAATTTATTAGTTTGCTTTGGGCATTATCGTGATTTTCATAAACGTAGACTTTAAAGCAAGTGATTTCTACATCTTGTAAATTGTTTTGGTATGGGCAGCTTATGGTATCTACTCTGGGCTGTTGCTTGTTTCTGAGAGCAGTTGAACGCTTGTTTGTTTTTTGCTCGATGTTTACTTGGTCGTCGAGTGAATAGTTTGCCGTGTGATTTGCCGCGCGATTTGCCGTGTGGGCCGAAAAAGTGAAGATGAAAAAAACAAAAAAAGAAATAACAAATTTAAGCATAACAATCCTTGTGATAGCGAGAGGCATCACTTTTATCATATTAAAATCAAGAATTACTACGCTTATTTTCGCATTTACGATTAGTTCGTCAATGCGAATAAAAAAGGCCCAAGAGAAAAACTCTTGGGCCAATGTTAACATTGTCCTAGGGAGACAAATGTTAAAACTCGATTGAAGCACTCAAACGAACACTTCGTGGGATTTGAAAAGAGCTAGCGCTTAAAAATCTAGGATCGGGTCGGTAATCTCCCGTAGATTCAAAAAAGAACTCGTCATCTGCAATTTCGTATACTTCGGTCGCTTTATCATTGTTAAACACATTGAAAATATCGGCTCTTAACAAGACATCAAAATCACCCACTGCCGCGGTGTATGATGCTGATAAGTCTAACTGCCAAGTTGAATTTGTAGTGCCTAACGAGCCACGAGGGCGTAATTCACCACCTTGATAGAAAGATTCTGCGCCGTAAGCTGCCGCAAACTGATCAGTTGGGTGTCCACCAAAAGCGTTAATTGGTCGGCCCGACTGGTAGGTAAAATTAGCGCCTACATTCACGTTTTCGACAAGCTGATAAGCACCAAATAATACGACTCGATGTCTTCGATCGGTTGGCAAGTTACCATTGCCGCCGTCTAATAAACCTGGCTGGTCAAAGTTAGTCGTTAAACCAGCATCATCTTGGCCGTTATCAGAGCGAACAAAGCCTTCGCTATTGCCATATGTTTTTGACCACGTATAAGAGCCAGAAAGCAACCATTCACCGTCCCATGCTCTGTCAAACGTAACATCTATCGAACTGAATTTTCTTTCGGCTTCTGGATAGTTTAAGCGCTCAGCAGACAAGTCCATAAATACCAGCTCGCCATTGGTCCCCGGCAGCTCATCAGTGGCGACTAACATGTCTTGACCCGGATTAGTTAACACATACGAGTGAAAGCCTGTCCAGATATCAGAGACATCGCCATAGCCGTTATCTGCAGCCCACGAGATCACAGCGGCATCAATAGCGACATCTTCTATCGTCGTCGACAAGACCCTTCGAGTGCCTTGAATGCCCATCGCCCAGTCTTCATTTAGTTGAAATTGGTAACCCAAAATAAACTCATCTGAACGCATGGGTTCAATATTGGCGTCAACAATAGAACGTCTATCAGGTACACTGCCATCACCAAATACACTTATTTCGTTCGCAGGGGCACCAATAATTGGGCTATCGTCGGCGTTTAAACCTTCAAGTTCAAAAAACTGTTGGGTAAACAATTCAGCGCCCGATAAACGTATGTTGGTATTCGCTGCAATAGGCAAATAATACTGACCAAAGCTTGCCCAAAGCTTTGAATCGCCATCTCCATTTACGTCCCACACCGCTCCAATTCTGGGTGCCCATTGATTATCTAGCTTAACGAATGTCTCGCCGTCAGCATTTTTATTGTCGAAGGTGTCATTGCGAAGGCCAAGATTAACTACTAAGTTGTCTGTCGCTTGCCAAGCGTCCTGAATATAAAAAGCTTGGTTTTCTATTTCAAATTCACCGCCACTTACGAAAATACGCTCTCGGACTTGTTCTCCACCATCGTCTCCAAAGTCAAAATAGCGCCAATATGTACCGCCAGAATAACGTTGCTGTTGAAAGGCATAAAGTTTTTCATAATCCAGACCAAAGCGAATTTCGTGATCGCCAGCAAACCAAGTACCATCAACCCTAAAGACTTCTCTTTCGTCATTTCCAGATTCAGGCGCCAGCGTTGCCCAGTTACCTAGCTGCACTAAACCACCTTGCCTCGAATCATAAATAGCGGGGTTGTCGTCTAAAGCACTACGATTAGTGCGATTAGACTTGTTTAAGCCCCACATCGCCGAGAGCGAAAAGTCATCATTAACGACCGAGGTATACTTCACAATAAAGTTGTCACCTCCTCTGTCAGAAAAGGCTGAACCACCTTGTTGCTCGCCAACGCCGGTGCCCGCATTAAACACAAAGCTGTTATCGACAATGCTTCGTTCATCAGAAAACGCGGTGAAATTTAGGATGTTGTTCTCGTTTATATACCAATCTACATTCAATCCCCAAAAGGCGTCATCTTGCGTTCTTACCGTAAGGCTGTCTCCTGGTGCTCGGTCTTGTAGCCCACCGCCAGTGAATTCACTTTGAATGTCGCGAGGATTAAATAAGGCATAGAAAAAGAGCTTGTCTTCAATTAGCGCGCCACTTACATATAAATTAGCATCAAATTCATCAATCTTGTCGGCACTGTTTTGCTGAAATAACTCACCGTCTATGAATACGTCGGGCCTTGTTTCTCTTAGTGCATCTGGCTCCCAAAAGAAGTTAACACCGGCTTTAAATTCGTTGGTTCCGCTTTTTACAGTAGAGTTGATAACACCACCTGTGGCTCTGCCAAACTCAGCTGAATAGCCGCCCGTTTTTACTTCAAAGGTATCGTAAAACTCAAAAGGCGGACTACTAGAGCCAACACCCGTTCTGAAATTAGTCACATTCAAGCCATTGATAAAGTAAGCGTTTTCAGCAACAGATGAGCCGCCAATTGACGGTAAGTTGCCAAATGCAGTGTCGCCGCGACTAGTACCAGGTGCTAATAAAGCAACGCCAGTCAAGTCTCGAGGAACCGGCACTTTAGATAATGTTAGTTGGTCAACGACAATACCAGTGGTGGTTGATGTTACGTCAACAAGCGCAATAGCGCTTCCTCTCACTTCAATTGTTTCTATACCCGTCTCTTGTAAGGGAGTAGAGATATTTATTTTTCCACCTAAAGTCACATTTACGCTGTCTATGGTGTAGGTGTCGTAACCACTTTTACTGACAACAATAGAATATTGTCCTGTTGGCAATTGTGGAAAATTAAAATCTCCGTTTACGTCAGAAGTTGTGCTTCGTACTAGGCCAGTATTCACGTTGGTAATGGTAATTGTCGCGTCGCTTAGCACGTTGCCAACTTGTGTTAGCACTTCACCTGTTACATATCCATTACTGGATTGAGCATAAACAGGGGCGCTTAATCCAATGGCTGTTGCAATTGCGGTAGCGATGAGTGTTTTTGTTATTTTTTTCATAAATTAGTGGACAGTTAAAAAACTGTTTTCTCCCTATTTGTATGTAGTATTCGAATGCAACTTAACTAATAAGTCGTCGCCTATTGAAAGATAAGGGGAGAAAATCGTCATAACTATGCGACCAACAACGGTGTCGACTCGGTAATACGATGAGACGCGGTATTTTGCGATGAAATATCAGTCTATATTCGTAAATCGACGTACTAGTATTACCGGTTTTCTGAGGAAGGATTAAATGATGCTGATTACACGCTATTTTCTTATTTTATGTGTTTGTTTATTAGCTGCCTGTAATGCGACGGAGAATGCAAAAGTGCAGAGTAAGAAAGAAATGCATACTGGAAATGTTATGGGTCAAACTAAAACAATAAAATTTGCACAGTTTAATGTCTCATTTGCTCATGACGGCGATCCAAGTGAAAACTTTGAGCAATGGGTTGGCTTTATGACACTTAGTAGGCAACAGCAAGATGAACTGGTGCAGCAATGGCAAGCCGCTCAACTATCTGGACAAATTGATGAAGATACTAAAACGCTTGCTGAGCGCGTGATACAAATTCGAAATATCGCGGCAATTATTCAAATAGTTAGGCCCGATGTATTGTTATTAAACGAATTTAATAATGATGGCGTTGGTGAAAATTATGAGGCAATTAAAGGCTTTCAAGAAAATTACTTAGCCTATGGTCAAAGCAAAAACTCGGTAGATGGCGGCGACGTTCAACAAGCAATTTATTACCCTTTCACTCAAAATTACGCAACGAACACTGGTTTAGTTGCCAACATCGATTTAAACAATAATGGGTTTAGTGAATCAGATCCTAACGATGCTTATGGTTTTGGTTTTTATCACGGCCACTATGCATTTGCACTATTTTCTAAATATGAAATAGACACGGCAAACACAAGAACTTTCCAAACATTTAAACGCAAAGACTTACCCGAAGCCGTGATGCCTATCATTAATGTATGTGACAGTGATAGGCCCTTGCCCAGCAGCATGAAATGCGGTGACAACTGGTTTAGCGAAGAGCAGTGGCAGACTTTGCGTCTTTCATCTAAAAACCATGTTGATGCGCCTATTGTTATTCCTACGCCAAACGGAAACAAAGTCATTCATGCTCTATTGTCGCATCCTACACCGCCAGCATTTGATACCTTTGCCGACAATAATAAATACCGCAACAGCGAAGAAAACGCGTTTTGGTTGTATTACATAAACGGTGCAAGCCCAGAGATTGATAGTCGTTTTATATATGACGATGCGGGCAAGCGCGGAGGATTACAAAACAAAAGTTTTGTGATTATGGGTGATTTAAACGCTGATGCTAATTTTAGAACAGGGCAAGACCCACGTTTTAATGGCATTGCACGTTTAATGGCTGATAAAAGAGTCAACCAAGATGTATCACAAGCAACAGGACAATTCGCGCCAACATCAACAGGTGCAAGTGAAGCCCCGATTACTCGTGAGCATCCATTTCCTCAAACTCGCACCTCTACGTTTGGCGCTCGAGCTGATTACAGCGTGCCTTCTGCCGATTTACGCGTTATCGATTCAGGCGTGTATTGGCAGGGACAAAATGAACAAGGCAGTGTACTATTTAACGATGCTCGAATTGGAGAGCGCGGGGCTGATAAAGAGATTTCTTCTGATCACCGATTGGTGTGGGTGAC
>CAYURD010000077.1:13060-17205 GCA_964446865.1 uncultured Glaciecola sp.
ATGAATCGCAATTCACTTTTACCAATACTTGTAGGAACTGGGCTGCTTTGCACGGCCAGTTCCAGCATTGCTCAAATACCTAATTATAAGGCGATGGAGCAAGGCTGGGCTTACGGTGGATACGTTTCATATGTGGGATTGGACAAAGACATTGCTCGCGCAGAAGGGATAGAAGATAGCGCCTATAGCTTCAGCCTTAGTGGTGAATATTTATATTCAAACACCTGGGTAAGCAGTCTTACTATCGATTTTATCATCTACGATGACAACGAAGAATTTACGCAACTGGTTGCGCTAGATTATGATGACGAAGTCTTTGAAGAACTTTTTGGAGATGATGTGTTCAACCGCGACGTATCATTAGAATCCTCTGATGCAAACGCGGCCTCGCTAAGCGCAGCAACAGGGCATCTGTTCCGATTTGGTGACAAAGACCGAAGCAGCTTTTTATTGCAAGGTGGATACACTCATTTCATATACTCAGAACGCAGCATTAGCAATTGCACAAACTGCCGCGCAGAAGACATAGACCTTGAAGGTGGTGTATTTATTGGTGCAAGACTGGCCTATAGTTTTGATTCCATCGCCTTTGGGCTCACTGGCAGAAGTTATATATCTGGCGATGGTTTATCAAATATGGTCGGGCTAACGATAACAAGCTCGTTTTAAGCTGCTTTATTGTCCAGCATGTTTTGTACCATCAATATAAGCTTGAATAATAAGTAAGATACTTCGCGTTGAATATTTTATGTAAAATAAATTGACATGTTTACTGTCGGTTTCATTAATCAGCTATGGTCATAAGTTCGTTTGTGACTTTATTAATATTACTCTTTAATGATGTACTCTGCGATTGCGGCCATTTGTAACTCTACGCGCTTAACTTCACGTAAAACTGATAAACGGTTTAGTTCCAAAAAGAAATACACGCGGGCAATGGCAAAGGCGGTTACAAAAGCTATTACAGCGACTGCCCACTCTATTTTACTGCCCACATCACTAACGTTTAATAACTGATAAGCGGCATAAGCCGCAATACCGGCAAACACAAGTTGTAGCAAAGTCACAAATATAAATGTAAGCCTGAATTTGCCATGAAAGCTTTGTTTGATAAGGTCTAGTGCATCAGCGTTTTCTTCGTCTAACTTAGTGTTAGCTCGGTCAGTATCGTTCATTGCCTGTAGTATTTTTGTATTCAAATCGTTCATTTGTTTCTCCCAAAATTGGTTGATGTTACTTAACTAACATTTTTTAGCCATTGGATGATCAAGGTAAAAATCATCAATAACAGCTCTAATAATTCACTCATAGTCTGCCTTTACGATTGTTCGCTTTAACAACTTTCTTGCCTTAAATAATCTGGACTTTACCGTTCCTACAGAAATACCCAGAATCGATGCTACTTCTGCAGTACTTAAATCCTCTAAATAGTGTAAGTGCAAAACCTCATAAAACTTACTGGGCAACATTTGCAGCGCTTTATCGGTATCACGAGACAGTTGCAGTTCAGTTGTGTTGAGTTGATGTGTCAACTCATTAACTTCTTCGCTTTCATCTATTACTTTCTTTTGCGTTTGTTGATGTCGAAGGTTATCAGCACACTTGTAATGCAATACTTGATAAACCCATTTTGGAAACGCGCCCGGATCTTTTAGCTTACTTAAAGATTTACATGTCGTTTCCATCACTATCTGCACAGTATCTTGCGCTTGTGAAGGATCATTTAGCACGCGCTCTGCATACCTCAATAATTTGGGATACCAAAGTGCAATTAGCTGTTCAAAAGCGTGTTTATCGCCCATTTGACTACTAATCACCAAATACTCTGTTAATACATGTTCTGTTTTTCTCATGTTAACAAGGTCGCTTATCACCTATGGTCGGTTCATTTTTTTTAACTTAGAATAATTAGAGCAAGACTTTTATCGGTAAACGAGCACTTGTTATGGCTACTGCCGTTTTCTTCAGTTGATTAACGCGACGCTTGCGAAAATATATGGCAAAAACTAACTTGTTGTCGTGGATCTTGGCTAAATGTTGTCTTTGATATTATCTTGTTTTAGCGCTTTTTGTTGTTGGCAAAAATGAGTCGGACTTACGCCTACAAATTTCTTAAAGTTGCGATTAAAACTATTTTTTGAATTAAATCCTGCATCACTTGCTAGTTGAGTTAACGAGCTTTTGGGGTCTGCTGGTGCGTTTAATTGATTTAAGATTTGATGACATACATATTCGACTCTGAGTTTGTTAATAACACTATTAAAATTGTTATTGGCACTTGCATTAATGGCGGCCGACAATGTAGTGCTATTTGTACCTAGCTTTGCCGCGAGCACCTTTAGCGACAATTCAGGGTCTTTCCACCATTCGTTTTTGATGATTTCATTTATCCATTCGCCACCTCGCTCAAATAAAGCAGAATTCTGATGCATTGCATCGAAAGACTTAAGGTGCTTTTGTACTGTAATTTTGGGCAGGGTTAAATCGGCATTACGCCAACTTTCAAAAGAGAGTAAACACAGTAATAAAGATTGTGATATGTAGAGTAAAAAGCTGTTTTCATAATTAGCATCCACAGCAAATTGATAAATTGCGGACAACATCCATACGCCTAAGAATAATGCGCTTGACCATAAGAACAGTTTCAACCAAGTTAAACGATAATTTTCAGCATCGCTAACGTTACGATCGAGCCAGCGTTGATATCGAACGTACAAAGCAATAGTTACACCAAGGTAAATCCCCATTGAACAGATAACCAAAAATGTTTCAAGAACACTAAAATAGGGAATATGATAGCTAGTGAGCCAGTTATTGATAGTTGATTTATCTATGTGTAATAAACAAATATAGTATGCAATTTGTATTATAGCGGGCAAAAAATGCAGTGTATCTTGAGGCTTAAACGAACGCGAACAAGAATAGAAGATAAAGAGATATATGCATGGACCATACGCCAGTGAGATATCGATTGGTGGCACATAAAGCCAGCTGTATGGATCAAATATCGATTCTTTACCCACCAAATAAACAAGCGTGCGCATTAACAACAACAAAATAAAAAAGCACAAAATTAAATTAGCTGAAGATACTTGCCTACGACCAAGCAACAATATAGTGATTAAGCCACCATTAAATACGCCCACACAGAGCAGTAAGAAACCAATTTGTTCAGACATGACACTATAAAATGTTAGCAATAAGAATAGTGTATTTATCCTAAATCATTTTCATCGTAAAAAAACAAAATTCGAGCACCAAATCTTAAATACTTTAGTGATAAGTAAGATGTGGTGCGCAAGTCTTCATACTTTGCACCATAGTCTCTCTTCAAATTTTAATTGGAGTATAAAATGCAATCAACACACCCTCAATTGGCCTTGCCTCTAACTGCACTGCTTTGCGTGCTTAGCCTCGTTTTTTGTAGCAAAATATTAGCGAATGACAAAACCGATGTCGTTAATATTCCAGATGAAAACCTCCGCAACGCATTAGTGGAAGTGTTGGCATTGCCGTCAAGTAACGTAACGCGACAAGACTTATCTTCACTTGAACAAGTAGACTTATCAGCAAAGGGTATTAAGTCTTTAGAAGGGCTTGACGCCGCAATCAATCTTAAACGTTTATCGTTGACCGACAACAAAATTGTTGACGTGACGCCTTTAGCTGCTTTGACAAAGCTCGAAAACTTAAGTTTAAGTCGCAATCAAATAGAAGACATTAGTGCCTTAGCACCACTTATCAAGCTGACTGGCTTTTCAATTGAAAGCAATTCTGTAAGCTCCGTCTCGGTGGTAGCCAATTGGCCAAAAATCCGTGGACTGGATTTGTCTCTTAACCTTATTGATGATTTAAGCCCGTTTGAAGCGCTGAATGAGCTTGTTGCTATCTGGATAGTCGGTAACAAGGTTTGCGACTTGTCTTCTTTGCAAGAGCTAGAGCAGCTCATTATTTTAGCCTTGTCGAAAAACTGTTTTACAGATATTGCTGCATTGAAAAAGCTTAGTTTTCTGCAAGAGTTGTCAATGAGCGATAGTGAGCTTGAAAATATAGACGTTTTACAACACCTCAAAAGCCTAAAACGCCTCGACTTAGCAAGAAACAAAATCAGTAATATTGAGGCGCTAGCATCTCTTGAAAATATA
>CAYURD010000077.1:17305-18915 GCA_964446865.1 uncultured Glaciecola sp.
TTAATATCTAGTCTGCAAAGCGTGGTAATGACAGGGAATCAAATAGATATAACGCAAAAGAAGCAACAACATTCAATGCAGTTAATTACTGCGTCTGTAAACGACGCTCATTTGTTACCACAAGCGCCAAAAAGCATTTTTGCTGATATTCCAGGAGCTAAGAAAAGAGAGGTCGATTTTGACGCTGAGTTAATGAATAGCCGCTAATCACTGCCACTATGCATTTGCTTTATTTTCCTAAAATGAAATAGACACTGCTAACATTCCAAACATTTTGCCGTGATTGGATTAATTAAACAATCCACCTAAAAATTTTGAACTTGCTGCACCCAATCGGACAGTTTAGAGCGTATTCGTTGTATTAATGATTTTTGTTGTAATTCTTAATTATTTTCACAAGATAAGGCTATATATGCTCACTTTTACCGACCTCTACGAAAAAACACGTAAAATCGTTTCAAAAAGAAAATGGCCGAGTACTCAGTTAGGCGTGATTCGAACAGATTGGCAACGTCTGATGACAAGAGATTGTCGGTTCGATTTGATGATGACCTATGATGGTATAGACCCTCGCAGAAAAGAAGCTCTATCGGAACTGCGAGAGCACATAATTAATGAGTCTCAAATGTCGGGAATAAGTGTTGGTGAACTGATTGCTAATGTAAATGAAATGGCAAAAGAAGCGAACAAACCACGGTTTTCACCTTTTTCGTTTAATATCAGTCGGGCAGCCGCTATAAAAGTACTGTTCCATTTGTACTTTGTACGTCAAAGAGGCGAGCAAGGAGTTTGGGTATATTCTCCCCCGGCATCACATATTTCATGGGCTTACAAAGCGTTGAACAAAAATAGGGCTTTGTTAGTTGATAAGCTAGATGCTCGGGATGAATATTTTACCGAAGAGCACCGAAAGATTATTGCAAAGGCATCTGAAATGGCACTTAATTGGGTAAGCGTTGCTCAAAGCAGAGGATATGCGCTCAAAAATATGCAAATTATGGATTGGTTTTGTGGGCTTGATGACGCCGCTAATCCTGACGTAAAGAGAATGTATCATCAAAAAGTTGATGCAGGCTTTCGCGAAATCCGCAATATGCTCAATAAAAACACGCTAATTTTTTCGTATCATCCGCAGTTAGGCACCCACAACGCTAAGGAAATACTCGGTTTTGTATATCCCTATGAGTGGTTAGACGTCATATACATTAAAAATACCTATGACACCCGATACGGGGCATCGCCAGAATGGAACTGCGCAATAACAATTTTGCATGAAGTATCACACAGAGCATTAAATACCCTAGATTATTCTTACGATTGGCAAGGTTTAAAGCCAGGCAATCGGGGCCTTAGGGCTTACCAAGCAATTAAAAATGCAGAGAGCTGGGCTTACTTTATTGCCGATATGGCATTTCAAGTAAACGACACTATCAAAGCGGAAGTGCTTCAGTTAAAATATAAATGACAGCAGCATATTTTATATCAAACATGCTAAGCATCATGTATCTAAAAAGTACGCAACGTGAGCACATCACCACGCTGCGTCCATTCAAGCTGTTTTAACACACTCATGCCAAGCAAAATTTGGTCTGACTTCATTCCTGGGTTTA
>CAYURD010000078.1:0-9945 GCA_964446865.1 uncultured Glaciecola sp.
TTCTAATTTAGCTTAGAGTTAACTGTACGAGGTTCCCAATCGAGTTGGGAATGACTAGGCAAATAATACACAACCATAAGAATTATAAATTATTCTTTTTATTCGACATCGCTATTATCTTAAATACTCAAAAGTAAAAGGTATTCGATATGAAAGAAGCAGTAATAGTCTCCACAGCGCGTACACCCATTGGTAGGGCTTTTAAAGGCGCTTTTAATAACACCAAGTCTCCAACGATGACAGCCCATGCTATTAAACACGCAGTTGAACGTGCCAAAATTGAAGGTGGTGAAGTTGATGATGTGATTATTGGCTCGGTACTTAATGCTGGCAGCGCTGGCGGGAATATTGCGCGTTTATCTAGTTTAGCCGCGGGTTTACCTTATTCGGTCTCAGGTCAAACTATTGATCGCCAATGTTCGTCAGGCGTGATGGCTATTGCCACTGCGGCTAAGCAAATTATGGTAGATGGCATGCAAGTTGTTGTAGCTGGCGGTCAAGACAACATTTCTGAAGTACAGCAAAAGTATTTTGAATGGGTCAGTAAATGCATGGACGAGAATGTCACAAAATATGCACCCAAAGCCTATATGCCAATGCTTTACACTGCTGAACATGTGGCTAAGAAATACAATATATCTCGTGAATCACAAGACGAGTATGCACTCTTGTCACAGCAGCGCACTGCACAAGCTCAAGAGGCCGGGCGTTTCGACCAAGAAATCGTACCCATCTCGACCACTAAAGGCGTGTTCAATAAAGAAACGAAAGAAATTACCTTTGAAGATGTCACACTTTCAAAAGATGAAGGCAATAGACCTTCAACTACTCTAGAGAGTCTACAAAGTCTACAGCCAGTCGTTGACGGTGGTTGCGTCACGGCGGGAAATGCAAGTCAGCTGTCTGATGGTGCATCTGCTTGTGTCGTTATGGACAGACAGTTAGCTGAGCAACGTAATCTTGACATTTTAGGCACATATCGCGGCATGATGGTGGCTGGTAACGAGCCAGAAGAAATGGGGATTGGACCTATTTATGCCGTGCCGAAACTACTTAAAACTCACGGTTTGAGCATTAACGACATAGGTTTGTGGGAACTTAACGAAGCCTTTGCTTTGCAAGCCTTATATTGTCGCGACAAGCTTGGTATTGACCCAGCCATATATAATGTTAATGGCGGCGCTATTTCAATAGGCCATCCTTATGGTATGACCGGTGCTCGAACGGTTGGTCATGCGCTTATTGAAGGTAAGCGCAGAGGCGTTAAATATGTCGTAGTGACCATGTGTGTAGGCGGCGGTATGGGCGCGGCAGGCTTATTTGAAATCAACAATTAAAACCTTTCTGTCAAAATCGTTCAAAAATAAAACGAAATAGGGGCAAATGTCCCTATTTCGTTGACAAGTGTCTGCATACTGCTACATTAAACGAATAGCTAGTTGAATCACATGGATGTCTACTTTTGTTGAGGTACGCATGCAATTAGGTGCAAATATGAAGTCGGCGGTTGATGAAGTAAATCATCTTAAAACTGCAGTGCCTTCAATCTCAACTTCGCCCTCAAGATTTATCGCACACAATCCAAGTATTCAAATCCTTGCTCAACAGCATATGCCGCATTTACATGCTCAAGAGTCTGAAATTATTGAAACATATGAACGCCGCTTAACAATTTTAAAGTTAAGTGCAAATGCGCTTAGTTCCTTTATGTTTGTAAATAGTTCGAATACGCTAATAATGGATGGGGACAAAGACGCCTTGGCTGACATTGAATACCACGGAGTCTGCCGTCATTTAACCCATTCTCCCGGGGTCTTGCATCTTGTTGAAGCGTCTATCACGAATGGTTTAAACGACTTTTTAAAGTCGGGCGAATACGATTTGATGGCAATGCTCTTGGTTGACGATAATAAGCAAGCGATTGCATTAGTTGGCACCCTTATACCTAATAGCGAGCTTAGCAGCGCCAAGAGTGCAAAGACCTCAAAAACAGCCAAGGGCTTTAAAAATCCAAAAACCAAAAAAATCATCAAACTGCTCATGCACGAATTTAAGCGTGATTTACTCAACCATGCTAAGTCAAATCAGTTGCATGCGATTCATTCCCAACATTTACAACTGTCGGCTTTAAATCAAGATTATATTTGCATAAAAGATAGTGGCCATCGCATTGTATACGCTAATCCAGCTTTACTTGCGACTTACCCAGCTTCCGCTCAACCCAAAATTTTTGGCTATACCACCGCTAATTTTTATGATCCCGATAGCTGCGCTAAAATGATAAATTCTGACATAAGCGCGCTAACGAGTGGCTATTTCAAAGGCACGGAATATATTAAATTGGCCAACGGTACCGAAAAAATTCTACTCACGACCAAAAAAGCGTTTAACGGCATAGACGGTAAAAAATACTTAATGTCGGTATCTCGAGACATTACCGAAAAAGAGATTTTGATTAATGATTTAAAACGTTCAAATGCAGATTTAGACAACTTTGCTTATGTTGCGTCGCACGATTTACGCGCGCCTTTAAATGCTATCAAGCGCTTAGTGTCTTATGTAAAAGAAGACTGCGAATCAATTTTACCCGGTGAGAGTAATGAAGATCTCTCTATAGTGTTAAACCGCGTAAACCGCATGGAAAAGTTGTTGGTTGACTTACTTTCTTATTCTCGCATCGGCAAAGAATATCAAGAAGCGACTCAATTTAACTTAAGAGAATTTGTGATTGAGATGCTCTCACTCATCGATTTACCGATGGGCTTTGTGTTTACTTGCGATAACGTCGACATTAACGTGCCCGAGATCCCCTTTAACGTAGTGATGATTAATTTGGTATCAAACGCAATTAAACATCACGATTCGGGCAATGCAAAGATTCAAATCAAAGCAAAAAATAGTGAGCGGGGCAGTGTTATCACAGTGATAGATAATGGCCCTGGTATTGAAGAGAAAAATAGAGAACGTATTTTTAAACTCTTTGAAACGCTTAAACCACGTGACGAAGTTGAAGGCAGTGGTATGGGCTTAAGTGTTGTTAAAAAAATAGTTGAGCATTATGGTGGCAATATCAAAGTGGCTTCAAATAAGCCGCGAGGCACTAAGTTTATAGTGACTTGGCCCACTCATAATATGGCAAGAAGCGTCTTAGATGGCTTGCATAAAGAGAACTAGCTATGGAAATGAAAAGAAGGCTGCACGTTTTATTAGTTGACGATGATTTAGCCGACCGTCGGATCATTAGGCGCACATTAGTAGACAATGCCGCCGACGTCAAAGTAGTGGAAGCGACCTCGGTTGAAGAAGGCTTTGGCATTTTGCAGCAACAGAGTTTTGATGCGATTTTACTAGACTATAAGTTGCCAGGCGCAGACGGAATAGAAATGGTGCAATCGCTCAGAGCGAGACCCGATTTGGGCAGTATTGCTATTATTATGATGAGTGCGTCAGAAAATGAAGCCTTAGCGGTTAAATGCATAGAATCGGGCGCTCAGGACTTTATTCAAAAATCTGAATTGCAGCGTCTGAATTTGCATCGTGCGATTGTTCATGCCCACAAGCGCTTTGAATTAGAGCACAAGCTCCATCAAAACTACCTGAATGTTAAACACCTTGCCGAAAAAGACCCGCTTACCGGATTATCAAACCGCCATCATTTTAATGTGATGATGGATGTATTAGTTGACCCAAATCGAGAGTCAAAAGTAGATGTAGCCCTTTTAGTGATGGACTTAGATAATTTTAAGTTTATCAACGACACGATGGGGCACGATGCGGGCGACAGGTTATTAATTGAATTTGCAACACGAGTCAAAGGTCTTTTACGCAGACACGAAAGCTTTGCTCGTTTAGGCGGCGACGAATTTGCCATTATTTTAAACGGTATTAAATCAACCCAACAAGTCAGGTTAGTGGCTCAGCGCATTCACGAAGCCCTTTTAGCACCAATCAAACTAAATGAGACACAAGAAGCGCAATGCAGAGCCAGTATTGGCTGTGCTATTTACCCATTGCATGCGCCAGATAAAGACAGCCTAATCAAGTATGCCGACATTGCGATGTATCAGGCCAAAGCCGATGGCAAGGGTAAAATGCGCTTGTATGACCGCTCAATGAGTGCACAACATGCGAGGCTATCTAATATTCAAACGGGTTTAAAGCAGCATATATCAGGGCATAGTTTTAATTTGCATTTTCAGCCAGTGATTAATTTGTGTGATGACCAAAATGTAGGTTATGAAGCGCTCATAAGATGGCCTTACGAACAAGGCGATGAGCACGAACAATACGTACCAGATGAGTTTATCCCTATCGCTGAAAAGAACTCGGACATCCATGCTTTAGGTGACTGGGTAATTGATCAGGCCATTAAACAAATTGCCCAATGGCAAAAAACACATGCTAAAGCACAATTTATCGCCATTAATATTTCGCCCGTACAGCTGCAAAACCAGGCGGTGAGTGAATATATTATCGATAGGGCAGAAGCATACGGTGTAAACCCACAAAACATTGTACTCGAAATTACCGAAACAGCCTTATTTGAAAAAGAGGCGGCAATTAAACAATCAATTGAGATATTGTCGGACTATGGCTTTATTATTTCGCTTGACGATTTTGGCGTA
Source organism: uncultured Glaciecola sp. (assembly GCA_964446865.1). Taxonomy (GTDB): domain Bacteria; phylum Pseudomonadota; class Gammaproteobacteria; order Enterobacterales; family Alteromonadaceae; genus Glaciecola. The sequence continues at coordinate 4,626 of CAYURD010000078.1, forward strand.
GGCTACTCATCTATTCAGCACTTAATTGAGTACCCCATTAGCATTGTTAAACTCGATAAATCACTCTTTACAGTCGAGAACAGTGAGCTCAAGCGCAAAGCCGTTTTTGAAGCGCTAGCAGAAATGCTTAAACGTTTAAACATGACGGTGGTCGCTGAAGGGATAGAGACTCAAGCACATTTGGATATGTGTAAGTCTCTTAATATTGATCACGGGCAGGGCTTTTACTTAGGTCGCCCCGCCGCGGCTAAAGAAATAGAGGCTATCGCTCTCTAACAACTGGCTGATGTGGCTTTGTGTCTCGGGTGGTTCGCGTTGCTGCTCGTGGCGCACTGCGTGTACTCCCTGAGTTACTGCTTTGGTTACGACCACCGCTAGCGCTTGAATTTCCCCACTGGCGATGCCCTCTGTGATGGTTTCGGTTGCCAGTATGAAAGCGATTGTGTAAGTAAAAGCGTGATGAATATCGGCTATGCCAAAACGGGTCATACCAAGGGTAAAAGAAGCCCGGGTGAAAGCCAGGTCTAAAGCCAAAGGGCGAGAATGCATAAGCTTCCATAGGGCGCTTCTCTTTCCACATATAATAACCTTGGGCCTTTAGCGTGGGATATTGATATTCTTGCTCACCAATAATATCAAGCGTAATATCGCCTACCTCACCAACGACGGTAATTAAGCGGCCACTTTCAAACACAACGGGGTCAATAAAGCCTTCAACCACCGCTTTAAAGCGTCCGCTGCTGTCATCGCCGGTGACAGGTTTGCCGTATCGGTTTTCAGGAAAGTATACAATTTCAATCTCGGATACGTCTTTTTTATTGACTACCGATACAATTTTACCGCCCCAGCGAGCTTTTTCGCCTTTAGCGCTTAGGTTCTCTTTGTCTTTACTAACGGCTTCAAACGAGACTAGTTTTTCGCTTTCATTAACGTCAATCTCGTTAGGCACAATGGCGCAGCCAGTGATGATAAATATTGACGATAGACTAATAAATAAGGCTTTAATGCTTTTTTTGTTTATCAGTTTCATTCGCACTACTCCAACATGATTCGATTTCTAATGACACCATTATAATAGTTTTACAGTCAATTAATTGTATTTGACCGTAATAAACAGGATTTTGTCGGACAAAATTACGTACATCAAGATAACTCTTGTTTTGGTAAATAAAAAAGCTAAGCTTTTAATGTGCTTAGCATTTATATTTACGCTAATAGCATTATAAAAAACGCGTCAATTTTTTAGCCACTCGGTGCATATCAGCTTGCCAAGGTGGTGCTAGGCTTGGATCATCAAAAGCGCGATTAGCCAATGCCAACAATGCTTCATGATCGTGTACTCGTTTTTCTATTTTCATCAGCTTTCTAAGCTGCCATATTTGCTCAATACTAATCGCGTCTGACTGACGACTCAATAAGGTAACGTCATCGCCTACATTAATACAGCCGTCATTCTCTACACTATAATACCAACCCGTTAAATTATGCTCTGCAATAAAGCTATCTATCTTTTTTTGTCCGTAACGTTGATTTATTTTAGAGCAAGGAGCGCGGGGCGATACTACCTTTAATACTACCTCGCCAAAGCTATAACAATCTCCAATATACACATTTTGATCATTCATATAAGGAGCCGAAATGTTCTCCCCTATTGTCCCTAGCAAACATGATGGTTGAGCGTCTGGAAAATTGCTTTGCAACTTATCGTAGCTTTCTTGAGCATATTGGTGCAAAGCCATGTAAGGGCCACCGTGCAGCTTTTTATTGCCTTGCTCATCTTCTAGTGCGCCGTCTTTAACTATATTAATAGTATTGTGAGCTGTCTTTATTATGCTACTAGGTGCGCCCCTTGGGCCGAAGGCTTGGGGTTTACCTGCAAATAAATGGGCAACTGTCGAGGTTTTCTCGGGTGTTAAGCTAGGCGTAGCTGAAGCCATTTGCGTGATCCCTTTTGCTAATTGAGCTTGAAGACTTACTTTAGCAAAATGGACAGTGCTTTAACAGTTGATCGCAACACTTAGCTTATACAATGTCCTTTTATGAAAGTGGGTTCAAAGAGGGAATAACAAAAAGCGAATTAATAAATTACATGCATATAAACCTTTTAATATAGCGCTGCGACAAACATAATGAAGCAGCAAAAGAACGACTACTATGGAAGCTCATTTGAAGTTGATTAAATCAACAAAAACGCCAAAGCAGGCAACTCAAGAAAGCGAACTCACAATCAAAACGATAGGTGATTGTACTGAGCTTGAATTAATTGCATTGGCTCAAGCGCAAAACAAAGAAGCGTTTAAAGCGCTATACGACATGCATGTACCCAAGGTATATGGCTTATGCGTTCGTTTGTGCGCCGACCGTTCACAAGCTGAAGATGCCACCCAAGAAGTATTTATTCAACTGTGGCAAAAAATTAGTAATTTTAAAGGCGATAGTCAATTTTCAACGTGGCTACATTCGGTGGCAAGCAACATTACTATTTCGTTTATTCGTAAACAAAAAGGGTGGTGGCAAAAAATGCTTAATATCGAAGATGCGAATATGCATGAACAAGCCAGTGAATTGTCTTTGCACGATACGGATTTTGAAAAATGGATCTTGCGACTGCCTGAACGGGCTCGATGGGTGTTTGTATTACATGCGATTGAGGGTTATCGCCATGAACAAATCGCCAGTATGCTCGATATGGCTGTGGGCACAAGCAAAGCACAATTTCACCGAGCAAAACACTTAATTGAGGAGTGGATGGATGAGTAAGGCAAAAAAGCCATCTATTGATGACCATATTTCAGCGCTTAATATAAGCAAATTACCCAGTCGAGATTTATGGAAAGGTATTGATTACGCTATTACAGAAATGGCGAACGATGTAGCAAATGACGCAAGTGTAGAATCTGGTATTGTTTCAGACCTAGATTCGGGTGTTTCAGCGTTAAATGGAAAGCCTCGTAAAACACGCACACCACTTTATGCGATGGCGGCCAGTGTATGTTTAGTCGCCTTGGTTGGGTATATTAGTTTTCAAACGGGTAAAAATACCAGTGGCCAAGAACTGGTTCAAAGAATTTCAGCACAGCATACAGAGCAAAAACAAGCATTATTGTCGAGTTTTGAAGGGCAGCCTACCGTCACTCAAAACTGGCAGCAACAGCTTGCAGAATTAGACGAAGCGGCGGTAGCGATTAAAAAGGCGCTTGAAAACGAGCCTAACAATCCGGCGCTTTTACGCATGCTTAAACGTGTGCATCAACAACAAATTGCGTTAATTGAACGCGTCCACGCACCCGCGTGGCAACAAATTTAATAGAGGTAACAATATGAATCTTAAGTTAACAACACGTTTTTTAATTGCCACCTTGTTTATGTTTAGCATACAAGCGTTTGCTGAAGAACAAATGGTAGACGAAATAATGGATGTCGACCAATACAGCTTAATTGAGATAAAGCATGTTCACGGCGAAATGAAGATAGTGGGATGGGACAAAAATCAGGTCAAAGTTGTTGGCAGGCTTGGTGAAAGAACAGAAGAGTTTATATTTGAGCGTAAGGGCAAGTCGGTTGTGATTGAAGTAGAAGTCGAAAATGGCTCAAAAAATTGGAATTGGCCAAAAAACAATGACTCCAAAGACGACTTAATTGTGCACGTGCCCATGGAAAGTACCATTGATTATCACGCACCTAATGCTGATTTAAACATTGATGACGTATTAGGCGGTGTCGACATAGATATGATAAACGGTGACTTACGTGCCAATAATTTAGCCGGGAAAATACGCTTAAAAACAGTCAATGGCGATATTAATGCAAATGAGTTAAATGGCGTGCTTACCGTAGATACTGTAAATGGAGATGTTAGAGCTGAACATCTTAGTGGTGAAATAGTGCGAGCTGGCACGGTCAATGGTGACGTAAAAGTAAGATCTATGGCAAGTGATGTGCAAGCTGAAACCGTTAATGGTGATATTCAGTTTATTTTACAAGATGTTATTGATGTAAACACCAGCACCGTTAACGGGGAAATTGATATGGAAATGAATTTGCTTGATGGCGCAGTGGTCAGAGCGAGTACGGTTGGCGGCAGAGTGACTTTGGCTTTTCAAGATGATGTGCAAGCTAAGTTTTCACTTGAAGCACACGCTGGCGGCAGTATTGTCAATCGGATAAACGATATAAAGCCTAATAAAGCGAAATATGGTCCGCGCCGGTGGTTAGATTTTTCTAATGGCAATCCTACTGCACGGGTAGATGCTTCTACAGTAAATGGCAGGATTACCGTTAAGACTAGGAGTTAATTAGGGGTTAAGCAGCAAAACCAGAGTGAAAATGTAAATTTTGTAAATGTCTGATGTATTTGCTTACATTTCTGGCCTTTGAGACAGGTAATTTGAAACACTTGCTTTGCTACACTACTCATGTAGAAAAAAGAAAACGCACAACAGGTCTTAAGAAAGCAACACACTTTTGATATGACAAGGCATTGGATTTATCCAAAAAACTTTTTTCTAGCAAAGTAAGTATTCATCAAACAGCAACAACATTTATCGATAGTTTAGACAATTAAGGATTTAATAATGGCTACAGTTACCACGTTCAGCAACAAGTACGGCAAAAAACTCAGTAAAATATTATGTTCGCTAGTAATTGCTCTACCTATGAGCTTTCAACTTGCTAACGCTAACCAAGAATCACAAGCAAGCAAACCTGCTGACAAAGACATTGAAATTATTGGTGTTGTTGGCGAAAAGCCGCTTGCGTTTTTCCGTCTAGAAATGGAAAGAGCAGAGCTTGATTTCTATGAAGCATATAACCGGATTGTAGATAACGACAAATACCGCGTTGTTTGCCGTAAAGAGACACGCCTTGGTAGCCGCATAAAAGACCGCGTATGTTATCCACAATATGTACTAGACCGCATGGCTGAAGAAACCCAAGAAGCGCTTGCACTGGGCAACGGCTACCCAAGCCTTAAGCTTATTGAATTTGCAGTAAAAGAAGAGCGCGAAGAGTCACTAGCTTACGTTGAAAAGATAGTCACCGAGAACCCGAAGCTTCTTGAAAAACTGATTGATTTAAATGCAAAACAAAATCAATATGCGCTTCAAAAAGAAACGAACTAACACAACTACACAATACACACACATCCTTCAGGTCATCGTGGCGAAAGCCACGATTTCCTTGTATAAACACCAATTTTGATTCAAACAACTGCGTCATCAACGCGAAGGCCAAGACCTCCATGGGTTAACTACAATGTTAGTTTAAACAACGTAATGTTCCAAGGAGGTCCCGTTCTTCAACGGGATGACGGAAGTTTCAA
>CAYURD010000078.1:10045-18802 GCA_964446865.1 uncultured Glaciecola sp.
ACAACGTAATGTTCCAAGGAGGTCCCGTTCTTCAACGGGATGACGGAAGTTTCAAGCAATAAACTCACAAACGCCCGCTATTAATCAAGCCAATAATCAATCCCGAAAACCCAACACCAATAGCCAACACCATACAAGTATAATTAACAACACGCATCAAAGGCGTCGCTTGTTTACCGTCTTTAGTACCATGCACATGCATATAATTCATACTGCGATACATAAGTGCCGCAAGACCAATAGCAAAACCACTGTAGCTAAGCACCGGTCCCCACCATCCAGTTGTAAATGTATAGCCTGCCGTAATGATAAATGCCCAAATAATGACCCAAGCAATGGTTTCATTTCGATAGCGCGTAAACTGCTGCTTTTGTTCTTGCTCGCTTAATTGGCGCATCGCAATTTTTGAAGACCATAAAATCGCAAAAACAGCCATAAATGCGCCAATAAAAGACCCGCCCAGCACCATTAGTACTTTACTCAAAAAACTGGTGCTGCTGGTTGTTGCTGCACCTGTAATACTGGCCGCGGCAACCGGTGCGCTTGGCGTGAGCAGGCTACTGACCAGCGCGCTAAAGCCAACCGTGGGTGCTGTGCTATACACCAATTTACTGGCATGCTTGAGAAGGTCACTCTTTAAACTTTGTCTTGCGCGTGAGAGCTTTTTGCGCACACTTTCTGCAGAGATGTCTAAAAGTGCGGCAACTTGTTGGCTTGACTGTTCTTCACGATAATATAATAAGACAATTTCTCGGTCATCGGCGCCAAGCTCATCAATAAAGCTATGTAAGATGCTTTGACTATCGTTTCGCATTAACGAGGATTCTGCATTTTCATTTGGGTCGGCGAGTTCAGCTAAAATCACATCAGCTTGTTCAGTGCTAACCTTCGCGCCTTTTTTATTGTCTCTTAAAAAATTATAAGCCGTATATCGTGTACTTTGTCGTATCCAAGGTAAAAAGCTGGCGGAATTTTTAAGGGTATTTAGGTTTTGCCATACTGAAATAAACACCTGTTGAGCCACTTCTTCACTGTCGTCTACATCTTTAACAATCGCTAGTGCGATAGACGTGACTAGGTTTTTGCTTGTATCGATTAAGCGTTCGTAAGCGCCAATATCGCCCGATTTTGCGAGTTCAACATCTTGCTGCATCGTTCCGAGCGCAGCGGTATTAAGCGAATTTGAGCTAATAGTGCCGGTATTCATGCTTATTCTCCCAAAAATTCGATAACAGTGTTATACACCCAATCTATATCATCAAACATCATAAAATGCCTTATTTCCTTATTCATGATAACCGTTGCCGATGCCGCGTCTGCAAATTGCGCTTGGTAAATCCCTGCGACTTGTTGATGCTGTGCATCGTGGGTAAACGCGCCAGATGCCCCTAACATTAACATAGGTATTGTGATTTGACTCATTTGCTCGCGAAGGTCAGTGGTCATTACATCATACATGGCATTGGCAACGGTGTGTGGATTAGACGTCTTAGCCATCTCAATTACGCGGGCTTGGTCGGCTTGAGCGGTAGCTTGAATAAACACCCCTTGCTGGGTTTGTGCGGCAATTTGTTCACTGCTCATATTCTGATACATCGATTTTATAGATTTTGCCTGTGGCGCAAGCATGTCGACCGTTGTTTGATTAGTGCGTGTAAAAATAGGACCAATAAACGGTAAGCCATCTATCGATATTACGCTGTTTATTTTATCTTGATGTTTGCTCGCTAAATTAAATGCGCTTAAACCGCCCATACTGTGGCCAATAATAATTGGCTTATCAAGCTTTTCAGAATCGATGTAAGTCACAATATCTTGTGTGAACTGGTGTAGCGAAAACTCAGCTGTTTGAGCGGCGTTTGAACCTGTTTTAGACGACATTGCTGGTGTGCCTGCAAACCCTTTTACCGACAACACATGCACGTAATAATTAGCGCTTAGTTTGATGGCAAGCTCTTCAAATACCTGTCCATTAGACATCAAACCCGGAATTAGGATAACGGCCGGTTTTGTGTTTTCACCGCTCACATCAGTCTCAAATGAAAGGGGGGCAGACATCGCGTTTTTGGTACTAACTAATACAAACAACATGAAGGTTGCGGTGAATAAAGAAATTAATTTTTGCATGATCGTTCCTTTTTACATTAAGTGGTTTTATGTGCTTTATCTCTGGCACTATCTCTAAGTAACCGCTCAACAAAAAAGTGTGACAAATATTTTTAATTTATTTTCTTTGCTTGATTTTTTTAACGATAAAATCCAGATAAGTGTTATACGCGTAAGCATTAAAATTGGGGGAGAGTTTATTCATAAAGCCATGCAAATACTGGCTTTTGATACTCTCTACCTTTTCACTTATGCCATTTGAGTATAGATTGCTGGTGATTGAATCAATGACATATTCAAGGTCAAACGATGCTTCAGCTTTTGGAAAAACCAAATCCATCTCTATTAATGGAACGAGACTTGTGTGATGACGTATTTGTGAACTATAAAAGCACAGCCCGTAGTCTATATTTTTTGCGTATTGTGATACTTCTGATAAGCGCCAAATTGCGCTGGCGCCTACGCTAAATCCAAGCAATAAAAGTCTGTTATGTTTGCTTACATGACTCATCAGCTTTTTTAGATAAGCATCTAAGCCGATATTGTTATTAAAATAATCATAAGCCTCACGTTCATTTTCGAACTGCTTTTTGACGCCATTATACGGGTCAACAATAAGGACCTCAGTTGACGTTTGTGTTGCAATATCATGACTAAGTTGTTCAAGCTCATCACTTAAACCGAATATATCTGAGACGACTATTATCATTGTTTTGGCAAATGCTTAGACATAAATTAATGGGCTAAAAGAGTACTATAAAATCTACGATAAAAAAAAGGCGTTATCACGATAAATCGTCATAACGCCTTTTTTAAGCAACTAAGCATCTAGTTTACATGGTGAAATTAACACCAAAGAAGAAAGTACGTCCTCTTGGTCCTGTTGGCCATGCTTCTTGGGTGATGAACGGTGATTTATCAGCAACGTTATTAACGCCTCCAAATAGCACTAGTCCGTCGTCTAACTGGTAGCTAACGTTAATATCGTGCAGCACTGTGCTACCAAAAAATCCGCCGCCAGGTCCATATAAGATAGCGTCACCGTTAAGACCTAATGAGTTTTCAACTTCATTGTAAGCTTGTCTACTTTGATAAGTCGTTTGTAGCGCAAGGTTAAGATCGCCTCGATTCCAACTTAAATTGACATTACCAGACGTTTTTGGCACCTGTCTTTCTTCAACTTCGATATCGACTTCGTTAAGGTCGAGTGGATTAAAGAAGAGATTTAGCACTTTTTGTCTGGTACCCACTACATCTATGCCAAAGTTATTTTCATCAATACTAAAGGCATAGCTCACTGAGAAATCGATACCTTCGGCCTCGGTTCTTGCAAAGTTTTGCTCTTGCGCAGTTAGATTGTTCAAACCACCATCGGCACGTCTTGTAAATAAGTCGCAAAATGGTGCGTTAGGAAAACTCTCTGAATCATAACATCCATCTAGTATCTGGCTTGCGCCAACAGCAGCGATCGCTTCTTCTATCTCGACGCTCCAATAATCAATTGTCACAGTCAGCCCATCAACAAATGAAGGTCTGTAAACAGTACCAAAGGTAATTGTTTCAGCGGTCTCTACATCAAGTTCTGTGTTTCCGCCTTGAGTACCCGAAAAACGAGCTGTTAGCGGGTTCAACCAAACGTAGTTACCGTCGCCATCTACTATGCTTTCTGTTGGTATGCCAAGCGCTTGAAGGTCTGCTATACAGTTTGCTTCTCTGACGGTGGCACCTGCACCTACGTTAGCTGGGTCACAAGAATCTTGGTTTAGGTTGATAGTAATAGGAAGCTGAGGGTCGAAAAGCTCAGTAATATTTGGCGCTCTCACCGCTTCAGAAATAGTCCCTCGGAAGTTAAGATCTTCTATAGGGCTGTAAGCAAATCCAACTTTCCAAGTGGTTGTTTGTCCTAATGTCGAGTAATCGGCCACTCGAACAGCACCATCAAGGGTGAATTCGTAGGCAAATTCTCGGTCTAAGAAAATAGGTAAGCGTACTTCTATGAAGGCATCAACAACGTCATATTTGCCTTTTGTATTAAATTGCTTAACGTTATCAATACCTGTTAAAAAGTTTAACCATGGTGAGACTTCACTCACTAAAAGACCTGGGGTAAACGAAGTGCCCTGTGGCAAAATACCTAAGTCTAGTGGATCTAATCGATTGTCACTTGACTCTTCTCTGTATTCAAGACCAGTTGCATAACCTAATGGTCCATCAAGTATACCTTCAAAGTTATCAAATTGACCTACACCAGTGACTGAGATGACCGTTTGCTCAATCGTTAACTTATCTTCTTTTTGTGCAGTGATAAAGTTTTTGGCTTCACTGCTTAAGGCATCTTCACCAAATGGGTTAAGTGGCGCACACTGACCATCGCCTGGCGTGAAAGTGTAGTAACGGTCACTCGAAAATGAACCATTTGCATAGTTTGCATTAAATGCAAAGTAATCAATTCCATAAGCCGCTGTTGGATCAATGTCTGAGCGACAAACTGCGTTTCCATCTGGGCCTGTTGTCGCATCCATAGCAGCAAATATTCTATCAATATACTGTTCTGAATAATTAGTTGTGTTGGTGAACTTACCGTGATTGACCGCAAATTCAAGCGAATGGTCTAAAGAATAGTCCCAATTAACACCGGCAACAAAACGTGTTGTCTCGCGTGTACGAACCGTTTCATCTTCATCCCATGTAAATGCATCTTGCGTAATTAGTAAGCCGCCAGTTTGGTCTACCACAGGCTGAAGTTGAGCTGGAATATACGGGTTGTCAGGGTTAACAAATAGGGTGTCGTAATATGAATCGTACTCTGCGTAAAATGTAGATTCTGCTCTTACATATTTGGCTTCAAAAAAGCCATACAAGTCGTCAGTAAATTCATAATTACCATTAATATTGATAATGTTTTTATCGGTTTGCGGCATTAGGGTATCGGTATCGAAATTAAACTTCGCACCGTCTCCGCCACTACTTAATAGGCCGTCGTAAATAGGACCATCTTGATTGACTCGAACCGAACCATCTGGATTAGTTAACCAGCAGCCTGCTAAAAAGGTTGCGCGGCCGCCTCTAGATTCTTGACAGTCTGCAATACCGTTTCCATTAATATCAACGTAGGTAGTATCTCGGCCACCAAAGTCAGGGGCTATCGACCCTGTATTTGAAGATAACCAGTATCGTAGATCGGTAGCGATGATACGTTGTGGACTGTTTGGATCATCTTCGTCATAGTCAGGGTTTGGTACAGTCCCACCTAGGCCATTGTTGCGTGACCAAGAACGGTCTCCGTGCAATAGTTCTTCTTCTCGTTCGAGTGAGACAGTAAAAACAATATTACCTTTACCATTGTCAAAGTTCTTACCAAAAGCGCCGTCAAAAGCAAATGACGAACCGCCAGAATCACCTGGAACCGCGGCAACAGCATTTAGCTCAACGCCTTCAAAATCGTCTTTTAGAATAAAGTTTACAACACCGGTTACCGCATCAGCACCATAAACGGCTGACGCACCACCGGTTGTTACTTCAACACGTTCAACTAAGGCTCTTGGAATAGTGCCGATGTCAACGGCAGAAGTACCACGAAAGCCCGCTACATGGCGACGACCATTGACTAGGGTAAGTGTTCTCTCTCCGCCTAGGCCTCTTAAGTTTAATGAGTTTGAACCAGTGTCGTTGTTTTCAGCTGTGTTTGATGAGATTAGCGCGGGGATATCATTGACGATATCAGCTAAGTTCAGCTCACCTGACATGGCGATATCTTTCGCATCAAGTGATTGAATAGGCACCGACGATAAAACATTGGGATCGCTAGGGATGCGAGAACCCGTTACGTCAATGACTTCTACTTTTTCTTCTGACTCGGCTTGTGTTTCTTGTGCGTAAGTCATGCCTGAAACAGAAAAGCCTAGCGCAGTTGCAATACACAACGAAAGTGTAGAGCGTTTAACGCCGTGTTTAGTTGAATGTGTTTTCATTTATATTTCCTTTGTAGCAGATTAGCCTGTAGGACTGTTGTTATTGTGTGTTTGTCCAAACAAAGAACGCTCGCATTTTTTATGCCAAATCGCTAAAGCACGGTAATACGGTATTTTTTATTGTTTTTATGTTTTTTTATCATGGACGCTCACCATACTAGTGCAAGAACTTGCTCAATAGAAGTGCAAATTGTAAAATTTTTGTAACGAGCTTGACAGTTGCATACTGGTTTGGATCAGACTTCCTCGTCATCCTCGCGAAAGCGGGGATCTGGTTGATGTTTACGAAGAATAAAATAAAACAATCATTTAGCTTACATCGCTTAGTTCCAAGGAGATTCTCGATGCCTCGAGAATGACGGGGTGTTGAAAGCGATTACTGCGAGGTGGTTATATAACGATGTTAGTAATTATCGCCTGATATAGAGCCTAGGTTGTCGATCAGCTCTTTTAACTCGTGTTCAACGGCTTTGTAAGTGCCAATTCCCTTTAAATTAATAGCTTGACGCACTTGCTCGCTGCTAGCGGTGTGAATGGCGCGTTTGGTTTTGTGAAATGCTAAACATTGCTCGTTAAAATCAAGCCCGAGCCAATCAAGCAGCTTTCGTACTTGTGTTTCGGTATCGTGAACGAGCATTTCATATTTTAGCCTAAATACTTTAGCGGGTAGTTCGGTTTCCCAGTGTTCCATAAGCTTAAAATATGCCTGATAAACACGACCAATGTGATCAAGGCGATAGCTAAAATCTACCCCCGAGTGAAAGAACTGTTTATACAAACTATACCCACAGTCTAAGGGATGCCTACGCACATCAATAACTTTAGCGTGTGGTAATATTTTATGGATAAGCCCAACTAATCTAAAGTTAAAGGGCTGCTTATCAATAAAAAAACGTGATGCTTTGTGCCTAAAAACAGCACTTTCTTGCAAATAAGCTTGCCCCAAGCTTGATAGTTCGGTTGGCGTCAGTTTTGCTAAGCCGCTACTTAGCGACATATTGTGATTTTTTACGCATAAGTTTTGTGCGCGACTCTCTATAATTGGCAAGGTGGGTTGCTCTATTGTCCCAATAATGTCGGGGTGGCTTGCCAAAATTTGCTCAACCAGCGTCGAGCCAGAGCGGGGAAGCCCAACAATAAAAATAGGCGTTATAGATGAGTCTACATTATTAGCTTGTGTACTCAGATTCTTATTGGCGTAGCTTTGTGCACGGGCGCTAAATTCATTTTCAATACTCTTAGGCGTAAAACGAGCGGGTGACGCTAACGAATTTGCTTGCTTGTATAGCGCCATTGCCTCATGTGGACTTTTGGTGAATTCATGCGCTTTTGCTAGGGCAAACGCCGCGGTATATTTTATTCTTTGCTGGTTGTCGTTGCCTTGATTACTAGGCTCGTTGGCTAAGGCTTGTATTGCTTGGTATTCATTATCCGAAAAAGAATAGTCTTTCATATCGGCTAATGCCCACCAAGCGTCTGCGTTGCTTGGATCATTTTCTAAACTTGCTTTTAAGGCCGCGATTGATTGATGCTTTTTACCCACAATCCGTAAAGCTTGTCCTTGCATCAGTTCTAGTTGAGCACGCTTTTGGCGAATTTCTGGTGACGATTGCTTCGGTGACAAGCCCTTTTGTGACATGTCCTTTGGAAGAGAAAGCGCTTCTGAACTGCTTGTTGTTTCGAGCAAGATGCTGCTGGCACGTTGGCAAGTTCTCAATAAATCCTCGTATTGTGCATATTTAAACTGCAGACCAATTAACATCCAAAGAGAATCAAAGCTCTCATCTATCTCAACTAAGGTTTGTGCACTCTTTAGCGCGTTTGCAAAGTAGCCTGCAGAGGCATAGCTATTACTGAGCATATTACGTAGAGCGACATTTGCTGGTGATGCGCGTAAACCTTGTTCAAGCAGTTTAATGGCTGCCTCAGGATTATTTTTAATGGTTTCAATATGTGCCAGTGTGCTAAAAGCTTTGGGGTGAGATTCTGATTTTTTTAAAAGCGCTTGTGCTGCTTGAGCAGCTTGCGAAAAGGCACCTTGTTGCACATAACTTTGGATTTGTGCAAAGTCATTTGCAAATGGATCGACTGAATCTGCTTGCTGTGCTGCTTTGATAGCTTCTTTATACTGACAAAGCTCAAACAAACATTTGCTCAATAGTGTCCACAATTCGAAAGAGTGTGGTAAGTCGGTGAGCGCTTGTTGTAATCGTTCAACAGCGTCTGTTGTTCGTTGTAGGTCAATCAGTTTTTGAGATGCTGAAATGACGTCTTGCGCTTGCATATATTGCCGTTTATGTGCGAGGTATGTGCATTAGTATAAAGTGCTTCTATATTGTTACAAGCGCCTTTGGGGAAGAATTTTATATCTGCGTATCAAGGTTAGTGATTGCATTATTTAATTGGGTGCTCTAGGCTTTAACACTCTTGAGATGCGTTATTATTCTGTTCATCCCGTTTCAGTGAAATACTGTTAAGACTTGGTAAAAAATAACTTAAATGTAAACGCAGTTGATAACGAAAAGAATAAGGAAATCATCGTGAAAAAAGTGCTTGTAATCATACTCATGGCTTTTGTTGGCAATACGTTTGCACAAACATCTGCGCAAGAGAGTAGTTTTCAATATGTCTTAGATACGCCAGTGTTGGGTGAGCAGAATAATAACTACCTTGAAAAGGC
>CAYURD010000079.1:0-18618 GCA_964446865.1 uncultured Glaciecola sp.
ATCGAGGCCAAGAAATGATGCGTTTGAGTAATCTCAACACTGCGTATTTCGTTGTGGGTGCGTATTAAACGGATTTTGCCCGCTTAAGTCAATAAATTTTTACTCTTTTTATCGCTTTGTTTGGCAAAAATCGACTAAATGCTTATTTTGTAGGCGGAACGTATCCTTCAATGCTGGGTTCGATGCCTTCAAATAAGTACGCTTCCATTTTTTCTTCTAAAAATTTACGATCGTTAGCTTCCATCATATTAAGCTTGTTTTCGTTAATTAACATGGTTTGCTTTTTTTGCCATTCGCTAAACGCTTCTTTTGAAATATTATCAAAAATGCGCTTGCCTAATTCACCCGGATATAACTGAAAGTCTAAGCCCGGTGCATCTTTTTTTAGGTGTTCGCAATATACTTCTCTTGCCATGATGGTTCCTTAATGACTAATTTCTAAATGTTAATACAAATTTTGTAATTGTTTGAGTATTTTTAACGTTGGTGCGGCTAAACCAACCTTGCTTGGCTTACTTAAGTCAAACCAGAGCGCCTTGGTCTCTTGAGCATTGTTTTGTGGCTCTTCTACTTGCAATAGCCCTTTGCTAGTTAGGCTGTTGCTTTCTATTGCGCTTTCTATTGCGCCTTCTATTGCTATTAGTATAGGCGAAATATGTAGATGAAAGTGACTAAATGTGTGTGTAAAGCTTTCAAGTGGCTGAAACTGCGCTTGCTGTATACCTAGTTTATTACTTAATGCATCGGGTAATGCACAAAGCGTATTAACCGCTTCGTCACTTTCGTAAAAGCCCCATAAACCGCCCCAAATACCAGTCGAAGGCCTTTTATGCATAAGTATACTGCCTTGATAGAATGGAATAAGCATGTGCGTGTATTTGGTAGGTATCGTTTTTTTGGGCTTTTTGTGAGGCAACTCACTTTGTCTACCTTGTGCAAAGGCTAAACATCTTGATTGGACTGGACAATTTTCACAATCGGGTTTACTACGTTTACACAGCGTCGCTCCCAAATCCATAATGGCTTGTGTGTAATCATCAAAGCGTTTTAGCTTAGCCATAGGTTTTAATGATTCGGCAAGCTCCCATACTTTGTCTTCTACCTTTTTGTTACCCGGCCATCCTTCTAGCGCAAAAAAACGCGCCAGCACGCGTTTAACGTTACCATCGGCAATAACATAAGCTTGATTATCAGCAAGTGATAAAATAGCAGCCGCAGTCGACCTACCAATGCCCGGTAAAGACAACACATCATCAAAATCAGATGGAAACACGCCATCAAACTCATCGCGTACTTTTTGCGCAGCTTTGTGTAAATTGCGAGCACGAGCGTAATACCCTAAGCCCGTCCAAAGATGCAACACATCGTCTTGTTGCGCATTGGCTAAATCAACAATGCTAGGAAACTTCTTCATAAACGTAGTGAAATAAGGAATAACCGTGCTAACTTGAGTCTGCTGCAGCATTATTTCTGATATCCACACCGAATATCGACTTTTATTAAACTGCCACGGCAGGTCTTTGCGGCCGTGTTGATCAAACCAAGCCAGTAACTGCTCACTAAAGCTAAATTCACTTTTTGTCATGAAGACGACTACCTACTTTCTTAAATTTCTATTTATCTAGCATGTATTTGGTGTAATGATACTCGTATTACGTCTCAATAGACCAGTTAAATGCCCCCTACTCTTCGTAAGATCAATTCACCTATTGTTTTTTTGCCTGGCACTTTGTGTGACGAGCGAATTTGGTTGCCCATTTGGCAACAACTCAACATGCAAGAAAAAAGCTACGTGCCACTGCAATGGGCAGAGTCAAAAGAGCAGATGCTAGCTCTTACCCAAGACCGTATTGACCAAGCGTCTAGTAAAGTGACTTTGGTTGGCTTTTCGATGGGAGCTTATATTGCAGCCTTAGCGGGTTTGCAAAATACCAAACAAATAAATAATGCCGAGAATATCAAACAGATCATCATGATTGGCTATAATCCATGCGGTTTGAGCAATAGTGAACAAAAAGCGCGCAACACTATTTTAAAAACCATTAAATCGAAACAATTTGGCGGTATGTCAACATCTCGATTACAGCAGTACTTTACCCAAAAAGAACTGACAGAGAACATTCCACACGGCAATAAACACAAGCAAATGGTCCAAACCATACTCGACATGCAAAACGATTTAGGGCCAAGCGTGTTGCACCATCAAATAATGGCGACGACACCGCGCGAAGATATAAGCCAAACACTCGCAAAATGCAAAATCAAACAGCACTTTATTTCAGCCACGCACGACAAAATTGCTGACATTAAGGATATAAAAAACTACTGCGAAAACACACCGCAAGCTGACCTTATCGAAATTGAAAACAGCGCGCATATCACGCCGTTAAGCAAAGCAGACCAACTGGCAAACATCATTGCATCACTAGTCGACTAGCGGTTTAACAAGCATCGTTAAGTTTTAAAATTGCAATTAGCGCAAACACTGGGATAATACGCGCCATCACACTACTAGTCACACAGCTAAAGGCAGTCAATGAGTCGGTTTAACTCAGAAGAAGAAGCACGCGCAGCAGGCGTTTATATTTCAAAGGTCAAAAGCTATGTTAAGCGCGAAGGGCGTTTAACCAAAGCGCAAAGCAAGGCCATTGATGATAATTGGCCAAGCATGGGCCTAAGCATCGAGCAAGGCATGCTAAATCTCACCGATGTATTTACACGTGATGCACCGCGGGTTTTAGAAATTGGTTTTGGCATGGGCAAATCCCTTGTCGAGATGGCCAATGCAGACCCTAGCACCGACTTTATTGGGATAGAAGTACACCGCCCCGGCATTGGCGCATGCCTAGCCAGTGCTCAAGAAGCCGATGTTAAAAACCTAAGGGTGTTTGAACATGACGCTGTAGAAGTTTTAAACATATCAATCCCTGATAAAAGCCTAGACAGGCTACAATTATTTTTCCCTGATCCTTGGCATAAAAAACGCCATCATAAAAGACGTATAGTGCAAAGTGATTTTGTACAAGCTATTCGCGGCAAATTAAAAATTGGCGGTGAGTTTCACATGGCGACCGATTGGGAGCCCTACGCTGAGCATATGTTAGAAGTCATGAACGAGGCACAAGGGTTTAGCAACATATCAAAAAGTAAGGACTATGTAGAGCGGCCAGAATATCGCCCTATCACCAAATTTGAAGTGCGTGGTCAAAAGCTAGGCCACGGCGTGTGGGATATTATTTTTAAGCGAGACGCCTAATGGCTAAACATGCCCAAATGTCACCACAGAGCCAACTATTACTGAGAAGCATAGAGCATTTCGAAAGTGGCACTTGGGCGTTTATTAACCCAAGTGACGCCGATATCTTTAACGAAATTGATAACCCAAATCTTGTGGGCCTGCATCAGTATCACCATCAATTTACAAACTGCGAGCGCGCGGCAAGCCAGCCGCAGTTTTTTGGGGCTAGTTTTGATTTACCAAGCATCAATAAATCGGCCCTAGACGGTGTTGTTATTTACATGCCAAAGTCTAAACAGCAGCTCACTTTGTTAATTGACATGGCTTCAAGTCTCGTTAAACAAAATGCCATTGTGCTAATAGTTGGTGAGAATAAAGCCGGCATTAAAAGTGTGCCTAGCATGCTTGAAAAGATCGGCTCGCAGGTTAACAAAATTGATAGTGCCAAGCACTGCGGTTTATACGCAGTAACGATATCAGAGCCAAAACAATCATTTAATATTGATGACTACGGGATAACGCGTACTTACAATATAAACGGTGTAGAGCTTGTCGTTTTCTCGTTACCCGGCGTGTTTGGTCATAAACAACTCGACCCTGGCACCGATTTGCTATTACAACAATTAACACCCAAAGCACTCGCTAAGGCGAAAGGTCATATTTATGATTTTGCCTGCGGCAGCGGCGTTATTGCTTGTTATTTAGCCAAAACACTTAAAGAACATGATATTCGTGTCAGCATGAGCGATGTTTCAGGCTTAGCGATTTATAGCAGCGAAAAGACCGCCGCATTAAATAAGCTTGAAGCGAATATCATTGCCTGTGATGGCGTAGCCCAGCTAAATGAGAAGTTTGATATTGTTGTGTCTAACCCGCCGTTTCATGAAAGTATTCGGCACGACTACAGCATTACCGAAAAGTTTATCAAACAAGCGTTTAGTCAGTCCAAGCCTTATGCTAGTATCACGGTGGTCGCTAACCGGTTTTTACCTTATCCCGATATTTTTGACTCGGTATATAAAGGCTTTGTTGAGCTTGCCGCTAGTAATAAATACAAAGTATTCGCAGCGACCAAATTTTCGAATAAATAATAAAATGGTGCATAAACTAAAGTTATGTCGCCTTTTTATTCAACCCAAAAAGACCATCTTTTCATATGAAAATACTGTTTGTTATTTCTGAAGTCGAAGACATCATCAAAACCGGCGGCTTGGCCGACGTAGGTAAAGCACTGCCAATCGCGCTAAAAGATTTAGGTCACGAGCTTTGCATCGTGCTGCCTTATTATAAACAAGTCGCTGAGAAATTTGATTTAGTTGACGCCATGCCCCAACAAATCATGCATATTAATGGCCATAGCTATAGTTACAATGTTAAAGAGTTTGATTTTCATGGTATTAAAACCTACCTCATTGACCATCCTTACTTCTCTGATGCACAAACACCTTATGCAGACACATCACTTGCCAGTAATGCCCAGCGTTTCAGTTTATTTTCTATTGCATCGTTAAGCGTTTGTGCAAATCTAGACATTCAGCCTGACGTGATACATTGCAATGATTGGCACACTGCCCTTTTACCCTATTTTTTGAAAAGTGATTTTTTACCACGACATCAACTCATTGCTGAACCTCACTATTTTGAGCACGCTAAATGCGTTATTTCATTGCACAATGCCGCTTTTCAAGGCGTCGAAAATCTTGACCACGTACCCTTACTAAACGAGCATGATTGGCAACAAATATATGTAGATAATCATCACGTCAATATGCTGCGTACGGGGATCATGTTTGCCGATAAAGTGTGTCCGGTTAGCCCGACATACGCCAAAGAAATTACCACATTCTTGGGCAGTCACGGCATTTCAGATGTGATTAACCAAGCGCCTCACAAGGTGCATGGCGTGTTGAATGGCTGTGATTATTCGCAGTGGGACCCACAAACCGATCCGCTTATTCCGGCCAATTTCTCGCTTGACGATATGAGCGGCAAGGCCTTGTGTAAACAAGCGCTGCAAAAAGAAGCCAATTTACCGCAAATCAAATCAGTTCCTTTAATTGGCATGATTTGCCGCGCGACAAAGCAAAAAGGCTTTGATTTTATATTGCCCATTATTGAGCAAGTGCTTGAACACAAAGTGCAATTTGTGATTATGGGCACTGGCGACGTCAAAATAGTCGGTCGTTTACACGAAATCACTCAACAATATCCCGATAAGTTTTTATTTAGAGAAGCCTTTCAGCCCGATTTTGCTCACTTAATTGAAGCAGGCGCAGATTTCTTTTTGATGCCATCCGAATTTGAACCTTGTGGACTTAATCAAATGTACAGTCTGGCTTATGGTACTTTGCCAATTGTCAGAAATGTGGGCGGTTTAGCCGACACCGTTATTGATAAACAGTTGCCAAACGCTAACGGCTTTGCCTTTGATGAACCTACAAGCGATGCGCTGCTACTGACTATGCGCGATGCTTTGTTAACTTATAGCGAATCTCCTGCATTAATTAAGAAGATGCGAACGCAAGGTATGCAAACACGATTTACGTGGGATGTGGCTGCCAAACAGTTTGAAAACTTGTACTTAAATTAAGTAAATAGCTATGTATTTGTTTGTTATTACATGAATTTGCACAAGTATTTGAGCATGAATATTGAAAAGAAACTTTTAAAACAGAGATTTTTTTGTATACTGCATATAGTTAGTTAAAAATCAATATGTTATTAAACTAAAGTAGCGTATTTATGTTTAACTACATTTTGTACAGTGGCAAATGAAGTTTTATTTTTCCCGTATGGCAATATTACTAAGTACCAACAGACAGACTCAAAACGACAATAAACGCACTCAGTTTTAAATAACTACTTTTCATGAAGTGCACCTTTTAACTGGGTTACAGTTAAAACAGAAGACAGCGCAGAGCGATATGCAAACACCTAACATACTGATAGTAGAAGACGAGATAGTCACTAGAACAACTTTAAAGAGCCTGTTTGAAGCGGAAGGCTACAATGTATTTGAAGCTGAAAATGGCGAAGAAATGCATGATTTCTTTCAAAATAACAACATTAACTTAGTCATTATGGACATTAACTTACCGGGTAAAAATGGATTAATACTTGCCCGCGAAGTACGCGACCGTAAAAGCGTTGGCTTAATATTCCTAACCGGTCGCGACAATGATGTTGACCGCATTTTGGGCCTTGAAATTGGTGCAGATGATTATTTAACTAAGCCTTTCAACCCACGCGAACTTACTATTCGAGCAAGAAACTTACTTTCTCGCACAAGTAATGCAGCAGAAGATGACGACTTGCCGAGCAAGGTTAAGTTTAATGGCTGGACCTTAGATGGCGACAGCCGCAGTCTTATATCTGGGCAAGGTAAAGAATTTAGATTGCCACGAAGCGAATTTAGAGCACTTCATTTATTTTTAAGTAATCCAGGCAAAATACTCACCCGCGAACAGTTAATAATGGAAATGACTGGACGTGAGTTACGTCCAAACGACAGAACAGTCGACGTGACTATACGTCGTATTCGTAAGCATTTTGAATCGGAGCCAAATGAAGAAGAGTTGATTGTGACCATTCATGGTGAAGGATACCGTTTTTGTGGAAGCGTTGACTAAACTTTAAAAGCTCGCTATTTGCTTAGCCTGCAAAAATACAAAAATTAAAACCATCCATGGAGCTTTTATCAGCTCTGGATGGTTTTTACGTTTTTTAGTATCGCTATTTATAAAAAGCATAAACACTAAGATAGAAAATCCGTTCGTCCCTCTAGGTATCCTTAAGTCCATTTCATCTCAAACATAAGCCCACTTAGCGCATTTGGCCGCACTCCCTATTAACAATGTCTTCACACATCGCTAGGATGCGAGTTAACAAAAAATTTACTTTTTGTATCGCGCTGGCATCAACCCATTTACACACACAGAGGTTGATCCAGAATAGTCACACTGGAGATAACATAAATGAAAATAACAAATGTGAATACATTCAAACGAGCTTGTTTAGCTTCTGTATTCGCTCTAACGCTAGCGGCCTGTGGCGGCGGAGATTCCGTCGAAACAGAAACCGATTTAGCTGCTGTCGATTTATCACAGCCTACGAGCGATTGGCAAATGGTTTGGAGCGACGAGTTTGAAGGTGATTCAATAAATCTTAACAATTGGACACACGAAGTGAACTGTATAGGCGGCGGTAACCAAGAACGTCAATGTTATACAGATTCAGAAGAGAACTCCTTTATTGAAGGCGGTATGTTAAACATACTTGCTAAACAGGCTGAAGCTGGTGCAGCGCAGCCGTATACCTCAGCTCGTTTGAATACGCGATACAAAGCAGACTTTAAATACGGCCGTATAGAAATGCGTGCTAAATTACCATCTGGACAAGGTTCGTGGCCTGCATTTTGGATGCTACCTACCGACTATGTATATGGCGGTTGGCCACGAAGCGGTGAAATTGACATTATGGAAGCGGTCAACCTTAAAGTTACCGATCCTCGCGATGGCAGCGACCAGCGCAGTGTTTACGGTACGCTTCATTATGGTCAAGAGTTCCCAAACAATGATGCCTCAGGCGTAGAATTTATATTCCCAGAAGGCTCAAACCCAGCCGACGGCTTCCACACATACGCGATTGAATGGGAAGAAGGCGAAATTCGTTGGTATGTTGACGACTTTTTATATGCAACACAGCGTCGCTCAACTACTTTACAAAGCGCCGATGGAGACATTCTTGGTTTACGTCACAGAGGTTGGTATTCAGAATACCTTGACCGCGAATCAGGTCAGCTTGAAACGTTTTACGACAACTCTCCGTTTGACGAAAGCTTTCACTTAATACTTAACCTTGCTGTAGGCGGTAACTGGCCAGAAAATGTAAACGATTTAGGTATAGACGCCGACGCTTTTGCAGCAGGTCAAATATTCACAATTGATTATGTTCGCGTATTTGAATGCGCAGCAGATCCTATCACTGGCAGAGGCTGCGAGACTGTGCGCTCTGGCTACGACCAACTTAACGAAGGCGTGCAAACCGTTGTAGGTTTTGACAGCGCTTCTCCAGCGCTTATAGAAGGTGCGGCGCCTACGCCTATTATATCAAGCCCTGGTGGCGGCGAGACTATTGCTGTTTTTGAAGATGGCGTAGAAGGCGATTGGGCCATTAACGCATGTTGCGATGGTAACTCTACTTCTGAGGTAATTACCGAAGACGACGGCAACCAGTTGGTGCAATTTACTACGACAGGTGATGCCGCGGTTACCGGCTTTGATTCAAGAATGTCAGGTAACAACTTTGACATCACGCCTTTAGCAGGCAATGGTTTCTTAAAATTTGATGTGCGCGTAATTGCACAGCCCAACTCAGGCGCAGATTGGTTAGTAAAAGTTGAATCAAACGGCCAATGCTGCCAAGACTTTGCAGAAATTGCGCTAAGTGCCCTTCCTGAAGGCGCACCAGTGCTAAATGAATGGAAATCATATTCTGTTCCTGTCTCTCAGCTACTTGCTGTTGGATTAGAGCCAACGCAAGTCGATGCTATTTTTGTATTCCCAGGTTTTACAACGGGCAACGGTGCAGTATTACAATTAGACAATGTGCGCTTTGAAGGTGAAGGTAGCGTAGAGCCTGCGCCAATCTTTGATGGTGCAGCAGTTGAGCCTTGGGCACTAAATGCTTGTTGTGACGGTAATGCATCGTCAGAAATCGTTGATGACGACGGCGAAAATGTTGTTCAATTTACGATTACTGGCGACGCCTCAGTCGTTGGTTTTGATTCAAGAGCCGCCGAACAAGTCTTAGACGTAGCGCCTTTTGCAGGTTCAGGTAGCTTAAACTTTGATGTAAAAGTAATGCAGCAGCCTACCTCAGGCGCTGACTGGTTAGTGAAAGTAGAAGCTGACGGTCAATGCTGTCAAGAGTTTGCCGAGTTAACACTGGCTGATTTACCAGAAGGTGCGCCGGTAACAGGTGAGTGGGTTTCGTATTCAATTCCTGTTTCAAGCTTATTAAGTGCAGGCTTACGTCCCGACCAAGTGGATGCTGTATTTGTATTCCCTGGCTTTACAACAGGCGCAGGCGCAGTAGTTAGATTAAGAAACGTTGGTTTTGAAAGCACTGGCGGCGACGCGCCGGTAACGCCTCCAGTTGAGCCACCCGTAGAGCCACCTGCAGAACCAGTTGATTTCGCGATTGGCCAAGAAATAATCAGTAATGGTTCGTTTGACGAAGGTACCACCGGTTGGACTGGCGGTATGATGATGCCTGAAGGCGATAACAACGTGCTTGTTAATATAGTAAGTGCCGCAGGAGATCCGTGGTCAGTAAATGCGTCACAAGTATTACCACTAGACGCATCAACTAACTACACCTTAACTTTCAGAGCAAAAGCAACACAGGCTCGCAATATAGTGGCAGGCATTGGCTTAAACGCTCAGCCTTTCTCTAACGATGTAGAAACTGTTGCGCTAACAACTGAATGGCAAACCTTTACCTTACAATTGTCTACGCTAGACGACCAAGGAAACGCTTTCAGTGATGTAGCCGCTCGCGTCTTATTTGACATGGGTGCAGAAGTAGGTGATGTCACGTTAGATGATGTCAGTCTTGTCAAATCTAATCAGTTAATTGTTAACGGCGGTTTTGACTTTGGTACGAATGAGTGGAACGGCGGAAATACAGTAGATGAAGACGGCAATAACGTATTCTTTGCTACCGTAGCAACAGCTGGCGATTCGTTCTCGGTTAATTTAAGCCAAGTAATTTCGCTTATTCCTGACCGTACTTATACAGTTAGCTTTAGAGCGAAAGCGTCGGTAGACAGAACAATGATTGCGGGCTTGGGCTTAAATGCAGCTCCGTGGACAGCGTCAACTGTTGACGTACCACTTACCACAGATTGGCAGATGTTTACTTACGACATTACTACGTTTAACGAGATGGACAGCATTGCCTTTGGTGATGACAACAGTCGCGTATTATTTGATATGGGCGCAGCAGTCGGCGACGTATCAATAGACGATGTGACTGTTGAGCTTAAGTCTGGTGAAATGCTGACTAATCGTGGATTTGAAGACGGTATTGGTGGTTGGAACGCAGGCACAGCGCCAGCACCAGAAGGCAACCTAGTGACTGAAGGTGATAATACTTTCTATCAAGTCGATGTAGCAACAGCAGGTGACCCTTGGAATGTTAACTTAAGTCAAGTAGTTACCCTAGCACCGGCAACGCAGTACATTTTGACCTTTGATGCTAAGGGTACTGAAGGTAGAACCGCGGTTGTTGGCCTAGGCTTAAATGCCGCGCCATTTAGCAGCAACACTTCGGTGATTACACTTGGGGCTGATTGGCAGCAATATACCTTGCTAATCACCACAACAACGACTACTGATGATCCACCTGTTAATTTTGGTGACGATAACAGTCGCGTCTTATTTGATATGGGTGCCGATGTGGGTATTGTTTCACTTGATAACATTAGCTTAGTGCCCGCATCAGCTTATGAGCAGTTAGTAACAAATACTGACTTTAGCGATGGTATCAACGGTTACAACGGCGGCATGGTGATGACTGAGGGTGATAACTCATTCTTTGAAGTCAACGTAGAGACCGCAGGTAACCCTTGGGAAGCAAACTTAAGCCAAGTGCTTACGCTTATACCTAACCAACAATACGTTATGTCGTTTAAAGCAAAAGCATCGGTTGAGCGCGGCATGATTGCCGGGCTTGGCCTAAACGCTAACCCGTTTACGGCGTCAACTGTTGACGTAGCGCTTACAACAGAATGGCAAACATTTACTTACACCATAACCACCTTTAACACGACCGACAATATTGCCTTTGGTGATGATAATAGCCGTGTCTTGTTTGATATGGGTGCAGAGGTAGGCATGGTCTCGTTAGACGACATCCTGCTGTTTGTTAAAGATTAATGATGGCCGAGAGGAAGAGAGTGCGCTTTCTTCCTATTTCTGAAAAAAAGCCTAAAAAATAAGTAGACTTTATATGAAACATATACAATTCAAAAAAACATACATAGCAGCAAGCTTATCTGTGTTACTCGGCTCTGCAGCAACACTTCCTGCTGTTGCTCAAGAAGCTGGTGGCAACACCGATGTCGAAATAATTGAAGTAAAAGGTATTAAGGGCAGTTTGTTACGCTCAGCAGATTTGAAGCGCTCGTCAGACGGCGTTATGGACGCGATTTCGGCTGAAGAAATGGGTAAATTCCCAGATACAAACCTTGCCGAATCGCTTGGCCGTATTACGGGTGTATCCATTAGCCGTGCAAACGGTGAAGGTAGCCAAATAACCGTCCGTGGTTTTGGTCCTGAGTTTAACCTGGTGACACTAAACGGTCGTCAAATGGCGGGCACAGGTTTTACTCGTTCGTTCAACTTTGAGAACCTATCCTCGGAAGGCGTTAGCGCATTAGAAATATATAAAACAGCGCGTGCCGACGTCCCCACAGGTGGCCTAGGCGCAACGGTGAATATTCGTACCGCTAAACCACTTGCGCAGCCAGGTCAGCGTTTTTCTATTATGGCAAAAGGTATTCATGACACGTCTAACGAAGTACATGACGATGTCACGCCTGAATTAGCCGGTATTTATAGCAATACGACTGATGATGGTAAGTTTGGTATTTCAGCCAACTTTTCGTATCAGCGCCGCGACTTTCAGAGTCAGTCAGCCGTTGTACAAGGCTGGAAAGCGCAAACGAATGCTACCTACATAAACGCAGCGGGCGATGAAGTTCCTTTTATCGATTCGGCGCGTTTACCCGCTGATTTAGCCAATAGTATTGATGGTCGTTCGGTTGACGGCGACGGCAATCCTGTCCCGCTTTATCGCGTGATTAATCCATTAACAGGTGAAGTTGTGCAAACTGCTGCTCACTTCTTACCACAGGATTTAAACTACAACATCCAAGATATCCAGCGCGAAAGAACTAACGCGCAGGTGACTTTACAATTTGCCCCTAACGAAGACCTAGTCTTTACCCTTGATCACACAATATCAAATGCAGTCACAGGTAATAATGGCTTAGGCTGGGGTATTTGGAACGGTGATTTTGGTGGAAATGCTAACGATTTTGAGCTTGACCAAAGGGGAACAGCTCTGTTTTATAATTCGTCAGGTAATGACCAATCATTTACAACAAACCGTGTCACTAACGAAGTGGATTCGTCAGCGTGGGGCTTTAATGCCGAGTACTTTTATTCAGACACCTTGTCGTTTGATTTTGATATCCATAAATCAAAAAGTAAAACCGACAATACGCTTGATGACGGTCTGCAGCAAAATGGCTTAATGATTTTAGGTTCAAATGCCTTCACCGACAAAGAGTATGACTTTAGAAGCGGCGCAGACGTTCCCATTTTTAATGTAAATTGGAACAATGGCAGCAACGAAGTCATGCCAAGTGAAATTGGCGCTAACTTAGGTATTTTCAGCGAAGGAAACGGCGAGTCTGCAGTGACAGAAGCGAAAATTACCGGTGAATGGTTAGTCGACACTGACTTTGGCCTAAAAGATGTTAAGTTTGGTGTTAGCATGTCTGAGCAGACCTTAACCACCAGCTCTGCGGTGTCACAACCTGCCGGTTACAACTTTAATTCGGTTGTGTTTCCTGACAGCATGTTTGAGCGCGTAAGTCTTGATGGTTTCTTAGACCAATTCGACTTTGGTCAAGGCGGCATTGCGCCGGGGTATACCTATACTTATGACTTTGCAGAGGCTGTGCAACGTTCAGAAGCATTCTTTGATGCAAACAATCCAATTGGTAATACCTTTGATAGATTTAACTATGCAAATCCTTTGTCTGACGAAGTGTCTGAAGAAACTTTCAGCCTATTTGTATCGACCGCTTGGGAGTTTGAAGTAAAAGACTATTACGTAGACGTGAATCTAGGCTTACGCTACGAGAAAACTGAAGTGGCCAGCCCAGGTGATTTCAGAGACATTAGCCGTGTTATTTGGGAAGGTGGTTCGGAGTGGCGCACAGAATTTGATTCTGAAGGTGCTGTGGTTGTCGACTTTAAAGGTGACTACGACTTATTGTTACCAATGCTTGACGTTAGACTTGATATCACCGATGACCTAGTAGGTCGTTTCTCGGCGGGTCAATCTATTACTCGACCCGGACTTGGCTCGTTACTTGGTGGACTTAGCCGTTCTGGCTTCCCATTTATTGGCGGTCGTACAGGTTCGCGTGGTAACCCTAACTTATTGCCGTTCCAATCAACTAATATCGATTTTTCTGTAGAATATTATTATGACGATGCAAGTTATGCGTCTATTGGTTTGTTCTGGAAAGACGTGGATGATTGGATTGAAGACTCGCAAGTTACCCTTGAATTTGAAGGCGTACACGATATCTTCAGAGGCCAGCGCTGGAATGCAGCTGAAGCTGCCATTGAAGGTCGCGGTGAACAAGCCACTACCGACGCTATATACGCTGAAATTATTAGTAATGGCGTAGGCATTGAAGGCACCACGGTAATTCCAGACCCGGCAACTGATCCGCTGATTCAGTGGACTATTAGCTCGCCAGAAAACGTAGGTGCTCGTGAAACTAACGGTATTGAGTTAGCAGTTCAGCACGTATTTGGTGACAGCGGTTATGGCGCTGCGTTTAATGCGACGATTGTTGATGGTGACGTTGAATACGACCAATACTTGCTTGCACCTCAAGCTGTTTTACCTGGTTTGAGTGACTCGGCAAACTTCCAAGTATTTTATGAAGATGACGCGCTATCGGTTAAGTTGACCGCTAACTGGCGTGATGAATACTTGATTGGTCAAGGTCAGTCACAAGGCAGTAGCGATGTACCTCCGCAGTTTGCTGAAGAGTTCTTGCAGTGGGATATGAGCGTCAATTACGCGGTGAACGAGAACTTAACCGTTTTCTTTGAAGGGGTGAATTTGAATGATGAAACCCAGCGCATTTATGGGCGTTTTGAAGAGCAGTTCTTAAGTGCTGCGCAGTTTGGTCCTCGTTTTAACTTGGGTGTACGTTATACGATAGACTAAGCATTAGCTCGATGATTGAAGGTCGTTGAGCTTTCAAAAAACGAAAACCGGCACTCAGCATAATGAGCGCCGGTTTTTTTTTAGGTCTAGGCTGTTGCTGAGCTTAAGGTGTATAATTCGGTCTAAGATTTAAGAATTAACTACCCGCTATTTGTAAGTCATCAATAAGAACAGAGCCAGTTTGTAGCGCACCGCGCACTTCTTTTTGCGCCCCAACCGCCACAATGTTTTTAAACATATCACGCAAATTACCTGCAATAGTGACTTCGTGCACAGGATATTGAATAACGCCATTTTCAACCCAGAAACCAGCCGCTCCGCGAGAGTAGTCGCCGTTAACAATATTAACGCCCTGCCCCATTAATTCGGTCACTACCAAACCAGTACCCATTTGTTTAAGTAGCGCTTCGTCAGATTGCCCAGTGTCGCTCACAATGCAGTTATGGATCCCACCCGCGTGTCCGTTTGAACGTAAGCCTAACTTACGTGCTGGGTAAGAACTTAGAATGTAGTTAGCCAGAGCACCATCTTTTATTATATCCATATCGTAGGTTTGTACGCCTTCATTATCAAAACTTGAACTTGCTAAACCTTGCTTCAAATGTGGGCGCTCATAAATATTAAGCCACTGCGGGAAAAGTTCTTCGCCCAAGCTATCAAGTAAAAACGAAGATTTACGATACAAACTACCGCCGCTGATTGCCCCTATTAAATGTCCAAATAAGCTAGATGCGATATCTCGATGAAACAAAACTGGCGCTTTGCACGTATCGATTTTACGAGCGCCTAAGCGCGATAGTGTTTCTTTTGCGGCCTCTAGGCCAACGCTTTCAGGGCTGTCTAATTGTGCAGCATCGCGCGAAACGGTGTAGGCATAATCGCGCTGCATATCGTCATCTTTTTGGGCAATCAACACGCAGCTTAAGCTGTAACGGCTACTTGGATATCCCGCATTTATGCCATTTGAATTGCCATATACTCGAACGCCAACATTCGCGTTATATGATGCGCCGTCTGAATTATTAATCAGTTCAGAATGCTCAAGTCCTGCCGCTTCGCATTTAAGTGCTTGTTCTAATGCCGCTTCTGCATCAAGCTCTTGCGGGTGATAAAGGTCTAAGTCAGGAAATTCAGTGGCAATTAAGTCTGCGTCTGCCACACCTGCGCAGTCATCTTCGTTGGTATATTTGGCAATTTCTATTGCTTTGGTAACTGTTAGCTTTAATGCGTCGGGTGATAAATCGGCAGTTGATGCACTGCCTTTTTTATTCCCTACAAATACAACAATGCCCAAGCCACCGTCATTGGTAAATTCTAGGGTTTCAATTTCTTTTAAGCGAGTGCCAACCGCAATACCCTGGACTTTAGACATACTTGCTTCAGCACCTGATGCCCCTAACATTTTTGCAAAACTAAGGGTGTCTTCAACTACATTTTGGATATCATTTAAGGTTTGCTCTACCTTCATAAAATTTAATTCACTCTAACAAATACAATTAAATAGCTATTAAATTACGCACGCTATCGTTACAATCCATCTAGTCTACCATTAAATAACCGAAAAATTGCAGATGAGCAAAAACAAGCCTGAAAATCTCGATACTGAATCGTCTGAAGACGAGGATTTTATAAGTAAAACTCAGCTAAAAGCACAGGCCGAGCAACTGAAAAAGCTAGGGCTTGAACTGGTTGATTTAACGAAAGGCGAACGCCAAAAAATCCCCTTAGATGACGAGCTATTAGACGCTGTTGAGTTATGTGCAAAAATTAATCGCAAAAAAGATGGATTCAGACGACAGCTTCAGCTGATTGGTAAAAAGCTACGCAGCCGCGAAGTTGAGCCTATCGAACAAGCACTTATTGCATTAAAATCATCACACAGTGCCGCCAACCGCCATTTTCATGCGCTAGAGCGTGTTCGTGATGATATTTTAGAAAATGGTGACGCCGGTATTAACAATGCCATTGGACAACATCCTCAGCTTGACAGACAAAAGCTTCGCCAGCTTATACGTAACGTACAAAAACAAGCTAAAGAGAATAAGCCACCAATTGCGGCAAGAGAGATTTTTCAATATTTGAAGACTGAAATACCTCAGCCGTAAAACGTTTTAACGCTAAAGATTGCTTGAGCATTAACTAGATCCCCGCCTTCGCGAGGATGACGGGGAATTTCTAGAGGATGACGGGGAAGTCTTAAACAGCTACTGAGCTTCGCCTTTAACATCATCCATTTTGATAGAGGCGACTTGTGGCTTGTTTGGCAAATCATTATTTCGATTAATCAACGCATTTAAGTTAAAAAGTGAAATCAACAACGCGTGGATAGGCGTTAAATAACCTACTTTGTTGAGCTGTGCTAGTTTATCGTCACTTAAGTTTTTAAAGCTATCTTCGTTAAGCGTATGCAGGCCTTTTATCAAGTTAGTTGTCCCATCTTGATATTGCACTTTCAGTTCAACTTCTTTTAACAAATTAAGGGTTTCAAGGGTTTTGCCAAACTCTAAGGTTTGACGCAAATTACCCAGTTCGCCATTAAGTGCATTAGTAATATCACTTAAATGAGCACTCGCTTTATTATCATCTCCAAATAAAGCAATACCTTGAGAATCTGAAAACGCATCACTTTGAGCGTTAAAACCAATTGTATATTGGTCCCCACCTTTAGCCGAGGGCATTAAATAGAGAGGATACGTGCGTAAACATGTAGGTTGATATGTGGCTTCCCATTGCTCATTTTTGACAAACAAGTTATTTGATAATTCAAAACTTGTCATGGCTGTAAACGACCAATTTCCATTAGTCGTATTTTGAGAAGCAAAAATAGGAAATGACGTCGCTGCGTTAGCAAGCTCTATTGCCGCAAGACTAAGTACGTGTTGTTGTGAGGCAAAATTAATCGCAGCGCCCGGGGCTATTTTTAAGTCTTTGTGTTCATCTGGCTTAAGTTCGGTAAGTGTTGCCATAATATATCTTTTCGATCCCTAACTATTTTTATTAATTCAAATTTTACTGGTTTACGCATTCGGGTTTTCTTAACACAAGCTAATCGGTATACGTTTTAATCATTAGATCGTATCAGGAATTGTATGCGCTTACCAATGTGGTTATGCTACTTAACAGCAAGTTACCATTTTTAAAAGTAGGGAAATATGCAACAGATAAATTGGGCTGTGTTAGGGTGCGGTCATATAGCAAAAACCTTTATGAGTTCCGTTGCTAATGTTGATAGTGCGAGCGTCATCGCTTGCGCAGCAAGCAATGGTCAACGAGCACTCGAATTTGCAAAAGAGCATAACATAGAGACGCATTACGCAAGCTATCAAGAGATGCTAAACAACAAAAACATCGATATTGTTTATATTGCGACAACTCATAATTTTCACTTCAAGCACATTATGCTGTGCTTAAAACACGGCAAGCATGTCTTTTGTGAAAAGCCGATAACACTAAATGCTCAACAAGCTAAAGTTGCATTTTCATATGCTCAGCAAAACAACTTAATGCTAGTCGAAGCAGTGTGGACAAGGTTTATGCCGGCAATTAGCGCACTTAAAGACGCGTTAAAATCGGGCATAATTGGCAACATCCAATGTGTGCAAGCTAATTTTAGTTTAAATAGAGAGTTGCCAGACAACCACCGTTTAATGGATAAAAGGCTTGCCGGCGGTGCACTTTTAGATTTGGGCATTTATCCAATTACTATTGCCGATATTGTGTTTAATAAGGCCCCTGTGTCGATTGAAAGCCATCATACTAAAACGCACACAGGCGTTGATAAAAACTCGTTTTATACACTTAAGTACGACAGTGACGAAATAGCTCAACTATCTGCAGGCTTTCGATTAAGCGGGTCAACCTATGCCAATATCATGGGTGATAAAGGACTAATTCAAGTTCCTTTCTTTTTAGGCGCCAAAGAGTTTACCGTCACCATAGAAGGACAAGCGCCCGTACGTCATGAATATCCTTATGACGACGGTGATAATTTTAAGTTTGAAATTGAGGAAGTGACTCAAACGCTTCTTAACAAGAAGATGACCTGCGACAGTATGCCTGCTGAATCAACACTGCGTGTTATGGAGATAATGGATGCAATCAGGCGACAATGGGGATTGGAGTATGATAATGAATCGAGTGACATTGGTGATTAATTTTGTAAGGTTATAATCGCCCACCACCTACATTCTGGCGAAGACCTAATACTGTTAGCTTAAAGCTTGCTAGTCATCCTCGCTTAAAACTTCCTCGTCATCCTCGCTTAAGACTTCCTCGTCATCCTCGCTTAAAACTTCCTCGTCATCCTCGCTTAAGACTTCCTCGTCATCCTCGCTTAA
>CAYURD010000080.1:0-11877 GCA_964446865.1 uncultured Glaciecola sp.
CCCCCAACCGTCGGTTTTGGAGACCGCTGCTCTACCAATTAGAGCTACACCCCTAGCGAATTCTATTCTCACCTTACGAATTGTATATATGGTGATAATTCTTACACATTCAACAGTTACACTACCCTTGTGATGTTGTCGGTCTTAGTGGGAATCGTCAGCGTCATAAGGGAGGGAGCAGTATTATACTTATGGGGCGCAAGGTTACAAGCAAAATATCTTTGAATTTACGAATATTTATATGCTTTTTTGCACGCACAATTAAACCGCTTACCCGTATTAAATTACGAAATAGGTTAATATCAAAAATTTTGACTGTTTATTGCGTGTAAAATACGCAACTATTGCATAATAAAACGGTTGAATTAATGCTCTAATACTGGGCTTATAATGGAGTTACTTACAATGTCTGACACAACAACACTCACAAACGACTATAAAACCTTATCAGTTAATATTACCAATAATATCGCTCATATCGTCTTAAATCGCCCAGAACAACTAAACTCTATGATCCCTGAGTTTTGGTCTGAACTGCCAAATTGTGTGCGAAACATCGACAACAATGCTGCGGCCAGAGTGATTGTTATAAGTGCTGAAGGAAAACACTTTTCTGCGGGTATGGATTTATCGGTGTTTCAAAATATGAGCGCATCATTTACGGGAGAGCCCGCTCGCAGAGCCGAACAAATGAGGCGAGGTGTGCTTGCGCTTCAAGATTCGTTCACCGCACTTGAACAAGTCAGGTTACCCGTTCTTGCTGCCATTCAAGGCGGCGCTATTGGTGGTGCAGTCGACATGATAAGTGCTTGTGATAGCCGATATTGTACAAAAGAAGCCTTCTTTTGTATCAAAGAAACACAGCTTGGCATGACTGCCGATGTAGGCACACTGCAGCGATTAGGGCAATTAATGTCGCCAGGCTTAGTTCGGGAATTGGCATATACCGGTCGGAATATGGATAGTAATGAAGCCTTACAACGTGGTTTTGTTAATCAAGTTTTTGAGAGCCAACAAGAGATGTTGGATGCTGTCATGAAAATTGCAAAACAAATTGCTATTAATTCGCCAATGGCGGTCGCGGGCTCTAAAGAAATGCTCAACTATGCTCGAGATAACAGCGTTCAAGATAGTTTGAATTACATGGCAACGTGGCAAAGCGGTATGTTTCAATTGCCTGATATTCAAGAAGCGATGCAAGCAGCCGCTGACAAGCGCATGCCAGAATATGAGAACCTTTTGTCTAATCGCAACAACTTAGTCGACTAGCAAAAGGTTCTGGTAATAATAAGGGCTTAACCTTCCATGCTTTCTAAGGTTTTGCCTTTTGTTTCGTGCACAAAGTACAACACAAAGAATACCGAAATAACTGCACACACCGCATAAAAACCATAGGCGCCAGCCAAACCGATTGACGTGAGCATTATTGGGAATGTCATTGTGATGGCAAAGTTGCTTGTCCACTGCGCTAAGCCCGCTATCGCCAAGCCTGAACCTCTAATTTGATTAGGGAACATTTCGCCTAACATGACCCACATGACTGGCCCCCATGATAGGTTGAAGAAGAACAAATAAGCATTGGCTGATATAAGCGCCAAGGTACCGTAGTCGCCTAAATCTAAATTACCCGTTATCGCGTCTGTATCGGCGTTAACAAACGCAAATACCATTAGACCAAGGGTAATACTCATCCCTATAGAACCAATCATCAAGAAAGGTTTGCGTCCAATTTTATCAATCATCGAAATGGTCACAAGACACGCTAAAATACTAATGCCTGCGCCAATGATATTAGTCGTTAAAGCTTGCGCTTCTGTAAATCCTACGGCTTGCCACAAAATAGCACCATAATAGAAAATTACGTTTATCCCAACTAACTGTTGAAAGGTCGCTAAGCCAATTCCGATCCACACAATGGTACGAATTTTTTTGCTATGCTTATCAACCAAGTCACTTAACTTGGGTTTTGTTTGGCTTTCTAAGCTCTCTTGAATTTCGACAATCGTTGATGCACTGGCCTGCTCACCAAATAAACGTGTTAACACCGCTGAAGCTTCTTGCTCTCGTTTTGCAAATACTAAAAAACGAGGGCTTTCAGGGATAAACGTTAGCAAGAGTAAAAAAAGCACGGCCGGCACTAATTCAATCCAAAACATCCAGCGCCATGCTTCGTAACCTAGCCAAAACTTTTCGATTGACGCGCCAGCGGCATTGGCTAATAAATAGTTACTGATAAAGGCAACAAATAAGCCAGTGATAATAGCCACTTGTTGAATGGTCGCCAACCGACCACGCATGCGCGGTGGCGCAATTTCGCTGATATAAGCAGGTGTCATTACAGATGCTGCACCAACTGCTAACCCGCCTAATATCCGATAGAAAATAAACTCAAGTGAGCTCGTCGCAACACCAGAGCCCCAAGCACTAATAATAAAGAATACAGCAGCGACTAATAAAAGCTTTTTACGGCCGAATATATCTGCCAAGGTGCCAGCAAAAAAAGCACCAACCGCGCAACCTAGCAGCATACTGGCAACATTAAAGCCCGTACCCATATCTTGAGAATCAAACGCGAGTCTCAATCCATCAATTGTGCCGTTTATCACACCACTGTCAAAACCAAATAAAAAGCCACCCAAGGTAGCAACAACGCTAATGAGGATGATTAAAGGAATATTTTCTTGCGAGTTCATAATTTACAGTCATTATTATTTTTAGAATACAAATTATGTGAATATAATGTTTCAAATGTAAATAGGTAAATTAGTAATCTATAAAATCACGCATGTACAATTAAAATCACAGATGTAAGTCGACACCTTAATATCTAGTGCTTTAGGTACAATTGGTTTAAAGTAGGGGCTAATAATTAAAAGAAAAAAAAGTAAACCGAGAACAAAAATGATGAATGATGATTCGCTTCCACTGAATGATTTTGAGTGCTTTTCTGATGAAGTAATGCAGCAAAAAGCCGAAGATTTTTTTAATCACATTAAAACAAGGCACAGTGTGCGAAAATTCAGCGACAAACCCGTCCCTAAAAGTATTATTGAGGATGCAATCAAAGCCGCAGGACGTGCACCAAACGGCGCCAATCATCAGCCTTGGCACTTTGTCGCAATATCATCAAGTGACGTTAAACGACAAATTCGTGAGCAAGCCGAAGTTCACGAGCGTCGCTTTTATGGAGGCAGTGCCTCAGATGAGTGGTTAGATGCGCTTAAACCTTTAGGCACAAATGCACAAAAGCCTTATCTTGAAATCGCGCCGTGGTTAATTGCGATTTTTAGCCAAAAAAAAGGCGGCTTGGAAGCAGAAGACCAAAAACAAAACTACTACATTCATGAATCGGTGGGTATTGCCACCGGCATCTTAATTACCGCATTGCATACAGCAGGGCTTGCCACACTTACGCATACCCCTAAACCCATGAGTTTTTTAAGCGAAATATGCCAGCGCCCAGATACCGAACGCCCATACATGCTTTTAGTGGTAGGTCACCCACATCAAGACGCAAGCATTCCAAAGCATGCAATAAAGAAAAAAAGTTTGGCACAAATTAGTACGTTTTTATAAGTGATATACAAAAGCGAATTGTTTAGCGAGCTTACTTCATCAAGCCCTTACTCTGCCGCAAAATTTTCAATATATTCGACTTCTTTTTCGCGTGTCGATTTATCGTGAGCATCGAGTATGCGCAGTGCCTCTATCGCGCTCTGCCAATCCTGACTCAAGAGTTTTTGCCAAAAATCGGGCCACAGCAAGTCAATATCCCCGTATTGAAAATTGAGTGAAGCCATAACTGTTTGCCAAGGCTCTGGGATTGCTTGGCTATTAGCATCTATTTGCTCGCGATATTTATGTAACAGTTTAGAAAAACCCTCAAGCTTTAAACCGATATAAATAGTGTAAAGTTCATTGGATGATAGCTTTAAAGGAAAATCTGAAAAGTATTGCTGAGCTTCTTGTCCGTGCAGACCTAAAAACGGATATAGCTTACCAATGAGAGTCGGGTGCAAGTACAAATGACGCAGATCAGTCTCGCTTTTGTCTGCTAAATCGTATCCATCAGCCACAATCAAGCCTTCATTCCTCTTGCCAGACGGCCTCTTGATGTCGCTAAATTCGGGTGTAACTTCCAATTCTTTAATAAACGCTAAGTCTATTTCAAATGGAGTATTTCCGACAACTTGGTCTCTCATTCACTTTCCGTATTTAACTATTCCTTGAACAAATAGTGTACCCGATTTGTTCAAAAATAAAACAGCCCAATAAGGGTTAAAATGTTACAAGTTATTTGTATTTTCACAAAAAGTGTCTTTAATTGATTACAGCAAGGAAATAATTTCTTATTCGATGCCAATAAATCCTCCGGTTTGATGCGTCCAAAGTTTGGCGTAAATACCCTCTTTTTTAAGCAATTCTTGATGGCTTCCTGATTCAACGATATTGCCATTATCAAGTACTAACAACCTATCCATTTGCGCGATAGTTGATAAGCGATGAGCAATAGCCAGCACGGTTTTATTTTCCATAATTTGTATCAACCCATCTTGGATTGCCGCTTCTACTTCAGAATCAAGTGCAGAGGTTGCTTCATCTAAAATTAAAATAGGCGCATCTTTTAGCATCACCCGCGCAATGGCGATCCGTTGACGTTGACCGCCCGATAACTTAACGCCGCGCTCACCAACGTGCGCATCATAACCAGTGCGTCCTCTTGCATCACTTAAACGCAAAATAAACTCATGCGCTTCGGCTTGTTTGGCTGCAGCTATCATTTGCTCTTCACTTGCGTCCATACGACCGTAGGTAATATTGTCTCGCACCGAACGGTGCATTAACGACGTATCTTGTGTGACCATGCTAATTTGGCTTCTTAGGCTCTCTTGGGTAACGTCAGCAATGTTTTGCTTATCCACTAAAATATTGCCATCATTGGTTTCATAAAAGCGTAGCAACAAGTTAACAAGAGTAGATTTACCTGCCCCTGAGCGACCAACCAAGCCTACTTTTTCGCCCGGTTTAATCTGTATATTAAGGTCGTTAAACACTTCAATGTCATGTTTACTCTTGCCTTTGTAGGCAAACATAACATTATTAAAATCAACCGAACCACCTTCTACTACAAGCGCTTGTGCGTTTTCTTTGTCATTAATATCTGTAGGAATGGCCAAAGTATCAATGCCGTCTTGTACCGTTCCAATATTTTCAAATAAAGAAGATACTTCCCACATAATCCATTGCGACATGCCGTTTAAACGCAAACTTAAACTAACCGCTATCGCTAAATCACCCGGCGTCACTGACCCGTTTACCCATAGATAAATCGCCAGAGCCGACACAACAAACACAAGTAAGGAGTTTAAGGTCCAAATCATCGCTTGCAATACTGTCACCAAGCGCATTTGTGGATAGACAGTCTGCAAAAAGCCATCCATACCATCTTTCGCGTAGTCTTCTTCTCGCTTGGCATGAGAGAAGAGCTTAACCGTCATTATATTGGTGTAACTATCAACAATACGCCCTGTCATGATTGAACGCGCGTCTGCTTGGCGCTGTGATATGCGTTTAAGCCGCGGCAACATTGTTCGTAATATCAGTACGTACAATAAAAGCCATGCCACTAAAGGCATAGCTAATCGCCAATCGGTCGAAAACACAAGTAAAACAACCGATATAAAATACACACAAATGTAAACCGCTAAATTAAGCACTTTTGTCACCGTCTCGCGCACAGACAAAGCAGTTTGCATGACTTTTGTTGCTACCCTGCCCGCAAATTCATCTTGATAAAACGATAAGCTTTGTTTAAGCAGATATTTGTGAGCTAACCACCTAATGCGCATAGGATAATTACCCATGATAGATTGATGGGTTAAGGTTGATTCTAAAATCACCATCGCGGGTAACAAAATCATCACCAAGCCTGCCATCCACATGAGTGTATATTTTTCTTCTTGAATAAAAGTGGCAGGGTCGCGCGTTGCAAACCAATCTACCAATTGTCCCATAAATCCAAACAAGCTCACTTCTAATATAGCGACCAGCGCACTTAAGACCGAAACAGTAATAAGCACGTGCCACATGCCGCTAGAATAGTATTTACAAAATGCTAATAAGGTTTGTGGCGGCTGTTGAGGATCTTGATCAGGAAAAGCAACCGTAAGTCGCTCAAAAAATTTAAACATGAATGCTCTGAGTAGTTAATAAGTGATTAAAATGCGATAAACATGGTGAGATGTAATAATAGCACACTCAGTAAATTATGAGCGTGCTACCTTGGCAAACATAAGCTTTGTAAACATAAGCTCTGTAAACATAAGCTCTGTAAACATAAGTTCTGTAAACATAAGTTCGGTAAATACAAGCTAGGCAAATTTGAGCACTAACAAAAATAACCAATAAGCGCTAATGCCAAATTGAACAAGGAAAAACACAAAACGAAGTAGCACCGCCATATTGCTTACCGAAGCAATATGGATAAGAGACTGTATAACTCTTGCCCCTAACACCACTAGTGCCAAGTCATTTGTGATAGCTGCAGAATTTGTCGCAAGCGCAATCAGCATAGGACCCACAATAAAAATAGCCGTTTCGTAGCAATTAGCGTGTGCACGCGTAATTCGTTGACCTAAGGGCGCCATATCTGTGCCACTAGGATCAAATTTTAAGTCTTTACGTTTGTTTTGTTTATTTGAGTAGTTACGATAAGCCGCAATCGCCAGTATCAATAGCATGGTCCAAATCATAAAACCGCTAGCGGCTAAAATAGTATAGTTCATTGATGATATCCTATATTCTTGTTGTTATTAGTGTAATTGACGACATCAAGCATACCCAACGAGGCAAACATGTCAAAGGTAAATAATATTAGCGCGCAACAAGCAAAAACAATGCTTGAACAAGGTGCAGTTTTAATTGACGTTAGAGAAAAAGCCGAGTTTACGCAGTTGCATATCCCAAAAGCTAACTTGATACCTCTTGGTGGTATACAAGCCAATGACATCAAACACTATAAAGATTCACCGATCATTATTTATTGTCAAAAAGGGCTCCGAGGGAGGAAAGCGTGTGAAAAATTAGCTCAAGAAGACCCAAACACCAAAACATTCAACTTAGAAGGTGGCATTGAAGCCTGGCAACGAGCTGGATTTGACACCCAGCAAGGCGATACTCAAGGCTTATCTTTAGAACAGCAAATCAATGTGTTTATTGGCGTCATGATGACTGTATTTACCGTAATGGCCTTTGCCCTGAATATCATCTTTGGGTTTATCGCTCTGTTTTTGCTCGCCATACTTATCCTATCTAAATTCACAGGATATGGTGCGCTCATTCGGCTAATCGCCCTTGCACCGTGGAACCGATAGCAATAAAAAAAGTGTATTTAATTTTACGTCAAAAAGCCCTGATTACGATGCCATGTAGTCACATAATTTTTTGACCGTCGATAGCTTCTTTGGATCATCTTTGTACAAATAGTCGATACTGACCACTGACTTTTTATCTTCTACTTTATCGACAAAAAATATCCCATCCAAGTGGTCAATTTCATGCTGAATAAGACCCGCAAATTCCCCACTCATTACTTGTGTATGCGATTGTTGGTTTTCATCCAAATAAGTCACTTCTACGCTTTTAAACCGTTCAACTTTTGCACGCATTGAGTAAAAGCTAAAACATTCTTCCTCAAACATAAAGCTGTCTTGTGTCACCGGCTTTAGGATCGGGTTAATAATAGGCACAAACACACCATCTATTCGTAGTAGCAACATGCGAATGGCGACACCTATTTGTGGTGCACTTAATGCGTTACCATTTTCGTCTGAAATCGATTTAATACCGTTAAGCACTTGTTTTAAGGTATCTAGCGTACTAATGACTAAACCAGATTCAAAATCACTAGGCTCTACTACCCGCGAAGTTTCCCGTAAAATCGGATCGCCGATTTGACGTATTTTAGATGTGCTTGCAACATTACTCATTATCTACTCCAAAGTGTACATGCGTTTTTGCGATATTATTGCGCTATTACTGCCAAGCAAACGCCATGCTCGTATTTAACGCATAGCCATTTTCATGATGAGATTATATTGGCAACATGACCGAATTATAGTTAAATATATTTCACAGCCGCTTATATAGTCAATACACTTTCTTTATGCTTGAGCAACAAATTCAATCTCATTTCAAAGATGTCAGCGCATACAAAATTGAGACCGTACAGGCTTTATGGAGTAATTATGGTGAAATTGCCAGATATCACGTGCCAAGCCTCAATAAAAATTATATCACTAAGTGTGTTGACTTAAGCTCGAAGGTTCAACATCCAAGAGCTTGGAATACAGATGGCTCGCATAAGCGAAAAATCTCATCTTATTATAATGAACAGCGCTTTTATCAAGACTTTGCAGACTTAACCAATACTCACTGTAGAGTGCCAAAGTGTTACGCTTCGGGCGCCGACAACAATATGATTTGGTTAATACTTGAAGATTTAGATGCCAGTGGATACCCCCACCGCACTATTGAAGGCAATACTGATGTCGCAAAACGCGCGCTAAATTGGCTTGCCAACTTTCATGGCTGTTTTTTACAAGGCCAACACGAATTATCTTCATTATGGTCTATTGGCACTTACTGGCATTTAGCAACACGCACCGATGAGTATTCAAGCATGTCTAACACCCCTCTAAAAGGTGCTGCACACCAAATTGACTCTCGCTTAAATAACGCTTCTTTTCAAACACTCGTTCACGGCGACGCCAAGCTTGCTAACTTTTGTTTTAGCGATAATCAAGATAAAGACATTGCCGCTATCGATTTTCAATATGTGGGTAGAGGTGCCGGTATAAAAGATGTCGTTTACTTACTTGGTGCGTGTTATACCGACGAACGATTATTTACACAATGCGACGAGCTGGTAGATTATTACTTCGCGTCTTTACACCAAGCAATATCTCGACAAAACATTGATATTGATGCAAAAGCAATCGAACAAGAATGGCGCGCATTATGTAGCTTCGCATGGGCCGACTTTGAACGTTTTTTACAAGGTTGGGCGCCCGGCCACAAAAAAATGACTAAGTACAGTGCCCTACAATGTGAGCTAGCGTTGCAGCAGTTATAAAACACTTAACGCAATTTGCGCGCGCGCAAGTTCTTCCCTTTAACACGATTGTCTCGAAAGAACCCTAAGGTGCGTTTTACACTTCTTTGCTTTATCGCCACATACGACTTGTCGTGGGTAATTTGCATTTTGCCAATGTCTTCTTTGGGGATCTCAGCTTTTTTAATGAGCGC
Source organism: uncultured Glaciecola sp. (assembly GCA_964446865.1). Lineage (GTDB taxonomy): Bacteria > Pseudomonadota > Gammaproteobacteria > Enterobacterales > Alteromonadaceae > Glaciecola. Next base: position 9,307 of record CAYURD010000080.1, read on the forward strand.
TCCCAATAAATCACCCTTACTAATCTTCTGCTTTTTCCCGCCATCTACCATCACACATTCGTGTGCAGGTAATACGATCCTGTTTGCATGAAACCTAAGCGCTTGAATATGCTTTACAGGAATAAAGCTATTGGTATCTTCTGCTATTTGTGCAATCGCTTTTACTTGATTTTCGCTGACTAAAGTAATCGCTGTGCCGGTCTGCTCTGCGCGACCAGTGCGCCCTACTCTGTGTGTATGTGTCTCGGCCGAATCGGCTAATTCAGCGTTTATGACCAAATCAACTTGGTCTAAATCAAGCCCTCTGGCTGCCACATCGGTAGCAATCAATAAATTACAGCTTTTTAGCGCAAACTGGGTCAGTACCTGTTGACGTTGTGCTTGCGTTAAATCGCCATGGATCGCTTGTACGTTAAAGCCTTTTTGCTCAAGCTGATTCGCTAAGTCTTGTGTCGTGTGTTTAGTTTGGCAAAATACCATACAAGAATGTGGCTGGTAATGCGTTAAGACAGCAGCCACCGCGTAAACCACCCTATCGTCTTGTAATTGATACGCAAATTGGGTGATTTGTGAATGAGCCTGATTACTCTCGATTTCGATTATTGCCGCATCTTTTAAATAACGCTTTGTTAAACTATCTATCGCATTACCAAAGGTCGCCGAAAATAGCATTGAGTGTTTGTTGGGCGGCAAGGCGTTTAAAATCCACGCCATCTGATCGCTAAACCCCATATCTAAAATACGGTCAGCTTCGTCAAGCACAAGTGTTTTTACTGTACTGACATCTAATTTGTCTTTTCGAATTAAATCCATTACTCGGCCAGGCGTGCCAACCACAATACTGGGCATATGCACTAAAGAGGCGATTTGTGGGCCAATCGCTACGCCGCCCACTAGTGTCAAAATTTTTGTATTTGCATGTTGTTTGGCCAGCAAACGTAACTGCTCAGCAACTTGCTGAGCAAGCTCTCGGGTAGGACATAGCACAAGTGAATACAGGCCACTGTGTCCATTGTTTTGAGCACTCACTAAACCGTTTAGAATACTCAAGCCAAATGCCAGTGTTTTACCGCTGCCTGTTTTTGCTTTCACTGCCGCATCTTTGCCGCTAAGTAGAGTGGGCAAGCAGGCTTCTTGCGCTTCGGTCAGCGTGGTATATTTGAGCTCATTAAGCGCGCCCTGTAATACAGGCGCTAGGTCAAGCGACGTAAACTCAACACTCTTCTCAGTAGAGTGACTTTTTGACTGGGGTGTTGACTGTTGGTCTTGCATATATTCTTGCTTATCCTATTGCGACATTTGTATTGACGCGCTATGTTTTTGAGGCCAGTGTTTGAGAGGCCAGTGTTTTTGAGGCCAGTGTTTTTGAGGCCAGTGTTTGAGAGGCCATTGTGATAGTTGTTTTATTGCAACTTCCAATTTAAGGTTTGACCGGCGAAAAACGGGACTATTTCGTCTTGTTCCTCATCGCCTTTAAGGCCATTTACTGCTTGCTTTAGTTTGATTAATTCTGGCACTTTCCACGATTGCTCTACCAAAGTAATACTGCCTTCATTTCTGGGTAAACCATAAAAATCAGGGCCGTAGTGGCTAGCAAACCCTTCGAGCTTATCTAAAGCGCCTAAGCTATCAAAAATTTGTGCATACAACTCGATTGCACTCCACGCACTGTAACAACCTGCGCAACCACAGGCGGCTTCTTTTTTATGTTTTTCATGGGGTGCAGAGTCTGTGCCCAAAAAGAAACGATGATGACCCGACGCCACTGTTTCTTGCAGGGCTTTTTGATGAATATTACGTTTTAACACTGGCAAACAATAGTTATGAACATGCACACCGCCCACCAGTAAATCGTTTCGATTTAATAGCAAGTGCTGCGGTGTAATAGTGGCCGCGACGTTTTCAGAGGAAGCCTTCACAAAGTCGGCAGCATCTTTTGTGGTGATATGCTCAAACACTACCTTTAAATTAGGAAAATCATTCACAATGTCTTTTAGGTAAGCATCAATGAAGGCTTTTTCTCGGTCAAAGATATCAATGTGGTTTTCGGTAACCTCACCATGAATCAAGAGCAGCATGCCGACTTCTTGCATCTTTTCAAAAACAGGATACAAACTCTTCACCCCTTTTACCGCCGCATCAGAATTTGTTGTTGCGCCTGCTGGGTACAATTTACTCGCGACAATACCTGCATCTTTTGCTTTTTGTATTTCACTTGGTGTTGTGTCATTGGTCAAATAAAGCGTGACCAAAGCATCAAAATCTGCGCCCTTAGGAACAGCCGCTTGTATGCGAGCTTTATACTCAAGCGCCAATTCAGCGGTAGTCACTGGCGGCACTAAGTTAGGCATTGCAATGGCACGCTTAAAGCAGCGCGCGGTCGCTGGAACGGTTTCTAAAAGCATTGCGTTGTCGCGAAAATGAAGGTGCCAATCGTCTGGCGCTTGAATAGTAAGCTTGCGCATGAGTTACCTTTTTTGAAAAAATGTAGATGTGTTGAAATGCTAAACGCGGCAATTATGCCCTAAATACAACACTAATGCACAAATTCATACCGTCCGTAGCGAACAC
>CAYURD010000080.1:11977-18542 GCA_964446865.1 uncultured Glaciecola sp.
TTTTACAAAGTTAGCCCTAAAAACGCTATGCATATTAAGCATCAATACAAAATACACGCAGTGAATAGGAGCTGTTAGCCTTGTCAGGAACCACCCCATATACCATTAGTATCAACAACCTTGTCGCTAAACCCTCACTTTTTGTTCGCTTTTCTATTTGGATACTTGACCGCGTATTAGGTATTGCCAAAATGAATAAGCTTTACCAAATGCATAATATGCAAGGCCTGAGTAAAGAAGACTTTGCCGACCGCCTTATCAATATTTTAGCGCTGAATATTAGTGGAATAGAGGAGTTACAACAAAAAATCCCAAAAACTGGGCCTGTTGTGATCGCAAGTAACCACCCATTTGGTGGTATTGAAGGCGTCATTTTAGCCCGAGTGATTGGTCAAGTGAGACCTGACTTAAAAGTGCTCGCCAACAAAGGACTCGGCATTTTTCGAGAACTTACCGACTACTTTATTTTTACTAATCCCTTATCAGAAAAAGACCCACAAAATGGCCCGTCACTTCGCAAGTGTATAAAGCATGTAACAGCAGGTAATGCACTACTCATTTTCCCTGCCGGGCGCGTTTCGTATTACCAAGATGAAAAAAAGAGTATTAGTGAACACACATGGAATAAAATTGTGGGGCGTTTGGTCAGTATAGATGATTGTCAATATGTCCCTGTATTTGTAAACGGAACTAACAGCCGATTATTTTACAATCTTGGGCGCATTTATTATCGCTTAAGAATGTTAATGCTTGCTCGTGAATTATTAAACAAAACCGGCGCAAATATTGGGCTACACGCTGGCTCAGCGGTCCGCTCGCGTGCATTTAGAGGCAATGACAATGTCGAAAAAGCGCAGATGTGCCGAGCACTTTCATATCTTCAAGATGGTGCATGGCGCTACAATTGGCCGGCCGATACAGTGACAGAAGTAAAGCCTTTGCTAGCGCCTGTAGCTAAAGCCACAATTAAGCAAGAACTGAATGGGCTCCCTGCAGAGCAGCTTCTCGTGAGCTATAAAGAATACAAAGTGTATTACGCTTACCAATCACAAGCGCCTGGGGTCGTCACTGAAATCGCTCGCTTGCGGGAGTTAGTCTTTAGAGAGCACAACGAAGGAAGCGGCGAACCAATAGATACCGACCTGTTTGATGCGACCTACACCCAGCTATTTATTGTTAAAGATGAAGCACAAATCATCGGGGCTTATCGCATGGGCTTAAGTGATAAGCTGATAGAAAAAGAAGGCTTAGATGGGCTTTATCTGCATAAAATGTTTGCCTTTGCTCCCGAATTTGTCAATCGTAAAAACCCTTGTATTGAAATGGGGCGTTCTTTTTTGATCCCTGAGTTTCAAGGTTCATTCCAAGGCTTGCTGCTATTGTGGCGTGGCATTGGCGCGTTTGTCGCCAAAAACCCGCAATACCGCACACTATATGGCACCGTTTCTATTAGCAAGTTGTACGACCCGCGCAGCGTCAAACTTATTGAAGATATATTAATTAAACAAGACAACAAAAAAGGCGTACAAGCACGTCATCAATTTGCGTTTAATACTCACAACGAAATAGCACATTTAGCCTCACAGCAAGATTTGCAAAAAGACCTGTCTGCAATGCTGGAAAGCATCGAAGATGACGGAAAAGACATTCCTATTCTCGCTAAACAATACTTGAAGATGGGCGCTAAATTTCATGCATTGGGTATTGATACCAGCTTTAATCACACGCCGGGTTTATTGCTTAGTGTGCACCTGCCTAGCGCGCCTAAAAAGCTGTTAAAACTCTACGTCGGTGATAATTTTGAAGAGTATGTAAATTACGAATAGTCGCCAGCATGGGCTGCCAGCGTAATATAAGTGTTTTTAGTTTTTCTTGGTATAAGCCGCGATAATGACGATTCGTTGACCGTTTACACGCCCTTCAATATGCAAAGGATTGTCTGAAAGACCAATATTACGAACGGCGGTACCGCGTTTAGCGGTAAAATTAGCACCTTTTACATCTAAGTCTTTAATAATAGTTACTGCATCGCCCGCTTGCAACGCCACGCCATTTACATCAAGACAAGGTTCGCGTTCTGGTGTCATGCCCGCTAAGGCCCAGTCCTTAAGACTATCATCCAAATACAAAATATCTAATGCATCTTGCGCCCAAGGCTCAGAAGTACATTTGTGTAATAAACGATAGCTAAGCACTTGAACGGCTTGAGTGCTTGACCACATGCTATTAGTCAAACAGCGCAAATGCTGCAAATCAAGGGATTCATTAGTGGCTATTTGAGATTCGCACAAAGCACAAATATAAACGTGCGAATGCACGCTATTATCAGGAGATTCGGGTACTTGAAAAACGTTAAGGTCATCGCTAGCTTGACAAATTTCGCACTTGCCATCGCCACGCGAGGCCAATTCAGATAGCATACTTAAGCGCTTTTAGTAATATGAGTAATCGTTGCGGGTGCGTAACCAAAAAACTCAGGAATAGGTTTATTTTGCATGCTGCATATAATGCGGATTAACGCATAATGATGTATTGCATGACTACTCGCAAAAACTAGCTCACGCTCCAATGTACTATTACATGTAGTAGAATGAGTGCGACTCACATCTATCTCGGTAGTCACTGTGATTGGCGTATCTAATATATTGTCTGCAAGGTTGTTTAACCAAGTCACAATGCTTTCGAAGCACTCTATTGCTTCGGCAGGGAATTGCTCAACGGCATTAAAACGATGACGCTTATTATAGTCAACATGCCCTTCGTTGTGACCATTCATTAATGCTAAAAAATGATCGATCACATGTCTCATATGAGCACCAACACTGCTAGGAAAGTGAGGTGGAAGCTGCTTTTGGTACTCGGTTATACTCATTCCATCTAATAAATCAATCGCTTGACTCACGATGGTACTGTAACTATTTGACATGCTGTTCCTTGAATTTCTAAAAAATAAGTGCTTAATATTTACGTACAACATTACTATTATTATTGACGCCTTAGGCGCAAGTGGTTAAAAAAACCGTTGCTAATATAGTAATTTTTAAGCTGCCTATATTGTCGCACAGGATTGAGTATAAGTGTATCGAGCAAATATCACAATTTTATGTCAATTTAGAAAAAGCTTTATATTATTGTTTCAGATCAAATTTTTACCTTTTAAAAAAAGGCAAGACCTAAGGTCTTGTCACAAACGTTTGTTAATTTGGCTTACCTAGGATGACTACGCATACGTATTCACTGCACTACACGCCCATGATAACTGCTATACTCGATGATATTAATGAGCAAGCAAGGTTTGAGCAATATTATGACTTTACCCATCCACCAATATTTTCCTGAAGCAAGCAGACTTATTTTGGGTGCAATGCATCTAGGTGGCGGTTGGAATGATAATCCAGTGTCGGGTGATGATATTGATCAGGCCTTTGATTTAGTCACTTCTGCTATCGAAACCGGCATCAATGTAATTGATTTGGCAGATATATACACTTTCGGGAAAGCAGAAAAGACCGTTGGTGAGCTCTTTAAACGAGAACGTTCGTTACGTCATCACCTTATTTTGCAGTCAAAAGTTGGCATTAAACTCACGCCAACGCACTCCATTTGCCAGTATGATTTATCGGGAGACTGGATAAGCGAGGCCGTCAACGCAAGTATTAAGCGTTTACACGATAACAATTTAGACATATTATTTTTGCATCGCCCCGACCCATTAATGCAGCTCGAAGATACAGCCAATGCCTTAACAAAGTTACACGAACAAGGTAAGTTTGAGTATTTAGCTGTCTCTAATATGCATGCAGGTCAAATCGCCTACCTTCAAAGCGCTTTATCGTTTCCGATTATGGCCAATCAGTTAGAAATGAGTTTAGCTTCCCACGACTTTGTTGAAGATGGCATTACCGCAAACATGAAGCTAAATGCCGAAAATGGATTCCCCCGTGGTACGCTTGAGTTTTGTCAACAATCGGGTATTCAATTGCAAGCTTGGGGAGCCATTGCACAAGGACGTTACTCTGCGGGCCAAAAAAGCGATTGTTCAAAAACGACTAACACACAAGCACTTGTGCAAACACTCGCCAGTGAATACTCGGTTGATGAGAATGCCATTGTTTTGGCTTGGCTGTTGCGCCACCCAGCAAACATTCAAGCCGTAATTGGCACAACAAATAGTGAAAGGCTAGTTAAGACTGCTAAAGGCGCAAATATCGAACTTAGCCGAGAGCAGTGGTATGGTTTACTAGAGGCTGTTAGAGGCGATAGAGTGCCGTAGATTCCAATGACTTGGCGTCACTTAGGAGCACTTAAGCAATGAACTTAAACAATATTGTAACTGCATAAAAATACTTAGCACGAGGAAGCGATTATGAAACTCACTCACATTCAAAAGCATGCAAAACACTCGTTATTGTTAACGCTAGCAATCACCTCAGCTTTGTTTGTTGGGGCATGCTCAAAGCCGCAAGAAAGCGCAGAAGTTCCTGCGCCAGAGGCAGAAGTAAAAGCGCCAAGCATAAGTAGTAATAAAACAGATTACTTAACCCGCAACATACAAGATGAAGTATTTTATTTTGTGATGCCCGACCGTTTCCACAATGCAAAATCTGAAAATGACATGGGCGACCCGTCTCGTCCTATTTCATATGGTGGCTACGATCCCACAAAAATACGTTCTTTTCACGGTGGTGATATAGCAGGCCTTGAGGCAAAACTCGATTATATTGATAGTTTAGGGATTACCTCTATCTGGATGACGCCAATATTGCGCAACAAAGCCATACAACAAGATGGGATTGCACACCATGGATACTGGGTAGTTGATTTTACCGAAATTGACCCGCACTTTGGCAGTAATGACGACTTAAAGAGTTTGATTGAAGCCGCTCATGAGCGAGACATTAAAGTATTTTTTGACATTATTACCAATCACACTGCCGACGTGATCAAATACGAAGAGTGCCATGATCAAACAGGCAAATTCAAAAATACTGAAAAAAACGGCTGTGCGTTTATTAGCAGTGAAGAATTACAAGCGGGTAAACGTTACACGCCGTTTGTACTCGAAAATGAAAAACAAGCAAAAGTACCGGCTTGGCTAAATGATCCTAAATACTACAACAACCAAGGCGATTCTTTTTGGGAAGGCGAAAGCGCAGTAAAAGGAGACTTTGTTGGACTAGACGATATTGACACCAGTCAAGCAGAGGTCATTAGCGGTCTAACCGAGGTCTTCAAAGATTTGATCAGTGATTTTAGACCCGATGGTTTTAGGATAGATACCGTTAAACACGTAGACATCGAATTTTGGCAAAGCTTTGGCCCAGATATTATTGAGCATGCCCAATCGATAGGTTTACCTGAATTTTTCATATTTGGTGAAGTATACGATGGTAATCCAGCGGGTTTAAGCAAATTTACAACTAAAGGCAAGCTACCGTCAGTGCTTGATTTTAGTTTTGCGTTTAATACAAACGATGTGGTGTTTAATAACAAGAGTCTGACTCAGCTTTCAAACCTATTTGATAATGACGACTATTATCGCGACGCAGATTCAACGCCAAATGATTTGCTTAATTTTTTAGGTAATCATGACATGGGCCGCGTTGGTCACTTTATTCAAAAAGGAGCCAGTGAGGCCAGCGCTTCAGAGCAACTTGCCTTAGCCAAAATCGCTCACGCTTTTATGTACTTCTCTCGCGGTGTACCCGTCGTTTATTATGGTGATGAACAAGGTTTTACCGGAGACGGTGGTGACGTTGATGCGCGAGAAAACATGGACCCATCTAAGGTTGATAGTTATAACGACAACACACTACTGGGCACAAATAAAACCACAGCAGATGATAACTTTGACCAGAGTCACCCTTTATACATTGAACTAGCGAAGCTGTCATCTTTGCGAAGCGAACATCAATCGTTGCGCCGCGGCGAGCACATCAACCGTTTAGTCGATGACGAAAAACGTATTTATGCATTTAGCCGTATTCAGACAATGGATATGATTGACCATATGGTCGTGCTCAACCTTTCTAACGAGACACAACAAACCACCCTAAGAGCAGGTATGTCTGAGTATTCAAAAATTGCAGGTATTGAAGAGAATACTGTAGAGCTCAGTGGTGATCAGTTAATGCTCTCACTCGCACCGTATAGCTACACGATTGTTAAATCGAAAGACGCCATTACCAAGAGTATGGTAAGCGGTATATCTATGTTGCCGCCTTACACTGAAAACGACCGTTTGTTTCTGTCCTTTGAACTTGAGTTTAGTAACCCTGAACAATTTAATTTTGCCAATATAGATGTATTTGGTATTGCTGAAAACGGTGAAAAAACGAAAATTGCCTTTGATACAACCGCCCCCTACCGAGCGGTTATTATGCCAGAGCTTGTTTCGCAATTTACCCAGGTAGAAGTGGTATCTGACAACTTCCAAGGACAAAGCAAGCGTGCGGTGTTTGATATCAGCATTCCGTAGATTGCTGAATCTACCCGCTATTGATAAAACCCCGTCATTCCCGCGAAGGCGGGAACCTCTTGTGGTTAACTCTTTTTTACTTGGTCA
>CAYURD010000081.1:0-15331 GCA_964446865.1 uncultured Glaciecola sp.
CGCCGACACCCACGCCGCCGCCACCGCCGCCACCCACGCCAACGCCGACGCCAACGCCAACACCAACACCGACACCTCCATCAGTCGAGAATTTAAGTGTCGGTGGTATAAATGAGGACGATCTAATTCTAGTAAACGGTGAGGTGATGCTAAGCGCACAATCAGCAGACTTAACTATGGCCGTGTTGTCATTAAATGGTGTTGAAATTGCAACAAAAACAAGCGCACCTTTTAGTTTTAGTTCAGCAGATATAAGTGAACTAGATACGCTTATCCCTGGACGACATGAGTTATCGATTGTTGGAACGCTAGGCACTGAAGAGCAAAGTGTATCGGTTAACATTAGAAAAGATGGTGAGATGACCGCCACATATGCGGCAGTTAATTACGTCTATAACGATACCCCTTATGCCGTGGACTCTACCACCGAGGTCGGTGGCGTTATGTATAATGCAAAGGCCGGTGGTTGGATTGATATCGCAGGCAACGCAGAAATTGCTGGTACAGAGCTTGACACTCTATATACCCGAGAATTGTCTGGTCCGTCGGTTAACATTGCCCACAATGTAAGCAATGGTACTTATGAAGTTAAATTACACCTAGCTGAAATATGGTTTAATGGTACATCTCGCCCAGGCGTTGGCGCGAGAGTCATGGATGTCTCAATTGAAGGTGAGCTTGTGGCCGACGATTTAGACGTATTTGCTGAAGTTGGTTACTTAAGCGCTTATGATATTGTTGAGTCTGCGGTAGAAGTGACAGACGGTGAGCTCAACATAGACCTGACTGGTATCGTACAAAATGCCAAAATAAATGCCTATTCAATTCAGCGAGTGGTAAACGCGTGGGACGACGAAGACAGTGACGGCGTTTATAACGCAGATGATAAATGCCTTGGGACGCCCATCGATGCTGATGTTGACGATGATGGGTGTGCTTTACCAGTAGCGCCGCCTCCTGCAGGAAATCCGGTGAAAATTGACGGTGGTATTTTTATTGAAGCAAATGGACTGCTTGCTGTAGAAATGGAGTCTACCGATCATCCAACGGGTTGGGCGTTTGAAAGTGGCCGAAATGCAACAGGCCAAGGTTATCTTAATATGACGGGTAGGCAAGCTGCTTGGCAACCAAACAACGTCACCGAAATCATTACGACAAGAATTAGGATCACTAATCCAGGACGCTACAGGTTTGTATGGCGTAGCCTAATTACAAAGCCGGGCGTGCCTTCGACCGAGCATAACGATAGCTATTTAAAAATTGTTGCTGACCGTTTTTACGGGCAAAAGGGTGACAATATAGTATGTCCCCGAGTATTGCAGGACGGCAACACTTGCGCGCCATCAGGCCGAGCACTTGAAGGTGAGGCTATTGGAGGTTATTTCAAAATATGGCGTTCTGGTTCGCCAATAGACGAATGGAATTGGATCACTAATACTAGTGACAATGATGGTCATTCTGTTTTTGCCGACTTTGATTCAGCAGGCGAGTACGAAGTTATTATTGCCAATCGTTCAGACTTCCATGCTATCGACCGTTTTGTGCTGTTTAGAGATGGTAACGATACTGACAACGTTAGCTTAAGTGACGCAACTGATACTGAGCTAGCTGAGTCGGCTCGAGAGCAATAAAAACTCACCGCTGATAATTGACTGTTTAGTGACAGCGCTGCTATTTAGGTGCACACTGTTGCTAGACAGTCTTTATTTGATGATCATATGCGTCGTATTCTTGCCCTTGTTTTTACAGCTTTCTTATTGGCAGACACTCAGTCTGCTGAATTGGAGAATGACGAGCAAAACTACAGACTTCCTAATGTGCCTTACCCCAGTGAAAACCCGCCTTCAGAAGCAAAAAGACTTCTTGGTAAAATACTATTTTGGGATGAGCAATTGTCGACTGATAATTCAGTTGCTTGTGGCAGTTGTCACATGCCTGCATCGGCTGGCGCCGATAGAAGAATTGGCTTACACGCCGGCTTTGACAAGACCTTAGGTACGCCAGATGACGTGATAGCAAGCCTTGGCGTTATCGCCCGAGATAAGCTTGGTAAAGCCTTAAATAGTCACGCTATGGTGCAAGTTACCGACCGAAACGCGCCTTCCTTTTTTGCTGGCATTTGGAGCGATACGCAGTTTTGGGACGGACGTGCACAGCATGAATTTATAGATCCACTTACTCAAAAAGTGATCATTAAAAGAGGTGGAGCCCTCGAAAATCAGGTGCTAGGCCCGCTCATGAGCGATGTGGAAATGGCCAAACAAGGACTGCTAATGTCAGAGCTCATTAGTAAGTTGACTGATTCAATCCCATTAGCCTTAGCGTCTGATTTACCACCTGATATTCAAACGTGGTTAAACGCAAATGTAAACTATCCAGCTTTATTTGAACGAGCTTTTGGAGACACTAGTATTACATTCAGCAAAATTGCGTTTGCAATAGCGACATATGAACGTTCGTTAGTGGCTGATCAAACACCATGGGATATTGCCATGGCATCGGGCGAACGTTTGCCATACTTGCAGAATTTGGGCTGGGAGTATTTTAAGCAAAGTGATTGTATACAGTGCCATGCGCCGCCGCTTTTTACCGACAATCGATTTTATAATATCGGCTTGCAAGGAGAAAACGCCAACAAAGGGCGCCAAGTGGTCAGTAATGATCAAGATGACTTAGGCAAAATGAAAGTGCCCAGTTTGCGCAATGCAGGTTTGCGAAAAGCGTATATGCACACGGGGCATTTTTCGTCCTTAGAGGACGTATTTGAGGTATATGCCAATGTTCCGTTTGAGCGGGTTACATCTGTCTTACCAAACGGTGAACAGTACAATTTCGCATTTAGAGATAAACAGCAAAAAGCGATGATAGCGTTTATTCGGCAATCGCTAACCGATCCTCGAGTAAGAGACGAACTGTTTCCGTTCGACCGTCCAAAGCTACGCACTGAATTTGCTTCTGCAGCGCCATCCAATGTGAATTTCAAGCTTGCTTTACACGAAAAAAACATGCCTATGATAACGTGGGAGAAAGCTTTAAAACGAGGCGAAGACATTCAGATTGTGCGCAATGATGGTCGGCATTTTTGGGCCAGCACAAGCCCATTCATTGACAGGCACACTCGCGCGGGCGAGCAATATACTTACGAACTGTCGGTGCGAAATGGTTATGCCAAGGAATCAGAAAAACAAAGCCTCAGTATTGCCACGCCGACCAATACATTAAGCTATCTATTGATACTTGTGATAATAATATGCGTTGCGTCCCTTGCCGGTTTATTACGTCGCCGATATAGCCGAGTGTCAAAACGCTAATCCAAAGAATCAATCCATTCAACCAAGGCCTCAATATAGGCTTTGTCTTCAAGCTCTTTAGCAAGAGGTGGCATTCGGTCATTTGCGTCAACACTTTTGTCTCGTATGTATAAAATAGAATTAGACTTGTTTTTGGGGTCGACAACAAATGGTGATGCTAGGCCATAGTCGTTTAGGTAGTCTCTTTGATTAGCTAATGGACCCCTTACAACGCCTTGCATTGCTAAAGAGGTTGAATAGCGCGCGTCCCACAGTGCGGCAATGCCTTGTGGACCATGACAAGAACTGCAGTTTACGTCCCAATAAGTGCGCATGCGTGTTTCAAGACTGTGCGATTGGTCATCTAATGCGGCATGTTTTGGTGCCTGCGTTAAAACATTAGGCGCTAATGTTTCTGTAAACAATTCTAGCTGGTTAAATACGCTTAACTGCTGTGCTTCAATACCCGATTCGTAAATACGACTATGATTGATTGTGGCCGATTTTAGCCCCAATACACCGCTAGATTCTGGGTTGTGACATACCAAACAATCACCAGGGCTAGGATAGACCCATTTTTGCATTTCGGGACCCTGTTCGGTGGCGATTTCAATAAATTCTTCCAATGATTGTGTGAGTAGCTCTGCGTCTGAATAATCTTCTCGCCAGCGATAGGTGACGCCATAAATCTCACCATTTTCTTGCACAACATTAATACGTGTTTCTAGCCTTCGTAATACGGCGTCATCTTGAGTATTAGTCGGCAAGTCAAAATGTTTAACAAATACTGTACCTGCTGGCCACGTCCATCTGTCTTGTTCTGAGTAGACAACTTTGGTGCCAGACGGCACAGCTACCCATCTTTTACGCACCGATCTGTCTGCCCACGAAGGTTGGATAGGTGTATAAGGCAACAGGCTAGGTGAGGGGATTAACGCTTGGACATCTTCAAATGCGCCAGTTTGTGACAGCAATAAGGGAAGTTTACTGAAGTCAGGAGCAGCAGGTGTACCAATGTCTATTGGCATATCTAAATACGCTTTTGCATTAGGTCGACATGCAATTGCGTGGGCATTATTAGCATCACATACTTCTGCTTGGTTTATGCTAAAAAGAGTGCTTGTTGCGATATTGTTGGCTGATACAGAAAAGTGCTGGTTGACGTCATTAAAGGCAACAAATTGTTGATTTAAAATAGAACGCAAAGCAAACATGTCACGCTCAGTTTTTATCATCTCAAAATACGTACTTTCACCGGTATCTGAGTTCAAATATACAAGCTCATTGTCGTCATTCAAGCCTAGGTAAAGCCCATTGACTAGGTTTTTAATTTGCACATATCCATCACCTAATTCAATGATAAAGGTTTCTTCTTCTGTGGCAACTTCAGCCGTAAAGGCAATTTGTCCGCTATTGTCAGTAAGGCCTAAATACTGTCCCGAATGTTCACTGACAATAATGATGGCGGTATTGTCTGCAAACTCTGGTGTAGGGGAAACCGTAATACTGCTGACCATCGGATTTTGAATGTTTTTGATAAAGCTAATATTTAGCATGCCGTCATTAACGCTTGTGGTAAATGAGTGTGAATGCAATGCGTTCATTCCTACTTCAGCAAATACATCGATATCAGTTATTTGCCTCACGTCTTCAGCGTCGACACTAAAAATACGTCGACCCACTTCGTCATAAAAAATTTCGGCAAACTCTAGTTTTACGGTGTATTCGCCATCTGCTAATGGCAGCGCATATTCAAAGGTGGCGCTGTCCCAATGATGCGATTGCATAAGCGTGTCATCATCGGTGCCACTAATGGAATTGTTGTTTGAGTATTTTCGTCCACTGCTTGCGTATTTGTCGGCCTCGTATAATACGTTTTGCGCGTTTTGAAAGTCGTTCCCGCCGGTATTAATGGCATAATGCGTCTGTAAGCTGTCAACGGGTGGAGTTGTTGCTTGCCCCGGCATGTATTTAACTTGTGCTAATACGCCAGCATCATTGACTTTCCCACAGCAATTGCCGCCAAAGGCAATTAAGTATAAACGATTGTTAAATGGAGAGACTTTTCCATCAATAATGCCGTCTAGGTTGTCGGTGTTAAGCCAACGTCTCAAATTAGGTGTGTTTTGTGCAGCGTTGGCAGTGGTATCGACTTCGAACATTTGGTCATTGTTAAAATTCCAATACAACAATTTACCGTCAAAATAGCTGGGTAATTTATACTCATCAAACACAAAGTTGTTGTAACGATAAACATCGGCGACCATCAGCGCTCTATGACTTAAACTAAGCCAAGCAGGTTTTGCAGCGGGTAATGTTTGCGCGCCTGAGTTATTGGGTGAAGCATTGAACGGTGCATTCGCATCAAATTTAACGCCTGACACATTCGTCGCAAAATCAAAATCGTTATACGCATTATTGTTGCCAGTAAAGTATGGCCAACCGTAATTGCCAGCAGTCTGGATTTTATTAAGTTCATCCACTCCCGCAGGACCCCGAGAAGGATTATTTGAATTAGCATCAGGCCCAATATCTGCTAAATATAAGGTGTTGTCGTGACTGTCTATTGTAATTCTAAATGGGTTACGATGCCCCATTGTAAATATCTCAGAAAGATGAGTACTATCGGCGCTGAATAAGTTGCCTTCAGGTATGCTATAGCCGCCATTTTCAGCGGGTTTTATGCGAATGACCTTGCCTCGCATATCATTAGTGTTAGACGATGATTTTTGCGCATCCCAATCGCTTCTACCACTGCGTTCGTCAATAGGCGCATAACCTTGCGAATTAAACGGGTTGGTATTATCACCCGTGGCGATATATAGATTACCCTGCGAATCAAAAGCCATCGAGCCTGCATTATGGCAACATTTAGTAATTTGCACGGGGTACGATAACAACACAATTTCAGATGCTAAGTCGAGAGTGTTATTGGGCGCAATGTTAATGCGGCTTACCTTATGCTCGGCAACAGTTGGGGCCGTGTAGTGAAAATAAGCGTAGCGGTTGTTGGTAAAATCGGGGTCTAGTGCAAAACCTATTAGACCGCCCTCATGACGAGAATTGACTTCAATACTCGACGTACGGTTGAGCTCATCATCCACCATTACATAAAAATCGCCTAAGCGACCAATCACATATATTTCACCCGATTGTGCTATATCTAATTCCATGGGCTGATTAAGCGAATCAGCTTTTATTTCAAGGCTAAAGTCATTAATACTGGGCGCCTCGCCTTGCCACTGAGGCACCGCTATGTCTAAGTCGCCAGACCACGCAATAGCACCTTCTAAATGGCTTAAAAATGCCTCAGACTCAAATTGTGCAGATGTATGACCTAAGCCGGTGTAATAAGCCTTACCAAGCTCTACTTCATGAAACCAAGCAATAGGATGGTCACCCATTTGGCCCTGGCCGGGGTTATATGAATTTTCGTCTAAGGAGAGCGTGACATTAACTTGATCGCGTGGGTTTAACCTAAAATTATACCACTCATCGGTGACTTGCCAGTTAGTCGACAAATCTCGAGTTGAAATGTGCTGGCTATGCTCAACATTTATATTGGCTTCTTGTACCGCGGGGTGATTGTTAAAATAAGCGCCAACAAGCTCCCCATACCACGGCCAATCGTATTCTGTGTCACTTGCAGCATGGACCCCTACATAACCACCGCCAGTTTCGATATAGTTCTTAAAGCTTTCTTGTTGCTCGTCATTTAGTACATCGCCAGTGGTGTTTAGCCAGACTACCACGGCATACTCATTGAGGTTTTGTTGATTAAACTGGCTAGCGTCTTCACTTACGCTAACTTCCCAATCATTTTGTTCGCCTAACATTTGTATAGCTTGCTGGCCAGTGCTGATAGAGTCGTGTCTAAAACCGGCTGTTTTTGTGAAAACCAATACTTTATTGCTATCTACGTCAGGCCCTGTTGGGATAGGTGGCGCCGGAGTAGGCGTCGGAACTGGAGTCGGAGTAGGCGTCGGAGTTGGAGTTGGAGTTGGAGTTGGAGTTGGAGTTGGCGTAGGCGTCGGAGTTGGAGTTGGCGTAGGCGTAGGCGTAGGCGTCGGAGTTGGAGTTGGCGTAGGTGTTGGAGTCGGAGTCGGCGTTGGGTTATTTTGCGGTTCAGAACCACCGCCACCACCACAAGCTACAAGCATTGAACAAACGAAAGGTAATATAAAATATTTAGATGTAGGGCGTTTGCTTTGCATTGTGAACACGGCTTGCTTTTAATATATAAAAACTCTACTTCATTTTTGAAATAAAGTCACTTGCATTTTGTTAACAAGTTGTGAATTGTTGGGGGTTCTGGCCTTCGCCTAATACTGATCGGTTAAGACTTCCTCGTCATCCTCGCGAAGGCGGGGATCTGGTTGATGTTATTACAAAACGTATTAAAACATGTACTTAGCTAACATCGCGCAGTTCCAAAGAGGTTCCCGCCTTCGCGGGAATGACGGGGTTTTGGCTTAAACGAACAGTATTAGGCCTTCGCCAGAATGACGGTGTTTCTTCGCCAGTATGACGCGGGTTTTTGCCAGTATGACGTGGGTTTTCGCGTGAATGACGTGATTGTTGTTTAAACGAAGATTCACACCCGCATGTGAGGATAGCGAATAAGCGCTAACCTCAGTTTACTAGGTGGTTAAGCGAATAAAGATCGCGGGTTTGACTTGTCTTTTTGCGTACTTCTTCGAGTGCTTTCGCTTCACTCATCTCAAACAAGGCGTTAATAAGACGGTTAAAGTGAGCATGCATAGCAGCACGAGCAGCTTGAGTATTGCGTTCTTTTAAAGCATCGTATATTGCTTTGTGCTCTTCAAGACGGTCTTGGTTAGATGAGCTGCACACATCTGCATAGGTCGATTTAACAGTAGGTAATGAGTCTCGCAATTCCCAGAATTTTTTGACTGCTAACAGGATGGCATTGTTTTTTGTTGCATTAGAAATAATCAAATGGAATTCGCGGTCGGCCTTTTCAGCGCCAACACCAGTCTCCATCGCGACAAGCGTCTTTCTAAGGGCTTTTAATTCTTCATCAGAAATAGACTGTGCCGCAAGTGCTGCTGCTTCACCTTCAACAAGTGCACGCGCTTGTGTGAGTTCAAAGGCGCTGACTTTGTTTAAGGTTTCTTGCTCTTCATCCTTTGGCGAATCGAGAACATACACGCCAGAACTTGTTTTGACTTCAACGCGTTGTTTAACTTCAAGTGCAATCACTGCTTCTCGAATGGTAGGGCGACTTACGTTGAACGTTTCGGCCAGTTCACGTTCTGGAGGTAAACGACTACCAGTTGGATATAAGCCTGAGTCTATTAGCCCTTCAATTTTTTCGGCAATTTGCCAAAACATTCTGCGTGATTTCATTTCTACAATCCTTAATGCTAGCGCTTAAATACAGCCGCAATACTCTTGTGTATTAGTAAACGAGTAATGGACTTGCTGCTACATTTACAAGAATACTATCTTTCTCAATTATTACCAATACCTATTAAATTGGTATTACAACTTTTGTTTAAGGCTATCGCGGTATTTTACTCTTATGAACAAAGTAAATAAGCGTGTAAGGCCTTGTTTTCTCTATGGTGCGAACTGCGCCGGTAAGTAAGTACTAATTGGCGCATAAGCGGCAACTAAAAACAGTATCACTATCATACTGATATAAAGCGGTATCATCGGTTTTACCATCTTTTCAATTTTGGTCTTAGACACCGCACAGCTAACAAATAAAATTGCACCGACCGGTGGTGTGCATAATCCAATGCATAAATTTAAGATCATCATGATACCAAACTGCAAGGGGTCGATGCCCAACGAGACCGCTATTGGTAAAAATATTGGGGTAAAAATCAATACCGCAGGCGTCATGTCCATAAAGGCACCGACTAGCAACAATATTAGATTGATAATCAACAATATCATTAATGGGTTTTCGCTAATGCTAAGCAGCGTATCGCTTAAACCTTGAGGTATGTTTTCATATGATAGTACCCACGATAGTGCAGACGACGTCGCAATTAAAAACAATACTATTGCCGTCATTTCCACTGTGCGTTTTAGTATGTCGCTAAATTTGGCCATGTCGACTTCACGATATACACCAGCGGCAAGCACCAATGCATAAATAACAGCAATTGCGCCTGCTTCGGTTGGCGTAAAAATACCCGATATAATACCGCCCATCACAATCACAATAAGTGCAAGGCTAGGGATGGCTTGCCAAATATAAGTAAACACGACTTTAAGTGGTAAACGGTCTGCACTACTAAAGCCCTTGCGTTTTGCATAAATAACACAAAATACCATTAGCGCTAACGCGACCAATAAACCAGGAATATAACCGGCTAAAAACAGCGCTGAAATAGACACACCGCCGCTAGCAATAGCATAAATAATAAGGATGTTACTGGGTGGAATTAACAAGCCGGTGGTTGATGCTGCCGCGGTTACTGAGGCTGAAAACTCAGGGCTATAACCCGCTTTTTTCATTTGCGGCACCATAAAACTACCAATTGCCGAGGTTGCTGCTACCGCAGACCCTGAAATGGCACCAAATAATGTACATGACAACACGTTCACAAGTGCTAAGCCACCAGGTAATGCGCCTAAAAGTGCCATAGCACAGTTAATTAGGCGTTTAGCAATACCGCCTTGCGCCATAATTTGGCCCGACAAAATAAAAAATGGAATGGCCATTAAAGCAAAACTATTAACACCATTGGTCATGCGCTGCGCAACAGTAGCCGCTGCAGGGAAAAAGTCTATCGCGGTGACCATAAACAAAAAAGTCGACAAGCCAATCGCAAACGAGATAGGAACGTTTAAAAACAACAGCAAAAAGAATAGGCACAACAAAAATATAACAGTCATTATTTAGCATCCTCGGTAAGCGTGTTTTCTAGTTCTTGTTCTGTTTGTATCTCGGGGACTGGGCCAAATAAGGCAACAATTGCGTAAAGCACAATTAAGCACCCACTTATTGGGACAACCGAATAAATAAGGCTAATATCTACACCCATCACTGGCGATGACTGCCCTAATTGTTCTGTCATGTTCATTAACAAAAATCCACCAATAATCATGACGCAAAGTGCAAAGCTACCTACACAAAAATGGATAAAGCGATACATAAGCACTTGGTATTTTCTAGACGCTTGGGTATAGACCATATCAAGCCCTAAATGGCTATTGTGACGATAAGCATATACGCAGCCTAAAAGCGTAATCCAAATAAGTAAAAAGCGGGCGAGTTCTTCGGTAAATGAGGCGGGTGCGTTTAACACGTAGCGAGAGAACACCTGCCACGTAACAACCACGGTAACAAGTACCAATAAAACTTGTAAAAATCGAATTAGAACAGTGTCTATCGAGTTGAGGATTTTATTCAGCGCGTTCATCGTTTTTCCTCAATTTTTTCTAATATTTCGCCAACGGGAGTGCCTTCAAAGCTCGCTTTAAACTCGGCAACCGCTTCTTGGAAAGGGGCTTTGTCAGGAATAATTATGTTGATACCAGCGGCTTCAAGAGCATCAAGCGCAACTTGTGTGTCTGACTTCCAAAGGGCGCGTTGAAAAACAACCGTTTTTTCCATCGCTGCTTTTACCCAGCCTTGTTGCTCTGTTGATAGTTTTTGCCAAGCAATTTCACTAAACATGACAATGCCAGGAATAGTGTTATGTTCATCTAAGGTAAAGTTTTTACAAATCTCATAATGACGTGCTTTGTAGTAGGTAATTGGGCTGTTTTCTGCGCCGTCTACCACGCCTTGCTGAAGTGCCGTGTATAATTCACCAAATGAGATTGGGGTAGCCGATGCGCCGAGTTCGCGCATAAGTGATACAGCGCTTTGGCTTTTCATGACACGAATTTTCATGCCTTCTAATTCGGTAGGTGAGCTTATGGGTTTTGGACAGGTGTAGAAGCTGCGGCTACCTGCATCAAAAAACGCTATACCACGTAAATCGACTGCCAGTGGCGAATCTAAAAGTTCTTGTCCTAAGTCACTGTTGACCGTGCGCCAAAAGTGGTCTTCGTTGTCAAATACGTAAGGTAAGCTAAAAACTTGCATCTCGGGCACAAACGATTCAAGCGGACCAACCGACACCTTTGCCATAGACAGGCTACCGATTTGCAATAACTCAATTAAGTCACGCTCAGCGCCTAATTGACCGCTTGCGTATATTTCTAAATCTAGTTTGCCATCAGACACTTCAAGTAATTGTTCTTGAAAATAAACGAGGGATTTATGTACCGCGTGTTCTAAGTCAACAACATGACCTAAACGCAGTGTTGTTTTTTCGTCAGTTTGCGCTGCAGTAAATAGATAGGTACCAGAAACTAGGGTGCCTATCATCAACAGCGTCAAAAATATTTTGTAGCGTAGTGCCATCTGCCAAACCTCTTTTGCCCATTAGTTAATGGATCTTTTTTGTCTCATTGGTGTTTATTGAATTCGTCACACATCTACATATTAGATGCGTGACGCTTAGTTTTTATTTTATAAACCAACTACCACTAAACGCCCTTTGGCTTTGTGTGTTTTACCTAAATATTCAAACGAATATTCTGAATCGTTGGTGATATCTTTATTTGTATTGATTGCAATGACATAGTTCTTATCAGCAATATTGACGTTGATGATATCAATACCGTTAGTAGCTGTGACGCTAAGTGCCGTAACTCGGCTTTCTGCTTCAAGTGTATACTCTTTGCTTGGGTTGTACTCACCGTGAGCTTCTAAAATCGACACAAAGCGGTGTTGTTTTTTACCTTCAACACGTCTTATAAAGCTGTGTTCGTTTCGTAAATTGAAGTTTGGATCGCCAGCACCTACCTGCGTAAATAAAAACGATTCGTTGCCATCAACTAATGAAGTTTGCGAGTAAAAACGACCATTATCATTTAACCAAGTGACTCGTGCTAAGCCTTCTTGCGGTGTAGCTTGGCCGCGTAGCCACAGATGTTGATATCCGCTTTTATCACCCAAGGCAGGCAAGCTAGTGGTGTTTGCACTGATGTCGAAGTTGCTATCAATAAACTGTCCAAGATAGTGAAGGGGGAGGTCCATTTGGTGCGTTTTTTGCGCATCGACATCAAAAAGGTCTATGGCAATTGTACTGCCAATATCAGGTAAATCGACTAAGGCAATAGTACGGGTAAGTGCAACACCTTCATAAGCGGTGTTAATGTGCGCTTTTGAAACACTGCCATGTTCATTATTGGCAAAAAAGTCTACCACTGGCCAATTAGCATTGCCGACTTCAACCTTGGCATCAAAATGCGATGTTTCGTCAATAACGACAGTATTGTGCGCGACGGTTTGTTTCGCGTAGCTGTTGTTTTCTGGCAGATAACGACCGCCAAATTTTGCTTCAACATTTAAAAAGCGCGCGGCTGCATAATCACTGACTATTTCTTGGCCGTGGTCGTAAAACTGCCAGGTTAGTTTATCAAAATGGCCATGACCAAGACCCTGTGCTGCTGGTTTAAATAACACAGCTTGCTCACCGTCAGTTTCGCTTCGCATAATGACCAAAGCACCTTGCTTGCCGTCATTGCCATCACCAAAAGCGACTGAGCGAAATTGATATTTTTCTGTCTTTCCTTGGTCAATGGCTTGAGCAACTTTAAGTCCATCTCCCGACAATATCACTTGTTTTTGCTGCTGAGCGATATCTAGAAACCTATTATCTCCAGTTAAACCGTACGCAATCGTTACGCCATGTACTAGTTCAATAGTGTCGATGCCTTTGCTCTTTATCGCATCATTAATAGGGTAAAACAGGCCTGCATAACTGAGTTGAATCGTTGTATCGATGGCTTTAAGCAACACGCCATCTCGATAATCAAATATTTTACGCTCGGGTTGATTATTTTCGATAGCTTTACCAAAGGTCACAAAGGGGAATAAAGCGTAGCGTTGATAATATGGTCCTTCGTTATAATAGCCTTGCGGCGAAAAGAGTTCGTCGAGCTGGCGTAAAAAACCGCCTTTACCAGATTTTTCAAGATCATATAGCGCTTTTTCAACCCATTCTGGCTCATTTAATACAAAGCCAGCCATGCCCACGCCTGCGGTTGCCCACGTGCCATGGTTATGCACCTTATTAAAGGTAGAAGGTTGTCCATCAGACAAAAATATGCTGACAGGCTTAAGAAGCTTATCTTCAATTGTGGTGCGCTGCTGCTCGTCTAAGGTACCCACGATAAGGTCGTAAGCTTGAATGGTATACACTAGCCAGACAGCTTCATTTAAGCTTTGCCAAAAGAACTTGCCAGGGTTTTGCGAGTTGACTTTACGTGCGGGGTGAACATCTAAAGTAGGATAAAGCTCGGCATATTCCAAGAGCATCTTAGTGACATATTCAGCGTATTTTGCTTCTTCGCTTAGCTGATAAATAATGCCAGCATTAAACATTAACTGGTAGTTTTTTTTATGCCTTTCGTGCGTGTAACCACCACCGCCATCTTTAGGCACTGGCACTTCCATTGGCGCTGCCATTTGCGCATCTACATCTGCTTTTAACGCTTGGTATGCTTCAGTAAAGCTACCACTTTCTTTAATCGCGCCCCGCATTAGTTTAACGCTTTCTTGCGTGATCACTAAATTAGGGTGCGCAGATGTTTCTTGCTCTTGCGCAGGTGCGCCACAACCAAATAATAAAGACACAAAAACGAGCTGGCAAAAAAACAATAAGCCGCGCCACGAAACACTGCGGTTATTTTTTAAATAAAAAGACGGTAGATTTACCATTTTACAATGCCTCAATTGTGTTGTTTTCAAGCGTCGCGGTATGTGGCCCTTTTGCTCTTAACTCGACAACAGTCGGTGCTGCTGTGTTAGTAAAGGTGTTGTTGCTGATCACTGTTTTAGGCTCACCAACGGTGTGTTCTACTTTCAGCAGTGCTGAGTCAATAAAGTTATTATCACGAATATTGGTGACTTGAACACCATGCAAATACAGGCTCGCATCTTCTTTATTTCTCTTGCCTCGACCAACATTTTCAAGCGAGTTATTAACCATAACTAATTGCGGACCAAAGGTACTTTCGTCTGTACCGCCTCGGTATGCTTTAAGTAAGCCTCCGGCGACATTAGTAAAGCTATTACCTTCAAGCGTAATGTATTCAACGTTATAAATACCTAAGTCTTCTATTTCACTGTTAACGCGAATAATGTCGCCTGTTACGTCACTGAAAGTATTGTCAATTAGGGTGATTTCGTCAGCAAAGGCACCTTTACCCGTTGAGAAGAAATGAAATGAGTGATTTATGTCTAAGTTTTCGACCACTGAGTTACTCATGACAAATCGGTAATTGTGCAACATGCCCCATTTTTTGGCACGAATAACGCTGTTGCCTGAAGAGTCAGGGCTATTGCCGCCATTAATGACAAGTCCATCTAGATGCAAGCTACCGCCATCATGGATTTCAAATAATGCAGAGCGGTCAAAGTTTACGATGGCCTTGTGTTTTTCTATCGCTTTAATACTAAGTGTCTTGTTGATATAAACAAGTTTTGGAATATCGTAACTGCCAGCATTCAATAATAATGTATCGCCATCGTTGGCAGCCGCAATTGCGTCTATCAGGGCGCTTGCGTTAGCTTTCACTTTTGTTTCTTTGCCTGAACCAAACGCAACAACAGGCGCTTTTTTAGGGTACCAGCTTACGCCTACGTCATCTTTAGTGATGACCTTAAGTGTGGCGTCAGCACCAACATTTTTAATTGCTGGGGAAGGCGACAATAAACCATTTGCTTGCCTTTTCATGCTAATGGTTTGTTTGTTAAAGCCCTTTGCAATATCCGTTAAAATATCAGTATTGCTGACATTGTCTTCAAATTTGATACCGCTTACATCGTCAAAGGCGGTAAAGGGTTGTTTGCCATCGCTGTTATATACAATGTTGCTGGTAAATGAAGAGTTGATAGGCACTGCGCTTCTTTCAGCGTCACTACCCGCGGCAAGTTGCATATGTTCTACATCAATAAACGTATTGCGCTTAATGTGAGCGTTATCTACTTGGTGATAGCGATT
>CAYURD010000081.1:15431-18158 GCA_964446865.1 uncultured Glaciecola sp.
CGCAAAATGTTTTTGCCCGATTTAACTGAAATAACTTCGACTTCACCATTGGTGCGGTCAAAGTAATTATTTTCAATTGTAGTGTGTGAATCGGTGAGTGAATAGTGACTTGTGCCAACTCTCAGCGTTTCACCGCCGTTTGAGCCAAATATTGGTCGGTAGCCAAAGTAATTATGGTCAATACTGTGGTAATTTTGTTGGCTGTTTTCACTATTTAGCCTTACCGCGACAGTAACACCTTTGTTGCGTTTGCCCACTAAATGGCTGTGATCAAAGCGATTATGTTGGCCATACATCGAAACCCAAAAATCTGACTCTTCTTTGTCAGGATTGTTAAAGTTATCGATAACCACCTCGGTCACGCGAGAGTGATATGCGTAGGCGTCTCTGCCTGTTCTAAATTCAACAACCGAGCGAGACGGTGTAAAACCGTCTTTAAAGACTAAGCCCGATGCTACCAAATATTGACCAGACAACTGCAAATTGGACTGACCACTTAAGATGACCTTACCGGGCGTTTGTGCTCGTAAGGTAATCGGTTTGTCCTCGCTTCCTTCACCTTTAAGGTCTATTTCAAAGTCTTGCCATACACCATTTTTAAGGATAACAGTGTCACCAGCCTTTAAAGAAGCCGCTATTTTTTTATAGTCTTGTTTGTCATCAATTAAATACTCTTTTGCAAGTAGCGTGGATGACGCAGAGCTAAATAATAAGCCCAAAAGCAGACCACTATAAATAGAAAGGAAGCGATGTTTTTGCATAAAAGTCTCTTATTGAGTAAGTGATTTAAAATAATCGAATATTTCTGGCACATTGCCTTGCTCAAGCCCCGCGTCAACGGCTGCTTTTAAGTTTGCAGACGAGCCTTCAGCAATTTTTGAACGTGTACCTAAATCAGTCACCATTTCTAAGAAGTAACCTAAATCTTTATTAGCGTTAGCAATAGAAAAGCCTAAATCACTTACGTTATCTACCGCGTAGTTTTTACAAAACTGCATAAACGGAGAATTTGACGGGCCGGTTGACATAATGTCGAACAATTGCTGCTTATCTAATCCTGCTAGCTCTGCTACTGCGAATGCTTGAGACATTGCACATACAGTTGTCATGCCCATAAAGTTATTGATAAGTTTAGTGGTATGCCCTGCACCTAAATCACCTAAGTGGAATACATTTTCGCCTTGTTCATCAAGAACAGGTTTGACCTTATTAAAGGTATCGATATCGCCAGATGCCATAATATTTAATAAGCCATCTTTTGCGTGTGCCGGTGTACGACCAAGTGGCGCATCAATCATGCCTACATTTTTCTTCGCTAAGTCTGCGCCAATTTTGCGAGTTGATGCAGGAATGGAAGTACCAAAATCAATAAGTACGCTACCTTCTTTGATACCTTCCAAAATACCGTTGTCGCCGTAAATGACTTTTTCGACGATATTTGAGGTAGTGAGTGCAAGCATTACAATGTCTGCTTTTTCAGCTAGCTCTTTACCGGTGCTTGCAGATTCTGCTCCGCGTGCGGTGCAGGCTGCGACTGCGTCAGCATTTAAGTCCATTACAACAAGTGGATAGCCTCTTTTTTGTAAATTCTCGACCATGTTGCCGCCCATTAGGCCTAGACCGATGAAACCAATGACTGGTTTTGACATGAAAAACTCCTTCCTAGTGTTGAGTTGTGCGTATAACAGACACTTATTTTGTGACTAGTTTTACGCACGCTTGTGTGTTGATTAAGGTTTGCCTGATCACTTGTTTACAACACAAGATAGCTACAAACCAATTTATGTACCAAACAATATTACCAACTATCCAGATTGTCAACCAATAGTTTGATTTTGGCTAGGCTACCAATCTCTGTTCAAAGCGAGTTTACCTATGCCAAATGTGTCAGTAATTTTTACACTATTTATTAATTCTTCTTATGAAATTGCGTAAGTCTTTCATTTTTTGTGAAAATTAATTTAGGCATAATTTGTGCTGTAGACATAATGAACAAGAAGAAAATGCTTTTTCTTTTATCGAATTTGTAGTGTTATTTGTAGTATTAAGCACTACGTGAAACTCGCTGGCATTTGCAATTTTTACCAATTTTCAGCCAGCCATTTTTAGCTGTACCAGTCATTGCAAGCAGTGACCACATAATTATAACGACAGGGAGAAGTATTATGTCTAAGAACCTAGATTTTGAAGCCTTGTGCGCGCTATACGAAAGCGACCCAGAAAAATACGAAGCGTACCGCAAAGAGAAAATCGACGAGTTTATTAACAGCTCACCATCTAAGCATCAGCAGCGTCTACGCGGGCTTCAATTCCAAGTTGATGCAAAGCGCGAAATTAATAAAAATGCGCCGTTCGTATCGTGTATGGAATTAAGCAGAATGATGCACGAGTCATTTGACGCTTTACGTTTTCAACTCAATAAATTCACAGGTAAGCACGAGCAACTTCAGTTTCAATCGCAGTATGCTAACGAAGCAACAGAAAGAAGCGATGCTAAGGTATTGAACTTTCGTTCGTAATATAAGTGCCAATTAATAGGTTTCGGCAGATGCTGGCGTGAAGGGGACTTTATCTATTCGGAGAAGATGAAACAACCTAGGTCATTCCCACGAAGGTGTAATGCTGTTCGTTTAAGCCAAAACCCCGTCATTCCCGCGAAGGCGGGAACCTCATTGGAAACAATCGATCTTGGCTAAGTGTTTGTTTTGTCGAATTTTGCAATAACAT
>CAYURD010000082.1:0-10845 GCA_964446865.1 uncultured Glaciecola sp.
TGTTGGAGGTTCTGGCCTTCGCCAGAATGACGATGGTGTTGGAGGTTCTGGCCTTCGCCAGAATGACGGGTGTTGGGTCTTGATGGTGGGTCGTGCTGGATTCGAACCAGCGACCAATTGATTAAAAGTCAACTGCTCTACCAGCTGAGCTAACGACCCTCTTATCATTGTCTTGCTTGTCGTGGTGTTATTACGGCTTATAAATCTTAAATTTCCAAGCTTGTAGTATCCCCACAACGGGCGCATATAATACTCAAATTAACACAAGGTGCAAGCGATAAATGCTCGTTTTCTTATTTATTTAAGGTTTTGAATGTAAAGTAAACAACAAATCGTAAACTTGCTTAAAATTTTTACAAATTCGCATACAAATCATAAACAAAAAAAAGCGCGCCATACAAAAGCGCGCTGTTTTTTCAGTAGCTTAAAACTAATTACCTAACTGTTGACTAGCCAATCTAGCAAAGGTGCTATCTGGATATTCACTCAACACTTGCTGAAAAAACTGAGTGGCAGCACTTAAGTTACCATCAGATTTTTCAATCAGGCCAAGTTTTAACAACGAGTCAGCCCGCTTTGGCGAACTGGTGAAATTGTTAGCCACTTGCGCAAACTGTTCTTTAGCAAGCGTGTAGTCTTGTTTGTTATACAATAATTGACCCAACCAATAATGCGCGTTTGGCGTGAGGTCGCTTACTGGATAACTCGCCAAAAACGACTGAAACGCTGGAATGGCGCTATCGTAGTCTTTGTCTTGTAAAATCAAATTAACCGCCGCTTGATACGCTGATTGTTGGTCACCAGCAGGAGCAGCTGGCGCTGAGCCTCCTGATACACCGGTGTTGGCGATATCATTGCTTAAGTTAGTGGTAGACTGCTGCATACCTTCAAAGCGTCTATCAAGCTCTAAAAAGAGTTCACGTTGGCGTTCAAGGAGCTTTTCGAGCTGATGATTGTGAAGTTCTATTGAACCACGCATTTCATCAATGTCGTTTTGCAAGTCATCTATACGCGTCTGCATTCGTTGTGTAGATTCGGTGCGCGAATCAACAATTTGTTCTAAGGCTTCTAATCGGCTTTGTAAGTCGAAAGACCTGATCTCGTCGTCCGTTAACTGAATAGAACTACCGGCAGTAGGGCTACCAGCGTTTGCATTGTTAACAGCGTCTTGAAGATCAACAACAGGGGCTTGTGCAAAACAAGCCCCTGTTGCGAACATGCAGCTTAAACTAATAATTAATTTAGTTTTCATTTATAGCGATATATACCGACTATTTATACTGAACAACAGCACGACGGTTTTGCGCCATTGCGTATTCAGATGCACCCATTACTGCTGGTTTTTCTTCACCAAATGATACAACCGATACCTGTGAAGAGCGAACACCTTCGTTTAAGAAGAATGTTTCAATCGCTTGTCCACGACGTTCGCCAAGTGCAATGTTGTACTCAGGTGTACCACGTTGGTCAGCATGTCCTTCAATCACGATAGTTTGGTCACGGTTGGCAACCAAATATGCAGCGTGCTTTCTAAGTACTGGCATAAAATCTGATTTGATGCTTGAGCGATCAAAATCAAAGTAAATAGTATTTTGATTAACTAATGTTGCCTTTTCCTGATTTTTTAATTCTTCAGCAAGAACTTTAGCAGCCGCATCTGCCGCTTCTGCGCGGGCTTTAGAAGCCGCAGCTTCTCGTGCCGCTTGTGCGTCTTTTTCAGCTTGAGCCGCTTGCGCTTGCGCATTAGCTTCAGCTGCTTTTTCTTCTTCAGAAGGGCCAGACTGACAAGCCATTAATGTAGTTGTTGCTAGCGCTAAAACGGCCATTCTAAATTTATTATTGTTAAGCATGATTTTTCCTTATTGAGTAAAGCTATTATTTTAATTTTTCAACATTATAACAAAAACGGAGACCAACTGGGCGATTTAACTTGCCCGTCGACTGCCGGTAATAGCGCTTTAAAGCGCCCGTCTAACGACACTAGTGATAACACCTGTTTACCTTCATGCAGAGTACTATACATTATCATACTCCCATTTGGTGCAATACTAGGCGATTCATCCAAAAATGTCTTGGTTAGCACCAACATATCGCCGCTAGCTTTATGTTGTCTGGCTATATGATAATCGCCTTGCGTTCGATTTACGACCACTAAATGCGAATTATCTGGAGTAATTGCGACTCCAAGGTTCATTTCGCCTTCAAAAGTCAGTCTTCTCGACCGCTTAGTCCCTAAATTTACTTCATAAATCTGAGGTTTTCCACCCCGTTCGGAAGTATATAGTATGCTTTTACCATCAGGTGACCATTCTGGTTCAGTATCTATAGCTCGATTACGGGTAATTCTTTCTAGGCGTTTGCTCGCTAAGTCCATGATATATATCTCAGGATTACCATCTTTTGATAATACCATCGCCATTTTGCTGCCATCGGGTGAGAACGCAGGTGAGCTATTTATACCCGGATAATCAGTTATCCGTGTGCGCTGCGTCGTATAAATATCCTGTATAAATATTTGTGGGCGGCCTTCTTCAAAGCTCACATATGTTAGCTTGTTTCCATCAGGTGACCATGAGGGCGACATGAGTGGTTCAGGAGACGATAATAAACGCGTTTCATTAGCGCCATCATAATCGGCAATTACTAGCTGGTAAGGTAATGGATTTGTGTCGCGATCGCGAACCACAACATAGGCAATGCGGGTTAAAAATGCGCCGCGTTCGCCTGTTAGTTTTTCATATACAATATCGCTCATGATATGCGCATACTGGCGAAAGTCTTCTGCATTTATGATTTTTTCGCGCGATTCAATAATATGGTCTCGCATCAATACCAATTGACCATCTACAAGTGTTTTTGACTCACCGCCGGTTAACTGTGCTCTTAATACATCAATTAGTGAAAATTTAACCAAGTATTGATTAGCGCCAGCAGGCTCTATACTGCCAGTAACCAGTGTATCTATGCCCTTATTTGCCCAAGCGTTGTAGTCTACTTCGGCATCTTCAGTCGGAAACTGCGGCATTTGCGAGAGGCTAACCGGGCTAAATTTACCACTGCGCTGTAAGTTACTACCAATCACGTCTGATAAATTTTCAGGTAAAACGGTATCGCCAGTCCATTTAAACGGCACTACTGCAATGGGTCTTGCATTGTTCATACCTTCGGTGATCACAATCCGTAAATTGGATTGTGCTTGTGCATTTGATATTAATACGGCAAATAATACAAACGCACTTATGCCTAACATAAACACATTGCGACTCATTTGCTTACCAACAGCCACTATTTTCATCGTCTCTCCGGTCTAATTTCGAGGGTAATATTTCTCATTTCAGCATTCACGCTAGGGTCTTTTGACATGGGTAAAGAGCCCGCTCGTATCAGCGCGCGATCGGTTTCAAGACAAATCGCATTGTCTCCCGACACAATATCAAACTTTAAAATCAGCCCATCGGGCGCTAAACGAATGTTAACCTCGCACGTTTGTCCGCCAAGGCCATCAAAATTAATGTACTGCTGAATTTTTGCGTTCATCAAAGCTGAATATTTATCTTTTTCGCTCATTATGCGCTGACGATTAGCCTGCGACATTTGCTGCTGCTCTTTTGCTAACTGATCGGCAAGTTCTTGCTGTAGCTCCCGCTGCATTTGCTCGTCAGCCGCTTTTTGCTGGGCTTCTTGTTTTAATCGCTCGGCAACTTGTTGTTCTTTTATCCGTTCTTGTTCTAAGCGGTTTTGTCTTTCTTGTTCTTTTTTCTCGGCTTCTCGCTTTTCAGCCTCACGCTTTTTCTTTTCATCGGCAATGCGTTTTTTACGGGCTCTTTCATCACGTTCTTGTTTGAGTTTTTCTTGTTGACGTTGTTTTGCCGCTGCCTCTGCTTGCGCTTTCTCGCGCTGCTTTTGCGCAACGACATTGCTATCAATAAAGGTTGCTTGCACAATTTGCGGCTGTGAGCTTGGTGCGCTCATGTCATTGTTCACAAATTTTAATGGTTTGGCTGAAAAATTAAAACTGACCAATAAGCTAGCTAATATCATAGAATGCAAAAACGCCGATTTAAACCAAGGCGAAGCCAACAAAGCCTTCATTTTTGAAGGCTCTTGCTGAGCATTGTCGCTTGATTGTTTATCTGCGCTGCCGTTCATTAGTGTCTTAATTTACCGTTTTTAATTGCCAATTCATTCATTTACTACGTCTCTCATTAGTATCAGTCATTAGGATCACTCATTAGGATCGGTCATTAAACCGACTGATGGCACGCCAGCACGCTGTAATAAAACCATTAAATCGACCACTTTGTCGTATTTGACATCGCCATCGCCATTCACAACTACTGGTGTGGTTGGTGCAACACTTAAGCGTGTTTTAACCAAGTTAGCAATGGCTTGCGCATCCATTGCGGTTGATGGGTCGTCACCCACATTCAAATAATACAGGCCTTGTGCGTCTACCGACACAATCATCATCGTTTCATCTTCGGTTTCAATCGATTGTGCTTCAGCTTTTGGTAAATCTACTTTAACGCCCTGCGTGACCAAGGGTGCGGTTGCCATAAAAATAACCAGTAGTACTAACATCACATCGATGTAGGGCACTACATTCATTTCAGAAACCGGTTTACGTCGTCTACGAATAAACATAATTAGTTATGCCTTAGTTATACCTTAGTTACGGGTCGCTAAACTTTGACGGTGCAAAATGGCAGAAAACTCTTCCATAAAGTTACCGTATTTATTTTCTATTTTTTCAACCAAGGTGCTAAAACGGTTGTAAGCAATAACGGCAGGAATAGCGGCAAACAGGCCAATGGCCGTGGCAATCAATGCCTCAGCAATACCGGGAGCCACCATTTGCAAAGTCGCTTGCTTAACTTGTCCTAAGGCTATAAACGCTGTCATTATTCCCCATACCGTGCCAAGTAATCCGATGTATGGCGATATAGAACCCACGGTGGCTAAAAAGGGTAAGCGATGTTCTAAATCATCTACTTCGCGTGACATTGCTACGCGCATAGCGCGGTATGTGCCGTCAGTGATTGATTCAGGCACCGTTGATGAGGCTTTACGCAAGCGAACATACTCTTTAAAACCCGAGCAGAAAATAAGCGAGCAACCGCCTAAGTCTTCTTTTTGCGATAAATCATTATATAACTGGTTAAGATCGGCGCCCGACCAAAAGTTTTGTTCAAACTCATCGACTTCTTGGCTCGCTTTACGAAGTGCAGTCGCTCGCTGAAAAATATACGTCCAACTTACGATTGATGCTGTTAACAGCAGCAACATAATAAACTGAACAACAAAACTTGCTTCTAAAAACAGGTGTAAAACTGACATTTCAGAGTTCACTACACTTTTCCTTTAGTCATTATTTTTTAATTGCGTTTCTTTTAATTGTATTAACAAAGCCTTTGGAATTGCCACGGGCTTATTTTCTTGTGTATTGATGCAAGCAACTCTTACACTTGCCTCTATCAATACATTATTTTCTTTTTTGACATACTGCGAAAACACCATGCTTGCGCGGCTAAACTTAGTGACTTCGCAACTCACATCAAGCACATCATCTAATTTTGCACTTTGTTTAAATGCGATTTGCATGTCTATGACGACAAAAGCTAAAGATTGTTCCAACAAATCTTGTTGTTTAATCCCCAATGCGCGCACCCAATCAGAGCGCGCTCTTTCCATAAATTTTAAATAGTTTGCATGATAAACAATCCCGCCTGCGTCAGTGTCTTCGTAATAAACTCGGTATTGTTCATTAAATTTGCGCATTAAATTTATTCAAATCCATTAGTATAATTGTTAACTCAATGTTGCTAATTAATTAAAATTTTATGTTTCACCGGCAGTAAACACGGCTACTGACCGATAAAAACAGTCAAGATAAATGCATTAGATTTTTTAATGCAAAAACCAAATTATTTTTACTTGCTCTAATAAACAAAATCGCTAAAATACGCGCCATCAAAGCAAGCAGTTCTTGTATTTGGTTTCATATGTTCCTATAGTTGATTATGATTTTTGGCCCATACTTTGTGTGGGCCTTTTTTTTAATCATTTTTAATATCAAATCCCAAATGCAAATACGCACTGTCTGTGGCAATTCGTCCACGAGGTGTGCGCTGTAAGTAGCCTTGCTGTATCAAAAACGGCTCTATTACATCTTCAATCGTTTCTTTTTCTTCACCGATGGCCGCGGCTACATTTTCAAGGCCGACAGGACCGCCATTAAACTTCTCTATAATTGATAGCAACAGCTTTCTATCCATCAGATCAAAGCCTAGTTTATCAACATCAAGCATATTTAATGCCGCAGCGGCCACTTCAGGGGTCACATTGCCATCTGATTTTACTTGCGAATAATCTCGTACGCGTCTTAACAATCGATTGGCAATACGAGGCGTGCCCCGCGAACGCTTGGCTATCTCGAGTGCGCCCTCTTCTTGCATTTGCATGTTTAAGTGTTTAGCGCTGCGTAAAATAATGTTGGTTAAGTCAGCGACTTTGTAAAACTCTAAGCGCTGCGTAATACCAAATCTGTCGCGTAATGGCGACGTTAATGAACCTGCTCTAGTCGTTGCGCCAATTAAGGTAAATGGCGGAAGCTCCAATTTAATTGAACGAGCGGCAGGCCCCTCACCTATCATAATATCTAGTTGATAATCTTCCATTGCTGGATAAAGCACTTCTTCAACCACCGGACTTAAGCGATGTATTTCATCAATAAACAATACATCGTTTTCTTCAAGATTAGTAAGTAGTGCTGCCAAATCGCCTGCTTTTTCAAGTACCGGGCCAGAAGTTGTTTTGATATTAACCTGCATTTCGTTAGCCACAATATTTGCTAGGGTCGTTTTGCCCAAGCCTGGTGGGCCGAATATAAGTAAATGATCAAGCGCATCTTCGCGACCGCGTGCGGCTTCTATGAATATTTCCATCTGGTCGCAGACTTGTTGCTGCCCAGCATAATCGGCCAGCATTTTTGGACGAATCGCACGGTCAACCGCAGCATCTTCTGATTGCTCTTGTGGTTGTAAAATACTGTCAGCTTCAATCATCGTTTTATTCCTTGGAGCATGCTTTACACCATCGACTTAAGCGCATCGCGAATAAGCTGCTCGCTTGATAACTGGTCTTTTTCTATGCCTGATGCCGCACTTTTAACCGCACTTTCTGCTTGATTACGTTTGTAACCTAAGGCCACCAAAGCGCTAATTGCTTCATCACCTGCACTCATTGATGGTGCTAATACTTCACCTTTTGTTGCATTCGTCGTGACAGGTTTATGAATACTCAAATCTGGTAACGCATCTAGATCTTTGAGGCGGTCTTTTAATTCAACTACCAAACGCTCTGCTGTTTTTTTACCAACACCGGGCATTTTTACCAGTGCCGTAATATCTTCATGCATTACTGCGTTCACAAACTGATTTGCCGACATGCCAGACAATATAGTGCACGCAAGTTTTGGCCCAACGCCATTCGCTTTAATTAAGACCCTAAAAAGAGTGCGTTCTAAACGGTCTACAAAACCAAACAGTAGCTGAGCATCTTCTCGCACAACAAAATGCGTGAACAATTTTACGGCTTGGTTTACTTCGGGCAATTGGTAAAAACTGGTCATGGGCAATTGAATTTCATAGCCCACACCGCCAACGTCCAATACTATTTCAGGTGGTATTTTTTCTAGAATAATCCCATTGAGTTGAGCAATCATATATTATTATTTTTCGCTTTTGGCTGTATTTTATTATTGTTGTCTTTCATTAACGCTTTTGCATTTAGATATGCTTCAGCGTTTTTTTATTATTGGACCAAGTATAGCCCTTATTGTAAACGTCGGCGCACTGTTTTAGTAGCGCTACCTGCCATTTTAATCATACTTTGTTGAGTGTGCAGGTGACATAAGGCAACGGCTAGTGCGTCGGCAGCATCGGCTTGGGGTGTTTTATTGAGCTTTAGTAAGTGTGTCACCATGTGCTGCACTTGTGTTTTATCGGCGCTACCTTTACCCACCACCGACTGCTTTATTTGCCGAGCAGAATATTCAAATACAGGCAAGTCTTTACATGTCGCCGCAACAATAGCGGCGCCGCGAGCTTGACCAAGTTTAAGGGCTGAGTCTGGATTTTTAGCCATAAACACTTGTTCAATCGCAAACACATCGGGCGAAAATTGTTTGATGATTTCGCTCACGCCGTCAAATACATTTTTTAGGCGATTAGCGAGCACCTCGTCCATCACTCTAATACAGCCACTCGCCAAGTATTGTGTGTGATTGCCTTTTACACCAATCACACCATAACCGGTAATGCGTGAGCCTGGGTCAATGCCAAGAATAATCTGCATATATTACGCCTTTCCGCTGTGCGGCTGTTCTGGAACAAATTTAGCAATGGCTTGTTTATTGGTATTTGACCACACTTTTTGAATGGCTTCAGGTTTACTTAACCAACTATATTGCAAATGTTCTGTGAGCACGATAGGTGAATCGGCAGGAATTTGCGCACAAAACACATATTCAAAATTACTCGTCACATTTTTAGCGTAGCGATAACGCCAGTCTTCTCTTATTACGTACTGATTAACCTGCCGGCAGTCCATGATTTGTGTTGTTGTGAACATCGCTTGTCGTAAATCAATGCCGGTTTCTTCGTGTACTTCTCGTAAAGCCGTTTGAATGGGCGTCTCGTCATGCTCAAGTGAGCCCGTCACAGACTGCCAAAACTCGGCGTCGTCATCGCGCTGTAATACGAGCACTTGATAGTGCTCATTATACAACACGACTAATACAGACTCTGGCCTTTTAATATCCATGCATATTGCATTGCTCAGCAACAACTGAGCTTGCAAATTTTCCTCTATTTACGCGCTTTCGTCATTTTCTTTTGCATCGTTTGTCGATACTAGACTCGCAATCGATAGCTCTTTTAACTGCTCAGGATTAGCCATACCAGGTGCGCCGGTCAGTGGGCACGCCGCAGTGGTGGTTTTAGGGAATGCCATCACATCTCTTATTGACTCTGCTCCCACCATTAGCATGACTAAACGGTCAAGCCCAAAGGCCAAACCAGCATGTGGTGGGGTACCGTATTTAAGCGCTTCTAGCAAAAAGCCAAATTTTTCTTGCGCTTCTTGCGCTTCTATTCCTAATAAATCAAACACGGCAGACTGCATGTCCATATCATGAATACGCACCGAACCACCGCCTAATTCAACACCATTAAGTACCATATCGTAGGCATTTGAAAGCGCATCCGCTGGATTATCTTTAAGGGCTTGCACATTTAAATTACTTGGCGCAGTAAAGGGGTGATGTAAAGCATGCAAACGCCCATCAGCCTCTTCAAACATGGGGAAGTCAACAACCCATAATGGTTTCCATTCACCTTCTAACAAGTCAAAGTCTTCGCCTACTTTTAAACGCAATGCGCCCAAAGCTTCGGTCACAGTGGCATTGTCGCCCGCGCCAAATAATAAGATGTCGCCGTCTTTTGCTTTGCTTGCTTGTAAAATGCCATCAACGGCATCCGCGTCTAGGAATTTCAATATAGGGCTTTGTAAACCTTCAATACCTTTGCTTACATCATTGACTTTAATCCACGCTAAGCCTTTTGCGCCGTATATGCCAACAAAGTCACCATACTGGTCAATTTGTTTGCGCGACAAACTTGCACCACCTGGCACACATAACACTGCTACACGGCCATTGGCATCGTTTGCTGGGCCACTGAAAACCTTAAACTCTATATTTTTGAGGCTGTCTGCAACATCAATAATTTCAAGTGGGTTACGTAAATCAGGTTTATCACTGCCAAAACGTCGCATTGCGTCGGCGTAAGTCATGTGAGGAAATTCACCTAAATCGACGTTTAATAGCTTTTGGAATAGCTCTGTGACTAGTTTTTCAGTTATTTGCATCACGCCGCTGGCGTCTAAGAATGTGGTTTCTATATCAATTTGAGTAAATTCGGGCTGGCGGTCGGCGCGTAAATCTTCATCACGAAAACACTTCACAATTTGATAGTACTTATCCATGCCGCTCATCATAAGCAATTGCTTGAAGAGCTGTGGAGACTGAGGCAAGGCAAAAAACTCGCCCTTGTGAGTACGACTTGGCACTAAATAATCGCGCGCGCCTTCGGGTGTCGCTTTTGTTAATATAGGTGTTTCGATATCTAAAAAGTCATTATCTTCTAAAAAGCGGCGAACAAACGCAGTGACTTTTGATCTAAAGACTAAACGCTCTGTCATAAGTGGGCGGCGTAAATCCAAATAACGGTATTTTAAGCGCTGTTCTTCGCTGTTTTCTTGATTCCAATCAAGCGGTAAAGCAGGCGCTTTATTAATAATGCTGACGTCTTTAGCCAAGACTTCAATCGCGCCGGTGGTCATATCTTTATTCACTTGTGAATCGGGACGCGCACGTACTTTACCGGTAATCGAAACACAGTATTCAGCACGTACCGAAGAAGCGACTGCAAACGCATCTGCAGTATCAGGGTCAACCACAACTTGAACTATACCTTCACGGTCTCGTAAATCAATAAATACCACGCCGCCTAGGTCACGACGTTTGTTCACCCAACCATATAAGGTGACGCTTTGTTCAAGATAATTTGTGTCTATTCTTCCGCAATAATTAGTGCGCATTTATTACAACCCTTTGCTTTGTTGTTTGTTTAGTCATTTTCGCGCCGTATTATAAACTAAAGACTGCACTTACTAAACGCTTAGAAGCATAAAGCAAGAAAAATATTACGCGGCGTTTATACTAGGCGGCTATACTAAGATCACGCTATAAATCCAATTACATGCTCAACTTCAGCTCTTATGCCA
>CAYURD010000082.1:10945-13764 GCA_964446865.1 uncultured Glaciecola sp.
ATACTAAGATCACGCTATAAATCCAATTACATGCTCAACTTCAGCTCTTATGCCAAAGGTTTCACCAATATCGTGATTATGATGGCTTGGCGCAAAACATAATATCTTCTCGTTTGTTGCTTCTACCTTGAGTTCGTAGCGAATAAATGCGCCTTTAAATTGCTTAGCTTTAATAATGGCTTTTGTAGGGCTGGCATCATCATGAATGACGTCATCAGGGCGAAGCAAAATATTTAACTTATCACCTTTTGAAAAGTCACTTTCATCAAGGTTTTGAGGAAGCAACAGTTCACCCAGTGCCGTAGCCACAATTGCGCCCTTGTCATTAACGGCAATCTCCCCTTTTATAAACGCACCATCACCAATAAAGTTAGCTACAAATTCTGTTTGAGGCTTGTGATAAAGCGAATAAGCACTTGAATATTGCTGCAAGGCGCCATTCGCAATCACCGCAATTTTATCAGCAAATGCAAATGCCTCGCTTTGGTCGTGCGTGACAAGAATGACCGTAAGTCCTAATTCTTTGATAATGGCGCGAAGGTCAAATGCCACTTGCTCGCGTAATTGAGGATCAAGACTTGAAAACGCTTCATCCATCAAAAGAAGTGTTGGCTGTGGTGCAATCGCTCTGGCAATCGCCACGCGTTGTTGTTGACCGCCCGACAAATCTGCAGGGTATTTTGCGGAGAGTTCACTAATGCCCATAATATTCATGTAGTGTGTAGTGCGCGTCTCTCGCTCGTTTGAGTCAAGCGCAGCCAAGCCAAATTCAATATTTTGCGCAACGGTTAAATGCGGGAACAAAGCGTAGTCTTGAAACACTACGCCTACAGAGCGTAAGCTTACATCGGTAGTATTTTCAGCACTCGATACTTCGGTATTATTAATCGTAATTGAGCCACTTTGTATACTAATAAAACCGGCAATAGCGCGTAAAAGACTAGTTTTCCCGCTGCCCGACGGTCCTAAAATACAGCCAATCTCACCTGCTTTTATATCAAGGCTAATATCTCGTAAAACAGATGTATTATCATAAGCAATGCACACTTGTTTTATACACAGCAACAAATTTTCGTTTTGCGTGTGTAAAGAATCATTTTTTGTAGCAATAAGCGACGACATATAAGCCTTTATTTTTGCTGCTTGTGCAGATTTTTAGTTAACAAAATGACCGGTAAAATACCTGCCAACACAATACTCACTGCAGGTAATGCTGCATCAATCAATCGCTCGTCAGAGGCTAACTCATAGGCTTTAACCGCTAGAGTATTGACGTTAAATGGTCGTAAAATTAGCGTGGCAGGCAGCTCTTTTAATACGTCAACAAATACTAATATAAATGCGCTTAACAAACTCGCTTTCAGCAATGGCATGTGAATTTTTTGCAAAACACGTTTGTTGTTAGCGCCAAGTGTCGCGGCCACTTCATCTAAGTTAGGTTTTATGCGCTGAAGGCCAGTTTCTGTTGAATGCAGTGCAACACTTAAGTAACGCACTGCATAAGCGATAATCAATATTGCAAAGCTACCTGAAATAATCAAGCCAGGCTGCCAACCAAATAAGTAGTCAGTCACCACGTTAAATTTAATGTCTACAAAGCCTGCCACTTGCACCACGCCAACGGCAATAACAACGCCTGGCAATGCATAACCTAAGCTTACGAGCTGACTCGCTGCACCAATTTTTTTGCTAGCAAAACGTCTTTTACAGTAATTAATAATCAAGGCAAAACTAACAATCACCACTGCACTAATAGCCGCGAGCTGCAAGGATGTCGCTAAAAGCGGGAGATAGTTGATAAAGGTATCTATTTCAAAATAACGAAATGACCAATAGCCCAATTGCAAAAAGGGAATAATAAAACCAAAAAGCGCAGGTAATAAACATAAGGTAAAGATACCAAGGGATTGCCATTTATGGGTGCGCTGCGCTTGAACAGCATGTGCATGGCGTGATTGGTAGCGGCTTTGATGTTTACGACTGTTTTTTTCAAGTAAAATAAGCGCAAACACAAAAACGCACAACAAACTGGCTAGTTGACTCGCTCCTGCAGCGTTGCCCATGCCAAACCACGTTCTGTATATTCCCGTTGTGAAGGTACTCACGCCAAAATAGGCGACCGTACCGTAGTCGGCTAGCGCTTCCATCATGGCAAGTGCAGAACCAGTGACAATGGCAGGCCTTGCAAGTGGCAAGGCAACCTTCATCATATGTTGTTTGGTGCTTAAACCAGCCAGTTTTGACACCATGGTAAATTGTGCAGATTGTTCGCTAAATGCAGTACGCGCAAGTAAATATACATAAGGGTAAAGTACCAACACCATCATGATAACTGCGCCACTTAAGCTGCGAATATCGGGAAGTACATGGACGTTGTCTGCTAGGCCAAACAAAGCGCGCAAGCTAGTTTGCAAAGGTCCTGCAAAATCTAACAAACCAGTGTAGGTATAGGCAATAATATAAGCAGGCATTGCCAAAGGTAGGAGTAAAAGCCAAGCTAAAACGCGCTTACCAAAAAAGCTATAATTCACCATAAACCATGCGAGATAAGTACCTATCAAGGCGCAACCTATCCCGACAAAAAGCGCTAATACAAAGCTATTGTAAATATAGCTACTTAACACGGTGCTTGCTAAGTGACGCCAAAGCTCAGTATCAAACGAAAATACACTCGCAAACACAACTAACAACGGGACTGCAAACAGTCCCGTTATTAAAAGCGTATTAAGCTTCAGCCAACTAAATGTGCTATTCATGACATTTAGTACTTATTAACTGCGTGCTGTACAACTGACAACTCCAATCTGATAAATCCAAGC
>CAYURD010000082.1:13864-17955 GCA_964446865.1 uncultured Glaciecola sp.
CAAGCCCTTATTTCCAACCAGCCTTGTCCATTAGCATAAGCGCTTTGCCATTATTTTTACCCATTTCTTCTAAAGAAACACTTTGCGCCGTAAATTCGCCTAAAGACTGCAGTTCTGGGCTAGCAGCCACACCCTCAATTACTGGATATTCATGATTAACTTCTGCATACCATTTTTGAGATTCAGGTAACAACATGTAAGCCAGCAACTTTTCTGCATTGTCGATATTGCGCGCAAATTTAACTAAGGCTGCGCCCGATACGTTCACGTGCACGCCCATTTCACCGTCTGCTTGATCATGCCAGATTACACCGACTTGCTCGGCAATTTTACGTGTTTCTTCGTCTTTACTCGACAACATGCCGCCAAGGTAATAAGTATTGGCGATTGCTAATGCACATTCACCGGCAACAAGGGCTTTGATTTGATCGCGATCGCCGCCTTTAGGAGAGCGCGCAAAGTTCTTAACTATCCCTTTTGCCCATTCAAGTACAGTGTCTTCGCTCCAAAGCTCAATTAACGCAGCTGACATCGACTGATTGTATATATTGCTTGAAGAACGAATACAGATGCTGTTGCGGTACTTTTCGCTGACCAAGTCACTTAGTTTTGTCACCGATGCAGGGTCAAATGCGCCCTTTTTATACATAATAGGACGCGCTCTTTTGGTTAGTGCTAACCAATGGCCTTTAGGATCTTGCCATATTTCATCTAAGCTTTCGGGTATTTGGGCTTTTTCAAACGCTTGTGTTAAGCCCATTTCTTTTGCACGAACCAAGCGCCCTGCGTCTGCCATAATGACTAAGTCGGCCGACGTAAATTGGCCTTCTGCTTTAATACGGCTTAATAAAGCATCTGCTTTACCCGTCACCAGATTTACCGTAATGCCCGTATCTTTCTCAAACTTATCTAGCAAGGGCTTTATTAATGCTTCTTGACGACCAGAGTATACGTTTACTTCGTCAGCAAGCACAAAGGGCGTAAACACTGATGACGCTAATAGTATGCTTAAGCTAACTATGGCTGATTTTGTAAAAAAACGAGATAAAATATTAATGACTAACCCCTTTTGAAAAATAAAAACCTTTATGACGAGAAAATATTCGCCGAATATTGAAATCACTGCCATTATTGACACTAGCATGTGTCGATAGTTCTTGATTAGTAACGGATTTCATTGACATATATTGATAAGCATCGAGAAACATCGATAATTATCAAGAAACACTCAAATGATAATAAGTCTCAATACGATTAAGTTGAGTATAACGATTACTAAAAAAAATAGCTAATGCTTTAGAGCTTGATGATCTTCCATAAACATTTGCATGTAAAGTGTAAACATTGGCATTTAAATTGTATAAACATTTAATGA
Organism: uncultured Glaciecola sp.; assembly: GCA_964446865.1. Lineage (GTDB taxonomy): Bacteria > Pseudomonadota > Gammaproteobacteria > Enterobacterales > Alteromonadaceae > Glaciecola. The sequence continues at coordinate 15,240 of CAYURD010000082.1, forward strand.
AACAGAGGTAAAGGATTAATGAGTAATTCTAGACTAGTTTATTCGACAGATGGCGGTCGAGTTAATAAACAAGATAAACAGCCGATAAATATTCCAGAAGGTGATGGTATCGTGCGTCTAAAGCGCGTCACCAAAGGTAAAAAAGGTAAAGGCGTTAGTGTTATAGATGGCCTGGCGATGGATCCAGCCGAACTTAAAAAGCTATGCAGTGAACTAAAAAAGCAATGTGGCTGTGGTGGTGCTGTTAAAGACTTTACCATCGAAATACAAGGCGACGTGCGAGATAAGCTCAAAGTTTTGTTAGAAAATAAAGGCATGAAAGTAAAACTTGCGGGCGGTTAGAAATCGCTGCTTGCATTAAACAGTCGCACTAAACAATTGCGATAACCGGCTGCCATAAACAGCTACGATAAACAGCTACGATAAACAGCATTAAGAATAAACAAGATATGCTAATGATACGACATCAAAGAATAAGCAGAGGCTAAATGCAACTTTCTATTTCAGATTTACAAATATTGTTGATTGAACCATCAGATACGCAGGCAAAGATAATCACTAAATTACTGGCAAAAGAGTCGGTGAACGGTGTTGATATCGTCAAAAATGTGACGCAGGCGAAAATCGCAATAGATAAACATAACGTAGACGTTGTCGTGAGCAGTATGTACTTAGCCGATGGTACCGGGCTTGATGTGCTCGAATACCTTAAAAACAATGACACAACAGCAAGTGTTCCCTTTATGTTAGTGTCGAGCGAGACCAGTCTTGCCAAGCTAGACGTATTTAAACAATCTGGCGTAGCGGCAATTTTACCCAAACCATTTGAACCCATTCATTTAAGTCGAGGATTAAACGCTAGCTTACAGTTACTGAATACCGAAGAACTGGATTTATCTCTGTTTGATATTCAAAGCGTTAGGGTGTTATTAGTGGATGACAGTCGCCTAGCGCGCAATCATATTTCGCGCGTACTTAAAAACATGGGCATTCAAAACATTACCGAGGCCGAAAATGGCGCACTCGCCCTCACCCACTTAAAAGAAAAAGAGTTTGACCTTGTAGTGACCGACTACAACATGCCAGAAATGGACGGCCGTGAATTATCTGAGTTTATTCGCTTTAACCCCATGACTAGCCATATTCCCATCATTATGGTTACCTCAGAATCAACTGACAGCTTGCACATGAGCAACATTCAACAAACAGGCGTGAATGCATTGTGCGATAAGCCTTTTGAATCCGAAGAAGTACGTTCGATTTTAGCAAGGCTTCTAGATCAATAACGAAATAGAGGCTTACGCGAACCACATTTTGTTATATCATGTTGATAGGACGTATTTATCAAGCTCGTCGTAGCTATTACAGCTAACAAATCCGACAGCCAAACATACCAAACGCAACCATCAACAATCAGGAAAACAGTGTGTCTACAGATGTGTTAGCCTCTTTACGTGAGCAAATAACTAAAACCGACAGTGAGCTACTGTCAATTATCGCTAAGCGCCAAGCTTTAACCGCACAAGTTGCTGAAACAAAAGTGAAGCATAACATTTCGGTTCGTGATAAAAACCGAGAAGAACAGTTACTTCTACGATTAATTAAGCAAGGCCATGATGTTGGCCTAGACCCGCATTTTATTACCAAGTTATTCCAGCTCATTATCGAAGATTCGGTATTACAGCAACAATCAATGCTGCACGAATGGGCTAATCCTGATTCGCGTCTCCCGCTTAACCGTGTTGCCTTTTTAGGTAAAAAAGGGTCGTATAGTTACTTAGCGACTCAAAAGTACTTTTCGCGCCGACCTGGCGAATTGGTAGAAATTGGCTGCAAGAGCTTTGGCGAAATTATTCAACGAGTAGAATCACACGAAGCTGACTACGCAGTATTGCCCATCGAAAATACGAGTTCTGGCAGTATTAATGAAGTTTACGACCAACTTCAGCACACACGCTTAAATATTGTGGGTGAGCTTACCCATCCTATAAAACACGCCTTGTTGGTGCACGACAATGTTGAAAACGCACAAATCAAAACGATTTATGCCCACCCGCAAGTGTTTGCCCAATGTAGTCACTTTTTAGCTGAATTTGGGAACATTGAAGTTAAAACATGTGATAGCACCTCAGATGCCATGCTAAAAGTCAGCGAATTAGCATCGCCCGAGGCAGCGGCAATAGGCTCTGCCGAAAGCGGTGGTTTTTATTCACTAAAAGCCGTTAAGTCTAATCTCGCCAATCAAAAAGAAAATCATAGTCGCTTTATTGTGGTAGCAAGCCAATCAATAAAAGTGCCTTTACAAGTGCCAGCAAAAACAACCCTTATCATGTCAACAGTACAAAGCCCTGGCGCACTTTGCGACGTATTACTTGTGCTTAAAGAAAATGACATCAACATGACAAAGCTGGAATCACGCCCCATTAACGGTAACCCTTGGGAAGAGATGTTCTATATGGACGTTGTGGGTAATATTGAAGACGGCCCAATGCAAACCGCTTTTGATAAGTTACGCGGCATGACGCGCTACTTTAAAGTATTAGGTTGCTATCCTGTTGAGGAAGTATCGCCAACAAGGATCGCGGCGAGTAACGCGCTTAAATAAGCTTTGAAACTAACAGTTGTTAGAAAAACCACGTTATTCCCGTTCTACAATAATCACGTCATTCCCGCGCAGGCGTAATACTGTTCGGTTAAGCCAAAACCCCGTCATTCC
>CAYURD010000083.1:0-10915 GCA_964446865.1 uncultured Glaciecola sp.
GAATGAGATCCTGCGCTTTACTGGATTGCATGTCGTCATCTGCAAGCAAGTATCGTAGTAAAACATTTGTATCAATTGCTATCATGAATTGATAGCACTTCGCAGCGACTGCTGTTCAGTAACTTTATCGTCAACCGTTATATTTTTTAATAAGCCATCGGCAGCACCCGATTGCTTCTTAACGATAGATATTACACCCTGTCTATCGACAAAGCTTTCTACATCATCGCCAGCACTTATATGCGCAACATTACAAAGCTCAACAGGTAATGTAATTTGTCTCTTTGAACTCACTTTTGCCATCTTTTATAGCCTTTACTAAACTTATTATAGTAAAGATTAGCACGCCTTTACATTTAGTCAATAAGTAAAGATTGCAATGAGTAGCATTTTGTATGAGTTTGCTTAGATTAGGGTCATGAATTGACGTGTTGCTGTCAAAAACTACTGAAATTCTAACGGCGGCAAATCGCCATAAAGAGCCAAAAAGAAAGTTGAGTGTCCAAAAAATATCATTGCGATAGATTAAGAACATCTGTCAGGTGCAAAGCTGGCCTGGTTGAACACACTTGCACAAACAAACTTTGTTTTATTACCTTGCAATCATCTCGCAATCACCACGATATCCACTGCCGCACTTTTCCCTAAATCATCACTCACTTGTATTTCGTACTTGCCAACTTCAGCTTGCCAAAGCAAAACATCTTGCATGCCAGAACTAAGGTCAGAACCAAGCTCTCGACTAGCAATTAGGCGACCATTTGCAAACCAATACAAGTGAGACACTTCTGCATCGACTCTTGCTTTTAATTCTATTGGCACCGTAGCGCTTTGATTTTCTTGTACGATATAGTTAAGTGTGTTTTGTGGTGAGATAATTTCAGGTGCAGCGCTAACAAAAGTTGAAGCTTGCGCGTGACAACTTGACTCGTATTTTGGCGCTTTTTCAATGTAGATATTCGCTTTTTCAAATAATTCTAAAAAGTCACTTGGCCAAAATGCATATGCTTTCTGTATGACATCTTCGTCGTTTGGTCGGCAACTTCTAAGTCCTGTTTTTGCATTCACCAATAGCGTTCGATAAATGTTTGATTGTTTAATAGGTGACACGCCGGGAATAAACCAAGACGAAGCTTTTTCTGGACAGGCGGCCTCAAAAAGGTCACCCGTTGGTTTACAAATAGCTACTTTCTGAAGGTTTAGGTTCGCTAATTCATTATTTGAGGGAGTATTGTTTGTGGCATTGCCATTTATTAATCCAAACATTCTAAATAATAATGGCCCAGCGGCACTGCGGCCAATAAACGCATTGTTGCCAGCGCCATTAAAGTTACCAATCCATACCGCCAGTACATAATTTCCTTTTATACCAATTGCCCAAGCGTCTCTAAAAGCCCAAGATGTGCCCGTTTTCCAAGCAATTGCTTTTTCGTTATTTGATTGGGCACCCGCTGAACGGTAAGCGCTAGGTTTAGGATTTTTTGATAGCATGTCGAGAGTCAAAAAAGCGGCTTCAGGGCTTAGCATTGACATGCCTGAACTCTCCGATTGATTCGTTTGCAAGAATGATGCTTTTTGATATTCCCCCTTATTCGCCAGCATCGCATATAACTCAACTAGCTCTAACATACTCAGCTCAATCCCGCCAAGGGCTAGTGCCAAGCCATAAAAATCGCGACCTCTCATATCACGTACTTGCGCGCGTTCAAGCAAGTTGTATAAATCTATTGGCTTGTTTGTTAACCGACTATCGTCGCTGCTGCGTAATTCGCTTAGTTGCTGTTGTAGCTCAACCACTGGCAGGTTTCGACTTTTAATTAAGGCATCTTGCGCTGACACTGGCCCCAAAAAACCGCTTCCAAAGTTCTCAGGCGTAAAGCCTGCATAGCGTTTTGGCAAATCGGCTAACATGGTCATTGGATGAATAATGCCTGCATCCATGGCTAAGCCATATACAAACGGTTTCAAAGTAGAGCCAGGAGAGCGCTTGGCTAGCGTCCCGTTTACTTGGCCATATATCACCTTATTGTTGAAGCTGGCCGAGCCTATCATGGCTTCAATTTGCATGGTGTTGGTATTTAACAGTAAAGCCGATGCGTTATTAAAGCCCCGCTGTTTATTTTGCGTAATATAATCTTCTAAAACAGCAGTTAATGAATTCTGCAGCTTGTAGTCAAGCGTAGTCGAAAGTTTACCACTTGAAAATTGCCCCTGAGTTAGCAAAACTGTATCGACAAAATGAGGCGCGTGAAAGGGTAAGTCTTTAGGAGAAGCGACCTGTAAGGCCAGTTTCATCATACTACCGAGTGCCTTATCGCTTGGATAAGTATCAAGCCACTTCTGGTATAAATTTTCTCTAGCCGTTTGCAAATTAATAAGACCATCTGGCTTGCTAGGATTACGTTTGTTCGGGTTTTGTGGTACTACGGCAAGGGTAAGTGCCTCTGGAATACTTAGTTGCGAAGCGGGTTTACCAAAGTAGACTAAGCTTGCTGCGCCAATGCCTTCAACGTTCCCCCCATAGGGCGCTAAATTTAGATAGCTTTCTATCAATTCGTTTTTTGAATAATGGCGCGATAGCTGAATTGCCCTGAATATTTGTTGTAGCTTGCCCTGAATACTAGAGGATGGAATATTCCAACGTAGTCGAGCCACTTGCATCACGAGTGTTGATGCCCCAATCTTTCTTTCTTGTTTTACATAGGTTTGCCAAAAAGCTCTTAACAGCGCTAAATAATCGACACCCGAATGCTGATAATAGTTTTTATCCTCGTATAAAATGGTGGCGTCAATAATATGCTCAGGTATTTCATCAAAAGGCGTATATAAGCGATAGCGCTGATCTTGCGAGAGGCTCAAGCGCAAGAGCGCCCCGTGTTTATCGTAAACGGCAGTCGAATAACTTTGATATACCACTAGCTCAGGTTTAGGGAGCAGAAGATAAGCTAAACCGCCTAGTAAAAATACAATCATGAGCGGTAAAGCAATCTTGAATCGCATACTCAAACGACGCCAAATGAATGGTGACTTAGTGTTTGTATTTTTCACGTTTTACTTTTCACTTTTAAATGTAAATAGCACCACTAAACCATGACTAGAACCATGAATGACAGCCGCTATTAAGCATTCCCGGCGCCTACTGGTTAGCGCTGTCATTTAGAGGTAAGACTTCAAATGTAGACGAAATTGAGCGGCCTTTTAGTTTTCTGTTATACATAGATTCAACCAAACTTGGGGGCACGGTAAACTTACCCGCAGCCGTCACTTTAACCTTATATGTAATCTCATTTACGCGATTGTTAATATCGCCGTAATACACAATTCTATCTTCGCGAATATCAATGTGAGAGCCTTGCCATGTGCTCATAGTCGCCAGTCTTGATTCAGCTTGATTAGCACTACGATTTACCGATTCGCGAATAACTTCGAAGCCTCCTGGCAGCAAATCAACAATAGCCGCGTTTTGCACCATGTTGGTATCGATAGCTCGCACTCTTAAGCGTACGGTCAATTCGTCACCTTGCTTAGCCGTACTTACCTTTTCGCCCTCACTATTTAGGAACGATTTTTGGATTTCTAAACCTTGTACAACTGCTTCAGTAGCAAGATTGTTATCATAGCCCGCTTGTAAATCTATGTAATAGATAGGTTTGCCATCTTTATGTTGAGCACTGACTTGCAATGTATCTATTGGGTAAGTGACACCCGCAAATGGCGTATAACTTGGCGTTAATGCAGCGCTTTGCTGGGCTTTGTTGGTCGCCATAAATTGAATCAGTTCATCTATTCCAAGCTTATCTGCACTTAGATCATGGCCTTCAGAAGACGGCTCCTCAACCGCACCATGATATGCGCCAAGTGCAAGAATCGAATATGCGGCCGAAATCGTGTTGTAATCACCCTGAATTATCGGTTGAGTGATCTGATTAGCGATAATGCCTGACAATTCCCGCTTTGGTTGACGCTCTAATACTTTAGGAAAATGCTTTGCTAAAATAAATAAGTGCTGTGCATCAAAAATAAGCCCGTTTGTTTGGCCACCAAAGGCAAAATTATATGACGTGTCTTGTTGGCTATATTCGTACTTTTTAATTAATGCTAGCGCTTCGTCTTGTTGCTGCATAAGGGCGTAGCTTGCTGCAATGTAACTTGCGACAACATCTGTCTTCCACTCATCTGAAATAACCTTGTTAAGATCACTTATGACATCAATCACTAGATTAGAGGTCACTCTGCCACTGCGCGTTAACAAGTAAATAGCATGTGCCCTCTCTCGAAGCGTGGCAAGTTCCATGCGTTTATTTTCAGCATCCTGTACAAGCCGTTCGTCTCTCGACACTTGCAAATTTATGCCTTGGTTAAGCGTGTTTTCTAAATAAGCGATCCCACGTTCAACTATCTCATTAGGAACAGGGTAGCCTGAGCTTTGCGCTTCAAGCAAAAAGTGCATGACATAAATACTGGTACTAAAGTCATCAATTTGCTGCGAAGGCCAGTACGAGAAGCCACCAGCATAGCTTTGTCTTTGCCTAAGCGCGTCTATCACGCTATTGAATTGGGCGAGCACATCTTCTTTTTGCGGCGAGTACATCGCTAAATTAGATAAACCAATAAGAGGGAAAACTTGGCTGACAATTTGTTCTGTACAGCCATGAGGATAGCTTTCTAAATAGTCAGTTAATCCGTCGGCAATAAGTAGAGGACTCACCGAGGCTTTTAAGGCTAAGGCACTTTGTGCAGAATATAGTTGGCGAGTCGGTGAGATTTTCACTTCACCATTTGCACTTGAGCCAACGTTAAGCGCAACGTCATAAGGACTGGCGGGTCTGACACTTAGGCTTGCTGTTCTTGAGGAAGTCCACGTTTTACCCGACTTATCGGTAAGCGATACTGTAAACCTCAGGCTTGCTGCGCCAAGTTGTTCAAGCGCCTTAACATTAAAGCTGACACTATCTTCTTCACCTTCATCTAGTGATAACTGCGCATTGTTTTCACCAATAACTTGAAGATGCTCACTCGCCATCATTTGCACATTAAGCTGAGCATTGTCGCCTGAGTCTTCTACTAAATTAGCGACACCTAAAGTGACAGCAAACTCGTCATTGGGGGCAGCTTGGGTGAGTACATTGGGCGAAATCACAAACGGCCCCACGACCAAATTAGAGGTTTGAGCTCTACCAATCGAGCCTTCGTTTACCGCAAGCGCCATCACTCGTAAGCCACCAGCAAAATCTTCTGGCACGGCGAAGTTAAGGGTATTTTCGCCTTTTTCAGCCTCAATTATACCCGACCAATAGATGACAGGTTTTCTGACTTGCCGGGAAAACGGATTTTCTGAGCGTCTCAACCGTGAGCCTGTTACCATTATTTTTTCAGCCCTGTCCATTTCCTTTGAAAGCACCTCTGCCATATCGCCACCAGCGGCCGACAAACTCTTCACTAATTCAAAGCTTGGTAATATCAGATCTAGGATTTGCATGGTTCTTACGCTTAGCGCGCGTTTTTGCAAAAAGTACGATAAAGGGTCAGGCGTTTGATAGTTAGCCACTTGTAAAATACCAATATCAACAGCGTAAACGAGCAACTTAGCGTCTTCATTTAGTTTGACAGTAATTGGCATGTCTTGCCCCGGTTGAGCAACATCGGGGACCTCTACGCTTAAAGCAATCGTTCGCTTATCGCGATCTATCGAAAAAGGAGCCACAGCGTAACTTAGCGGACTGGTGAATATTTCAGGCGATGCATGGTCGCGCACAAAACTTACGTTCACATAAGCGTTACCCTCAAGAGAAGGCGGTATTACAATGCTTTGCACGCTATTTGTGGTATCACTCGTAAACCATTTATAAGCATGTACTTTATTACTTTCAATGGTGATCAGGCCACTTCCAGCATACGGCGCTTGTATCGACAATTCGATTGATTCGCCCGCTTGATAATCTTTTTTATTCAGTTTTAATACAAGCTCTGCGTCTTTGTTATTGGCGTCTTGCGAGTCACTTTCTCCGACTACCGAGTAAGTAAATGAAGAACGTACTTGTTTATTTTGATCAATAAATTCAACTAAAAATGTGCCCGAGTTGCTGGTATCAATCTTATAAACATTAGGCTGTGCATCAATATCAAACGAGGTAGTGCTTACTTCGTTTTGTTTGGTAATACTCTGATACTCATAGCGCCCATTATATTGCTTCACTAAAGTAGAGATTGTGTCTACCTGACTCAGTTTTACGCTTATACCATCAAGTGCTAGCGCTTCTAATTTGTTATCGATGGCAAGTACATGAACACTGCGTTCACTATCGAGTTTTACGAAATCTACATCACCATCTTTTTTGATCCCAAGCAAGTGCTCGTGGGGCGAAAATAAAAAGGTGCGTGCTGCTTTTACAGAGCGGCCATTTGAAGGTTCAAAGCCCTCCGTATTTAGTTGTACAACATAGGTGCCCTTTTCCAAGTCGCTTAAATCGATAGTTAAGCGCGCTTTGCCATCTGCATCTGTTGTTGCCTCAGATAAGACTTTATTTATAGTGCTTAAATTGTCAGTAACATCGTCTTGTTTAGCGAGTTGGTTAAATGAATAATCAGAAAATGGCTTAAATACAAAATTAGACGGACTAATTGAGACATTACCAACAACACGCCGTTTTTGTGCGGGCACGCCAAACAAGTTCTGTAGTGTCACTATGCTTGATAGCTCTTTTTGGCTTGCCCAGCCTGAGCGCGGTAAATCTTCGATTTCAGTGGTGTTCGACATGGTGTCGGCTTGAAACTCTTCTAACGAGAACTCTACAAAGCCAATTTGTCGGTCACGAGTATCTTCATTAAATCGATTAGGTCTAATCAAATGCAAAGAGGCGGTATAGTTACCTGTCACATAACTGGATTGCGTATCTAAGGAATGCTCAAAAAAGCCGGCGCTTGGCAGCTTTATTTTGCTGACTTCTACTTCTTTATATTGAGCATCTCTAATGACGAGCTCAAGCGGTATACCATCGATATTATCAAAGTCATCTGACTTAACAATTGCCCCCAAGTTGACTACTTCGCCTGGTCTATAAATACCTCTGTCTGAGAATAAAAAAGCCTTGAGCGCTTGTTGTCCTGCGTAATAATCGTATGTTCCGCCCACATCAAAACGAGAGTAATTGATTTGGCGGGTGTAACGATTAAAAGGAATGAACGACACGTCACCATCATATTTCACGACAAACACGCTTGGCTGTTGCTCTCGCGTAAAACCTGAGACAGACGGAAAAATAGCATGCCCATTGATGTCGGTTTGTTTGGTAAATAAAGGAATGCCGTTTTTACCAAGCAGCTCTACTGTCGCGTTTTGCACGGGCTGTCCAGTTTTAATGGATTGCACAAATACGTCTTGGCTTTGGTCGATATTGGCTTTAACAATAACGCCTAAGTTAGTGATAAGCAGCAGTAGGTTATCTTCAATACCATATATTAATCGGTTTTGATTTGAGTCCCATGCACTTATTTTGACAAAGTATAAGCCGACGTCCTTCCCTTTATTTTTTGACAGTTTATTTAAATCTACCGAGCCATAACTGGCTTCATTTGCGCCTCGACCTTGCGTATTCATCTTCACAAACTGAGTGGTAAATTCGGCCAAGTTCTCTTGATTAAAACCCCAATGCTGAAAATTAGGTGCACTAATATCGCCATTGGTTTGCGTCACTAAATGATTAAGCTGATTGTCGATGACCTTACCAATACTTATTTGTACTTCTTGCAAGCCACGGGTAAGAAAAGGCAAACGCACGTTATCACTTTGCATCAGCACCGAGCCGTCAGCGCTAATTGAGACTTCTTTCGGGTATTCTGGCGCTTGTATTATTTTGTCAAAAAACGCGCGTTGAATAAATCCGTTAGCTGAACGCAAGCCTGCATCAATCTTGATATAAAGCTGCTCGCCTTCTTTTTGATCAATGCGCAATTGATAATCGCGAGAAGCGTTATTTGGTGTGGGCAATACTTCAACATTAATAGCTTCTAAACCTGCTAGCACTTGCGTATTGATTTCTCTTGGGCTTTGCCAATACTTACGCCTGCCGTTTTCGTCAACATTCGGTAGCGCAAATACCGATAACTTGTTTAAAAATTCGCTGCGCTCAATGGCATCAGTAAAGCTCAGCAATATAAACTGCTCGGGGATGTCATTTTGCTCGCTATTACGCAATATTTGAGCATCGGCTTGTTCAACCTTTAAGTAGCTATATACATCTGGAATAAGCACTTTGTTGCTATGGGCGTTAGCGGTGCCAGCACCGCCTAGTATAGATTTGATACCTTTGGCAAGTGCTACCTTTACTATTTGGCTTTGTTCAGGTAATTCATCAATTGATAAAACAACACTCGCATAAGTCAGTTCTTCGCTGAAAAATACCGTGTAGTCTTCAATTGTTTGTTCTTTGTTATCGCTTAATTGATAAGCCATACTAAATTTTGACTTAAAGCTTTCTTGGTCGACTGGGTGACTAAAGCTATATTCAATCCAAACTTCTTTTAGCTGCTCCTCAACACTTAAATCAAATTCACTTGTTTCTAGCGAAACCGTAATACTTGGCGTAGTAAATTGATATTCATAATCAGTAAATTCGGTATCTGTATCGAATATTTCGGGTGAAAAACTCACGCTGTACTCTTGCCCGGCTGGCCAATGTTTTTCAGGTAAAAATATAAGCGTTTTGTCATCGCCCCATTGCCATTTACCCCTTATCGCAGGGCTAATTTTAATGCCGTTTGTGACCACTTCGCCGACTTTTTCAATAGGTGCAACAGACGGATATTCAAGCAGTTGAGAAAGCACTTCATTTGCTCGTGGTGATGCAATAGGATGAATTGCTTGGGTGAAAACAAACTCTATGTGCAGGGGATTAATAGGCGTTTGTGCGTGTTCCTCTTCAAAATATGGCACTTCAGGAGGCGTAATTCTCGCTTCTATCTTTTGCGATTGAGGCCTATTTTGGTAATACTCAACAGTCTTATAAGCAGCAAAAAAAAGCCCCGCAACAATCAGTAAAACACCAATGAGCTTAACCGGACTGCGTTTACCTAATTCGCGTAAATATTGCAGCCAAGGTGGTAAAGACCAAGTCAATTTACCAAAGATTTTTGCCCACAAAAAACCAATCAAAATGAAGGGTGCTTCAACAAGGTGTAGAAAAAATCGCATATAATTCTTCCCGAAATTGCGATGATAAGAAGCTAAACAATGATATTTAGCTAAAAAGGATAGAAATTAAACAAGGCTGAGCTCAGACAAGCTTATGTCGTCAATGCTAACCTTTAATTGCTGCCGTGTAAAAGTAACAGCATTTTTACGACTATCACAAGGGGAATGAGTTCAATCCTATACGGTACATGTTCTCAGTTGCCGCTATTAAAGATATTTATAAACAGTTTGTATCAACACACTCTTATCGATGGGTTTTGCCACATGGTCTTGCATGCCCGCATTGGTGCAGGCTTCAACTTCTTCTTCCATTGCATTTGCGGTTAGGGCAACAATAGGAAGATGTGCATATTTATCTAGTTTACGAATTTCTTGCGTTGCGGTAATCCCGTCCATGACCGGCATTTGCATATCCATAAGAATGAGTTGGTAGGTATGCTCATTTGCGCTTAGCATATCTAAACACTCTTGCCCATTATTGGCTACGCTAACGACAGCGCCAGCATTTTCTAGCATCGACGTCGCGACCATCTGATTGATGTCATTATCTTCAACCAACAAAATATGTGCATTTGCTAATTGAGTGCTCATTAAACTTTCTTTTTTGTGATTGGTTTCACCCGCCATTTGGGTATATGGCACCAAATTATCATATAGCTCTGATGGCGTAATCGGTTTATCAATCACAACATCTAAAAGCGTATCGTCGTTAAGCACTTGTCGATTAAAATCAGGATTACCCGCATGCACAACAATCAAATGTGGAAAGCTAGTTTTTGTCTCTTTTATTTGCCGTATTTGTTCATCACTAAGCTGAGCTTTATTTTCAACTAGCATTATTTTCGCATTGTCATTGTTTGCCAGCGGAGACTCTTGCACTTCTGCTATGGTGTTGAAGCTCCTCGTTAACCAGCCTAGAGATGAGCAATGCTTTTTCAGTATAGAATGGGCAAGCTCAGACGTCGATACAATAAAGACCTCAGCGTTACGAGAATTATCATTGGTTAATGGGTCAGAAAAACGTTCCATTTTTGATGATTTTTGTAAGTAAATATCAAGTACAAAACTTGTACCTTTGTTTCTCTCACTTTTAACAGTAATGCTACCATCCATCAAATTAACCAGCTGTTTTACAATTGCCAAGCCTAAGCCTGTGCCGCCAAATTTACCGTGTGTTGTATCGCTCGCTTGCGTAAACGCATCAAATATTCGAGCAGATTCTTGAGGCGACATTCCAATACCGGTATCACTTAACTCTATGCCCAGCTGATAATGATTTTCGGTTTCGTCGAGTAAGAAAATAGTCAGGCGTATTTCACCGTTCTCTGTAAATTTAATGGCATTATTGGTCAAGTTAAAGAGTATTTGATTAAGCCTAATTGGATCACCTACGCACTCTCGTGGACAGGCAGGATCGATATCTATCCACATATCAATGTGCTTACCGTAGGCGGCGCGGCTCATACTTTGGCTGACTTCTCGTAAGGTAATATCAAGTGCGAAAGCTTGCGCCACAAGCTCTAGTTTATTTGCCTCAATTTTAGAGAAGTCTAAAATATCATCGATAATACGCCGCAATGCTTCAAATGAGCGTAAGGCTGTGCGCAAATTATCATTCATTTTTTGTTGGTTCTGCTCACCATAAGTTAATTGCAGCAAGCCAAATACGCCATTCATCGGTGTTCTAATTTCATGCGACATCTGTGCTAAAAATTTGGCTTTAGT
>CAYURD010000083.1:11015-13200 GCA_964446865.1 uncultured Glaciecola sp.
GCAATGCTATCTTCATGAAATTTAGTGTAAGCACTTTCTTTCGCGGTAGTCCATATTGACTGACTAATATACAAGCTTAGACTAACGCATAACGCGCCCAATAACAGAATAAATAGGCGAATATTTGGTGTACTGTTTTTACTTGAATCAACCACCGAACTTTGGTCTTTCATCTATTGATGTCCATCGTGGAAAAACAGAATTGCGGTGAGTGTAGCAACTATATTTTTGTTTGTCATAAATGCCTACAAACTGCACTTGCAGTAGCAAGTATTGTGATTTTTGCCTTTAACAAGAGTGGTATCCTTATATATTTTCTAAGCAATGAGCTTTATTTTCAGATAAACGGTCTCATACTGTATTAACGGTTAAAACATTACAAAGGTTAAGCGAATGAGCGAAAATACTTATCAACCACCAAAAGTCTGGACGTGGGATCAAGCAAGCGGGGGCAAATTTGCCAATATCAATCGCCCAATTTCGGGCGCTACACAAGATAAAGAGCTACCTTTGGGTCAACACCCTTTTCAGCTTCATTCCTTGGCCACGCCCAATGGCGTTAAAGTAACTATTATGTTTGAAGAGTTGTTAGCCTTGGGTATCAAAGATGCCGAATACGACGCCTATATCGTTAATATTCAAGAAGGCGATCAATTTGGCAGTGATTTTGTTGCAATAAACCCCAATTCAAAAATACCGGCATTAATGGACAGGAGTGGTTCACAAGATGTTCGTATATTTGAATCGGGCGCGATATTAGTGCACTTGGCTGAAAAATTTGGACACTTCTTGCCAGAAGAGCCCAACAAACGGGCTGAAGTAATGTCGTGGCTAATGTGGCAAATGGGTAGCGCGCCATTTTTAGGCGGTGGTTTTGGACATTTTTATGCCTACGCGCCCGAAAAGTATGAATACCCTATAAACCGATATGCAATGGAAGTTAAGCGCCAACTCGATGTGTTAGACAAACAGTTAGCTAAACATGAATACATTGCGGGAGACGAATACACCATCGCCGATATGGCGATTTGGCCATGGTATGGTGTATTAGTGCAAGGCAAATTATACGAAGCCGCCGAATTCCTTGATGTAACAAGCTACACCAATGTATTGCGCTGGGCCAATCAACTCAGCGAAAGAACCGGTGTAAAACGTGGCCGCATTGTAAACCGTGTGTGGGGTGACGAAAACGAAAAGTTGGTTAACAGACATAGCGCACAAGATATTGATGATGTGTTAGCAAAGCCAGTTGAGTAAACCTAGCGAAAAGGGGTCAAACTGACCCCTTTAAAGAATCTATCTTTTACTGTCTAAAGCTCGTTGAATTTGGTCGAGTTGCTCTTGAGTGAAGTCCCCTTTCTCTATCATACGAGAAATCGACTTAGATGATGATTTTTGGATGAATTTAAAAACATCACCGTTCAAATTATGACTTTCTCCCAAAATACGCAGTGCCTCTTCAGTGGCTTCTATTTTTTCATTTTCAAGAATAAAAATTTGTTCTAGGTTTTTACTGGCTTCGTCAAGGTGAAACTCAAAGTCCTGGTTTTTTACTTGCTCTAATACATTCATTACTGTTTGCTGTGTTTCTGGGTCCAGCTCTGATAATTCGAACTCAACTTGAGCAAGGTCGTCAAGAGCACTTCCGTCAAAGGTAAAAATTCGCGCTTTTTCGTTGTTATCTAAAACTTTAACTTCAACCTTCCCCGCTTCCTCGTTGTCACCGCCCCTTAGAGATTTTACTTCGGTTTCTATTTTGATGACTTTCACGTTTTGTTCATCATCAAAGGCATTTGCATGAACCTTATTAATATTGGCAATACTGTCGCCGAATAGAGCAACGAATAAGGCAAGTATTATAGCGATAATATAGTTTGAATTATGAATGGTCGACATGGTTTGCATAATGGTATCTCCAAAAGTTAATGACTCAAAAGTTGATGTCGATTAACACTATTCCAATACTTGTGCCAATTCTAAAAACACTATATTTATCAATCCATTAATCATTAATTTGTTATTTCACGAGTGATACAATAAATAATTATTTCCTCATATAAGGAAATGCGTTTCTTGTTTTGAGGAAATTAGCATATGCTAGTGAAACACGTAGTAATGTAAAAGCTATGCATATCAGCGACTTGTAAATAATCAAAGGTGGCGCGTTTTTTGGATACGATAATAG
>CAYURD010000083.1:13300-16244 GCA_964446865.1 uncultured Glaciecola sp.
ATAGGACACCCACAATAAACAGCCAAGCAAAAAACATGGCTAAAGCAAGGCTTCACTAGAGGATTATATGTCAGATATTCACCCAAAAACTTCACAAGCATTGAAAGAAAATACAAACCATCGCGGCTTATCCCTAAATGTTTATGTGTTTTTGCTTCTTGGCGGGTTTTTGCTTTGCTTAGCATTAATTCAGCTCGTATTTATCACCCTAATCGAAAAGCAAATTAATCAAGAAATATCAGACAAGAGTATTTTCTTAACTACGCAAGCCATCGATTTTGTCGTGTCAGAACAGCTAGATAATTCTTTGATTAACCAACGCCAATCACAAAAGCACCTTGAAAAACTCCGCGAGAATATCGAACAAACAACGCGTAAGATTGATACAGAAGTCAGGATCTTAAATGGTCAAAATAGTCGCGTTTATCGCTTTGATGGCACTGATTTGCGAGATGAAATAAATGAGCAAACCTTAGAGTCTTTGCTAAAGCAGCAACGAGAAAACGAAGAGCAAAACGAACAAGTAAGAGTACTTGAAGATGAAAAAGAGGAAATAGAAACTGTCTTAAATCAGTTGAGAGAAAATCTGTCAGAAATACGCATCGAAACTAACAAACAAAATGGCTTTGTTTTCAAAACACCCGACATTGCAGGGTTTGATAGCGTTGTAAAGTTTAATTCAGAACAATCTGCCGTTAAAAAATACTTCACCTACCTCACCATTGGCACCTTTGCTATCGGACTATTGAGCCTTGTTTTTGCTTATTGCCTTGCGCGACACATTACTTCACCTTTAAAAAGCTTAGCACAAGGGTTTACTAGTTTAAGCAATGGAAAGTTTGGTGTTTCGATTAAAAGCAAAGGCGTAAAAGAAGTGCAGCAAACAGTCGATTTATTCAACCAAACATCAGCAAAACTAGCTGAACTCCAGACTATCGAATCAAAATACCAGCAACAACAGCATTTAGCCGAATTGGGCGAAATTAGTCGCGGTATGGCACATTCACTTCGAAACCCTTTAAACACCATTGGTTTAGCCATTGAAGAAATATCTCAGCAAGATTTAAATGATACCCAAAGAGAAAAAATAGCCAGTAATGCGAGATTTAAAATCCAAGCACTCGATAGCACCATCAAATCCCTGTTAATGCTTACCACCTCAGGTATAGACCGCAGCCAAAATGTGTCACTCAACGACGTTATTCAAGACGTGGCAATGCAAATGAGCATGGGCAGTCACTGTAAAATTGATATACATGCCGAACAAGCGTCTAGCATAAAAGGATCTGAAGCCGAATTGACTGCAGTATTGCATTCGTTGGTGAGCAACGCGGCTGAAGCCAGTAACGAAGATGCCAGTATCCAGATAAGATTGGCACAAAGCCCAGAAAAGGTACTGATAAGCGTCATCGACAAAGGTCAAGGTATCGCGAGTACCGTGATGGATGACTTGTTCAAACCACATATTACTACCAAGGCAGAAGGCGCGGGCATGGGTTTGTATATTGCCAAGCGAATACTGAGTTTGCATTACAATGGTGACTTAACGCTGAGCAACAATATTGATAAAGGTTGCACAGCGACTATTACGCTAAATACATGAGTAGCTATAAAACATGATCAAAACACAGGCGATGCAAATATTATTAGTCGAAGATGATGAACAACAGCGTTTATTGCTTAAAGGCATTCTTGAAAAAGCTGACTTTTCGGTATTTGATGCTGATAGCTGCGAGAGTGCTATTTTAATATTGCAGCGCCAGCAGGTAAACATAATATTTTCAGATTGGAAACTACCCAATTTGTCTGGCCTTGATTTACTCAATTATGTACGCAAAAACCTGCCTCATCTAGGATTTGTAATGGCCACCGCTCATGGCACTATTAATCACGCTGTTGAGGCTATGCAAGCGGGTGCCGACGACTATTTAGCAAAACCCTTTCAGCGCCAAGAATTGCTATTATCTATCGAAAAAGCATACCGTGCCTATACGCTCCGCTCTCAGAATAAAAGCTTAAGCGAAGCCCTAAATAATCAGCAGCAGTTAGTCGATTTAGTCAGTGTAAGTGACTCGATGGAAGCGGTTAAAAATAGAATCGGCAAAGTTGCCAACAGTGAAGCAACCGTTTTGATAACCGGTGAAAGCGGCACAGGAAAAGAACTTGTTGCGCGCTCAATACATCAATTGTCATCTAGACATCAGCATCGTTTTGTTGCGATTAACTGCGGCGCTATCCCCCAAGATTTAGCTGAAGCAGAATTATTTGGGGCTAAAAAAGGCGCTTATACCGGCGCAAATTCAGACAAAATTGGTAAACTCGCCTTTGCCGATAACGGCACATTATTTTTAGATGAAATCGCAGAATTACCTTTACTCTTACAAGCCAAGCTACTGCGTTTTTTACAAGAAGGCACTATTACACCTTTAGGTGACAACAAAGAACAACAACTTAATGTGAGAGTCGTGACCGCTACACACAAAAATATCGCTGAAATGGTTCAACAAGGTGAGTTTAGAGAAGATTTATATTACCGCTTAAACATAGTGCCTATTGATATTCCGCCTCTGCGCAATAGACCCGATGACTTACACTTACTTGCTGATGTGTTTTACAAGCAAAAGTGCCTTCAATACGATGTTCAATATGAACCCTTTACAAAAGATCTCGTCGACGCCCTACTGAGTTATGATTGGCCAGGCAACGTGCGCG
Organism: uncultured Glaciecola sp.; assembly: GCA_964446865.1. Lineage (GTDB taxonomy): Bacteria > Pseudomonadota > Gammaproteobacteria > Enterobacterales > Alteromonadaceae > Glaciecola. The sequence continues at coordinate 16,013 of CAYURD010000083.1, forward strand.
AACTCGCAAACCGTATTGAACGTTTCGTGCTGTTAGGTGAACAAAGCGAGCTTGTACCAAACCGATTAGCGCAATCGTCACTGGCTAAACACAAAGATTTTATACTACCCGATGAGGGTATCGATATTGAAGCGCTAGAAAAGTCCTTGCTTGCTCAAGCGCTTAATAAAACAGCTGGCAATCGCACTAAAGCTGCGAAACTTGTGCAGATGTCTTATAAGACATTTTTATA
>CAYURD010000083.1:16344-17924 GCA_964446865.1 uncultured Glaciecola sp.
TTTTGTTGCATTGACTCACAAGGCATCGTGCAATTTGGTTTGCCAACGACTTTTGCAGGCACGCCTACTACGGTTACGCACGGCGGTACACTATCAAGCACTACGCTGCCCGCGCCAACCTTTGAACCATGACCCACTTCGATATTGCCGAGTATTTTAGCCCCAGAGCCAATCATGACGCCGCAGCGGATTTTAGGATGTCGGTCACCTTGTTCATTACCGGTGCCGCCCAAGGTGACATTTTGTAATATGGATACGTTGTCTTCGACTACGGCTGTTTCACCAATAACAATACCTGTCGCGTGGTCAAACATAACACCTCGGCCAATTGTCGCAGCAGGGTGAATATCGACAGAAAAGGTTTCTGAGTTACGACTTTGAATAAACAACGCTAGCTCAGTGCGCCCTTTGTGCCATAAATAATGCGCTAGTCTGTGCACTTGTAAGGCCTGAAAGCCTTTAAAGTGAATCAACACTGTTAAGTAAGAAGACACTGCAGGGTCACGCAATACAACCGCGTGGATGTCTTGCATCGCCGCGTCTACAATTTCAGGCGCTAACATAAACGCTTCGTCAAACATTTCGCTGACAGATATAGCAGGCATTACATCGTCACTTACTTTGGTTGACAAAATAAAGCTTAAGGATGTTTCAAAATTATGATGGCTTAACACGCACGCATGCAAGTAACTGGCAAGCAGAGGCTCTTTTTCAGAAACTTGTTGTGCTTCTGATTTTAGTTGCTTCCAAAATGTAAGGCTACATAGCTTGCTCTCGCGGTCATTACCTTGCGGGTGATTACCTTGTGAGCTTTGCACATTCGCTGGTAACTCATTTGAAGGAGTAGCTTGGGTCGATTTGTTTTTTTGACTCATATACGTCAGGTCATAACTAGTGATATCTTTTAATGCGCGTATAATAGCGGCTAACAGTCATTATGTACAATAAGACTGTGCGACATTAATGAGATGTGTTCATTACCATCGATACAGATGCTTTTGTCAAACCCAATGAGAAACATAGGAAACAATAATGGAGTACTCAAAGAATCAGCTTACAAAAACCAGTAAGTTTTTGAGCTTTGTTTTAAGGCATAAGCCCGAGGCAATTAGTTTACAGCTAGATGATTCTGGCTGGGCTTTGATCTCTGACTTGATTAATAAAGCTGATAAGGAACTAAACCTTACTCCTTCACTTATCGAATATACAGCCGCTACAAACGACAAAAAACGATTTCAGATTTCGGATGACCGTCTTCGTATTCGGGCTAGCCAAGGTCATTCGATTAAGGTAGACCTGCAGCTTATGCCACAAAAACCGCCAACCATTCTTTTTCATGGCACGGCAACACGGTTTTTAGCGTCCATTCAGAAGGAAGGGATCAAAGCAGGACAACGACATCACGTTCATTTATCAACGGATGAAGATATTGCAACTTCGGTAGGAACCCGTTACGGCAAGCCAGTAATTTTAGAAGTTGATTCAATAAGCATGTATAAAAAGGGCTATGATTTCTTTCTTTCAGAAAACAATGTTTGGCTTGTTGAGAAAGTACCGCCTGAGTTCATAGGCATTAAAAA
>CAYURD010000084.1:0-14385 GCA_964446865.1 uncultured Glaciecola sp.
ACGATTTCGTAATGACGCATTACTGCTCCCTACGGTTGTAGTCTCGGATAGTGCAACCGTCTATCATAAAGACAAGGAGTGTTGGTGTTGGCTGCAAGGGCGCGTATATTACAGAAGTGTAGGCAGCTTAACAAGCTTTTTAGCATTAAATCTATTATGTTTATCGGTTTCTTTTAATTTGCTCGCTTTTACGCGCACAAACGCTAAAGTATTAAAGGTTTTTGAATTGCTTTCTTTTTGTATTTTCATCCTCAACTAGGTGCTTACCCATGCTATCGGACCCAAGTTTTAAACGCATCGATCAGTTAAAAAACGCTTTTGATTTACGCCCACATCCTGAGGGCGGTTTTTACGCAGAGCAATACCGGTCTTCTGACACGATTATTTCTCCTAAAAACAAGTATCAGCGCAGCACGCTTACGCACATCTATTTTTTACTTACCGAAAATGACATTAGTCGCTGGCATAAAGTCATACATGACGAAATTTGGCACGTGTATGAAGGTGACCCACTTCGTATTTTGTCGTTTGATGAACTGCAAGAAACACCAATAGAAGACGAGGTAATTGGCGGCATGGGCCGAGACATATCAACCCACTATTACAAAGTCATTAAAGGCGGTACATTTCAAGCGGCGCAAACAACAGGCTTGTATACTTTCATGGGCTGCTGCGTTGCACCGGGATTTGATTTTGAAGACTTCTCATATATTGAAAGTGAAGTCACTAAAACATGGGTAAAAGAGCAAGGTAAGGATTTTGGGAAGTTTATTTAACCCAATGACGCAGGTAAAACCTACCCTGCGCCCTGCATCAACTTATCGATAGTTTTCGCGTAACCTTCGTTAAAGTTATCTAAAAACCATTGCACAGCGGGTAAATCGTTAGCGTGTTGACTGACCTTTTGTTCTAGATGAAGCTTCGCGTCAGTAAAATCAACGTTACTTGCATTTAAGACTTCTTCTTTTGCTTTTGATAAGGCAACGATATCGTCGGCGGCTTTAACAAGGCGCTTAGATTCTGTATCAATGTCTTTTTGAATAATAAAACTTGCGAACTTCTCTTGCAGTACTTCAGGCAAAGACACAACGCACATGCGTTCTGTATCGTCTTCTAATTTTTTGATTTCTTTGGTAATTGCCGGACTTGCGTATTTAATAGGTGAAGCTAAGTCGCCCGTTACCGATTCGGCTAGCTCATGATACATGCCAAGTAAGGCGATGCGCTCGCTGTTGTGACTTTTACCAAACATCGTGTTGTCGATTTCAGCTAACAAGTGAGCAACAACCGATACGTTTAAGCAATGTGAGTGCAAGTCTACGTCGGTATCAATTCGATTATCCATGCGATTCCATCTTTTAATAAATCGCATACGATAAATCCAGCCAAGAAAATTACTTTTCATACTATCCTTTTAAAATCGAGTTTATGAATACTTCTATCACTTTTTAGCGCAGCATTATAATCGAATCGTCGTTCTTGTGCGCGCAAAACCGCGTCATCAAGAATAATAGGACCCACTAAGCATTGTGGTGGGCAAGCGCCTCGTTATATTTATCGCTAAGGCGTGCATAAATAATTGCGTAACTGTCTTGTTGTTCGGCTTCATTAAGGGCTTCAATAATTTCAATTAAAAAATCATTGTCCTCTTTACCAAACCAGTTTTTAACGTATTCGCCGGTTTTATAGCCATTTGCTTGTCTGAAGTTATTTAAGGCATTTTTACCACAATACCAACTTAGCAACTGATCTGGTTTTAAACCTAAAAAGACACAAGCGACAAAAAATCTCGGATAGTGAATATTGCCGAGCGTAAAATCCACGTCCATCTTATCTAAGATTTGATTGGCATCTTCAGGCGTCATTTTTTCAATCGCATCGTAATCTATGGGCATATTAAAATAGGTAAACAACAATTGTGTTACCGCTTCTTGATCGCCTTTAAAACGCACTAATTCTTCAGAAATAATAAAGTGAAGCGCATCCACCATTTCCATTGCAGCATTGTGATAGTCAGGCTTATTTGCCTTCCACCACTTCCACGAGCATAAATGATCAATGGCTTCTACCGTTTCCATTTTAGCCGCGCGCAAATAATTGGGAGAATTAGATAACCAATCTGCTTTAGCGATATCGTTTGCAGCTTTTTGTAAAGCGACGGTTCTACTTATTTGCTCAATAGAAATCATGTATGGATTATTCCCTGTTAAATAATATTGGCTAAATGTTCACTTGGCATTTTTGCCCACCAAGTCTCATTAAATTTACCGTAATATACATCAGCACAAAGACAAATTAAAACGGATTAAACGCGGCTGAAAACTATAAAGCAAAAAGACACTAAAACGATGGCAACCACGCGTAACTAAACTTCATAAAAACAGACTGATTGTCAGTCTTTAAAGACTGTAATTCATCGTTGTCACGGGCACCTTGTGAATACCCAACAAAGAACTTAGTCAGCGGATTAAGTTTATAAGAGTATAAAAATTGTACGCCAACATTACGCGACCTCGCATCTACATCATTGGTATATTGCGCCTGATTTCGTTTAACATCCGAATAATTCACAATTAAACGCACAAATTGACGCGGATCAAATTGATAAGTACTGCGCAAATCATATAAATCTGCGTCAAACAAAGGCTCATTTTCTACGTCTAAACGACTGCGTGTCGTTTCTAAATCAAGCCGCCAATGTTTACCAAGGTTCAAAGTCACCCTATGCTCAAAATAGGTTTGATCGCCTAAACGATTATGCGTTAAATCTACCCTATCACCTTTACGGGCAAACATCCTAAACGATACTGTAGGATTTGGACTGGTTGAAAAAAACATAGAATGGGATAGTTCGTCAAAACGAGTAGTATTACCCTCTATTGCCAAATTTGATTTATCGAGACGAAGACCGACTCGATCACGAGTTACCACACCAAGCTCAAACGAGGTCTGATAGTCTCCTCTAATACTGGCGTACCCTTCCCATTCTTTTTCGGTTAGTTCGCCATCTTCGTTACTGGTAATATCCCAATCTGCATTCACGCGTATTTGATTCCACCACGAATCATCGGTTCGCCAAAAATAACCGCCGCCAACCACTGACTTTTGAAGATCTACAACCGAAATAAAGCCCAGATCGGCGCGAAAATCAGATGTGGTATAGGTTTGAGAGGCATTAACAAAATAATTATCAGTTGAACGATTATAAATGAATCGACTTGAGCTTCCACGAATGCCAGTGCTGTCTTGTGTACGAAGTGATGCTTCAGTTTTATTGATATCTTCGCTGCAATCTTCGTCATCACAAAATGAGCTCTGCAAAAAATCGGGATACTCTGTATCTGAAATGGCAATTTGCGCTCTTAGCGTGTCTGATTGGCTGAGGCGATAACGCACATCCACGCTGCTCACTAGGTTTTGGTAAGAATCAGATGAACGCAAACTCGCAAGCACACCTATCGACAAATCATCAGAATAATCGTAGCGGTAACGACTGGCCATGTTGACCGACTTCTCTTCAAGTTGTGCCACGCTCGAGCCAAGGTTGCCCGGTACTAAAAATCCAGTGCTGTCATCATTAGCAATAAAAAAACCAATGGAATGGTTGTCTATACGCCCTGTGACTTTGGCGCCAAAATCAGGGGCATTGATATTACGTGTATAAATGAGGTTTTGAAGTGATGTGAAATAATCTGCGTTTTCGACAAAAAATGGCCGGCGTTCCGAAAAAAACAAGGCAAACGAGCGATTAATATTGAGTTGGCCTTGGTCAGACTCTACCTGAGAAAAATCGGGGTTAAGCGTGCCTGTTAAGGTAATTTCAGGCGTTATCCCCCAATTAATATCCACGCCAACTTCTTGCGTATCGTTTTCGTCCCATTCTACTGTTTCAGCAGGGTCTCGTTGTTGGTTTTGGCCCAAGACTAAGGTTGGCACAATAGCTAAATTATTCTCTTGCTTGGCTGTTTTAAAGCCTTCTGCTTCACCCATTTGACACAAGCCACAGGCATTATCTCGGTCAAAGGGAACGTGCGATAGTCGGTAACGGTCGCTACGAGGGTAAAAACGCACAAACTCGATTGCCCATGTTTTAACGGCATTGCTTTCTTCAAAATTCATAAGCCGCAAAGGTATTTTAAACTCGACTATGTAGCCTGTATCGGTAAGTTGACCCGCCGATTCCCAAATGCCATTCCAGCTTTGCGACTCTCGTCCGGTCATTTCGTTTTCAATAGAATCGCCCTGCACACCTAAAGGGTTTGAAAAAAATTGGTAAGCTAGACGGCCATCATTAAATGGGTCAATTTTGACACTCACCAAATCGTCACTTAAGCCAGCGTCGCGGTCGCGTAAAAAGGCTCTGATTAATTCTGGATTTGGGTCACTCGCAATAAAAGCGACAAATAAGTCGGTGCCATTTTCAAACACTTTCACTTCGGTTTTTACTGGCGCGGGTAAATCTTCAAAAGGTCGGGTAATAAAGGCAAGTTCAAGCTCGGCGGCACCTTTGTACTCATTGGGTGAGATTTGACCGTCTAAGATGGACTCATTTTCTAAAAGTGGGATGTTAATTTTACTAAGATCTATTTGTGAACTTGATTGAGCGTCTGTTTGTGGATTGGCGAGCGCTTTGTTGTTGGCGCTAAAAGACAGGACGAGGGTCAAAATAACAAGTAAACCAAATATGTAATTCATGACCTTTTTACTATTCCTTGAATATAATATTTACGTGGCTATTTGTGCAAATATCGTTATTTACCGAGAGGCCACATCAATTCAGTGTTAGTGAGCCTATACAGCTGAACAAAATCAAGATACTCGTCTTTGCCCAGGGCATTTGCGAGGGTTTTAATTTGATTTTTTGCCTTGGCAGATTTTGTTTGCCATAAGTCTAAGCGCACTTCTGCTTGCTCACTAAAATCTTGGTCAGTGATGCTATTTGCTTTAGCTTTTGCGACAAAAAAGTTAATGACCCACGATATTAATTTATTATGGATAATAAGCAGTTTTTTGGTTGAGACTTTGTATTCGAGTTCGACAGGCTCGACAATTTTTGAAAAATCGTACTCACTTAATGAGGCGGTGCTATCTATAATGGCCTGATTTGCAGCAGAGCACTGCTTAAGTAATTGCAGATGGTCTTGGTCAATACTTTCTTTATCGTTTTCTAACAACACTACATCCTCAAGCTCTTGCTTGAGAATATCAAAGGCGATTAACTGGCGTACCAAGCTTGACATAAAATCCGTAACTGCGTGACCAAACGACTATAATAGTCTTTGTAGCGACGAAACTAAATAGATATGACCAATTAATGTCAAAAATAAATTTTATGTTTATGTTTTAAATTCTGTTCGCTTGATGACATTGAACAAAGATCAAACGCTTGTTGTAAGCTGCTTTATTTCTTTTACCATTAGCGAAAATTCGCCGGGAGAACCGTCGCTTAACATTATGCCAATCTGCGTAATATCTTTAAAGTTGATTTTCCCAGCATCGCGAACAAATCGACCTCTGAAACGCGGCGTAAAATCATTAGTAGAAAAGGTGAAGGTTTGTTGTTCGCCTTTCACTGTTTTAAAGTTGGTCACATAAGCCACGCCATCCCACGTTTTGTTGGTACGTAAACGAAACTGATACTCACGCCCATCACCAATTACCGTCAGGCTAAACGTTCTACCTGAATGCCAATCCATTGGTGAATAGATGCGCCTAATGGAAGCAAAGCCGCCGTTATTTTCTAAAGATAACTCGCCGTACATTAGCATATGCGCTTGAGCCTTTTCACCTAATTCAATACGCTCAATTTGTGTGCGAGAACGACCGCCCATCACGGTGTCATTTACTACCACCCAATTTTGAAGCTCTGTTGCTTGCGTAAAGTTAATCATGGTATTTGAAATTGGCATGTTTGGGATTTTTTTGGTGAGGTCAACTTGGGCGTTTGCGTTGTTTGGTATTAACATTAACGCGAGTATTGCGACGGCATATATTGCATAGGCGCAAATAAGTGACGTGTAATATGGGCCCGTTATTGAACGAATTGATTGATAAAGTGTGATTGGCATAGTGGATACAAATTTTTGTTTTTAGACTTTTAAAAACGTGCGAAAGTGAACGAATGATCATTCATGACAAAAGTTTAATAGTGCAAGATTAGCCCTGTCATTCTCGCGAAGGCGGGTACCTCTTTGGAACTTATTGGATTTTGCTAAACCCCCCGTCATTCCCGCGAAGGCGGGAACCTCCTTGGAACTAATCGTTCTTGGCTAAGTATCTGTTTTGTATAGCTTTGCAATAACATTCACCAGATCCCCGCCTTCGCGAGGATGACGAGGAAGTCTTAACCGATCAGTATTAGCAAAAACATCGTCATTCCCGAGACATCGGGAATCTCCTTGGAACTAACCGATGCTAACTAAGTGATTGTTTTATCTTATTTTTCGCAAACATCAACCAGATCCCCGCGAGGATGACGAGGAAGTCTTAACCGATCAATATTAGGCCTTCGCCAGAATGACGGGCGGTCTTAGTTTAGCCTGCACAAATATAATGTGACGGCGTCTCTGCATGGCGAGAACAAACATGGAAAATAGCAGTAATAAACCCACACTACCACCGCCTGAGCCACCTGTGTTTTCGGGTGCTGCTGGCGGCACAACTACACTGACATCAAGAGAGTCAGTGCTACTAATGCCAAACTCGTCGGTAACCGTTAAATCAAAGCTTAAGTTTGCTGTGCTAACAGGCGCAGTGAAGCGAGGCACGAGCGATTCACCATTTTGAAGCGTCACTTGCGGTCCGGCGCTCTGACGCCATTGTAACACAAGGCTAGTAGCGTCTTGTTCAGCATCACTAACACTTGCGCCAGTTAGGTTCACGGTTTGGCGAGCGTTTACTTGACGATCATCACCCGCATTAACAGTAGGAGCAGTATTGCTGTCGTCATCTTTTATGGTTATTTGTAAGTTAGTAAATTCACCTAATACCGCCGTGTTCTCGCTTTCTATTTCAAGGGTAAAAGTTTCAGGGCTTTCTTGCTCACTATCGTTGTTAATAACAATTTCAATGCTTCGTTCGCTACTATCGCCATCAGCCCACGACAAATCGACTGATGCTTGTGAATTGGCAAACGCATAATCGCTTGGACTATCTGCAAGCAGGTCATTAGCATTCACCTGCACATTTAATGCTTGTTCATTACCACCGACCCGCAAAACGCGAATATTCGCTGTAGCTTGCGTTTCGAGCACATCAAGACTTGCTAATTCAAAACTGACCGTCCCGCTATTAATGGCAGTGCCGTCTATCGTAACAAAGGCATGGGACTTTGAATTGATAACATCACCGTTTTTAGGGTTTCTGAGTGCCACCACAAAAAGCTCATCAAACTCATCATTGCTATCGTTTTCAATTAGGATCTCAATAAATTGACTATCGGTATTGTTGCTTTCCCATGATAGCGTACCTGAATCAACGGAAATGTCTTGTGCACTTGATGACGGATACAACACTTCATAGTCAACGCTCACGTCTCCTAAACCCTGTTTAGCGACTTCTAGACGAACACTTTCACCTTCTTCAACCAGCAGGGTAGTCGCAGCAAATCCAACGGCGTCGTCTTGCGCGCCCAAAGTATCATCACTTAAGATGTATAAACCGCCCTGAATATCACTTGCTAAAATGTTTCCACTAGGTAAATACGGATATACACCCCATACACCGTTAAAAGAAGCATTATTAGACGCCCCAAAAGTATCAAAAAAACCAGCTTCGTCTGGCGCTGTTGGGTCACTTATATCTAAAACAGTCACGCCACGCTCGTAGTTAGACATATAGTACTTATTGCCTCTCACAAAACCGTTATGATCGGTGGCTCGGGTTGGGCCGCGCCAGGTCGCTACCAATTGAGGGCTACGTAAATTGCTAATATCAAAAATGTTAAGCGTGGTATTTAATGAAAACTCACGCTCATCAAGTTCGTCATGCACAAACACATATTGTTTATCTTCACTCCACCACCCAGAATGCACATATTCCAAATTTGGGTACGTAGCGCGGCTTAACTGCTGTGCTTGGTTCGCGTCGTTATGTTCCCATAATCTAATTTCGTTTTCGTTAAAATCTAGGATGACGTTGCACGTTGAGGCATCATTAATTTGGCAGTCACTCGCTACTCGCGTGTCGTCAATGAGCACCGATGAAGCATCATGGGTATAATCTGAACGCGAACCGTTGCTGTCTGTATAAGCGGGTTGCGGCGTACTTGGGTTTGAGAGTGTGTACGTTCGCCAAGCGCCTCCAAAGTTTTGACTCCCCGTCACATGCAAAAGTGCATTTTGTTGAGGCAGCGCAGTATTTGTGGTGTAGTCTACATTGCTAATGTAAACATTATGCGAATTTCGATCTCTAGTATCACGACTCACCAAGCTAATGCTATTAGGTAGCATGCTTAAATCAATAATGCTTAAGCCCTCGGTTATACTGTCGCCACCAGAATACGCATATGCTTTAAAACGTTTGGCATTTTGGTCATAGTATTGCAGCACTTTTATGTCTCGCCATGTGGTACTTTGGCCATTTATTGATCCTATTACAACAGGCTGTTGCGGATCAGTAACATCTGCCACAACCACACCGCGGCGCAGGCCAATAATGGCATACTCGCGCATATCGTTTAGGTCAACATGCCCCCAAATATCATTAGCCGACCCGCTGTTAGTGGGCAATTCACCCAATGGTAAGCGGCCAAGTAAAGACAAACCTTGGCAGTCAAAACCTGCAGAGTCACCATTGGTGCAAGGACTTGCTGCTTGAGTATTTTCCATCAAAGAAATTGAGTTTAAGCCTTTTTGGATAACGTCTTTATATTGGTTTTTTGTATCTGCAATCACTAAAAAGCCTTGTGAATATAACAAGTCTTGATAAACGCTTGGCACGCCCACCAAGGTCGTCAAAAACTTTTCTGGCGATTGGCTTTGGTAGTTGTCAGTAACGTTATAGCCGCCGTAAATAGGCTGCATTTTGGAGGCTAAGTACAATAAGGATTCACCTGAATCAATAGTGTAGGTGCCGGCTGCGACTAAGATTTTATCGCCTTTATTTGCCTTTTGGACGGCATAGCTGATAGTTTTACAGGGACGAAATCGATTGTTACATTCTGAGCTGTCGCTGCCAGTTTCAGAAACAAATCGTGCTTTTTCGGCCTCACTGTGCGCAAATGTATGTTGACTGGTAAGCGCCACACACAATATGCCGAGCATACAAAAGAATTTGAGGCGTTGAGTAAGAGACATCAGCATATTTGATTCCTAAGCTCTGGCGCTTTCTAAGCGTTGATTATGTAAGTATAGTCACTAAATGCTTTTCAGTGAATCACGTAGGCAATTCTCTATAAGCTATGATTGATTTGTTGTCATCAATAAGCATGTGATCAATAAGCATGTGATCAGTAAACATGTAATGATACTTGAAAACTCTTAACCTATATCTTTCAACCTACATTAGATAGATTGGCTGGAATAAAGAACTAAGTAAAGGATTGTGAGAAAATTGTCATATCTTCGCTATTTTACACTCGGATCAATACTCATTTTAGTATGGGTGACTTTATCGGCCTGCGGACAAAACAAGCTAGATAACATCCAAAGCGGCTCTATTGAATTTACTGCTCGTTATGGTGAGCAAGCACTAGATTGCGAAATGCGTTTTGAGCATGCGGATGCACAATGGCAATTAAACTCGCTGGCTTTTTTTATATCAACACCACAATTACAAGTAAACGATGACCAATGGCATGATATTGAGTTTACCGCTTCACAGTGGCAAAACACGCAAAGCTCTTTAATATGGTTTGCTAATGACTGCCAACAAAATACGCCTTATCATGTGTCATCGCCAATAGTCGCTGACCAAGGCCTATTAGTTAAAGCCACTAAATTACGATTTACGCTTGGCCTACCTTTTGAAGTTAATCACTTAAACCCGCTGACCCAACAAGCTCCCTTGAATATTCCAGAAATGTTTTGGTCTTGGCGAAATGGCCACAAATTTATGCGAATAGACGCGCAATCTTCTGATGATGCATGGTCTTTTCATTTGGGCAGCGTTGACTGCAAAAGTGAATCTAGCTTGCGCGCGCCCAAGCAAGAATGCGCAATGCCCAATAGAGTAAATGTAGAAATTGATTGGCATGCGGGCGCGACAGTTGCCTTAGATCTATTGCCTTTACTAGAGAATATCGCATTAAGCCAAACTCAATCATGTATGTTTACGCTCAATGACATCGATAACTGCCAAGTATTATTAGAAAATTTACGCAGCAAAATAGTATTCTCTGCGGTTGAAATCGCATCTACCCCCAAAACAGGTAAAGTCGACCAATGAAAGTCATTGCTAGCGTAATATTATGTTTATTGGTGATCGCACTCGTGTACTCGCCCATAACGACATGGCTGACGAAAGGTGATACTTATCAATGGCAATTACCACCGCAATTCCCTAAACCAGATGTCCCTGTAGATAACCCAATGTCTGCCAGTAAAGTGGCATTAGGCCGCGCACTTTTTTATGAACCAGCACTATCAGGAAATCGAGCAATGTCCTGCGCGACTTGCCACCAACCCGATAAAGCATTCTCGCAAGCACAAGCATTGTCGAGTGGTTCAAACGGCGACACACTAAAGCGTAATGCACTGGCCTTGGTCAACATTGCCTACAATAGCGATTTTACATGGGCACACAACGGGTTAGGAAGCATCGAGCAACAAATGCTAATTCCACTATTTGCACAATCACCCGTCGAGATGGGCGTGACCGGAAAACAAAACGAAGTATTGGCTCGATTTGATACACAAGACTATCGTCGTTTATTTAAAAAAGCCTATGGTGATAAGGAAGTAAATTTCGATAGGATCGTAAAAGCGATTGCCAGTTTTGTGCGCTCCTTAACCTCATTTGATTCACGTTTTGACGATTATGCCTATCGCGCACAAGACGATGCTTTAAATGAGTCGGAGTTACGTGGGCTTGAGCTTTTCTTTTCTGAGCGCCTTGAGTGCTTTCATTGCCACGGCGGGTTTAATTTTACGCAATCGAGTGTGCATGAATTTCAGCCTTTAGACTTGAGGCCTTTTCATAATACGGGCCTATACAACATCGATGGTAAAGGAGCCTATCCTGAGTCTGACAAAGGACTTATTGAAGTCACCCTTAATCCCAAAGACATGGGGCGATTTAAAGCGCCGACTTTGCGAAACATCGCGTATACCTCACCTTATATGCACGACGGAAGTATAGATAATCTAGAAGGCGTTATTGAGTTTTACAGTCGAGGTGGCCGTGGTGCTGGTATCAATAGCCCGTTTAAAAACCAATTTATAAAAGGTTTTGAGTTAAGCGCCGAAGAAAGTAAGGACTTACTGGCGTTTTTAAAGAGTTTAAGTGATCCCGCGTTTATTAATAATACTAAGCATCATGCCCCTATCAATCCACCTTCAGTAAAGTAATCTCATCAACAAGGTTTGTTTCCTGAATTTCTTTGTTTTGCACACATTAAGTAAACAAGATTAGCCTGTTAGGTTTCAATATTTGCTAAATAGCGCTATGGTTATTAAACAGCGTTTACTTCATATAATATAAAAAACGCCTAAACCATAGGACGGCCTACCATGTTGCCTTTTTTACAGAAAATAAAACCTAGCTTCATCGTTTCTTCATTGCTACTAACGCTCTTATCTACCAACCTTTCATTTGCCGAACAAAAAGCCCTTGTCGGCGGTCGACTAATTGACGGCTTTGGTCACCAACCTATCGCCAATAGTGTCATATTAGTCAAAGATGGCATTATCGAAAAAGTGGGCACCGTCGACACCTTAGCCGTGCCAGAAGGCTACGAGATTGTCTCTACCGAAGGCATGGATGTGTTACCCGGCTTATGGGAAAACCACGCCCATTTAATGTTAAACGGCCACGCTGATTATGTACACTGGGATATTGCTTACGCCGACAAACTTGGCTCTGAAATAATGCCGGCTAGCGCCGAACAACTTTTACTAGCAGGTGTCACTAGTGCGCGTGATTTAGGCGCACCGTTAAAAGAATCGATTGATGTAAAAACCAAAATTGAGAATGGCGAACTGCCGGGCCCTCGTTTATATGTATCGGGTCCATTTTTGCAGCACAAGCCCTACCCCGGCACTGAAAATTTTAGATGGGGAATTGACGGCGTACGCGATGCAAAACGAAAAGTAAATGAACTCGCCGATGCAGGTGTTGATATCATTAAACTTATCGACCATGACGTGATGAGCTTAGAAGAGGCGCAAGCGGTTGTAGACCAAGCCCATGAACGCAACTTAGTGGTGGTTGCCCACTCACACAAACCTGATGAAATTAGACGTGGTTTAGAAATTGGTGTCGATAACTTTGAACACACCGGTTTAACCACTGCTCCTGCCTTTCCTGATGATATTATACGCTTATTAATAGAGCGCACTGCCAAAGGTCGTATTGCCGGAGGACCGCTTTATTGGACACCAACAGTTGAAGGCTTATGGAACTATCAAAACACGGTTGCCAACCCTGAAAAGCTTGATAATAAATGCTGGCACCGCGGTCTTGAACAAAGCACGATAGACGATATTGCAAGCTCACTTGATAACGTAGGGCAACTTGCTTACATGCAGCTAACGCCGCTTCGTAAACCAACGCTAAAGCGTAAAATTCAGCAGTTAAAAGACGCAGGTGTTGTATTACTCATCGGTACCGATAGTGGTATTCCTACCAAGTTTCATTGCCAAAGCACATGGAACGAATTAGCGGTTTGGGTTGAAGAAATGGGCATGACGCCAATGGATACTATTCGTGCTGCTACTTATTGGCCCTCGGTCTTAATGAAAGTTAGCGACAAAAGCGGCACGGTGTCAGAAGGCAAATACGCTGATATTATTGCGGTAAAAGGTGATGTTTTACGTTATATCAACCTATTACAAAATGTCGATATGGTGATGAAAGGCGGTAAAGTTTATAAGCTTAACGGCATGCCTGTCGAAAATGACTAAACACTAGGGCCTGTTGCTTGTCGCCATTGTCGCACTAATAATCAGCTAATGATGTTAAGGCAGAATAGCTAGCTTGCTTTTCAAGTAATGATGAATAGTGCTTCATTGGCGCTTGCGTAAATTGTGTTTACGCCTCACTTAAGGTATCTGAGGAGGCTTTGTTAGGCGAATACCAGAATGATGAGGCGTTGTAAGAGCTATTAGTAATCTAACCCATACCTTCCCTTTAGCTACAAACTAACAATCTCATCATCTATTAAATGCTTCACCAAATCACTATTTTGAGCATCCTCAAAGGCCATATCAAAAGCTTTACCGCGGCCAGCAACGGCGTCTCGATAATTAGGGTGAGTAAATATATATAGTTGTTTATGCTCAATCGCTTCAACTACGCGTTTAGCTAACAAACTCGCCGAAATACCTGACTCAACAAGTTCTTTTGCAACACCTGCACCTTTTTTAAGACGTGCGGGATCATTTTTTAAAGGCTCTGCTTTGTATTTGTCTTGCTGTGTGCGCAATGATTCATGGATGCGGGTTTTCACAAAAGCAGGACATAAAGCAGACACTCTTATGTGAGAATGTTTTAACTCAGCAGCCCAGCTTTCAGACATCGAGACGACCGCAGCTTTAGTCGCCGAATAAGCGCCAGAATAAGGCACGCCGCCCATTCCCGCCATAGACGCAACATTAATTATCCAACCGCCCTGACCTGCTTTTTTAATCGCTGGTACCGCGGCATGGGTGCCATAAACTACGCCCATTAAATTAACATCCACAACCCATTGCCATGTTGATAAAGTGGTTTCTTCGACCGTGCCAGGAATGCCGCCAACACCGGCATTGTTCACTAACATATTCAATCCACCAAATTTATCTACACTGGCTTGAACAACCTCTTCCCATTGTTTGGGGTTGGTAACATCTAGTGGCAGCGCCAGCACATTTATGCCTTTATCACTAAGCTGCGCTGCGGCAGATTTAAGTGTTTCAGCTTCAATATCGGCGATAACGATATTCATGCCAAGCTCACCAAACTCTTCAGCTAAGGCATAACCAATTCCGCCTGCACCACCTGAAATTAATGCTGTTTTACCCGTAAATTGATTTGTCATGTTAAAGAAGCCTTTGTGAGTTAATTTATGCACTCACTATAGGCGTTAAATCAGCAGTCACACAAATTTTTAAAATTAATAACTATCAATAAGCATGAATAAGTGATCTTAAGGTGTGATTGTGATTTTGAGCTAGATACATATAGCCGTCATTAAGGCGATGGTCCACGTCTCTCCCGTAAGAACCCATCGTCATTCCCTCCGAAAAC
>CAYURD010000084.1:14485-17852 GCA_964446865.1 uncultured Glaciecola sp.
GTTGAGGATGACGGTACTGCGTGAGGATGACACTACTCCGTTGAGGATGACGGGGTTGCAGCTCTTAAAACTCAAAATTCAAGGCAGTAAAACCATATCCTTAAACCGCTTTTCTAAATTATCTTCGTCTAGCAATTCAGAACGCTTAAACTCAACATCAGGGTTTTCAAGCGCAATTTCACCTAACCTACCCGGATTCCAAGGGTGTGCAGTTTTTAATGAGAAGTTGGCAATATCGTCTTCAAAGGCCGCTTTAGGTGAAATAATGTTCCAACCCTTTTCACGCAGAGCATTAACCAAATCACCTATGAACAAAGCAACCAAATCAGTTTCATGCAGAAGCAAGACATGCTTAGGAGAGCGCCCTAACAAGGCCAACGCATTCTCATCAGCATTTTCAATATTTTTGATAGTCGTCGAAACAAAAAACGCTTTCACTTTTTCCAAATCAATATCAGCGTTCTTCTTGTATTCACGTTGAAAAATAGCTTCCATATACCAATCATAAGTACTAACAGTAATGTAAGCGTTAAAATATCCTTCTTCTTTTAAATAGTCGCGCACTAAGTCTCGTTTTTCAATCGTATCTCCTTCACGCAAATAGGGAAAACGAAACCATTTAATAAACGTAGGTAAAGACTGCAAGACCCTTTCAGCCTTTTTAATTTCTTCAATATATTCGCTGCCAGTCAGTTCATTAATATTCGGATGAGAATACGTGTGATTAGCAATAATATGCCCAGCTTCGCTGAAACTTTTTAACCTAGCGATGCCCTCTTTTGTCATTGTTTTGTTACCCTGCGAGCCCACACAAAAGAAAGCCGTTTCGTCGACCTTATGTTTAGCTAAATTGTCTAACAGTAATTTAGCGCGTGTTGGCCCGTCTAAATAACCTCTCGCAAATCGTGGGGAGTCATCAAAGGTAATGGCTATTTCTTTTGCCGACAGGGTAAATGAGCAGAAAAAAATTAAAGCGATTGCTAACTTATTGATTTTGAAAATCCTCATATGACCAAACCTCATCTTCGTTCAATCGCAGGAATTGAGAAGTAGTCATCTGGTGAATTCTCTTTTAAATCGCTTAATGCCTTCTTTCGATCTTTGCGCTGTTGAACTGTTTCACCAAATACTTTGTGATGCTCTTCTTCTACTAACAAATCTAAGGAACTTTGATCAATAAACCTCAGTAGTTTAGCAGCTTGCAATAAACCCTCAGTGCGGTGTTTTTGCTTATCATCAGTTTTACCCCGCTTTATCGTAGCAAAACTAATATGAAGTTGGTTTTTGCAATAATCGAGAAACTCGTTTTTATTCATTAGGTGTGTGCCTTTATTTGCTCATTCTTTCCTTATTGATATCGCAAATTCTTGCGTACTTCACGTTACAATAGTACTGTAAATAAAAACCAATAGTATATTTATTCTCGATATGTCCAACAGTCTCTACATGCTCAATTCCGCTATTATGCGCATTGCGGTGGTATTTTTACTGGGTGTTTCTTTTTCCGCTCAAGCTCAAGAAAACATACAAGCCAAACAACAAGAATTACAAGGGGAGTGGATGATTGTTAACTTTTGGGCTCAATGGTGTAAGCCTTGCCGTGAAGAAATCCCAGAATTAAATCGCCTATCGGTTTTGCTTGAGTCTAACAAAATACAAGTATTAGGCATCAATTATGATGGTATCGAAGGTGCAGAGTTAGAAAGTGCAATAAAGAGCTTAGATATTCGCTTTGCGCAGATGGACATAAGCCAACAAGCTTCAATCAACTTTAAACTGCCTGCTGCATTGCCAGCGACTTATATTGTCTCTCCTTCAGGTGATGTTAAGGCTAGTTTGATAGGTAAACATAATCTCGAAAGTATCTTAATAGCCTTAGAGGATGTAAACCCCAAATTTGTGGCCAGTGAATTTATAAACAATCAGCTAATGGTGACACCTTGAAACATATTTTTTTGCTGATCACACTCGCAATGGCGCTCTGCGTAAAGAGCTATGCACAAGAAAACATCAAGATTATGAGTACGCCTGCAGGTGAACAAACAAGTTTTTCGCGGGTGTTTAAAAATGATGAAGGCAATGTTTATTTGTCATGGGTTGCGCAAAACTCAGAGAAGACACTTTCCACTTTATTTTTTGCTAAGCTTAATGAAGATAATAACACTTGGCAGGAGCCCATTACCGTTGCCAGTGGTCAGAATTGGTTCAACAATTGGGCAGATTTTCCTTCTGTTATTTTTAATAAACACCATCTTACCGCACATTTCCTTGAAAAAAGCGCATCAGGTACGTATGACTACGATGTAAAGTTAACTTTCTCCTCTAATCATGGAAAAACATGGCTTACACCTTTCACCGCTCACAATGATGGGATAGCTGCCGAACACGGATTTGTTAGTATGATCCCTTTAAATAACGGTAACACCTTGGTTAGCTGGTTAGATGGAAGAAATACAAAAACGTCAGGTAGTACTCATGGCCACGGTCACTCTGGGTCCATGACCCTCAGAGCTGGTGAATATACTCCCAAAGGCGCTGCGGTAAGTCGATGGCAACTTGATGCTCGAGTATGCGATTGCTGTCAAACTAGCACAGCATTAACAACAACGGGCCCGGCGGTAGTTTACCGAAATAGGTCTACCCATGAGATCAGAGATATTTTTATCACTCGCTTAATTGACAATAAGTGGACCGACCCAGTTCCTGTGCATACAGACGGATGGAAAATTGCTGGTTGTCCCGTTAATGGACCTGTGATCAAAGCTAAAAACAGCAATCTTGCAGTCGCTTGGTTTACGGGCAAAGACGAAATTCATCAAGTCAAACTAGCCACGTCAAATGATAATGGGGCTACTTTTTCAAACCCAATCACCGTCGCCAAAGATAACGCTTTAGGACGCGTTAGCATGGCTTTGTTAGCCAATCAAGATATTGTCGTGAGCTGGGTGAAAAACCTTAATGGACGAACCGAAATTATTCTTTCTCGTTATACGTTCGAGGGTAAGCCATTAGGCGACATAGTAGTAAGTCCTATTAACAAGTCCCGACGCAGTGGTTTTCCAGTCATTGTAGCTGCAAACAATAGTGTATTTGTTACGTGGACAGATATTGAGCAGGGGCAAAAAGTGGCGCTTGCACGTGTTGATTATTAATCAAGCTTTGGCCTTGAGGTTTAATAATAGTTAAAATTAGTTGCTTTTGACATCTCAGAATTAAATATGTGCAATTGACAACTACGCTAAAGGCTAAAATTATACTCAAGGTTTGAGACTGTTATAAATTAAAAAGCCCCACTCGTTCGAGCAGGGCTTGGGTATAAATGGTGCCTCGACCCGGGATCGAACCAGGGACACGCGGATTTTCAATC
>CAYURD010000085.1:0-17833 GCA_964446865.1 uncultured Glaciecola sp.
AGCCGTAAATCATCATCAGGGCTGCGATGGTCTTCACCGAATACCAAATCATCCAAGGTGGTGTGTAGCTCTCTAGCGAGCCTTACCAGCGTTTCTAAAGTAGGCTGGGCTGTCCCTGCTTCGTACCGTTTAATCTGATTCACATGCAGTTCAATACCATCGGCTAGCGCTTGTTGCGTTAAGCCTCGCTGTTTACGTAGCTCTATTAGTCGTTTTACAAATTCCATTGGAAGCAACCATTTGATTGTTGAATCTTTCAGTATTGACAACACCCGTCTATTTAACGAAATATTTTGTAAATATTAATCATGCTTTAACTAATTATCGAGAACTCGCAAGAATTTAAGTTATAAAACCAAGTTAAGGATTGAAGAAACATAGGAATGACGAATTGCATTATTTTACAATTTTGAGTCCACGAGATTCGAAACTAGCTTTGCAACTCATGACTATTGGATGAAAATAGACAAGCACTGAACTCTATTGGCAGACATAGTCATGGTACCAATCAATAGCTGGCATTCATGTTAGTTAAACAAAGGATAGTATTTGTAGCGTTGCAAAGACCACTTTTTTGTAAATACAATCTATGTGGCTTGTCTAATTTATATTAATCGCTATGCCTAGCCCAAACAATACAACTAATACCCTTCAAACAAGTGATGTTATGCATAAGGTATTATAAGACCAAAACCTAATGCGCCTCATCCCAATTCTCACCAATCCCAGCCTCAACCACCAACGGCACATCCAGCGTCACGCAAGACTCCATCAACTTATTAATCACTGGCACATACTCATCAACTTTATCTTCTTTGATTTCAAAGACCAGTTCATCGTGTACTTGCATGATCATGGCAACGTCTGAACGCTCTGTTAAGCCGTCCATCCAATCACTCACGGCAATCATTGCTTTTTTGATGATGTCGGCTGCGGTGCCTTGCATTGGCGCGTTTATGGCTGCGCGTTCTGCGCCGGCTCTTCGTAAGCCGTTGCTGGCGTTAATGTCGGGTAAATACAAGCGGCGGTCAAATACGGTGCTTACATAGCCTGTCATTTTTGCGCCTTCGCGTGTCGATTCCATGTAAGTGAGTACGCCCGGATAGCGTTCAAAGTACTTGTCCATGTAAGCTTGTGCATCGTAACGGGGAATGTTTAACTGTTTGGCTAGGCCAAATGCAGACATGCCATATATCAGGCCAAAATTAATGGCTTTGGCGCTGCGGCGTTGGTTGTCGGTAACGTCTTCTAGGGCTTCGCCAAATACTTCTGCCGCTGTTGCTTTGTGCACGTCTATGCCGTTTGCAAAGGCTTTTAATAGGCCGGGGTCTTTGCTTAAGTGCGCCATTATTCTGAGTTCTATTTGCGAATAATCGGCGGCGACCATTTTATAGCCTTTGCGCGGAATAAAGGCCTGGCGTACTTGTCTGCCTTCTTCTGTGCGAATAGGAATATTTTGTAAATTAGGATCGGTCGACGATAATCGGCCCGTTGCCGTCACTGCTTGATGATACGAGGTATGCACGCGGTTGGTACGATGGTGGATCATGCGTGGCAATTTGTCGGTATAGGTATTTTTAAGCTTAGTGAGGCCACGAAACTTCATGATTAGCGCAGGCAGTTCGTAATCTAAGGCAAGTTCTTGTAGTACTTCTTCAGACGTTGATGGCGCGCCTTTTGGGGTTTTCTTTTTAACGGGTAGTTCGAGCTTTTCAAACAATATCGTTTGTAGTTGCTTGGTTGAGCCTAAGTTAAACTCTTCACCCGCTAAGGCATGCACTTGGGTTTCTAGGTCGACAATGCGTTTGGCTAGGTCTTGGCTTTGTTGCGCAAGTTGCTGAGAGTCAATTAATACGCCTGTTTGCTCCAT
Organism: uncultured Glaciecola sp.; assembly: GCA_964446865.1. Classification (GTDB taxonomy): domain Bacteria; phylum Pseudomonadota; class Gammaproteobacteria; order Enterobacterales; family Alteromonadaceae; genus Glaciecola. The sequence goes on from CAYURD010000085.1 coordinate 1,871, forward strand.
TTTTGCCAAAATGCTCGATAGCGGTATTTCAACATCGTTTAACAAGGTACTTAAGCCATCTTGTTCTTTTAATAAATCACTAATGGCGTGGTATAAACGCAGGGTAATGTCGGCATCTTCGGCGGCGTATTTGGAGGCAATTTCTAACTCAATTTGATTAAAGGTAAGCTGCTTCGCGCCTTTGCCAGCAATTTCTTCAAAGCTTATCGTGTTATGGCTTAGGTATTTAAGTGACAACGCATCCATATTATGACGCGTGGCAGTACTATTTAACACGTACGATGCCAGCATGGTGTCGCACAATATGCCTTGTAAATCTATGCCGTAATTAGCCAATACATTTTTATCGTATTTAATGTGATGGCCAATTTTTTTCGCCGCTTTGTCTTCAAGTAATGGTTTAAGTGTCGCTAATACTTCGTCTCGGTCGAGTTGTGCTGGCGCGCCTGGGTAGTCATGCGCCAATGGCAAGTAACAGGCGCTGTTATCGGTAAACGCGAACGAAAAGCCCACAAGCTCTGCTTGCATGTAGTCGATGCTTGTTGTTTCGGTATCAATTGCGTAATACTCTGCACTTTCGATTTGTTTAATCAGTTTTTGGAAGGCGGCTTCATCATAAATAGTGTCGTAATGGCTGGTATCGATTGGCTCAGCGTTATCAAGCCCGCTGTCAGATGAGTCAAGGTCGCCATTTGCGGCTTTGTCTTTTTGATTTTGCGCTACTTGTTTTAAGGTTTCAGCATCGCTAACTTCACTTAACCAACGTTTAAATTCTAGGTCGGCAAACAGTTCGCGTAAAACGGGCTTGTCCATTTCATCAATGGTGAGTGTGTTTAACTCGATATCTAGGGCAAGGTCGGTAACGATGGTGGCAAGCTCGTACGACAAAAGCGCTTGTTCTTTGTACTCAGCCATTTTATTGCCCATGGTTTTGGCACCACGAAAATCGAGCTCTGCAATTTTGTCTAAGTTATCGTAAATAGCATGTACGCCACCAATCCCGTTTAGCATGGCCACCGCACTTTTATCGCCTACGCCGGGTACGCCAGGAATGTTATCGACTTTATCGCCTTTTAGGGCTAAGTAATCGATGATCAGTTCAGCAGGCACACCAAACTTTTCAACCACACCGTCTATGTCCATGGTTGTGCGCGTCATGGTATTAATAAGCGTGACATGTTCGTTAACTAGCTGCGCCATGTCTTTATCGCCGGTGCTGATCACACAATCTATGCCTTGGTCGCCTGCCTGTTTGGCCAAGGTGCCAATGACATCGTCGGCTTCAACGCCCGATTCAACAATCATCGAGAAACCCATCGCTTCCACAATTTTATGCAAGGGCGCTATTTGTGAGCGCAGCTCGTTTGGCATGGGCGGGCGATTGGCTTTGTATTCTTTATATATATCATCACGAAAGGTTTTGCCTTTTGCGTCAAAAACAACGGCCATGTGTGTTGGATTATAGTCTTTTACTAAGGAGCGCAGCATGTTAACAACACCATAAATTGCGCCAGTATCTACCCCTTTTGAATTGGTTAGCGGCGGCATTCCATGGAAGGCTCTAAATAAATAGGACGAGCCATCAACGAGTACTAATGGAGATGTTGATTCTTTGTGCATAAAATACCTTGCTTTTTAAGCTGAGACTGTAAGTTTATGAAAATTATATACTTTTATTATTGTGAGGTCTAATAAGCTGTGGATAACTCTGTTAGTATCGTAAATGTCAGACACACAAAAGCGTACCTAGATTTTACAAGAGGTATACTTAATTTGAAGATGTGGAGTAAACGAGCGTATGTTCGGTATATCCATTTTCTTATTATTTTATCCGTTGCTTCTCGCTGCCTTGTAAACCGTATTTTTGATGCAAATATTTACATGCATTTATTTATATCGTTTTAATTGCTTGGCAACTCAAATGATAACTTTGCGTATTCATTTGTGGCATTAAATCTAGCATAAAAATTGTTATTTCCAAGTAAAAAATTAATTAATTTTTTTATCTTTTTCGTTCAATGAGTTATAACTAAGAAATATAATTTGGCATTGCATTTGATGCGGCCTATGATGAAACAAAAAGAATGTGTTTTTTTGATATTTTCACAAGCAAAAATCGCCTTAAACACAATGGTTAATAACAGCTTGCTGTTGCAATATAAAATGTGAATTACCATCAATAAATCAATGCTATACCCAAAATTAACGAGGTTTTTCTAGCGTGCAATATGGCGCAATAATACGCATATTAGGCCTGTTGGTTGCACTTTTTAGTGTGACCATGCTACCACCTGCTTTGATTTCGGTAATTTATGGCGATGGCGCGGGTTTAGCCTTTGTGGTTGCTTTTATTTTGACCTTATTAACGGGCTTGGCCTTTTGGTATCCGTACCGGCGTGACCGAGCCGATTTACGAGCAAAAGAAGGCTTTTTAATTGTTGTTTTATTTTGGACTGTATTGGCAACCTTTGGTGCGCTGCCATTTGCGCTGTTAGATCAACCTGAAATGAGCATTACCGATTCAGTTTTTGAATCGTTCTCGGGGCTAACCACAACCGGTGCCACGGTGATTGAGGGCATTGAGTTTTTACCCAAAGCGGTGCAGTTTTACCGTCAGCAATTACAATGGCTAGGTGGTATGGGGATTATCGTTTTGGCGGTTGCCATTTTGCCGATTCTTGGCGTGGGTGGCATGCAGTTATACCGAGCCGAAACGCCGGGCCCAGTCAAAGACTCTAAAATGACGCCTCGTATCGCAGATACCGCCAAACATCTTTGGTATATCTATTTATCGCTCACCATGGCGTGCACCTTTGCCTACTGGATTGCTGGCATGAGCTTATTTGACGCCGTGTGCCATGCGTTCTCAACCATAGCAATAGGTGGGTTTTCGACATACGACGCCAGCTTAGGGCATTTTAATAGTGCGGCGGTTAACTTTATTTGCGTTATCTTTTTATGGATAGCGGCGCTTAACTTTTCATTGCACTATGCGGCGGTGAGCGGTCGCAATATCAAAAATTATTTTAAAGATCCTGAATGCAAAGCGTTTTTTACTATTCAGTTTGTATTAGTGACTGTATGCTTTTTAGTCTTAATAAATTATGCCGTTTACGACAGTGCTGAAGTCGCGCTTGACCAAGCCTTATTCCAAGCCGTTTCTATTAGCACGACTGCAGGGTTTGCGACGACAGACTTTTCTTCGTGGCCAGCCTTTTTGCCCATCTTATTAATATTTTCAAGTTTTATTGGCGGCTGCGCCGGGTCAACAGGTGGCGGCTTAAAAGTCATCCGCATTCTGCTTTTGTTTATTCAAGGCAAACGAGAAGTTGATCGCTTAATTCACCCTAAGGCTGTTTACTCAGTTAAGTTGGGAGACCGTGCTATGCCAAGTCGCGTAGTTGAAGCGGTTTGGGGCTTTTTTGCGGCCTACGCGATTGTGTTTGTGGTTATCATGATTGGCTTGATTGGCAGCGGGCTAGACAACATCACGGCATTCTCTGCAACTGCAGCGGCGCTTAATAACTTAGGCCCAGGTTTAGGGTCGGTATCGGGGACGTATGCTGAAGTATCCGACACGGGTAAATGGCTGTTAATGATTGCCATGTTGTTTGGCCGTTTAGAGATATTTTCGTTGTTAGTTTTATTTTCACCGACTTTCTGGCGTAGTTAGTATTTACTTTTTGTAACATAGGATACGTTCTCATGATAAAAAAGTGTTTATTGATATCAATTTTTTTAACGAGTATTTCAGGTACGTTGAGTGCGCACGAGCATGCAACTACATTGAGTGCCCACGAGCATGCAACTAAAAGCGCGACAAGTAACAAGCCCGTGCCCATTATTTTTGACACCGATTTTGGTGGCGACGCAGACGATTTAGGCGCACTCGCCATGCTACACAATTATGCAGACAAAGGTGATATCGACTTTTTAGCGGTCACTAGTTGGGCAAATGAAAAAAACGCCGTGCAAGCGATTGATGCGGTAAACCACCATTATGGTAGGCCCGATTTACCGATTGGCGTCAGAAAAGTTGAGCAATGGCACACTGATTGGAGTTACAGTGAGCCTATTGCGCAGCAGTTTGCACATTCCTTAAAATCATCTAGCGAGGCTCCTGACGCCGTAGCACTTTACCGACAATTACTCGCAAAGGCCGACAATAACACTGTTGTTATCGTGACAGTCGGACCGCTCGCCAATATTAAAAACCTACTACTATCCAAGGCTGATAAGTATTCAAGGCTTAGCGGTAAAGCGCTCGTCAAAGAAAAGGTGAATAAATTCGTTATTATGGGCGGCAGATTTCCTTTTGATCCTAGCAATACAAGTGTCGAATGGAATTTTAGTGGGAATATGCCCGGCGTCACTAAGTATGTGCTCGAGAATATTCCTGTAGACGTGGTTTTTAGTGGTTTTGAAGTGGGCAAACAGTTAACAACGGGTTCAGAAATTAACGACTATCCTAAAAATACTCCCTTGTATGTGGGTTACAAGCATTTTAGTGAATTTGCATTTTGGATGAAAGATAAGTACCAAGGCAAAATTCTAGACAATGCAACCTTTGACCAAACCGCCGTTATGTTTGCTGCAATCAATGGCATTGGTGAGCATTGGACACTTTCTAAGCCTGGATTTGTGGGTGCAAATGAAGAGGGTATTAACACGTGGCGAGAAGATAAAAGTGGTAATCATCGATATATGATCTTGCCAACAAACCCGAATCAATTAGAAGCCACACGAAAGTACATAATTGATGCAATGATGTTTAAAGATAAATAGTGATTTTCCGATAATACTTTTACACAAATTGTGAGGCCTTTTGATTATCGTTGTTAATCAATGTATGTCGCTAATACACAGTTAATAATCAACAAAATTAACGGAAATATAGTCGGAGCATTATGTCATCTTCACGTGGTCACTATATCGATCATTTAACAGCGGTAAACAAAAAAAATAAAGTTGTCTTAGCTGAAGATGTACTGAACGAGCGTGGCGTTTTAGTCGTAAAAAAAGGCGCAGAAGTTAATAAAGAGTTTGCCTTAAAGGTTGCAAAACACAAGTTAATTAAACCTATCGAGCAATCTGTCTCGCTATCGCAAAGTATTGACCACGAAAAAATCAAGCAGAGTTGCAAAGCACATTTGTCTAAGCTGTCTATTTCTGAACATGCACAAAAGAACAGTGAATTTTCGGCTGTGTTGGCATTTTTTGAATGTCTGTTTAAATATCCCCTTGTTGTACAAAAGCTAACTGTCTTAGAAGAGCGAATGCCCAGAATGTTTGGGCGAGTGCTTAATACTTCAAGCCTTGTTTTAGGTATGTGCCGAGAGCTAAACCTATCAGATGAAAGCATCGAAAATGTATTTATCGCTCATATGATTTCAGATGTGGGTTTACTTCATATTGACCCCAATGTGGTCAATAAAAAAGGTAAATACACAGCAGATGAATGGCGTCTAATGCAGGGGCATGTCGCTATTGCTAAACACTTTGCTGATCAAGTGCCGTCACTATCTCCCATCGTATCTAGAGCTTTATTAGAGCATCACGAACGCGAAGACGGCCTTGGCTACCCGTTTGGTAAAAAGGGCGACAAACTGTGTATTGAAGGACAAATTTTATCGATTGTTGATAGCGTCAGTGGCTTATCCACAAAATTGGTACATAAACAATCCTATTCGTGGAATGCCATACTGCATATCATGCAAATGCCAGGCACCGAGCATAAAATCGAAGTGCAAAACGCGATGATTAGATTGTTGAGAAGGTTACAATTTCCCCATGAACCGGCCTACAAACATGCACAATACAAACTGTTAGCTAAACAATGTGCCGCACAAAGAAAACGCCTCAGGCTTTGGTTTCTTGAGTTTGAAAAAATCTTTGCTAATCACCAAGGAATATTGACTTCAAATGATTTCGATGCCGTTGCACTACATAAAACTCTAGAAAATACCATCCATGAAACCGGTATATTAAACGACACTCAGCATGATTGGCTTGTTGATTTAGAGCAGAATATTCAGCCTGAAGACTATATTGAACTCGAAGAATATATCTTATTGCTGGATGAAGTGAAATTCAGATGTTTCTTTGTATTACGCACGTTTATTGGTCACGAAGATGAATTGGCTAAGCGTGTTGGTTCTAGAGAATTACTGATAAGTTACTTTATGGGCCTGAATAAAATTCTTCCCATGAGTTAGCCCGCAACATTTCGCGCATCAGTTTTAGAAAAACAATGCGCTTGGTTGGAATAAACGTTCAACATCACCAATAAATTTCTTATCAACCAAAAATAAAATCACATGGTCATTTGCTTTAATAATGGTATCACTGTGGGCAATAACCACTTCGTCGGCTCGCACAACGGCGCCAATGGTAGTGCCCGGTGGTAGCTTGATATCTTTGATTTGTTTACCCACAACTTTTGAGGTTTGTTCATCACCGTGCGCAATTGCTTCTATAGCTTCTGCAGCACCGCGGCGAAGTGAGTGCACATTAACAATGTCGCCTCTGCGGATGTGAGTGAGTAATGCAGAGATAGTCGCTTGTTGGGGTGAAAACGCAATATCGATGTCGCCACCTTGCACTAAGTCAACATAGGCACTACGCTGTATTAATACCATCGCTTTTGCTGCGCCCATGCGCTTGGCTAGCATCGCCGACATAATATTAGCTTCGTCATCATTGGTCACGGCAATAAACGCATCTACTCTATCAACGCCTTCTTCCGACAATAAACTCGCGTCAGACGCATCGCCTTGAAAAACCGTTGTTTTATCTAGCGTATTTGCTAGGTACTTTGCTCTTTGTGGGCTGTATTCAAGTAGTTTAACGTTGTGTTTGTTTTCAAGGCGTTTTGCTAAGCCTGCGCCTATTAAGCCACCGCCGGCAATCATAATGCGTTTATAACTGGCTTCTAGTTTTTGTAGCTCGCTCATCACTGCCCGAATGTGCTTGGTATCGGCAATAAAAAACACTTCATCGTCGGCTTCAATCACTGTAGAGCCTAGCGGACGGATAGGTCGGCCACGCCTATAAATAGCAGCGACGCGGGTATCTACATTTGGCATATGTTCTTTAAGTGCAGATAGTGCGTGGCCAACTAATAAACCACCATAATAAGCTTTAACGGCGACAAGGCTGGCGCGTCCATCTGCAAACTCAACGACCTGAAGTGCCCCAGGGTAATCTATTAAGCGTTTGATAGCGGTGGTTACAAGCTGCTCGGGTGCAATAATATGATCAACGGGGATATCTTTGGTTTGATAAAGCGAATCTTGATAAATGATGTATTGTTCGGAGCGCACACGGGCAATTTTTGTTGGCGTTTTGAATAAGGTATGCGCGACTTGGCAAGCTAACATGTTGCTTTCGTCACTGTTAGTCACAGCTATAAGCATATCGGCGTCTTGTGCACCGGCTTTTTTCAAGACATCAGGATGAGAACCAATGCCGCAAACCACCTGTAAATCTAGCCTATCTTGTAATTCGGCCAAAATTTCTTGATCAGAGTCAATGAGGGTAATTTCATTTTTTTCACCGGCAAGGTTTTCAGCCAGTGTGCCGCCGACTTGGCCTGCACCGATAATGATTATTTTCATAGGCTTATGTCTTTTTACCCGCGTTGTGTTCTTTTTATAGTGTGTATTGTTTGCGCGCTATTTGTCGTGCGCTTTCACAAGCTTAGCATAAAAGAAACCATCCATATCATCTTGTCCGGGCAATATCTGCCAAGTGTCGGTTTCTTGATTGCATGTTGTTGTGATCGGTACCAGTGTAGCGTCATTATGCTGTGCTAGAAAGTGTTCAATTTGTTGTTGGTTTTCTTGCGGCAATATTGAGCAGGTTGCGTATAGCAAAGTACCGCCGGGGCGCAATTTTTGCCAAGCACTTTGTAAAATTTTTGCCTGTAGTTCAACTAATACCGCTATGTCAGATGATTTACGCAACCACATTATGTCAGGGTGACGCCTAATAACACCGGTTGCCGAGCAAGGCGCGTCTAATAATATTCTATCGAACATGGGTAAGGTGTCGTTGCTATGTAATTCGCTGGCGTCTTGCGTGATAAGATGCAATTTTTCACCAAAATATTCAGAATGACCCAGTCGTTGCAGGTTTTCTTCTATGCGTTTATTGCGCTTTTCGTCGGCATCAATCATGTAAAGTTGTGCCAAATTAGCCTGCGACTCAAGTACGCTTGCCGATTTACCACCGGGTGCAGCACAGCAATCAAGCACGATGTCGTTTTTTTGTACGGCTAAAAACCTAGCTGCTTGTTGCGCCGCGTAGTCTTGAACAGCAAAAAGGCCTTCGTCGTAGCCAGGTAGTTTGGTAATTTCACCTGCTCTTACTAGCTTAATAGTAGTATTGCTATGTCGTTCATATTCTATGTTTGCTGAATCGAGGCGTTCTATGTAATCGTTAATATCGGTTTTTAGGGTATTAATACGCAGCCAAAGTGGTGCGCGCTGATGCATATTTTTGGCAATATCTTCAACATGCTCGGTATCTGAGTAGTGCGCAAGCAGTGCTTTATAAAGCCATTTAGACAGGCCTAAATTCACATGCTCTTGCTCAAAGCTCTGCTCGTCAAGATTTTCACGCTGGAAGCGCCTTAGTACGGCGTTAACCAATCCACTTAAACCAAGCTCTTTCATTTGTTTGCATGCTTCGACCGTTTCTGACACCGCTGCGTGCTCTGCTGTGCGTGAGTAGGTAAGCTGATACAGGCCAATCATGATTAAATGTTCAACAATTTTTTGCTGCTTTTTAAGAGGTTTGTCTAATAACTGTCTTAACCATACTTGCAGTTTTGGTAAGTTTCGCAAACTGCCATACACCATTTCTTGCAGCCAAGCACGGTCTTTAGCGTCTTCAAAGCGTTCCCAAACCTTGGGCATTACTTCACTTGCCGAACGACCGTTTTCAAGAATTTGATATAAGACCCATGCAGCGTCTGCTCGTTTGTTGACAGGGTGTTTAATATAGTTTGATGATAAATCAAAAGACTGTTTTGACGAGCGCGATTGACTTCTTGTGTTCGTTTTGCGGTGTTGGTTTGACCGGCTCATTGCAATATTTCGCCCACATTAAATAGTTGTGGCTGCCCGTTGACTATTTGTGATACCGCTTGAGGTTTTTTACCTGATAGCTGGAGTTCTTGAATATTCAATACGCCGGCTTCAGTCGCTATTCGTAGCCCATTTTTATCGAATGAAAGTACTTGGCCAGGTTTAGATAGTAATTGCTCACTATCATCAAGTTTTTCGATAGTAGCTTGCCAAACTTTGATTGGTTTTTCGTTGCGCGAAAACCAAGCGACAGGCCAAGGGTTGAATGCGCGTATATTACGTTCTAGTTGTTCGCTGGGCATTGTCCAATCTAAATAAGCTTCTTGTTTAGATAATTTAGCGGCGTACGTAGCTTGTTCATTATCTTGCTGTATTGGCTTAAGTGATACGAAATTTTCAATACTCTTTACTAAAGCACGAGGTCCTAGCTCAGCCAGTTTTTGATATAGGCTAGCGCTTGTATCGTTTGCTTCAATGGGTAAGGTTTCTATCGATAGGATGTCACCGGTATCGAGTCCTTCGTCCATTTGCATGATGGTAACACCGGTTTGTTTATCGCCTGCCCATAGCGCTCGTTGTATAGGGGCTGCGCCGCGCCATTTGGGTAAAATAGAACCATGCACGTTAATACAGCCAAGCTTTGGTGTATCAAGCACTGCTTTGGGCAAAATAAGACCGTAAGCAACAACAACCATCAGGTCGCACTCAATGTCGGCAAGCTCTTGCTGAGCGTGCTCTGTTTTTAAGGATTCAGGTTGATACACAGGTAAGTTATGCTGTTGCGCAAGCTGTTTAACTTCGCTCGCTTTTAACTTGTTACCTCGCCCCGCTGGGCGATCGGGCTGAGTATAAACGGCAACAACGTCACACTCGCTTTCTATTAACGCACTTAAATGGTCTGCAGCAAACTCGGGTGTACCCGCAAATATTATACGCACTTTATTTCCTTTAAAGTTTTGAGGTTCAGCTCTACGGAATGTGAAATACGTTTATGCCTTTTGCGCTAATCGAGCTTCTTTCTCGAGTTTTTTCTTGATCCGGTTGCGCTTTAAGGGCGACAAGTAATCAACAAACAGCTTGCCTTGTAGGTGATCAAGTTCATGTTGAATGCAAATAGCGAGTAAGCCTTCTGCCTCTAATTCAAAAGTTTCGCCTTTTTCATTAATCGCTTTTACTGTCACGCTCTCGGCGCGGTCTACTTTAGCGTAATTATTGGGCACTGATAGACAGCCTTCTTCGCTAATAGTCGAACCCGATTTAAGGATGATTTCTGGGTTGATGAACACATAAGGTTGGTCTTGGTCTTCACTCACGTCCATCACAACAACGCGTTTATGCACATTCACTTGGGTAGCTGCTAGGCCAATACCTTTTTCATCTTTCATGGTGTCAAACATGTCTTTAACTAAGCTTTTGATGCTCGCATCCACTTTTTCGACAGGTGTAGCAACCGTTCGTAAACGTTCGTCAGGAAATGTTAGTACTTCTAGTACAGCCATAAATTCACTCTTTTGGTCAGTATCAATATCTATAACATTGATGCAGAATTCGTATTTAATAAGTTCTTTAGTTGTTTAATATGATACCACAGGCACAACAACCGAATAAATTGAGGTAGTGTTTTTATATCGTAAAACGAGTAATTGACCATAGAGTATTGGGTCGAGTGATGCGCTTGCAAGCAAGCTAACACCTAACTTTGTTAAACAATATATGAAACATACCGATAACGTATTATACAACAGACAATCCAGATATAGATCTGAATTTTTTCAAGGTTAGAATAAAGATGGTTTACAGCGCATCAGCACCTCGACGTAGAGTTCCTAAAATAGTCGTTTCAATCGCATTTGCACTTGGTGTGGCGTGCTCGAGCATGGGTGTAGTGGGTATCAGCCACGCAGATGTTGTGGATATCAAATCAGATGCGCCTGTGTCTTATGAAGTTCAAAAAGGCGATACATTGTGGGACATCTCAAACCTATTTTTAGATAAACCATGGCTCTGGCCTGAACTATGGCGTAATAATACGCAAATCGAAAATCCTCATTTGATTTATCCGGGCGACACCTTGGTGTTACGTTATGAAAACGGCAAGCCTGTAATAGAGGTTGTCCGCGATGAAGAAAACGTACGAGATAAAAACGCGATTGTGATGACACCTCAAGGTGTTGTGACTAAAAAACTTAATCCAATTTCGACCCTAGCGTGGGATAGGATTGCGCCATTCATTCGTAACGATAGTTTAATGGATGCAAAAACGTTTAACGAACTACCTACTTTGTTGGGTGATAGCATCGGCACGCCAAGATTTGCAGACCAAGACTATGTGCTTACACGTCAAGTTGAAGATCCTAAAGCAACCTACAACGTGGTTAGGGCAGTTAGAGAAGTATTTGACAGCGAAGGTAATAGCTTAGGCATTCAGCTCACGCATTTAAGCGATGCATCAGTTAGCAATAGCCTTTCAGACCAACGCCATATTGTGCGCTTACAAGAGTCTAGCTTAGAAACTCGCCAAGGCGATAAGTTAGTCCCAGCCCAAAATAATACTGTTGATGATTTGCAGCTGATGCCAGCGCAAGAGCAAGTTGGCGAAATCGTTGAAAACATAAATGGCTATTCACTTATTGCCAGTCAAGATGTCGTGATAGTTAACCTAGGCGAGAACGACGTTGCGCCGGGCACTGTGTTTGGCATATACAAGCAAGGACCAGATGTGTTAACGGGCAAAAATACCGAATACGCTGAAGAAAAATCGGTGCTTGATGTATTTTCTTTAAGTGACCGTGTAGCGCAACCTGCATACAAAGTCGGTGAGCTTGTGGTGATTAGAAGTTTTGATAACGCTAGTTATGCATGGGTGAGTAAAACGAACACATTCTTGCGTGGTGGTGAGTTTATTGCCAAGCCATAGTTTATAAAAAATTAATACAAAATCACAAAATTTAGCAATTTCCAAGGAAGGAAATACACATGTCTGTACTACCCAATTCTCTTTTATTTCAATCAAAGCAAACTAATACTGAAAAAGAAGTTCATACTTGGCTGCGGCTAAATAATGCGCCAAAGCTTGGTGTTTCTAGATTGCTGAAAAGCGCACAAAAATTATCGTGTAATTTAGCTGGTTTAGTTGACTTGGTTGATTTAGCGCCAAAAGATAGCTCTCAACTTAAAAGCATAGGCTGGAGTGATGAGCAGATTGATGCGATGTCAGCGAACAATGCTGACGTTTTGCAACAATTAGCGCAAACCATAAACTGGCTTAGTGCTTCAGATAAGCACCACTTTGTGACCTTGTCGAGTCCACATTATCCACCATTATTAAAGCAGATTAGTCGACCACCACTATTCTTATTTGTGCGAGGCGAACTAAATGTATTAGCTAAACCTCAAATTGCATTTGTTGGCAGTCGCAAAGCATCGTTAAGCGCGGTGCAAATCACTAATGAGATGGTCAGAGACTTAGCAAACAAAACACATGCCGCGACGGTTAGCGGTCTTGCGCTAGGTATTGATGCTGCATGCCACCGAGCCAGTTTAGCAAATAAAGTGCCGACAATCGGCGTGTTAGGGTGTGGTGTCGATGTGATATATCCTAAACGTCACAAATCCTTATATGACGAAATAACACAACAAGGCGCAGTAGTCTCAGAGTTTCTGCTCGGTACGCAGGCAGTAGCCCCGCTGTTTCCTCGCCGTAACCGTATTATTAGCGGCTTAAGTCAAGGCACAGTGGTGGTGGAAGCTAGGATTAAAAGCGGCAGTTTAGTGACGGCTAAATATGCACTTGAACAGAACAGGGATGTTTTTGCGGTACCAAGTAATATTCATAATCCAAACGCTGAAGGCTGTCATTGGTTAATTAAGCAAGGCGCTAAGTTAACAACAAGCATAGATGATGTGCTTGAGGAGTTACCTGATCTTGCCACTCAATCTAAAAAAGTTGAAAAAAAACCGAGTGAACCCTTGGCAAGTGACCTATTGTTAGATAGTGTTGGCTATAGCGCTACATCAGTTGATCTGATCGCCAAACGCAGCGGCATGTCCTTAAGTGATGTGCTGATAAAATTATTAGAATATGAGTTGCGTGGACTCGTGGCCTCTAGTGCAGATGGTTACATTAAATTGAGGGCTTAATACATGTTCGATATCCTCATGTATTTATTTGAAAACTTAGTAAATAATCAAACCGAAGTGGTCGTTGATCAAGATGAGCTCACCGATGAGCTAATTCGAGCTGGTTTTCATCATGACGAGATATTCAAAGCTTTAGCATGGCTTGAAAAGCTTTGTGAATTACAAAGCACCGACGAAAAACCTTATCTAACGCGTGTTAATGGCCTATCTAACACTCGAATTTATTGTCCTGAAGAAGAGCAAATGCTCGACGTAGAATGCCGAGGCTTTTTGGTCTTTTTAGAGCAAGTCAAAGTGCTTTGTGCATCAACCCGTGAAATGGTCATTGATAGGGTGATGGAAATAGATTCAGATGAGTTTTGTTTGGTCGATTTAAAATGGGTAGTGTTAATGGTACTGTTTAATGTACCAGGTAAAGAATCAGCCTATGAACAAATGGAAGAATTGTTATTTGAAGATCCCGAAGGGCTTTTACATTAGTACCTGGTACTAACAATGACCAATAAAAACACTTCAGGTCGCGCCAATGAACCTGATAATCAAAATGCTCATCAACTTGCCTATGGCGAATGCCCAGACTGCGGCTGTGCTTTGCATGTTAAGCACGTAGGCAAAAATAGCTTTATAGGTTGCACAAACTACCCTACTTGCGAGTATACCCATTCTCTTAATCAGCACGAAGTTCTTACATTAAAAGAAATAGACGGAAGCACTTGCCCCGAATGTGACTCTATTTTGGCGGTTAAAAAAGGCCGTTACGGCATGTTTATTGGTTGTACCAATTTTCCTGAGTGCCATTTCATCTCAACAAAACAGAATAAACAAACGCAATCAGAATTTAAACCAGTTTGCTGCCCGCAATGTAAAAAGGGATTGTTACAAAAACGACAAAACAAGTTCGGGAAGTTTTTTTATGCATGCGATACTTATCCTAAGTGCAAACATATAGAAAACCAAGAGCCTGTTGAGAGAACCTGCCCTGGGTGCAACGCTAACATAATGTTAGTCAAAACAAAGGGCGAAAAAGTGTATATTTGCGCAGATCAAAGCTGTGCACACATTGTAGAAGAAGCCTAATAAATGAAAAATTCTATACGCCAATTGCCCCAGTGGTTTGCAGGCGGAGAAGTATTTGCCTACCCGACCGAGGCGGTGTTTGGTTTAGGGTGCGATCCTCAAAATAAAGAAGCGGTATATAAAATACTTACTTTAAAAAACAGACCTGTCGAAAAGGGCATGATTTTAATTGCGAGTGATTTTACGCAGATAGCCCCCTACGTAATGTTTGCAGAATTGCCTGAAAGTACACAAAAGCAAATACTTGATTCGTGGCCAGGCCCTGTTACGTGGTTGTTACCAAAGTCTTCACATACGCCTGATTGGGTAAGCGGTGACTCACCGATGATTGCAGTGCGGATAAGTGCTCATCCCTTGGTCAGAGAAATGTGTGAGTCTGTTAACCACCCAATAATATCGACAAGTGCTAATCCAGCAACCCAAGAGCCGGCTAGGTCAGTCGCGCAAGTCCGAGAATATTTTGGTGACTCACTCAATGTTATTGAAGGTGATTTAGGTAAACAAGGTGCGCCAAGCAAGATTTTTCATAGTTTAACCTTAGAGACTATACGGTCGTAGAGTAATCAACTTATACTAGCAAGTAAAAGCGCTTTATAGCCCGTTTTTATGAATTTAGCACCCTTAAAATTAGGCAGGATACACAGCAAAAGATGGAAAAAATAACCGAGCAACATATAGAAACTGTTAAAGCCTACTTATTGGGACTACAAGACAATATCTGTCAAACACTCGCATCTGTCGATGGCGGCGCGTCGTTTGTAGAAGATTCATGGGAACGGGCAGAAGGCGGTGGTGGCCGCTCTCGGGTGATGCGTCATGGTAATATAATAGAACAAGGCGGTGTTAACTTCTCGCATGTTCATGGCACTCAAATGCCAGCGTCGGCTACAGCAGCTCGACCAGAATTAGCCGGCCGTAGCTTTCAAGCAATGGGCGTATCGCTCGTTATTCATCCGCATAACCCTTATGTGCCCACATCACACGCAAACGTGAGATTTTTTGTAGCGCAAAAAGAGGGTGAAGAGCCTATTTGGTGGTTTGGTGGTGGTTTTGATTTAACCCCTTCTTATGTATTTACAGAAGACGCGAAGCATTGGCATCAGGTGTCTGAAAAACTATGTCGACCCTTTGGCGAAGATGTTTATCCAGAATATAAAAAATGGTGTGATGACTATTTTTATTTAAAACACCGTGACGAAACCCGCGGTGTAGGAGGGCTCTTCTTTGATGACTTAAACAAATGGGGATTTGAAAAGTCTTTCGCTTTTATGCAAGCAGTAGGCAATGGCTACATTGATGCTTACGTCCCTATTGTTGAAAAAAGAGCACAAACAACTTTTACAGAACGAGAGCGCCAATTTCAGCTTTATCGCCGTGGACGCTACGTAGAATTCAATCTTGTTTATGACCGTGGTACCTTATTTGGTTTACAAACAGGTGGACGCACCGAATCCATCTTAATGTCGATGCCGCCTTTAGCACGCTGGGAATATTGTTACGAAGCAGACGAAAACTCCGCCGAGACTGCCATACAGCAATATTTAAAACCCATAGATTGGTTATCTGCATAATCCATACTCAAGTCATCCCCGCGAAAACCACCGTCATCCTCGCGAAGGCCTATCTCTTGATCACATCTCATGACCGATGAGTTCGA
>CAYURD010000086.1:0-4139 GCA_964446865.1 uncultured Glaciecola sp.
GACTTCCTCGTCATCCTCGCGAAAGCGGGGATCTGGTTGATGTTATTGCAAAACTAATCAAAACATGCACTTCGCCAAAATCGAGCAGATTCAAGGAGGTTCCCGCCTTCGCGAGAATGACGGGTTCTTTTGGGGTATTACATCGTGCTTAGCGTGTTAAATTCTCGCTCAAAACGAGCTTGCCTTTTTGATGCCCATATCCACCATGGCACAAGCAAAAGTGGCGCAATAATACTCACCATGATGATTTTTTTGGTGAACACAAAAGGTTCTTCTTCAAAAAATGTTGCGTGTAAGGCAATCACTGAAACCGCGAGCAACATAGATACCCAAGCTAGATGTTTGTTAATAAATGCTATTTTTGCGTTATTTTTTAGCTGCTGCAGTAAGCGCGTTTTGTAGTCTTCGGTAGACGTGTATTCACCAAAAGCGCTTATCCAGCGCAGTTTGATAAAGTAGCCAATCATTATCATGCCGGCAAACGCATTAACGGCAATAAACGCTTTCAAAAAAATCGTAAGCTCGATATCCCAAACAAAAAAGAGTAAATACGGCGTTAGGCTCATTACATCTAAAAATATATAAAAACGTTGCTTTAATCGCTGTGATTTAGCCATTTTGACTACTTTTCTAGTATCGACATTAAGCGTACTTTGTTGCTGCCACAATGCGTCTAAAGATGGCGTTTGGTCTGCTGTAGATGGGTCAAAAGTCATTTTGCATTTGCCTTTGTAGTTCTTTCTTACTGCGATTGATGATGGCGCCAACATTACTAGACGACAAACCAGTCACTTCTGCTATTTCTTGATAACTTAAGCCCTCTAAAGACAGCGTGACTACTTGTCTTGCAGGTAGCTTGAGCTTTCTCACCGCACTAAGTAAGGCTTCTACTTGCATAGATTGGATAAGTAATTGCTCTACTGAGTTGTTGTATGTATTGCTCGAAGTATTGATTGATGGACTAAGCGCATCGTTGTCATTGTTTGATGCTTGATCATTTTGTTCGTCAAAACTCTGTGTGTTGACACTATTAACAGCTTTACTCACGTGCGTCACGCAGCGGTTATGTGCAACTCGTAACAAATAAGTCTTAATGCTCGACTCACCTTTAAACGCCTGTAACGCCTGCCAAACAGCCATACATATATCTTGGTAGAGTTCTTGCCTTAAGCTTTCATTAGCTTCGTACGTTGCCGCTACTCGACTTAGCAGCGGACCGTATTCAACTAAAATGTGTTCAAACTGTTTGCTCAAAGTACTTCCAATTAGCGTCTTTTAGGCGAATTGAGCCTGTTAATAAGATAATAGTCTGGAATAAATTAAATTAATTACAAATAATTTTAAAATTTTGTCTTTTTCTTTAAGACTGATACGTTAGTTATATGCATCAGGTGATGTTTTATAACTAACTTTTACCCACTTTATGAGAGAAAAACGATGAAAAATTATATGTTTATATACGAAGGCGGCGATCCACAATGGCATACCAATACCAAACCAGAAGATATGCAAGCGCAAATGGAAAAATGGGAACAGTGGATGCAAATGCTGTCTGAGAAAGGGCAGCTTGTGTCTGGCGGCGATCCGCTTGATTATGGCGGGAAGCGAGTAAATGCCGACGGTGTAGTGACCGATATTTCGACAGCTGAATTTAAAGACTTAGTAAGTGGATACTCGGTGATTAGTGCTAAAGACATAAATGAAGCCGTAGAAATTAGCCAAACTTGCCCGATATTTTTTGACCCAAGTGTACGCGTTCAAGTCAGAGAAGTTCTTGAGTTTGGCTAAAAATAAAACCGCGCTACTCTTTTCCCAACTGGCTTTTTAATAAAGCCAGTTCACTTTTATGAATGCCGGCAGCAATGGCCTCTTGTAAACAATGGTCAGATTGTGATTTGTCGCCGAGTAAATAAAAGATGTATGCTCGACTGGCTGGGATATGATAAGTAGCTGCAAATTGCTTATATTTTGCCACGCTTTCAAGTTCAACCAGCGCCTTGTGACCCTCACCGTTATGCGCCAAGGCAATCGCTAGGTTAATTCTCACTAGAGGCGAGTCTTCTAAATTCAGCCATTTTTGATAAAACTCGCTAATTAGCGTCCAGTTTGTATCCTCAAAATGCTTAGCACGCAAGTGCTCATTAGCAATCAATGCTTCATATAGATAAGGATTTGCCTGTATAAGATGATCACTTTTGGCACCCTTAAATGGCGTTAATACAAGCGTTAGAATATGCATGCCCGCCACTAGATGTTCATTCTTCCATAGACTTCTGTCTTGCTTATTTAAGGGCACTTGTGTAACTGTATTTTGTGTTGCAGACGTTTGCGCTTTATCTGTGCTATTCACAAAGCGTGATGGCTGACGAGCTAAATGCAAATGCATCAGGGCTAATAAAGCAAGACTTTGTTCACCGCTAATTTGGGGAGATGCTTTGACAGCCTGCATTAAATTAACGGCCTCAATGCACATCGTATTGATAGTATTGCCGGTGTGTAGATGACTTTGTAAACCTTCGTTAAATAGTAAATATAGTGCTTTATGCAGCTTTTCTTTAACCAAGGTTTTTGTACTTGAATCGGCTTTTTGAGCTGTCGTAGTGTCAGTTGTTATAGCGTCTGCACTACCAAAATCATGTGACTTAAGCTGCCCCATGGCACGATTGAGTCGTTTTTGTGCATTACTTGGTGTAATTAGCAGCGCACGTGCGACAGCTTCGGTAGGCAATCCGCACACAAGCTTGAGCATTGCCGGGAATAAATAAGCGGCTTTTAGAGGACTTGTTGACAACCATACGAGCATACGAATTTGTTCATCGTTATTAGCAAAATGACCGAACTCTGCCGGCGTATCATGTAAATGGCTTGCATGTAAATCGTTCCCAAACTGTTGATTTAACTTACCTGCAATTGTCCAATTAGACAGTAATTCTGGATTCAACGAATCTCTATATTTCTCACGCACTTTATGACTGCGTAAGCTATCATAAGCGAGATTTTTAGCGGTCGTCATTAACCATGCTTCAGCGTGCTCAGGGACACCACTTTTAGTCCATGTTGTTATTGCTTTAGTAAAGGTATCTTGCGTAATGTCGGCAACAAGTTCAATGTTCTTTGCGCCAAGTAAACGCAATAAAACAGCAGACAAATGAGCGTAATTTGCCTTATATAGCGTAGTTATTTTTTGCTCTACATTGCTTTGTGTCATTTACTTTAAAAAGCTTGTCGCATGTTTACTTGTTTGCGT
The DNA here is from genome assembly GCA_964446865.1 of uncultured Glaciecola sp. Lineage (GTDB taxonomy): Bacteria > Pseudomonadota > Gammaproteobacteria > Enterobacterales > Alteromonadaceae > Glaciecola. The sequence continues at coordinate 3,248 of CAYURD010000086.1, forward strand.
TTTTTAAATCTATCAGAAGTTTCCTGCTTGTATATAATAAACTGACAAACAAGTTTAAGGCATGCACGTGTAGCCAAGCTGATAATGTATTTTGGTAACGATTAGTTTACTATCAAATAGCATTAACGCTTTTAGTGCAAGGTCTTTAATCATTCGCAAATATATATGTGTCGCACAAGCATGCTAACACTAAAAGGAAACATTAAGTTTGAATCACGATCCTAGTCAATCCCTATCACAAGTCTATTTAGTTGGAGGGGCTGTACGTGACCGTTTTTTGGGTAAAGAATCAAAAGACTTAGATTACGTTGTGGTTGGCGAAAACGTGGCGACAATGAAAAAATTAGGGTTTATGCCCGTTGGCAAAGACTTTCCAGTATTTTTGCATCCAACAACTAAACATGAATATGCTCTTGCCAGAACAGAGCGCAAAACAGGTGCGGGTTATACAGGCTTTAGTGTAGATGCAAGCGAAACGGTAAGTCTTGAAGATGACTTAGCAAGACGAGACTTAACGATTAATGCCATGGCAATGGACAAGCAAAATAAGCTCATTGACCCATTTAACGGCAAGCAAGATATAGACAACAAAATACTCAAGCACACTACCGAGGCATTTTCTGAAGACCCAGTTAGAGTGCTAAGAATTGCGCGGTTTTATGCTCGCTTTGGCAGTGACTGGACAATTCATGCAAGTACTAAAGCACTTGTAAAAGAAATGAAAGCATCGGGCGAATTAACAGCGCTTGTGCCCGAACGTGTATGGAAAGAAACTGAAAAAGCGCTGATGGAAAAAACGCCTCAGCTGTATTTTGAAGCGCTAGATGACATGGGCGTATTAAGTGACTTATTTCCTGAGATAGCTGAGATGAAAGACGTGCCGCAGTCACCT
>CAYURD010000086.1:4239-17748 GCA_964446865.1 uncultured Glaciecola sp.
TATTTGTCGATAAACCGTATGCTTCCAAACAATACGCCGAGTATTTGTTGACAGGTTTACAAGCGCTTGATGCTAAAAAAGTAATCCAAGATGCGATAAGCAGCGGAAAATCTGGTATGCAATTGGGCGACACGCTTAGAATTGCACAGATTGATTGTGTTAAAAAGCTAATGGGTAATTGGAATCGCACAAAATAGTTCGATATTGGATGACTTTGACGTATTTGACTTTGACGTCACCGTTGGACTTTGGGACAACACAGGCATGTTGCTTAGCATTGTAATACTTGGCCAAGGTGCGTCAGGTGACCTAATCGATGGCTTTAGATAGTTCAAAAGACTGCTCAAAACAAAGGGCAAACCACCGTTCAATACATCCTTTTGTATGTGCTACCCTATACCAATTACCGTCTAGTGTAAATTTCAAGCGATATGTAGAGTTATCTAAAACATTTCCTTCAATGGTGAAGAATTTTGTTATGGGAGCAACTCTATGCATATTCAAACGATCATGCCAAACAGAGCGTTCGTACTGTTAACACTCATAGTATTTTTCTGGGCGATATTTTTACAAGCTACTGTTACTTATGCACAAACCAATCCACCGCTAAAAGATAACGTTGCCGTGCATGATGTAGAATATGCATTTGATGCGCTACGAAACGAAGGCGAGTGGATAGGCGCTTATGTGGATAATGTACCCACAGGTGGCTTGGGGAAATCTGACTATTTGTTTCCTGACCATTATCAAGGGATCGTTAGGCCGCCCTTTCGACCCGATTCAGATAATAATATTTTTTATGTCTCTAAAAGTGGCTCAGTCGCGAGCAATGGAAATCCAGCTGACAACTATTTAGGTATTGTTCGTATCCACTCTGCGACCCGTGATCAAAATAATAATTTGCTCGTTGATTCAAGCGCAAAATGGGGAGAGCGCTTACGTTCTAACTTATTAAAAAAAGGGGATGAAACGAGTGGAACTAACCCCGCTTCTTTAAATGACAGAGTAACTATCATAGAAGCTTACAGTGAGTTTGAGCACCCTGGCGGTATGCAAATGGTAGGCGATATACTCGCTGTCCCTATGGAAGGCAGACCCGAAGGTTATCAAGAAAATTATACCCGTTCAGATGGTCAAGTCGTCAATTCTTATTCTAAGATTTACTTTTATGATACCGCAGACCGACGCTCACCACGGCGCTTACCCTACAGCTTAGACATGGCCGAAGCTGATTTAGCCATTGAACGCATCGAAGCTAACACCGGCAGAGATATTTTGGGCTTAACAGGTAAAACGCATACCGAAGCCGGCGTTGTCGGCTTTACAAAGCTGCCAAACGGTAATTATCTACTAATGATTACGTTTGCATTAAACTCAATTGTAGCAGTATTTGAATCAAATCAAGATAGCTTCTTTTTAGCCGATGGCGTAACGCCAGATCCTAATTTTATATTTTCTTTTTACGACCTATGGGTTGCAGAGGATGATTATCCCTACGGTACGTTTAATAATGGCGCATGGCCATGGGGCGTTTCAAATAACTTCTTAAACGATAAGTTTATCGTCGCCTCACATCAAAATATTTCCTTAATTAATCAAACTGACGGGCGCCTTTTTTTGATTGCTACTCGCAACACGAGTAAAGCACTTGCCTCTAGCGGCGGCGGTCAAGACAAAGCGTATTTATTTGAAGTCAATGGGCACCCTGGTGACACAAATGATTTTGCTCCTCATGGAAAAATCAAATTGACCTTTATGAAAGATAGGCGTTTTCGAATGACTACGCATGACGAACCTTTTGAAGTTGCGTTGCACGGCAATGGAGCGTCTGGTACTGGATTTTATGTCTCACCAACAAGAGAATTGTTAATGTATTCGGTTGCCCATGCTGAGGATGACTTGTTTAACCTATGGCCCAATCCAGAACGCTTGAGAATGAGTGAGTTTCGCCACCGCGACATGGTTAGTCAACGCAAAACAGACCAAGGATATCAGCACATTCCAGTGGGAGCAGTTTTTCAGCCTAATCATATGGGAGATGCTATAACTGTGTCTGTGAATCAATCGTTCCTCGTGGATGCATCTAGTCACTATATTGGACCTTGGGCAGATTTTTATGAAGATTGTGGTTACAACTCTAACAGTTGTAATCCAGATAAAGGTCCTGACCTAACTACCATCCAGTTAATGGAAAACATTGATTGGGATAAAGAAGATTTTCAAGATTTTGCGAAACTAGACGGTGAGTTGAGCAGCGCAGATTTGGGCACTAACGGCGCAAACGATAAACTCACCGGTGTGCGAAGTGGCCTTCGAAATATTGATCTATTGTTTCTTTATCGTAACGATAATTTTGATAATCTTGAAGATATCATCAAATTTAGAGATGCTCGCTCAACTGGCGGTCTATACCTAGATTCCACTTTCCCAAATGCCTACAACGATGAAATTACTTCTGCAAGGTTTTTTAATTTGCGCCAGCTCTTAAATTCACTTAACGGTGATTCTACTATCAATCGAAGCAACTTACTCAATATACTAAATAGTCAAGGTGCAAACATGACACTTGAAGGCCTTAATCAACGTCTCGATACGCCCGAGTTTTTATGGGATACCAATGGCGATGGCGTATTTAATATAAGGAGTGATTTTTCAAGGATAAGGGTTAGCTACGACGAGCCTGGAGAATATATCCTTCGAGTAAAACGACGCGGCATTGAGTTTGACGTTGACGGGCAGCCAGTAACAAAGCGCATTATTGTTGAAGAAAATATTGTAAACGTGCCCAATGTTGTTGGTTTAACAGAGAACGAGGCAAAGGACTTATTAGCCGAGCAAGACTTTAACACTGAATCTCGCGGAGAATTTGACGAGGTAGCGCCAGCCGGGATTGTCATTCGCCAAATGCCAACTGCAGGCACACAAGTCAATGCCTTTTCAACCGTTAGTTTTGTTCATTCTATCGGGCCCAACCCTAACGCGCTTGTGCCAAGCGTGATTGGTTTACCACAAGCACAAGCAGAGTTATTGCTGACTCAAGCAAGTTTTCAAATAAGGATCACATCGGGTCCTTCCGATACTGCCGCATGGGGAAATGTTTTTTCCCAAAGCAACGAAGGGGAAGTAATCGCTAGAGGAAGTATAATTACTATTAAAGTTTCAGAAGGCCCCTCCAACGGAATCGCTATCCCTAACCTTATAGGCATGAATAAAACGCTAGCAGAGCAAACGCTTACAACACTTGATCTTGTTTTAGGTGACATCACAGAGTCATATAGTGACGAAATTCCCGTCGACCAAGTGTTAGCGCAATCTTTACCCGCCGGTAGTATTTATGCGCGAGGAACAGTCCTTGATCTTAATGTTTCTTTAGGCAGAGTTGCGCAATTAAGGGGGGATTTTGACAGCGATGGTGATATCGATAGAGATGATTTAAGTTTTATTCTACAGCGACGCAATCAACCCGCAGTTGGCGATGATGTTGAATACGACTTAAATGGTGATGGCATTATTAACATGCTGGATGCACGTCAACTTTCACAACTATGTACGCGCAGACGCTGTGCTAGCGCGTAAATCGAGGTAATAATTATGAAAAACATACTAATACTAATACTTTGCTGTTTTGTCTTTTCGGCAAACAGCACAATACTTGAACTATCAACGAATAAAAACGAAGTGTTGGTGAATGAATCTTTTTGGATTGATGTCCAAATATCTAATTTAGACAATAACACTGCTATTAGCGCTTACGACCTTGATTTGGATTTTGACAACACTTTGTTTTCAGTTAAAGATTTTGCTTTTGGCACTAATCTAGATATATTTGGTTTTGGTACGCTATTAAGCTTTGCTCCTATTGCTGAGGATACGCTGAATATTTTTGAATTGTCTTTTGATTTTGCAGATGACTTAATAGCAAATCAAGCAAACTCATTTACTTTATTTAGTGTGCAATTTGAAGCTTTGCAACTTGGATTTAATGGCATTTTTGGATTAAGCATCAATGCATTGGGCGACCATAATGGTGACCCACTTAGTCCCGCAATTGTAAATACCAGTCTTGATGTGGTAGCACCAAGCGTTAAAGTTAGTTCACCTAGTGTAATAGCTTTGTCGATGATAGGGCTAATTATATTGGTGATGTTTGGCAATAGACATGGCAATAGACAAGCGTGACTAAAGTAAATGCGAGTCGCAAGGCTAATTAGGCAAATTTGGTCGAAGCGCGCGAATCACAAAACGTACATAATAATCGTTCTTTAAACAAAAGAGGATAACTTGTCTTCTGACTATACCGATATTACTAAACTCGCGTCGCCGCAACGTATTTTGCAAGAGCAGATAAAAGAGTGTTGTCAGCCGCATTATGAAATATTCTTTTCAGCTGTTTTAGCGATAGGCTTTGTTGGCTATATAGTCTTTGACGTGGTTGACAAACAATACTTGTTCGTTTGGATAGTTTGTACCACCGCTATACTCGCGGCTAGATTTGCTTTTATAGTGTGGTTTAATCGATTGCCAAAAAATCAAATTCACGCTAAACATATTCATGTGTTTACATTAATCATGTTTGTTTGGGGAATAGCGTGGGCAAATGGTAGTCTGTTATTTTTTCCGCTTATCTCAACCCTTGAACAGGCGGCTTGGTTTGCGATGTTTATGGTAATGGTGGCCGCATCAGCAACTTCGCATGCTGTTTATATCTATGCTTTTTATGCCTTTGCTATCCCCTATTTTTTAGGTATGTTGTGGATGGTTGCGACGCAATTTCCAAGCCCATACCATGTTAATGCGTTTATTTATATTTTAGTGATGGTAACGCAAATTGGCGCCGCTAAAAAAGGCCAAAAAATGATTTTAGAATCGTTGCGCCTTCGATTTGAAAACATAGAATTAATAGAGGACTTAAAAGCGCAAAGAGATGCGGCAGATAAAGCCAATCATTCAAAATCCAAGTTTTTGGCGGCAGCATCTCACGATTTACGACAGCCTCTACACGCTTTAACCCTATTTAACGCGGCATTAAAAGAGTGTCTAAACGAACCTGTAAAAGCTAATCAAATGTTAGACAAAATTGACAGTTCAGTAGTTGCGCTGCAGTCTTTGTTCAATGCCTTGTTAGATATTTCGAGACTCGATGCAGGTACGCTTATCTGCAAAAAGGAACATTTTGATAGTCAACTCATACTGAATAAACTACACAACGATTTTACGCCGATTGCTGCTGAAAAAGGCTTAACACTGCAAATTGAAACGCGTTCTATTGCACTTTACTCTGACGCGACATTACTTGAACTCATTCTGCGCAACATGTTATCTAATGCCATTCGCTACACAAATGAAGGAAACGTAAAATTAAGTATGATACCTAAAGGTACACAAACCTGTATTGAGATAATTGACAGCGGTATAGGATTTGATGCCCAACAAAAAAGTCTAATATTTGAAGAATTTGTACAACTCGACAATCCTGAACGAGACCGAAATAAAGGCCTTGGCTTAGGCTTAGCGATAGTTAAACGAGTAGCAATGTTGCTAGAAGCAGATCTTTATGTTGACTCAATAGTCGATAGTGGTTCAACGTTTTCTATTTGTGTTGATGCAGGCGACCCAAGTAAAATTACTAAACAAGAAGCTTATTTAGTCGACAAGCATGTAGATTCTTCGGGTCTTATCATTGTTATTGACGATGAGCGTTCGAATTTGGAGGCGATGGATGCTCTTGTGAGTGCGTGGGGTTATCAACTCATATTGGCCACTGATGTAAATCAAGCACTGGAAAAGCTAGAAAAGGATAAGTCCACACCAGATTGTATCATCGCAGACTATCGATTAAGGAATAAGCAAACAGGCGTTGACGCAATATCAAAACTTAGGGATATATTTGGACAAAATTTGCCGGCACTTATTGTTTCTGGTGATATTGCTAAAGATAGATTAACGAATGTTAAGGCAAACAACTTAGATATATTACACAAACCAGTGCAACCAGCAAAACTTCGTAGTTTTCTGCACAAACAAATAAATCTAAAGCGTACTCGTTCAATCACCGGCTAATCAAGTTGAATGCGCAAACTATTGATTTTTGAAATAGCCGCGCTTCTATTGTGCACCTTTAGCTTTGTAAAAATAGCAGACAGATGCATTTTGACCGTTGCTTCTGCTAATTCGAGCTCATTTGCAATGACTTTAGTTGCCTCTCCTAACATCATCAATTTAATCACTTGCTTTTGTCGCTGAGTAAATGCTAAGTCATCAACTCGATTTACCCGTCTTTCAGCAAGCATTATCTCGTAAGGGACATAAATTTCACCCTCTAAAATCAGCTTAATCGCATTATACAATGAAGTCGACTGTGTACTTTTGCAAATGTATCCCATCGCGCCACTGTCAAGCGCTCGTTTTGCATCACTACGTTTAGTTGACGAAGATAAAATGACACAAGGTAAGGTTAAGTAACGTTGACTAAAATAATCGAGAGCATAAAAACCGTCATGCACTGGCATCTCCAGATCAATAAGCAGCATGGCAACGTCCTGATGTTCTTTAAGCAAGTCATCTGTTTGCTCAATGCTGCCTGCTTGAAATACTTGTAAATCACTATCCATTGCTTGAAGCACATTTTGCAGGCCTTCACGAAACATAATGTGATCGTCAAGTAGTATAATTTTCATTAGTTGCTTCTTTTACTCGCTAGAAATTAAACCATGAGACTATAGTTGCATGAAGATGTTTGCAATTTCAAGTCACATTTGCTGCACGCCTTGTCTTTTGACCATCGCCTCCAGCATCTGCCGAGCGTCTGAAAATCGCTGATACAGCTTAGGCATATCACGCTTGCCATAAGCAACCTTCGCGCGCATTTCAGCCGCATTAACGCCTCGCAATAAATCTGCCGCAGCCGTGGCTGATGCGGCACTGTCTGTACTGCCAATTTCGTTAATCCAAATTGGGGAGGAATGTGCAAAAGGCCTTGCATGCATGCTTGGCCAACTGTCTTTTTGGATTGCATGTGCATAAGCACGGGCTGCTACCCAACCGCCTTCTGGTAAATTGACATTGCCAGTTAATGATACTGATTTGCCAGCTTCTACACCTTCGAGCGTTTCTACTACTTGACCGTTTACGATAATTTCAACGGTTTGCAATGCGCTTGTACTGGTGATCTCAAGTGAGTAGGTTTGCAATCCACCGCTTGTCACATCACCTGGTTTTGCGCCGTTGCCTAAACTAAAGATTAAAGCAGGACCGGTACTTAAAAAGCTGCGACCCGCAATCGCGCCATCTAAAATGGCATCACCTCGAATAGAGTCAGCAACAGGTCGAATATAGGCTCGCCCAGTGCCAACAGCAGGCGTGCGATGAAAATCAATCCAGCCATCGGTGCCCGACATAGCCGATACCGGTTTACCGATATTAAGTAAGCGATACCAAAGTTGCGCGGTGCCTAAAGAACTTGTCCATGCACACACAAGCTCTAAGCCCATATTGGGTTCTAAAATACCATCTGATAGCAACTCAAGTGGTATGCTGTTTATATTTTCTTCAGCAAAAGGGTCGGCATCAGTGCTAATGGGATGCACGTAAGTCGCAAAAGCACCGACTTGATTAGCATAAGCGAACACATCTGAATTACTTAAATCAGTATTGCCCAATTGAGGGTTGTTAGGACCAAAAAACCACGGCGAGAATGGCGTTTTCACATTAAGCAAGCCAACATGACCATGAAAATGAGATCTTACTTCTTGGCCTTGAATAATAAGGTGTTTACCTTGATTAGTGCGCTTTCCAACAATTTGTTTGTCTATTTTGCGTTCCCAACGATTCCATGACATGGGGGCTAAGTAATCCAAATCTTCGCCCTTCATCAACAGTAAGGCATCAGAATGTTCGGCTCGGTGATGACCATCGCCGTTTAGGTGCACGTGAAAATCTGCCGATTGATAGCCTGCCTCAGCACTATTAAAAAGGGCTTTTAGACTCATTGTAAGGGCAACAGATTCATCTTGTTTAACGGTAACAGTTTTTACATTTACTGGCGTAAAAGGGCCACTTACCGCTTCAACTTTGTATTCTCCAACGGGTAAGACAAGCGTTTGTGTGCTATCAAGGTAAAAGTACGTGCGCCCAGATTGTGGATCGTCAAAAGTCGCACTGTGCTGGGAAGCTACCGGATGACCTTCTTTCGAAACAATAGATACTCTCGCTGGCGACGCTTGTTGCTCCTGACCTAGGATAGTTAATTCCAAATTACCCGTAGCAACGCCATAGTTCCAATGCCTTACTTTGACCTCACTTGCTTGCCCACCATGAGTTGGTATTTGCATTAGCCTAAACTGGCGCTTGTCGTCCAGAACAACATAATAAATATGATCGCCATTGGCACTAAAGGCTGGCGTAATTGCAAAGCTGGTATTGTCAGTTAAGCGCTGAGAAACTCGAGTATCGCCAATGTCCATCGTATATATATGGTAATCGTTATCGATAGGCGCACTATATACGAGTAAATTTTGCGTTGGGTGAACGTCGCTACTTAAATGATAAGTCAGTGTTTGCGCCTGTATAATTTCGTCTGTTTGATTATCTAAATTTCGTTTGCGCAAAACCCTATGCGCTCCCTCACCATGTAAATAGACAAAGCCATTGGCTAAGCGTCGAGCATTACGCTCTACTTGTCGTAAATCGGTAAGTGATTGTTGAGTTTTATTAGCAAGGTTGTACTGGTACAAATTAACTGAGCCCGAGACACCACTGCTAAAATACAGGCTTTCGCCATCTGCAGAAAACTCAGGGTCTAGTTCGATAGCATCGGTATTGATAAGTGTTTCTTCGCCGCTTTCTATCTCTTTAATGACAACGGCCGTGTCGTGACTGAAATCGCGCACAAAGGCCAAGTGCTTGCCATCGGGAGACCAACGTGGTCGAGCATCCATGCCGTTTGAATGCGTTAAACGAGTTGCAACTCCGGTTTTTATATCAAGCAACCAAAGCCAACCTTTTGATGATATCGCGATATTTTTGCCGTCGGGAGAAGGAGCTGGATCAGTAATACCATGAGCCAAAATCGGCAGTTCGTGCTGTTCTAAATAAACGTGATGTCCAAAATCATCGAGCTTTTTATAATGGTTTGTCCATTGTGCATTTGTATTGGTAACAAACAGCACTGCAGCTAAGCATATGATTGCTTTTATAAAGTTGTTCAAGCTCATCTCCAGTTTAAGTGAAGTCTTTTATTTAGACCTAATCAGACCATATGTCCTGCACAAATTAGGAAAAGTCTTCAATACGGTTTTATGGTTTATTAGTCTTGCTTACATTATTAGAGAAATCGCAACTCAAGAAGTTCTCCTTCATTCGTTATACTCTTAATATATTCAAAATTAGCAGCGCTGCCTACCTTTATCACACTTGCTTCTGTAACAAATTCGAGTTCACATTTCCCCGTTACAACATGACCGCGGTAAACTGGATTGGATAGCCCATCAGTCTCCTGTAAAAACGAAAGCTGATATTTGACTTCATTTTTGTCAAGTGCTGCCCCTAATAATATGCCTCTTGATGGCCGACCGTTTATCGTCAATTGCAATGCAGTAAGGCTAGGCGTAATTTTTTGGTAAGAAAATGTATTAGAGTAATTTGCTGTTGAGGCTAGCTCTGTGCCAATAAATTGATAGTAGCGTGTAACGTTGGCAAAACGCTTGTTAAGCAAAGACCATAATTTTGTTTCAACGTTGCATGTTCTTGGCTCACTTTGAATATTCGCGATTTCTTTCGGCAAATGTAAGTGTATATAGTTGCCAAAACCTTGTGCATTTATAGCACCTAAGCTATATGAACCAAATTGGAGTAGCGTAAGTCCACGGTCTTCAATAAATGTTGCACGATGTGCAGAATCAGGAATGTTTCCACAATCTATTTCAGGGCCAAACTCTATCCATACAAACTTTAGACCTATATTGGTATCTAGGTCATTTAAATCATTTACGACGCAAAAACGCATGTTGTGATAGGTCCAACTTTTCTGATCATTTAACACTTTTGGAATAGCAAACTCTATTTCTTTATTTTTAAAGCACAGAAAGCCAGAAGATTCCTCACAGAAGTGTGTGGGAATCGACTTAAGTGTATTGCCTTCTTTATCACGGATTTGCATCATTGAAAGCTCAGAGTCAATAATTAGTTGCTCAGATATGCCTTCTTGTGCATATTTCGATACATACTGTTCACTATTATCGTTGTTACCAGCCATGGTATTTGACGAAAACAACGCTAATAAAACGATATATTTGACTAAACTTTTCATTCCATTCTCCATGCAAACCAGCCCAGCAGCACCTTGATGCACGTTAAACCATAAACCACCTTTAATGTAATAAGCAATCATGACCTCAGTTAAACAGCACTCAAACTAATATCTTTGACCACTTCTTTTTACTGTTTTCACCTTTTTACAATAACAATATTTTTACATATCGCAGGTTTTAAGGTTATTTAATGATAAAAAAGGTAATAATTTAATGGGAATTAATCATAATATTCAATGAGATAATAATTTCAGCGCACACTTGTAAATTATTTGTTATCAAAACCTTTACACTGGTCTTACCTTCGTTTAATCTTTTTAAACGCACATACTAAAAATTACAAGCAATCATGTGATAGGACAAGACTATGAAACGACGCACATTTAAGCACTTAAGTACATTAGCTCTGTTAGCATCAATCTCGGGTTACTCCCTTGCGGGCGGTGGTGGAGGCGGTAATGATGGCTTGCCCACTCCCGATAACTGTCAGTTTAATTGTGGTTACGAACAAGGCCCTAATCCGAATCTGAGCTTTGTGCAAGCGGGTCAAGGTCCATTGTCGGTATCTACCTTTGGCGTATCGCGCTCGGTCAGCGGATTTGGTGGTGGCACTGTTTATTACCCGAACAATGCGTCGGGCGAACTCGCTACCATAGCAATTGCACCAGGCTTCACTGCCCGTCAAGATGCTATCGCTTGGTGGGGTCGATTATTGTCGTCACATGGATTTGTTGTCATCACTATTGATACCAATTCACGCTTTGACCAACCAGCTAGTCGAGGCCGCCAGCTTGATAGCGCACTTTCATATTTGATTTCGCAGGGCAATAATCGCAACAGTCCTGTATTTAATAGAATTGATGAAAATCGCTTAGCGACTATGGGTCATTCTATGGGCGGTGGCGGCGCACTTCGTAGCGCATCTCGCAATCGTTTAAGTGCAGCAATACCACTAGCACCTTGGAATATTGGCGGTAATGATTTCAACGACATTAACGTACCCACCATGATAATGGCATGCGAAAATGACTTAGTGGCGCCAACAGGCATACATGCAAGTCCTTTTTATAACCGTATACCAAGTCGTACCGACAAAACATATGTAGAACTTAATAATGGCAACCATAGCTGCGCAAACGGGGGGGCGGGTCGCAACAATCCACTGTTATCGACTTATGGTTTATCGTGGATGAAGCGCTTTTTAGACAAAGACCGCCGTTATAATCAGTTTTTATGCGGGCCTAATCATGAAGCAAACAGAGGTATTTCGGAGTATCGAGATACCTGTAATTTTTAAGCGATAAGAACGCTTGCTATAAAAAAAGGGTTCTGCTGATGAACCCTTTTTTATTTGCACCTAAGTACAAAATCAAACATTAGATAGGAAAACGTTGCAGTGGAAAAAGGAAAGGTATTGCTAAGCTTAGTCATTGGCATTGTCGTATTGTTGGCCGTTTTGGGCCTAAGTGTCTATTTTTGGAACGTCGATAGCTCGACATCTGACTGGCAAGAGCCTTCATTGCAAACAAATGAAAGCACCAACTCTGCGCCAGCAACTAACATTGGTGAAGCATGGAAATGGCAAGAAGTCGCGAACAGTAGTGAGCAAACTCTAGCGACGAAGGAAACCCCATCTCAATTACCTCAAGCCACCAACCTTCCGTTTACTGCACAATCGGTATATGACGCCCTGCAAGCAGTCAAAATTGATGCTCAAGGCAATATCATATTAGATCACGATGCTATGTTGGCCTTAGACGAAGCCTTAGAGCCTATTTTTCAGTTACTTAACCCACAATCACTCGCCTTACTACAAGAGCTTATTTTAAAGGCGCTACCCAACATTACCGGCGAACAAGTCGCTGAACTTGTTGCCGATTATTACGAATACCTAGTCGCTAAAGACGAATTTAGCCGTTTACGAGAAAATAGTGATCGCGTGATTGAGCCAAACCTGCAAAGTGTGCGAAATGACGAAGTTTTATATGAGGACTTACAAGCATTGCGCGATGTTCATTTAGGCAGCGAAGCTACCGAGCAATTATTTAGGGTTACAGACGCCAGCGCCAAGCTCATGTTTGATAGCATGAAGCTCAGTTTTGATGAGCAATTAAGCCCTGAAGAGCGAACAGCTAAGCAACAAGCCCTTCAAAATACCCTGATTCGCGATTCCTTAAACATTGATAACTGGGACGCACGTTACAACGCATTTCAAAATGAAAAATCAGCAATCGTTAATGCCGATATCAGCGATGCCAATAAACAACTACAATTTAGACAATTGCTATCACAGCACTTTAGCAGTGAAGAACAAGAAAAAATGGCGTATTTTGATTTGACGCGGATTTAGCGATTTAGCATGCAAATATCAAGAACAGTAAACACAATTGCCATATTAGCACTCGTCGTTACTTTGCTTTATTTTCATATCAATACACACATGGTAGCGCCGACTACAAATAGTGGCGTATGGTCGCAGCCTAGCGCGCTTAGCAGCATATCAAAGAAGCCGATTCGAGACTTCGACATTAATAAGGCGCATTGGCGCTTTAACTATAACGATCTAGAAAGCACTTTGTTTAATGCTAGATTTTCACAAAACGGTGAACTCATTATAAACAACGACACCTTATCATTGTTGAGACAATCTTCGACTTACTTACCATCAGAGCTGCATTCGGATGAATCTGAGAGAATTGCCTATCTAATTAGCCGAAGTCTGCCAGCAAAAGGCTCACATACTTTGGCTGAATTACTATTTACTTATCGTGAATACACTAAAGCGCTAGAGCAACAAGATGCAAGCTCAGCATCTACAGTAGATCAAACTCAAATATCATCACAGCAACGACAACTTAAAACATCACTTCAAATATCCTATTTTGGGCAAGCTATCGCTAACAGCCTTTTTGAAAAGCAGAACCAAACACAACAATACCTTGAAGCTCGCGCGATCATAAGACAACGTAGCGATTTAGACGAAGCGCAAAGAAAGAGCTTATTAGAGGCACTGACCAGCGAATATCAGGCTACTCTCAATGCAGGCTCCGGCAGTGTGAATTGACAAAAACACTTGCTTCTTTAGGATGGCGGGAAGCTGCCATTAGAATTTAAGCAGCTTTAGACCGCTGATGAGACATAGCCTTTCTAGTTTTTCTGGCTCATCGGCGTTCGCGAACACACCCGCATGTAAGGAAAAACC
>CAYURD010000087.1:0-17646 GCA_964446865.1 uncultured Glaciecola sp.
TGGTGCGAGGTCCCCAATCGAGTTGGGGATGACGTTTCTTCGATGGTGATGACCTTTTTCGTAGTGAAGTATGAAATCTGCAATACGTCTAAAAACCTTTCATACATTGAGCATTTAAAGTTCTGCAAAATATCTTGTTGTTACACAAAGCTATTCAAAATAATAATCAAATTTGCTTCGATGTAATCATCGATGTAATATTTGTCTGACTAGTTCTTACAAAAGGGGTGTGTTATGGCACGTACGATATCTTTTCAACCAAGTACTGAGCTAGGCTCATTTATTCCAGCATTAATATTCTAAAAGCTCTATTACATGACGGTTTTAATAGCGGCCTAATCGAAGCCACTGCTGAAGATGTTAAACATAGAGTATTGGCGAAGAAAGGAATGTTGTGAATTTGAAGTATTATTTCACAAAAAAAGCGGAGGATGATCTGGCCGCCATTTTGGACTACGGAATCGAGAAATATGGTTTAAAAATAGCTGTAGCTTACTATGACTCAATCATACAAATGTGTGAGATTATAGCAAATAGGCCCCAAACATTTCCAAAGTTCGATCAACTTTATCCTACCAGCCGTCGAGCTAAAACAGGTGTGCACAACATTTATTTTATTGAAGTAGATAATCAAATCATCGTAGGTAGAGTATTGCACCTTCGTGCAGAATATGGCATTCATCTCAAATAAATCATAACTCAAATTGCACCTCGGGACGGATAAGTTGGTTCTTAACAAAAATGTTACTGCAATGCAGGTAAAAAAGATGCTTAGCCTCTCTTCAAAAACGTACGCAATAGAGGTTTTATTAGAGGATTATGATATTTCTGAAAAGGAAGCTAACGACATTGTAAAATTAGCGAGTTAGTTTATGAGTTTACTCCTGTATTTACGCTGTGAACATGGGCTAGACTTAGTAGTTGTTTAAACGGAGATAAATAGCTAGCTGCGCGAGTTATTCGCTATTATAGTCAACTATTTTTGGTATTTGACTTGAAATTCAACCTACTTGTCGCTACTACGTTCCAAGGTATTAGAATAAATGCAATTTTTTTCGAAACAAATTCGAAACAGAATATCGTTTTTGTTTGGCGATAGTTTGTACACATCCTCAATTAAATTTTTCCCCACAAAAGTTCCTATGATTTGATAAGCACCAATTGTCTGTGGTTGATTTAGAAAGCAATCAAACGTAACTTGGGCATGCCTGTCCGCTTTTACAAAAGTATCACCAATCATTTCACCAACTTCTATACCATTTAATTCATCAAAACACATGTTTACAGTCTGAACTGATTTTGTGTCTGACCAATTTTCCGCTGTGAAAAAAAGTGTATTGCTTTGTAACTTGAGTTTAAGGTTTATCTCTGCATTTATAACAGGGCTTTGTAATATAAGGATGCAAAAAAGTCCTAAATGAATGAATTTTATAGCTTTTTATTCCTTATCACAGTTCTATAAGTTATGTTCAATAAAAGTGTCTGATGGCTTAAAGATTAACTTTAAACCAACCTACAATCATCTCGTCTATCTGTTGACGATGCTTATTCAAATTATGACCTCCATCTTCAAAACTTACAAATTGATGTGGCCGGTTAAGTGATTTTAATTTTTCGGCTAATTGCTTTGAATCAGTGTAACTTACCTTTTTGTCGTCTTTCGCATGTATGAGTAAAATAGGTATATTGGGTAAGGAGTCTGCCCAAAAAATAGCGGAACGGTCTTTCAGTACCTCTTGCTCGTTTTCAACAAAGTCAGGAATTATTGTCGCGAGCATCTTAGCCGTTTTCTGATCACGGTCTCTGAAGCTAAATAGGTCAGCAATACCAGCTTTTGTGACTAGAGCTTTTACTTTTGTTGGGTTAGATTTCGCAAATAAATAGCTTTGCATACCACCTCTGCTGCTACCAAGTACACCGACTCTCTCAGAATCACTGATTTCAAGTTGCTCAATTATTGGAAGAAGAGCATTTACTTCATTTTGATCTATTCCTCCGAATTCGTCACTTTTGCCATTGATTTTGTGATTAGTCGCTGCAGAACTTCCTTCCCAGCGATATTCAGTCCCTATAACCACGAACCCTTCTATCGCCAAAGGCATTAGGTCATTCATCATTCGGCCCATATTCACAGAGCCAAAACCACCATTTCCACCTCTGTTGTATATTATTGTAGGCAAGTGTTTTCCACCTGATTTGGGATGAATTATATATGCTCTGATTGATATTCCATCGACTTTGTTGTGAAATAAAGTGCATTCAAGACCATTTTTATAACGATTAAAAAGCTCTTGTGAAAATGGAAAACGCTCTTTATTAAATTTTGGATTACGTTTTGTCAGAAAGCCTACCCACGACTCATAGTTTTCAAATACATTGCTAAAACAACTTTGCTGGTTTGAAACAGATTTTATATCACTAAGTGTTTTCGCATTTGAGGGTGGAGGCAGTATCAAACTTGCCAAAATAATTAGAAGTATTTTTTTCATGGGACTCCTTGTCGTCTTAATAAAACACTTTGGACCAATTTGAAGAATCGTACATTTTGCTAAGCGCTTTACATTGGTAGCACGAATCAAAATTTCTAGTGCCAGCAAGCCAAAACGGGGAAATAAATCAGCCAGTTAAAGCAATCAACTAACTCAAATAATCATCAGGCAAGCTTTCAATCTGCGCAACCCCAGATGCTATTGCCGCGTTTGCCACTGCGGTTGCAATCGTTTTACACAAACGCGGATCCATAGGTTTAGGAATAATATAATCTTTACCAAAGCTTAATGATGTTGTATTGCTTGCTTTAAGTACTTCTTCTGGTACGTCCATTTTTGACACGCTGCGGATAGCTTCGACCGCAGCTACTTTCATTTCATCGTTGATTTGCGATGCTCTAACGTCGAGTGCGCCTCTAAAAATAAAGGGGAAGCACAATACATTATTGACTTGGTTTGGGTAGTCGGAGCGTCCGGTTGCCATTATAAGGTCGTCGCGTACTTGGTGTGCTAATTCTGGTGTGATTTCAGGGTCTGGGTTAGAGCAAGCAAATACAATTGGGTTTGGTGCCATTAGTGCAAGTGCTTCGGGCGGTAACAGATTAGGGCCAGACACGCCTAAAAATACATCGGCGCCTTCCATTGCGTCCTCTAATGTGCGCTTGTCGGTATTGTTGGCAAATAGGGCTTTATGCTCTGTTAAGCTGTCGCGGCGAGTATGAATAATGCCCTGTCGGTCTAACATGTAGATCTTTTCGCGCTGGGCGCCGCATTTAATTAAAAGCTCCATACACGCGACGGCTGCTGCGCCTGCGCCTAAACAGACAATTTTGATTTCTTTAATGTCTTTGCCTTGAATTTCGAGCGCGTTTAACATGCCCGCAGCCGTCACAATTGCAGTGCCATGTTGGTCATCATGGAAAATAGGGATTTTGCAGCGTTTAATAAGCTCTTGCTCTATTTCGAAACACTCTGGGGCTTTAATATCTTCAAGGTTAATACCACCAAAGGTGTCGGCAATATTCGCGACAGTACTGATAAACTCTTCTGTTGTGCGGTGCTTAACTTCAATGTCGATTGAGTCGAGGCCCGCAAAGCGTTTAAACAGTAATGCCTTTCCTTCCATGACAGGCTTTGAGGCTAAAGGCCCCAAATTCCCTAACCCTAAAATAGCAGTGCCGTTTGAAATAACGGCAACCATGTTACCTTTGGCCGTGTAGCGATATGCTTCGTTAGGATCGGCGGCTATTTCTCGTACGGGCTCGGCAACGCCTGGGCTATAAGCAAGCGCTAAATCGTCTACAGAAGAAGCGGGTGTCGATACTTCAACACTAATTTTACCGGGAGTGGGATATTGATGATAATCAAGTGCGCGTTGGCGAAAATCAGACATCTCGTGTTAAGTCCTTACATGAGAGCTTATTAAATTACTCAGCAAAAATATATTTAAAGCGAGCGTGTATAGTCATGGTTTTGTGGCGTGAATGTTGTCAGGCACGCTATCAGTGTTTTGGCCACAACCTTTGCAATGACAATAGCATAAACTGCGCAATATAAAAGTGTCGCAGTTTCAATATTGTCATCGCGTTTTTGTTTAGTAGCGTTTTTGCCAGCCCAGTGGAGGCGCGAGCATTAGCGTATTTACGTATAAGTCTCGGTATTACTATTGATAAGATTGATAGCGAAGATAAAAAAATAAAGCAGGTAAATAGTACCTGCGTCGGGCTAGTTTGAGATAACTCGCCCTAATTTGGAATGACTCCTTCAAGACACCACGCTAACACCGAGCTTTCATAATTAAGTTTGCCCAGAGTATATTCAGTGATGCCAGCAGTTTGAAGATACTGCTCAATATCATCGAGTTTATTAGCGGCGTCTAACTGTTGTTGTAAACGCTCACTGTGCCACACAAGTTGTTGTTTGAGTCCTGAAAGAAAGTCAAGCGCTGTAGCAAGGTCGTGTGTATTTTGTAAAATGCCATAAATACTTTGCCCAACAAGTTTAATATCGTCGTGCTTTTCTTGGCTAAGGCCAGCCATCAAGCTGTGTAAATTAGTGAGTAGAGCCTGCTGTAGTGATTGCTTGTTAGCATGTTTTGATAAATCAACGAGCAAATTGGAAGCTAAAATCGCTTTATAAGCATCGATAGTAATCCGTGACTGAATACTGATCACCGCGTCTTTGTGATGCATAACAAAATGAAAGCGACCATAAGGGCGTAAACAGCGCTTTATTTGTAATAGTGACTGAGAGAAGTCTGCATATTCTAAACCAAACATGCTAATAATATGATCAACACTGTTGTTTTTTAGCTGCAGCTGATTCATATCATCTTGCAAGTATTTTATCTTTTTACGCTTGAGTAGTTTACTTGCTTTTGCCGAGTCTATGTTTAGCCATTGTTTGCAATTAAGTGTTTTTCGACTGTCTACGAATAAGCTCGCTAGTGCGCCATTACCAGCGCCTAAATCGACGATGACTTGAGACTCGTCAAATGTTGCAAACACATCTTGCCAATAACGATTAATAACGCCATAAGGACCGTCTTGTGTGCTGTAGTCAAACGCGAAGCTGTTAGCAGAAGTATTATCTGCCCAATAAGTGTCCCATGCAGTGGTTGATTTATTTGTTTTTGTCATGGTGTCTGTCGTAGCTTGTTGAAGGTATTCAAAATAAAGACAGGTGGGAAGTGAATAAATCGAGTAAAACAAAGCATCTTATACCTAGTTTTACTCGATAGTTCGACTTTTAAACCATCGCTATATGCATTGATTAGCGATATTGTGGCTTGAAAGCCGTGGTGCGTAAAACTTACTTTTTACTGATTGCACCAAAACGTTTCTTAAAGCGATCAACACGTCCGCCAGTATCAACGTTACGTTGTTTACCAGTGTAGAACGGGTGACAAGAAGAACATACGTCTAGGTTGATGTCTTTGCCAAGTGTTGAACGAACTTTCATTACGTTACCGCAAGAGCAAGTCGCGGTGATTTCTTCATACTTAGGATGAATATCAGCTTTCATGGGATACCTCTATTGTAAAGGCCGCCTCGCTATACAACCCGAAGTTGTACACCAAGCGATGTTAATTAAAATGAGGCCTGTGCACATTAAGGTGAACTGAACTCGGAATTTTTGAGGCACAGATTGTATATAAACCCCGCGCATACAGCAAGGCTTTTTTTATGCAAAATGTATCAAGAGTCAGTATTGTCAACTGTCTTAATGTGCTACCTTAATTAGCGTTTTATTACTTAACAGGAGTCTTTGCTTGTCTCAAGCGGCTAATCAACAACCTTCTTCAATAGCCTACGTTAAGGTTGCACTGCCTGTGCCTTTACATCGCTTTTTTGAATACAGTGTTGATAAAGCAGACGTCGCTTTGTACCAGGCTGGATGTCGAGTGCTCGTGCCGTTTGGCAAACAGCAAATTTTTGGCATAGTAATCGAGACCTGCAATTCGACTGAGTATGATAACGCTAAAATTAAACCTGCCATTGCCTTAATTGACACACAAGCGGTTTTTGATGAGCAATCCTTGAGCTTAGCCCGCTGGATTGCTGATTTTTACCTTTACCCTCTTGGCGAAGTTTACAGTGCTATGTTGCCTACCTTACTTCGGGGAATATCTAAAACGCGTTTGTCGAGTAAGGGTGATGCTGACGTTTTGTTTGAGAGACAGTTAGCTCATGCCCCGACTGAGAACGTTTTGCGCGGCGAAGTTATTTTAGATAGCGAGCAACTCGCAGCACTCAAAAAGAGTAAAAAGCAATATCAATTATATGAGCGCTTACACGGGAGCCCACACAAGAGCCCACATAATAGTTCAAATAAACCAGCTATCACGCTATCCCAAGCAAAAGCAGAATTTTCTCAAGCCGTGATCAAAGGCCTTGTAGATAAAGGATTTGCTACTCAAGTTTCAGAAACCTTGCCTCCAGGCGAGTGGCAACAAAAGATAGTACTAGGCGAGAAAAAACGCGCGAATACCCAACAAGGCATTGCGATTGCCAGCATTAATCAAGCAGACCAATATAGCGCGTTTTTACTAGACGGCGTTACCGGCAGCGGTAAAACAGAGGTTTATTTACAAATTATTGAAGACGTTATCAAGCGTGGACAGCAGGTACTTATACTGGTGCCAGAAATTGGCCTAACGCCCCAAACGGTAAAACGATTTGAGCAGCGTTTTGGCGATATTGTGGCGGTTTGGCACTCGGGGCTGACCGATAACGAACGTTTAAACGTGTGGAAACAAGCCAAGTATAATCAAGTCGGTATTATTATTGGCACACGCTCGGCCGTATTTTTGCCTATCGCTAAGATGGGGATGATTATTGTTGATGAAGAGCACGACGATTCGTTTAAGCAACAAGATACCTTGCGTTATCATGCGCGTGATGTTGCGGCGTACCGTGCTCGTCAGTATCAGGTTAGTTTGGTATTAGGCAGCGCGACGCCATCTCTTGAAAGCTTGCATAATGCCTTAAATAAAAAGTTTCACCATTTACAGCTAACCCAACGAGCAGGCAACGCGAGTATGCCAACGCAACATCTTGTCGACTTAACTGGCGTGCCCTTAGAGGCTGGCATTGCACCGGTCATGTTAAAACGCATAGAGCAGCAGTTAGACGCTGGCAATCAAGTGCTAATCTACGTTAACAGGCGCGGTTATGCGCCTGCGCTTATATGTCAGCAATGCGGGCATGTCGAAACATGTGAAGATTGTAATCATCCATTTACGCTGCATCTGCATTCCCAAAATATGCAGTGCCATCGCTGTAGTAAGTTTCAGGCCTATGTGCCTAAATGCAAAAAATGTCACTCGACAAATATTAATACACAAGGCATTGGTACTGAACAAATCCATGCGTTTTTAAGCCAGCGTTTCACAAAATACTCAAGTGTGCGTATTGATAGTGACTCAACTCGTGGAAAAAAGAAGCTTAATAATTTATTGACTGATATTAGTCAAAATAAACATCAAATTTTAGTGGGTACGCAAATATTATCAAAGGGCCACCATTTTCCAAATGTGACATTAGCACTCATCTTAAATGTTGATTCGTTTTTATTTAGCAGTGATTTTAGGGCGCCTGAAAAGCTTGCACAATTAGTCACGCAATTTAGTGGTAGAGCAGGGCGCGCAGACAAAGCCGGTGAAGTGTGGCTGCAAAGTTTTCAAGTTGGACATCCTCTCTTACAAGATTTAGTGAATAATGGCTATGAGCACTTTTCACGTTTATTACTACAAGAGCGCATAAGTGCTAATTTACCACCTAATGCTTGGCAAATTGCATTGCGAGTAGAACACTCTGACCAAGACGTCATTTTTAACTTTATGCAGTTTGCAAATCAATTGTTATCACAATTTAAGCAATTGCATTATGTTGGGCCGTTTCCTGCTGGCGTCGAAAAAAAGCAAACAAGGTTTCGTTTTATTACAATTGCGCAAAGTCATTCTTATCAATATGTCAATCGGGCAATGGCGCAGGTGCAAGAAAAGTTAAGTGAGCATAAACTTGCGTACAAGGTGCGCTGGAGTGTGGATGTGATGCCGACCGATTTTAGTTAAATATGACGAGCAAAGGGACTCATAATTTCTTATACTTAACGACCCCTTAGATGTCGGGGAATTTCGTCGCAGGGTTAAATTTTTCAGACGGTTTGCACTAGCTGGTTATGTTAAGATCCGTATAAAGAGCCATACAAAGCGCTATAAAAAGAGAATTTCAGAACAAATGGCAACAAAAGATTATGTAAAGCGTCCTCGCGCTAACAATAAAAAACAAGCGCAAAAACGAAAAGCGCAGGGTGAGGAACGTCCAAATTGGTTAAAAATAATCTTGGCCTTGTCGGTTGTAGGAGTGTTCGCTTATGGTCTTTATCAGTTACAAAGCGCCGGCGTTGATGACGCAGGAATAGCCAATGAAATAGAAAACCCGACTGACAGTGCAGGTGACGGATCTATTGAATTAGGTGATAAGGTTCTTAGTAATGTCGAAATTGAACAACGAAACTCTGCCCTAGAAAAAGTTGACTTAAGCCCGCTGCCTGTTTTGCAAGAGGAAGATTGGGAATACATAGATTCATTACCTGACTTTTCAGTCGAAGTTGATGCAACAGGCCCTAAAGTGAGTGACCGCCCGGTAATTATGCAATGCGGTTCGTTTAAAACGCCTGAAAATGCAGATGAAATGCGTGCAATGATTGCCTTACAAGGACTCGAATCTAGAATGCTGACGAGCGAAGGGCGCAATGGCTTATGGTATCGTGTGGTGCTTGGGCCATACGAACGCAAGCGTGAAGCTGAGCGTCATCGCCACCAATTGCGCTTAGCAAATATTAATGGTTGCAAAA
This sequence comes from uncultured Glaciecola sp., assembly GCA_964446865.1. GTDB lineage: Bacteria > Pseudomonadota > Gammaproteobacteria > Enterobacterales > Alteromonadaceae > Glaciecola. Next base: position 8,850 of record CAYURD010000087.1, read on the forward strand.
TTTGGTAAGCACTCTTGTCACTGCTGATTTTTAATCAAATTTCTTGCACACAACATAGGCCTGAAAAGCAAATAACTTGCGTTGTGGCGTAATGCCTAAAACCTGCAAAAACCATCTTGAAAACCTCACAATAGCACCCATCTACTACTTATCAGAAAATAGTATCGCGCATCACGTATCTGGGATGTGCTATTTTTAGGAGAAGTTTAATGACAACGATTGTGTCGGTAAGACGTGGCAATCAGGTAGTCGTGGCGGGTGATGGTCAAGTATCACTTGGGAATACGGTTATGAAAGGCAATGCCCGTAAAGTACGCCGTTTGTATCACAATAAAGTCTTGGCTGGTTTTGCAGGCGGCACTGCCGATGCGTTTACTTTGTTTGAACGCTTTGAAAGTAAGCTAGAAATGCATCAAGGCCATTTGACCAAAGCTGCAGTAGAGCTTGCCAAAGACTGGCGGACCGACCGTGCTTTGCGTCGCCTTGAAGCGTTATTAGCCGTAGCCGATCATACCGCTTCATTAGTGATAACCGGTAATGGTGATGTTATTCAGCCAGAAAACGATCTTATCGCGATTGGCTCTGGAGGCCCTTTTGCACAAGCTGCCGCGACGGCTTTGCTTGAAAATACTGAGTTAGGTGCACAAGATATTGCACAAAAAGCACTGAGTATTGCCGGTGATATTTGTGTATTTACAAATGCCAATCAAACTATCGAAACACTAGATTTTTAAAGTATTGAATGACATGTTTGGCGAGGTGTAATCAATATTCCCGTCAATAAATGACTCGTATTCAATACTTAGTTACACAGGAAAAATTATGTCTGAAATGACACCCAGAGAAATTGTACACGCGCTTGATAAGCATATTATTGGTCAAGCTGATGCGAAACGTTCAGTGTCTATCGCGCTTCGAAACCGCTGGCGCCGCATGCAGTTAGAGCCAGAGCTGCGCCAAGAAGTCACGCCCAAAAACATTCTAATGATTGGCCCAACGGGTGTGGGTAAAACCGAAATTGCAAGGCGCTTAGCCAAGCTTGCTAACGCGCCGTTTATTAAAGTAGAGGCCACAAAATTTACCGAAGTAGGCTATGTGGGCAAAGAAGTCGAAACGATTATTCGCGACTTAGCCGACATTGCCATGAAAATGACCAAAGAAACTGCGGCAGCCAAGGTGAAGTATAGAGCTGAAGAAGCCGCCGAAGATCGCGTACTTGATATCCTGATCCCACCACCAACCAATAACTTTGGCGACAAAGAGCCTACTGAAGAAAAAGGCGCTCGTCAGGTTTTTCGTAAAAAATTACGAGAAGGTAGCTTAGACGACAAAGAAATTGAAATCGATATCGCCTTACCTCAAGTGGGCGTAGAGATAATGGCACCGCCAGGTATGGAAGAAATGACCAATCAGCTACAAGGCATGTTTCAAAACTTATCGGGTGATAAAAAGAAGAAGAAAAAACTCAAAATTAAAGATGCGTTTAAACTTTTGGTTGAAGAAGAGTCAGCTAAACTCATCAATAATGAAGACTTAAAAGAAAACGCGATTGAGTCTTTAGAGCAAAATGGCATCGTCTTCATTGATGAGATTGATAAAATTTGTAAACGAGAAGGTGCAAGCTCGGCCGATGTGTCTCGTGAAGGTGTGCAAAGAGATTTGTTACCTTTAGTTGAGGGCTCTACTGTATCGACTAAACATGGGATGGTGAAAACCGACCACATATTGTTTATTGCTTCAGGTGCCTTTCAGATGGCCAAGCCTTCTGATCTAATACCAGAGTTACAAGGTCGTTTACCCATCCGTGTCGAGCTATCGGCATTAACCACTGAAGACTTTGTGCGCATTCTAACTGAACCAAATGCCTCGTTGACCGAGCAATATATAGCACTGATGAAAACCGAAGGCGTTGATATTGAATTTGCCGATTCGGGTATTAAACGCATAGCGTCTACGGCTTGGCATGTTAATGAAAAAACCGAGAATATCGGCGCTAGACGCCTGTACACAGTGATGGAGCGCTTAATGGAAGAGATTTCGTTTGAGGCTTCTGACCGGTCGGGAGAATCGATTATGGTTGACGAAGATTATGTGAATAATCATTTACAAGCCTTGGTCGACAACGAAGATTTATCTCGTTTTATTTTATAAGATGTGACAAAAAGTCGACGACAAAAAAAGCTCAAGTTGCTTTCTAACTTGAGCTTTTTTATCGCGCCAAAGTTGCGTTTAGTTAGCGACTTCGATTGATGCGCCATATGGGTTACGCGGGCCAATAAACTCACGATTAGCTACCGGTCTAATAGACGGGCTAAGATCCACTGGTGGCTGGTAAGGTTCTGCAAAGTTTGGCTTATTAAAGTATTCTACGCCGCCGCTTACTTGTTGAATTTCAGATAATGATAAAATAGTGGTTTGAGTATTCATAATAACTCTCCATAGTGCTTGTTAGTTGAAAGTGCTAAAATGTGTATTAAAGTCTTAGTGAATGAATAACACATCCTTGTGCATTTGACTGCATCCTTGCAGTGATAAGAATAATAGCGAAGGCGCTGCATTTAGGTAACTGTACGTAAGGTCTGAATATTAAATTTTGTGGAAAACATGTGAAGGTAAAGTTATCTAGTTTGGCCAAATTCTTAGTTGTACTAGCGATTGGCCTCTCTACACATGCAGCAATTGCACAGACCTTTACAATAAACGGCGTAGACTCATCGTCGATAGAAGAAAACATCTTACTATTTGTCAAAGATGTCAGCCCACCGGTATCTGAGTTTGACGTCGATGACTATTCGTTAAAGCTAGTCGATGCGACCAAAAAAGCGGTAAGGGCCTTTGCATATTATAATGCAGAGGTTGATGTAATGCCTATTACCTATGCAAGTAGTGAACAATTGAAAGTCACGCTTGACCTTACACTACACAAAAAAACATTGGTCAGTCGCGTGATATTGCCACCGGCCTTTATGACTATTGCCTCTTCAAAATCACCAACACCAGAACCCTCTGAATTTTCTAATATGCCGCCTAAGCTTAAGGCATTATTTGGTGAGCTGTTAGCGATGCAAGGCAAACCGCTTGACCATGCTAAATATGAAAGCATAAAGGGACAGCTGAGAACTTTTGCACTTATTTATGGCTATTTCGATTTTAGGTTTTTAGTGCATAAACTGCTGATCATACCTTCACAAGAAGAGGCTAAAAGCGATGCAACGATCCATTGGTTGTTCTCGCTTGGACAGCGCTATCAGTTTGGTGACGTCGTATTTTTGCAAGAAACAAGGGGGCAAGGCATCGCCCTTGACGTCAAACCATTTGAACAAGGCGACTTCTTTGACCAATCAAAAGTAGGTGAGTATTCAATTGACATGGCAAGTACAGGTTACTTCGAAAACGCTATTGCCAGACCCAATGCAGACAAAGCCGAAAACTATAAAGTACCCATTGAGGTTATATTGCAGCCAAAACCCAAAGACTTATATAAATTTGGCATTGGGTTTTCGACAGACACAAAAGCAAGAGTGAGTGTTGATTGGGAGCGCCCATGGGTTAATTTGGATGGACATAGCTTAGGATCAAGCTTATATCTTTCAAACCCGCGCCAGTCAATTAGCCTTGATTACCGTATACCAAAAGCTAACCCCTTAAACGATTTTTTGAATTACCGAGTGGCATACAAACGAACCAATGAAAACGATACGGTGAGCGATACCACTAGTTTTGAAATACTTCGTCAATGGGGCGCAGAAAAAGAGGATAATTGGAACAAAATAGGATTTCTTAAAGTCGAAAATGAATCATTTGTTCAGGGCTTGCAAGAGGAAGAAACGACCTTGTTAGTCATGCCTGGCCTTACGTTTAGCCGAACCCGCAAGCAAGGCGATATTTTTATCGACTGGGGCGACAGACAACAGTTGACCATTCAAGGGGCAAGCGAAAGCTTATTATCTGATATCGATTTCTTTAAAGTACTCGCGCGAACAAAGTGGATCCGAGAGTACGGGAAGCATCGTTTAACAGCCAGGGCCGACGTGGGCGCAATTTCTACTAACGACTTTTCGAGAGTGCCTTCATCACAGCGTTTCTTTGCTGGTGGTGACCAAAGTATTCGAGGGTTTGGTTTTAATGAGTACTCATCATTTGAAACCGTGATTATTGATGGAGAAGCTGAAACTAGGCTGATAGGTGGTCAGTACTTGGGCGTTGCAAGCATTGAGTATGCTTATAAAGTGGCTGCCAATTGGCGAGCAGCGGCTTTTTACGATGTAGGTAGTGCTGATGATAGTTTTGGAGCCAACCTTGCTCGAGGTTTTGGCGTGGGCGCGCATTGGCTATCTCCTATCGGCAACGTACAAGTATATGTGGCGCGTGGGTTAGCGGATTTAGATGATACGGTGCGTTTACATATTATTATTGGGCCAGGACTATAATATGCGTCGTTGTATAAACATTTCGTTAAGCACAAAAACGACACGTAATGTAAAGGCAAGCGTATGAAAGTAAGAAGCTTGTCAAAATTACTCGCTATTGTCTTTTTAAGTCTCATCGCCCTAATCGTGTTGATAGTGCTATTGGCTTTATCACCACTTGGTGTAAAAACGCTAGTCAATGTCGCTAATGACCAACCGGGCATCAAAATAGGTGATTCTTCAGGTAGTTTTTATAGCGCGGTCGTGTTTGAAAACGTCAATGTAGAGCAAACTGGCCTGTCATTAAATATACAAAACTTGTCTCTAGACATCGGTATTAATTGTGTGTTTGCGGGTGAAGCCTGCATCGAAAGTCTAACTGCAGATGAGATAGCCCTAACACTTTTACACAATACCGAAACAAGCGAAGCTTCTGAACCGCTTAACGATTATATTACCCTGCCCATGCCTGCAACGCTCGATGCCCTATCAGTAGGCCGACTGACAGTTGATCAGCAGCAACAAAATGGTGATGTTGAGCCCTTGTTAGTCATCAACGATTTTGCGACGCGCGTGAGTATGTTTGAAGAGTTAGTCGTTCATCGTCTATCAGTCGCTGATTTACGCGTTTTTGCAACAAAAAGCGGCGACAAAGAAATAGCGTCCAAAACCAAGGGGGCAAATCTTACTCAAGCAGAGCATTGGATACATCAACTAGCCAATTATGAGTATCAAGCAATAGATATTCCTGCTCCTTTTGTTCCGCTTAATGCCCGTGTCGAAAATACGGCAATTGATATGATGTGCTTAGAGCAACAAGAAAAGTTATGTCTTAGTCAAACAACTTTGCAAGCGAGCGTAATAGAACAACTCGCACAAGCGCAATTAAATACCCAAGTAGTTGACCAAGCAATCGAAAGCCTGAAGGTAAAAGCATCGGTAAACCTAGCCGATCAATTTACACATGATATTGTGGTAAATGTCTCGCCAAATAAATCGGTTGTTAGCCAACAAGCTAACGACATTAAGCTCTTAGCTGCAGGAAGCTTAGCGCAGACAAAACTGATACTTAGTGAAGATTTGTCACCATCTGCAAACCTTCGCAATATTGTTGAAATAGAGGCTGCGCTTGACTTGGCAAACGACTCTCTACCTATTGATTTACGCCTTAGTATTGCTGAGCATTTACCTTTACTAAACGCGTGGCTGCCAACGCTTAATGTGCCTTTTAATAGCGCAAAAATTGAGCTTAGTGGCGACACTCAAAACTATAAAATACTTGCTCAAGCCGACATTGTCAGTGCTAATGCGAGCAAAGTTGCGCTTGAAGCGAATGCGTCACTTATTGATAAATTAATTAATGTCGGCAGCCTAAATACCAGTGGTGATTTAGGCGAATTAAAAGTTGATGCGCTAGTAAAATTAGCTGACTTCTCTGCACAAAAAGGCGTTTACATTGATGCCAACCTTAACTTTGCGCAATTACAGCTCCAACCGCTCTCTGCCGAGCTTGATACAAAGCTTAACGGTAATGTGAGTTTGCAGGCAAATATGACGCCTAGCGCAGTATGGGGAGATGTAGTCTGTCAGAATATTGATGGTCTTATACAAAGCTATGACTTGTCGGTTTTATGCGATATCAGTATCAATAAACAGGGACTTGCTCAGATAAAGTCTTTGCGACTTAAACAAAGCGACAATCTCATTAATGCAAAAGGTGAGGTTAAACTGCCACAAGGCTTGTCTTTTGAGCCACTTTTATCGCAAGGCTCTAGCGATAACCCTAGCGATAACCCTAGCGATAATAATACGCCTAATAAAACAGTTAATACGGCTAACACGGCATTAGAACTTGATATTAACTTAAGCGATTTATCGACATTCCACCCAAGTGCTATGGGGGCTATTACGGGCATCGCTAAAGTCGATGGTGAAGCGATAAGGCCTAAAGTCAATCTTACCCTAGATGTTGACAGCCTTGCCTTTGAACAGTTTAGTTTGGAAAGTGCACAAATAACGCTTAACACCAACAGTAAAGATAAGTGGCAAAGTGAGCTTGTTATCAATGCCAAACAAGTAAAGATGAATAGCGAATCGGCTCAACAAGTATTAGCCGATAACTTGTCGATTAACGGCAAGGGCAACATCGACGCTCATCGTCTTAATATACAATTTACACATCCAGATTATGCACTTACCCATGCGTTTTCAGGCGCATTAGCGCTTAAACCTCAACTTAAGGCTCAAAATATAGATGTCACGAGTCAAATATCACCATGGCGTTGGCAGGGCAAATGGTTAAGCGGCGAATTTGCATCGGCTTTTGATACACTGCGCTTGAACAAAGAAACGGATATTGATATTCAAGCAGACGCAGTATCGCTTGGTTCGCATTGTTGGTTATCTAAAAGTGACGCGCAGTCAGAACAAGCTATCTCGGCTCAAGGCTTGTGTATAGAAAGGGCTGAATATGTGAACGACGAAGCTGAGTTAAAAGCGAATCTTACCTACAATCTTAGCAAACCATTGATAGAGCTTTATCCTGAAATCATAAAGCCAAAAACACATTTGCCGCTTAATACCGATATTGTCGCTAGCTATTCGGCAACAAGAGGGCTTGAAGCCCAGGCCTACTCAAATATTACGCAAGCAAAAGTGGTGAGTACTAAGCATGAAATTGATTTAGTGGCCATTATTGCCAACCTGTCACTAAAAAACCAAGTTGTTAGTACTCATATTTTTGCAGGAACACAAACGACTGGTGCCATTGGCTTTAGTTCAGACCTAGCCTTAGATCCTGAAAATAGAACGCACAGTGGTCAATTAAGCATTGATCAATTTATATTATCACCGCTTCAACGTTTTATCCCTAGTGTTGAAAAGCTCGAAGGGATGGTTGATGGCAGTATTCGATTTGCTGGAGAGTTAACACAACCCTTAGTGGATGGGCAAATCAATATTGAAGATGTGGAACTGTATCTAGATAATTATCCGTATCCTATTTCTAACTTTAACCAAAGTCTTAATATTGCGGCTAATAAGGCAAGCGTTATTGGGGATTTTGAGTTGGGATCGGGTGATGCACAATACAACGCTGAGCTTGACTTTGTTGATGGTATTCGAGCACAAGGCGAGCTAAAAGGCGCAGGCATGCAACTCGCATTTGGCAAAAATGAAGCAGTGGCGTCTCCTAATTTGCGCTTTGCAATAAGTCCCGACAATATTGATGTCAAAGGTGAAGTTGCTATTCCAAATGCAACAATAGAGGTTAAAGAGCTACCTAAAACGGCTAAAAGCGCGTCATCAGATACGCTAATAATTGGCGAAGCTGCGCCTGAGCCTATTGTCCCAATTGGTATTGATGTCGATGTACGCATTATTGTTGACCCAGCAAAACTTAAACGCGTCACTATTGATGCCTTTGATTTACAAGCCAGTTTGGGTGGAGACCTGCGCGTTAGAGTATTACAAGAAAGAAGCGAGAACGAGGAAGCGTTTAAACCGCTAGAAACCTATGTGAATGGTGAAGTGAATATTCTCTCGGGTAGCTATGAGGCCTATGGACAAAATCTACAAATTCAAAAGGGTAATATCTTTTTTAGCGGCTCTCCCAATTTGCCGCAATTTGAATTAAGAGCCATCAGAAACCCGTTAAATACAGCCGATGCGGTTATTGCCGGCCTTCGCTTAACGGGTAATCCAGTGGTGCCAAGAGTCGAGATATTTTCTGAGCCAGCAATGATACAAGCTAGGCAGCTTTCTTATCTTCTAAATGGCACTGATTTAGACGGCGGCGAAGGAACGTCTAATCAGGTTATGCTAGTTAATGCTTTAGTTAGCTTTGGCGTAGGGAATAGCGACAATGGCGTTAATAAACTGGGTAAAAGCTTAGGGTTTGATTCTTTAAACGTGCAAACCGCCGGGCAGGGCGATCGCACGCAGGTGCAGTTAACCGGAAGACTGTCTGAAAATGTGCAAATTACCTATGGAGTGGGCGTGTTTGACCAAGCCAGTGAAGTGATTTTGAAATATCAGTTGTTGCCTAAGTTATATCTTGAAGCAAAAAGTGGGGCAACGAGTGCCGTTGACTTATTTTACGAGGTAACTCGTAATGAAAATTAACTAGATTCACCAAGCTTTACCTTGCTATTTATTGCGCATTTATCAGCGCAAAGAATCACGCTATTGCAAAATATTTTACGCTATATAAAAAAAAGCCCCATCTGCATTAGATAGGGCTTTTAATGGTTTGACTCGATAGTGGCAGCTTAACGCTGCATTATGAGTTAGTACTTAGTCGTCAAGATGCTTCGCTAGGAAAGTTTCCATAGCTGAGTAGAAATCGATGACGTTTTCCATTTGTTGGTAACCGTGACCTTCGTCGCGGA
>CAYURD010000088.1:0-12553 GCA_964446865.1 uncultured Glaciecola sp.
GTACAATGGAGATGCGCGGAGTATTAGCCAAAGAATCTGCTCGTCTATTTAAATTAGACAATGTAGAAGTAAAAGACAGGCATATAATCGTTAAAGGGAAATTGGCTGAATACAGTATTCATTTGGGCAGTGCGCGAGTGCAGCGAAAGGGCTTAGACTTAAATATCATTGCCGTACAAAGCCAGCATCGTGGTCGTGTGTTCTTGCCGTTTGTGGATGACGATCCTAAGTCAGCAGAGTTAATATCTAAAATGAAGTTATTGGCAGAAGATCACAAAATACAAGATCCGACAGTGCTTTCGCAAATCAATAAATAATCAGCGGTGTTATTTGTAGTGTTATGAATATTCAAATTAAGCTAAAACGACTCGGGAAGAAAAAGGTACATAGCGTTGCATTGGACCTTGACTGTACTCCAGACACACTGCAAGCGCTTATTGAGTCGTGCGTGCGTTCAGAGGTAAAGCGTTACAACGATAAAAGGCATGCTCAAGACAGCGACACAAAAATACTGTCATTTCTAAGCCCAACGGATATATCGGGTCAGTTGCAAACGGGTAAAGTGGATTTTGCTGCTATCACTAACATGACAATGGCCAACCAACAAAAGGCAATTGACGACGCGCTCTTAGCATTTAAAGATGGCTTGTTTTTAGTGTTTGTAAATGATGAGGAAATAAGGACGCTAGACGCTGCCTTATTGTTAAGTGAAGATAGCGAAATTGCCTTTATAAGAATGACATTTCTAACTGGTACTTACTGGTAACACAGCAGACAAGCATTAAGCTACTCGATTAGCTTGTATAACTAGTCTAATTCCTTTATTTTGTGCGTAGTTTTTGGCATTTTACATGAGCCATTTTTTCCCATTTATTGAATAATTAAATCAAGGTATCCCATGAAATTTATTGTTATCGGTATTGTTATTGCTTTGCTCATTTTCTTTTTTGTAAGAAGCGCAACTAACAAAAAAGCAGCCTCTGAAAATATCGAAATTGGGAAACAGTTTTTGTTAGAAAACAAAGCCAAAGAAGACGTAAATGAAACACCCTCAGGGCTACAATATAAAGTGCTGGTCAAAGGTGAGGGTAGCGAAAACCCAAGTGCTAGTTCAACGGTTAAAGTGCATTACCATGGCACACTACTTGATGGGACGGTATTTGATAGTTCAGTACAAAGAGGCGAGCCGATAAGTTTTCCCTTAAATCGAGTTATTGCAGGCTGGACAGAAGGCGTGCAATTAATGGTAGAGGGCGACAAATTTAGGTTTTTTATCCCATCTGACTTAGCCTACGGTAACAATGCGGCAGGTCAAATAAAACCAGGGTCTACGTTAATTTTTGATGTTGAGTTATTAGCAATTGAGTAAATGGTTTTTCTAAATCAATCAGTACTTCATGCCTATGTCAATCAACCCCAAGCAACTAAAAACAACTAAAAACAACCTAGGTCATCCCCAACTCGATTGGGGACCTCGCAAACCCACCTGTAAAGTTAAAAAATGTCATTAGTCTAAATACGGCAATCAATTCAATAGATTACTGCAATTTACTATCTGTTAAGGCAGTCTAATCATTACCTAAAAAATTTTTCATTTCGTGAGTTTTTCCTCAAACAACATACAGTTTTTACAAATAAAACCGATACCTTATTAAGGCTAAAAGTATGGAACTATAACGCGATGTCTAAATATCATAGCTCACTGTTTCCAAATATTAACGAGTGGTAAATTGGTTGCTTAACCTTTATGTTTTAAGGACAGAATTTTGAACGAGTCATCAATGGTTTCTCAAAGCCGTCGCCACGTTCCCAAAAGCACTAAAGCAACCGATTTTAATGTTGTCGCTGTCATACTGTTAGTCTGCAGTTCTATTTTTGCGCTTATTGCACATCGAGTTGGATGGATGGATATTCACCTTAACCTGCAATCTCCAGATGTTTTTTCATTCACCGCCCCCATTTTAGACGGTGATGTGGAAGGCGAATTGGCATACATTAACCAACAGTTCCAGACTAGATGTTCCCTTTTGAAAAGTGTCGAAGGAAAATACCGCAATTGCGGAATTAGTATAGGATTGGGTCCTGAAATTTATGATGGTGCGCATGATATCAGCCAAGGCGTCAATTTAGCTCGATACGACAGAATAGAGCTGAAAGTTACGCATCAATCTCCTAACAAGAGCGATAGAATAAGAGTTTCCTTTCGGCATTTTGACCCATTACTGTCGAACAAAGACGAGTTTGTGTCATTGAAATTCAATAGCGTTGTTTACACACCGAACAAGGATCCAGAGCCCCTCAACATTCCACTTAAAGCATTTAAGGTTGATGATTGGTGGCTAAAACAGTTCGATGTGAGCTTTGATAACGCACAGCTAGACTTTTCTAATATTGTGTTTCTTGAAATCGTTTCTGACGATATGCAAAGCAAAGGCGAGTACTTTTATCGTATAGATAGCGCGGTGTTATATGGCGAATTTTTAAGTGAATTAGAGCTACTTCAGGTCATCTTTTTCGTATCATTGTTGACTACACTATTGTTGGTATTCCGCCAGTCAAAAATACTCGACAAAGTAGCAAAAACAGATATTTTAACGCGCACCCTTAATCGCAGGGGTATTGAAGAACTGATCAATAAAAAAATAGCAAACAGAGAACATACCAAGGCATTCTTATTTTATTTCGATATCGATGGTTTTAAATTAGTAAACGACACACATGGACATCAAATTGGCGATGTTCTTTTATTAGAGATTGCTCGTTTGATTGATCAGATATTTAACGATGACCAATTTAGGATTGGTGATTTGTTTTTATCCCGCTTAGGCGGCGACGAGTTTTGTGTGTATGTTGAAAATGTAGATAAAAAGCAAAGCAAGCAATTAGCCCAACTAATGATTGATAGTTTATCGTTACCCATGGAGATTGAAAAACGCTTAATCAAAATCGGTGTGAGTGTTGGGATTGTAAAACTGTTAGAGGAACACAAACGATTTAGCCTAGCGCTTGAGCAAGCCGATACGGCAATGTACGTCGCTAAAAAAGAAGGGAAAAATTGCTTTAGAGTCTTTGATGATAAAGTAAAAACCGTGATCTTTGAGAGCAAACGAATTGCATCAGCACTTAAGTCAGCGCTTGACCAAGAAGAAATGTATTTAGTATTGATGCCGATTGTTGATTCAAAGACTAAGAAAATTAAAAAAGCAGAAGTGCTGCTACGAACGCATAGCAAAGCGCTTCAAGCGGTGGGTCCCGAAGTATTTATTCCTATTGCAGAAGAGTTTGGCATTATACAACGCATCGATATGTGGGTGATTGAGAAAACGTTCGCGTTTATAAAGCTAAATTTAGCGCTAATCCAAGCTCATAACGTGGTAGTGGCTATTAACATATCTTCAAAAGAGATGAATAACATACATTTTTATTCGCTCTTTAAAGGTCTATTACAACAATATCAAATACCGCCAAAATATATCGAATTAGAAATTACCGAAACATGTTTTGCCTTAGTCGATACTGCAAGTGTGATGGCATTAAGCAAGTTAAGAGGGCTTGGTATAGCGCTTGCGCTAGATGATTTTGGAACGGGTTATTCTGCCTTTCAGCATATAGAAGAATATCCAATAGACAGCCTAAAAATTGATAAAAGCTTTATTGATAGATACCAATCCAATAAAGACAGTGATAGAGCGATTATTACCGCAATAATTGCGATTGCACACTCACACAAGCTTAATGTAGTGGCAGAAGGCGTTGAAACGCAAGAGCAGTCAGATTATTTAAGTGAGCAGGGCTGTGATCTGCTCCAAGGCTACTTTTATTCCAAACCTATACTTCCTGATGAGTTTTTAGAAATGTTTGATGAGATGTAATTTGAGCATTCTTGTTAGGTGAATCTTCGAGCTAATATAAAAAAGATGAAAAAAAATGCTTCCTACTAGCATTAGCTATGTAGAAAGCATTTTTGATTTTTTTTAGCAAAGCAAGGCTTTACTAACTAGTTTTACTTAACGATTATTCAACACCAACTATCGCTTCAGAAGTCGCCGAATTATAAGGTGAAGCAGCATTGTCTGTATCAAGTGAGTCACCTTCAACATAAGCCTCAAAGTCGTCAGAGAACACTTCAGTTGTACCGTCTGTATCTGAGTAGATTACTAAGTTATCAACCGATACAACACCTGTGGCTTCTCTTACTCCATCGTTGTCACCAAACCGCACCGCTACATGTGTTACACCACCAAATGCATCATTAGTCGGCGTAAATCCATCTGCGGTAAATCTCACACCGTCAATTTCGACTGTCACAAGCGGTTGTACATCAGTATTAGCGTTTGGATATTCCCAAGTGATGACAACATCCATAAACTGGTCAAGAACAAGCGTTGCTGCCGATGTATCAACACTAGGGCTGCGAACTTGGAAACTATCGTCTTTAAACCTTAAGTCTAATATAGCACCAGAATTGTTGGTTCTTGAGTTGAATAGCGAAATAAACGCGTCCCCGTTACCTAAATCGTCGTCTAGACGTTTAATAGCGAGTTCAACACGACCTGAGGCAAGTGGACCATCATCACCAAGTGCATAACGAAGCTCACCAGTATCATCAGTAGTATCGCGAATTTCCGCAAGCTTATTGCCTTCAGTCCCTGGTCCGCCAACTTCACCAATCGTTTCAATTGTTGCTTCAGAAGTAGCTGAATTGTATGGAGAGGCTGCATTATCTGTATCTAGAGAATCTCCTGTAAGATATGACTCAAAATCATCAGAGAATACTTCAGTTGTGCCTGCTGTATCTGAGAATATAAACAGATCGTCTATCGTATATTTGCCAGTTGCTTCTCGCACATTGTCATTGTCACCAAATCTAAATGCTACGTGCGTTACGCCCCCAGTAGCACTATTTGTTGGGGTGAAAGTTTCTGGTGTAAAGCGTACACCGTCAATTTCAACTGTTACCATTGGATTGACTTCAAGATTTCCATTTGGATATTCCCAAGTAATAACGACATCCATGAATTGGTCTAGTAAGACTGTTGCAGCGCCCGTATCAATACCGCTACTTGGACTACGAACACCAAAGCTGCTGTCTCTTATACGCAGGTCTAAAATAGCGCCGCCATTATTCGTTGCTGAGTTAAATAATGTGATAAATGCATCACCATTACCCAGATCATCATCTAATCGCTTAACTTTAGCTTCAACTCGACCTTGTGCGAGTGGGCCATCGCCGCCTAATGCATAACGAAGTTCACCGGTATCACTTGGTGAAGTATCTACGATAACCGCAACATTATTAGCACCACCAGTATCACCGCCAACGCCATTAATAGTAATCACAAGCTCAGCAGTTGTACCATCAACTGATTCAATCACAAGGGTATCTGTTTCGCGATCGCCGGTAATTAGCGCAGCGATAGTCGGATTAGCTGTGTCAAGCACGTACGACCAAGCGCCATCTTCTGTAATCGTTAATGTTCCATATGTACCAACAATGGTCGACGCAACAATAAGCGCTTCGCCTTCGTCTGGGTCAATTACTCTTACAGCACCTGTAATTGCGTCAACGGCATCGCTAGTTGTTGCTCCTACAGTGTCAAAAAATACCGCGGGTGTTGGCTCAACACTGCCATCACCGACATCAAATACAGCAACTTCAGTGTAAATGGCTAGGCTATATGGGCTTTCTGCGCCGTCAAGTGAATCGCCAACGGTGTAGCTTTCAAAGTCATCTTCAAATACTTTTGTTGTACCCGCAGTATCTGAGAAAACTTCGATATTATCGACGTAGAATGAACCAAAAGGAATGGTTCTGTCATTGTCACCAAATCTAAATTGAATAACTCTTACACCGTTTTCAAACCACTGGTCTAAGTTTTGGAAGTCAGAATCAACAACTGCCGCTGTAGAAAATGCACCACCGCCAATCACTTCACCATTAATGGTGACAGTGATTTGCTCGGTTGCGTCCATATCCCATGCAATTTCAACATCGTAAAATTCGTTTTCGACGAAAGGTGCAGTGATCATGTCACCAGGATAAGCATCGTTATCGGTATTTCTCACAAGAAAACGCGGCATTATTGCATTGCCTTCGCTATCGGTTTGATTACCTTGAATACGCAAATCAATAAGTGACTCGGCCGAACTGCCTGATGTGCCATATAAGGCTATGTAGGCATCTTTATTATTACCATCACTACCTAATGCAACATCTTTCGAAAACGAAGCGGTTAGTTTACCTTGGCGCAAGTTATCTACACCAAATCTAATTTCACCTGTATCGCTGCCAATATCAGATATTTGAGCAACTTGTGTTAATGCAGCAACCCGAATGTCTATCTCGGCAGTTGTGCCGTCAATTGATGTGATGGTGACCATATCGTTAACAGAGGCGCCAACTTCAAGGCCTGCCACGGTGTCGTTAGCCACGTTTACGACGTAAGACCAGCTACCATCTGCACTAATGCTAAACGTACCAAAATCGAGTGCAAGGTCTGTTTGCGCGACAACAGCGTCTTCTTCAAAGTTTGGATCCAACACAATAACAGCGCCAGTTAAGGGCGTAGTTTGTGTATTTTGAACGGTTGCTTCTAAGTCACCTTCAATAATCGCCACAACAGGGTCGTTGTTATACCCAACAGCAGAGCCAATCAAGTCTAGAAGTGAAGAGTCTACGTCACCGGCAACTTCTGATGTCGTTTCTAAGTTCATTTGCGCGGTTTCAAATGTGGTTAATGTTGCTTCAGAGAAGCTACCGTCTGCAAGGTCAGCCGCTAGGTTGGCCAGTATCGCCGCCATGTCTTGGTCAGCATTGTCAGCATCAAGCTGTGACAACAGCGCTAGGGCAGAACCGTATCTGTCAGCATTTTCAGCGCCATCTGCACCAAGCGCATCAACACCTACCACAGTCGGCGTTACGGTTGTTGTATCAAAACGAATACCAAATCGCCCATTAATAATAGCGGCTTGTTCGGTAAAGTCGTTTAAATCTGTGCCAGAAGCTTGTACGGCAAGTTCCGTTAACGGGGAAACAACATACGATGGAGGAGGGTTCATTGAACCTTCCGATGCATCACCTTCAAATACGTCAACAACCGCTCTTAATACTGGCGCTTCAATCATATCGCCAGTTGATTCATCAATGTACATACCGCCAGTACATGAGATTAAGCCATTGCCTTCAAAGAACACTGGCGTAAACATAATGCTGCCGTTGTCAGCTGATGTTGCCGAAGCTTGTGCAGGCATCACCATAGAACCATCGTCAGCAACTTCGAACAATTCACAACTTGCGCCAGCAACAGGGCCTTTTACAACGCTTGCTTCTAGGCTTAAGGTGGGTAATACAACTGTGGTTGATGCGCCAACACCTTCGGTAAAGCCTTCGTTATCTGTGTAGTTGGCTGAAACCGTGATAACGGTGCCTTCATCGGCTTCAGTAATGGTGTATGTGTCACCCGTTGCGCCTGTTGACCAAGCGTACGTTAGCGTGCTTGGGTCAATGCCGTCTGGATCTCTTGCTACGCCCATAAGCGTGGCGCCAGCAACAAAATCGGTGCCTATTATGTCGATACTACCGCGAGTATTGCCTTCTAACTCCGCGTTATCATCACTACCACAACCTACTAAGGTAGTTGCCACCACAAGGGTTATCAGTGATTTTTTAAACATGCTTTCTACTCCTGAAAGTTTTTTACTTCTTATATGTTACCCAGTGACAGAACAAAATTAGCAAGTGTATGTTTGTCAGTGCTGCTAATTTTGTCCTTGGGTTTTTAATTTTTATCGTCTATTCGTTATGTCAGTCAGGTCAACTTAGAATTTAAAGTTAATGCCTGCAAATAAACGAGGTCCGTAGTCATTTACTTCGCCTCTGTTGCCTAAGGCAAAGAAGTCTTGAGTTTTCGGTTCACTAAATAAGTTAATGGCCGAGACTTTGATACGGATATTTTTGTTAACTTTGTACGACGCACGCGCCTCCCAAACACCTACATCACCTACGTAACGTAGTCTTGTGCCATTACCAGTGTATGGTTGGAAGTACTCGCTTCTGTGTTTGTAAATAACAGCGGTGTCAAAGTCGCCTATTTGGTAATAAACCTGACCACTAAATACATGTTCAGAGAAGCCTGGTACAGAACCTGGTGCGATAATGCCTTCGGTTAATTGAGTGGTAACGCCGTCAAGGCCGGTCACAAATGTGTCGCCGTACAAGCTGTCTTCAAACTCAAAATCGGTGTCAGCGTAGTTATAACCAAGCTTGATACCTAAACCATTATCCCAACGATATGCGATAGACGTTTCGATACCAAACAGGTCACTTTCGTCGTCTGTTGTAACAGAGTTTGTGATAGGCAATTCAACATCAACGCCGTCTATGTTGAAATTCTCAAGCACAGTTTGCTGCTGGAATCCGCCATTAAATTGCTTGTAGTAAAAGCCTAAAGCAAAAATCGAATCTTCGTTTGGATACCATTCAATGGCCACGTCGTAGTTCCATGACATAAGCGGCTTAGTATCAGGGTTACCCGACCCATCTACGCCGGTTAATAGCTCTTCGCGTGTTTCTGCTTCTGCATCATCATCGGTGGTAATTGTGCGGTCAAAGCCTAAGTCAGACGGGTCGACTCTAGACATACCTCTATAAATACCTGCTCTTAATAAAATATCATCGCTATAATCAACCACTAAGTTAAAGCTAGGCAGTATTTCGGTGTAGTCGGTTTCGGCAACTGCGCGTTCAATTTGCCCTGTTTCAGACGAACTCCATAAATCAGTTAGTGGGTCTTGAGTAAACACAACCGCTTCTCTAAAGCCGATTGATGTTACGTCAGTTTGCACTACGCGAAGACCAAAGTTACCTTTGATAAACTTACCGGCGACTTCAGTGTCGTAGCTTAACATTGCATAAGCAGCGGTGGTTTCTTCAGTGACGTCAATAGTACCGCTGTCTTCATAGACAACATCCGGATACGCAAATTCGCCGCCTATTGAGCCAACAAGTGCTTGCGAGAAACATACGTTATTGTATGTCGCCCACGATGAACCAGTACCGCTTGCAACAACATTGCCGTCACTGTCGACGTGTGTAAATAGATTGCCATCAGACACCGTGTCTAGGAAATCAGTTTCAGGGAAATCAATTTGGCAGGCTTCAAGTACATCTATCGCTGGCGTTACACCTTCATCTAAGTTGTAAGTGTCACGAGAACCGTTACCGTTTGTTCCGCCAAATTGTAAAAATGACATTTCAGAAGAACGCACACCGCCCTGGATGGTTGTAAATACTTCACCATTTAGCGCATATTCAAAGTCTAAGCGAGCAGAGGTTACTTCATGATCACGCACGTTTTCTCTGTCGAGTCGTGTACGTAAGTCAGAAGTAAAGTTAGAGATATCCGTCACGTCAAAATCGGTGATGGTATAGTTAGGAATATACTCACCCATTTGCCATGAAAACGATGGACGCTCTTGGGTTCTACCTCGGTTAGATATTTGTAGTTCTTCACGCTCGGTTTGTGAATAAGAAAAGTCAGCGCTTATTGATAAGTCTTCGTTAACAAAGTGGACAACGTTTAAGCCGTAGCCAACGTAGTTTTCTTCGCGCTGGTACTGTTCACCAGCAGACTCGATACGGTCAGCACCTTGGAATTGAAGGATGCCGCCCACGCTGTTAGTAATCAGGTTAGCACCTGTTAAGCCTGCAATTGCTCGTTTTTGTAAAAACAAAATATCATGACGGGCTTCAGCCTGTGTACGGTCAGAGACTTGCGCATCAAAATTAATGTCCCATGCATTTGTTGGGCGTAACTGCAATGCGAAAAACAAAGAGTCTCTTTCATCAGAGGTTTCGTTTTGACGGAAACTACGGCTTGATCCAGCCCACGCAAACGGCGTGTCTGCATCAAAAGCACGGCCAGTTTCTGGGTTTATATCAGTATTAAAACCTTGGTTTCTATCGCCAACAACTTGGTCTTCGCAGTCACCGCTGGTGCGTCTGAAAAAGCCTTCGTTTTGATTGTTTGGATCATTTAGACATGCCCATAACGAAGAACCCGAAGGACTTGAACTTCTTGCTTCAGCTTCTGGCTGGCTAATATCTTGACGTTGAAAGCCTACTGTAAAACCAAGCTCTGCGCCGTTATCAAATTCGAATAAATCAACGTAACTTAGTGTGCCACGATAGCCTAAGTTGCTATGCATCGAGTTTTCGATATTTTGCTCGTCTGGGTTGTAGTTTAATTTCGCTTCAGCCTGAAAGCGGCGTTTGCCGTATTCAAGAGGTTTAAGCGTTTCGAGTGTAATAAGACCCGCAACACCACCTTCAATCATTGACGCGTCTTGTGTTTTATAAATGCCGACTTTTTTCATTAACTCAGAAGGAAACTGAGAGAAGTTAACCGAGCGGTCACCACTACCGTTAGTCGCTTCGCGACCGTTGATATGTGTTGCACTTAAGAAAGGGCCTAAGCCACGAATAGTGATTTCGGTTGCGCCACCATTTTCACGGTGAGACGCAGCGCCGGTAATTGATTCTAGTGCTTCACCAATTGATAAGGCGGGTAGGTCGCCGATATCCTCGGCAGATAGGCCATCAAGAATCGTTGTCGATTCACGTTTAATGGCAATTTGGTCTTGTACTGTTCTTCGTGTGCCCGTTACCTCAACCACTTCAACTTGGTTAGAGGCTTGAGTTTCTGGCTCTGTTGGTGCTTCTTGCGCGTTTGCTGAAAATGCAAATGAGCCGGCAACACTAACCATAACAGCAGCTTTAACCCATTTAGCAACGGGCGCAAGGGCAAATTTCCCATGCAAGTCATTAAGGTCTTTGTGTTTCCCTGATATCGACGACATATCGAATTCTCCGATGTAGAATGCGTGCGTGTGAATGCAAATCGCATGTTGTTTTTATGTAATATATTTGTGATCCATAACGAATATACTGAAGTGAAACCAATATATCAACCAATATCTGCGCGTCTCGTAAGACCAATATGTCTAATTTTATATTACCAATCTATCGATAAGTGCCTTAAGTTGCTAAGTAGCCTTGTTTTTTTATGACACTGACGTTAAATCAAACTGCACGAAAACGCTTTAAATACAAAACGTTTCGCTGATAAGCTTTATCATATAAATAAGATACTTTGTTTGATGCAAGAGCGCTTAGTCGCGTTTACTGGTGATATCGTTTACTGACTAAAAAGCTGTTCATTTGTGATTAACTGTAAGCTTTTAATTAGGCCTTGAGTCTGATTTAGGAAGGTAAAAAATAAAATTGCGTAACAAATTGTTAACCAAAAAATGCATTGTGGTAAAAAGTGTAATACAATCGATGTGTAGAAAGATAACCAATAATTAAACCAATTAATAATCTACTTTGTTTCTAACACCTGTAGACGCGTTTGAGTTAAGGATTAATAGTGATTCGTACGACCCTTGTATTTTCGTCAGTCTTTTTCGTATTTGCCTGTGGCGGTTCTTCTAGTAATAATCCGTCACCGCCTCCTATTGTAATGCCGACTCCAACACCTACACCAACGCCGACCCCAACGCCAACGCCGACCCCAACGCCAACGCCGACCCCCACGCCGACGCCCACACCACCGAACATCGCCGATCGAATATTTCCACCCAATTTGTATGTGACAAGTTGTAGCGGAACTGATTTTATAAAATTGAATAGTGTACAAAGTGATTCGCAAGCCGTATCTGGTTTTGACGCTAGTAAAGCGATTGATAACAGCTTATCTGATGAGAGTCGATGGGAGTCGACTGAAGACAGCGCAGAAATTACCGTTGATTTAGGTTAC
The DNA here is from genome assembly GCA_964446865.1 of uncultured Glaciecola sp. Lineage (GTDB taxonomy): Bacteria > Pseudomonadota > Gammaproteobacteria > Enterobacterales > Alteromonadaceae > Glaciecola. The sequence goes on from CAYURD010000088.1 coordinate 11,817, forward strand.
AGACACGAAGTTAAAGAGCTTGGTACAGCCTGGTTTACTGGAGAGCTAGCACAAACAAGCTTTGACGTTTTGGCTTCTGAAGACGGCATTACCTTTACTTCGCTTATAAGTAATGAAAGTAGCAGCGGACAAACTAAACAGTTTGAGCGCTTTGATGTACCCGATACGGTTGCACGATTTATTCGCGTGATCAGCCGCGGCACTAGCAACACATCACCAACATCACTCAGCGAAATTGCTGTTTTTGGCTGCCCACTCGACGTAGCAGTAGCGCCAATTGATACGCAAACCGTCGACATTTCACAGTATAATTTAGATCCAGATGCTTCGCCGGGTGAAAACTTTGACTTGCTAACATGGGCACTCGACACGCCTCGTACCGATCCTGATGATGGATTTTCGTTACGGGCAAGTGAACGAGAGTTAGATGATGGCTTTGTTGATAACGATTACTTTTTTACAGCAAGCGATGGCGGGATGGTGTTCAGAGCTACTATCTTTGGTGCCACAACCTCGGCTAATACGCGTTTTACACGTAGCGAACTGCGCGAAATGTTAAGACGGGGCAACACCGGCGTTAGCACGCAGGGCGTAAATAGAAACAACTGGATTTTAGGTTATCAGCCTACGCCGCCACGCGCGGTTGGCGGCAGGGGAGGTTTACTACAAGCCACCTTAAAAATTGATCAAGTGACCTCGGGCGGTAGCTCATCCCATACGGGTCGAGTTGTTATTGG
>CAYURD010000088.1:12563-17153 GCA_964446865.1 uncultured Glaciecola sp.
AATACATGCTGATGATGACGAACCTATTCGTTTGTACTACAAAAAATTTCCTGATAATGAGCGTGGCTATCTGTACTTTGCCCACGAGATTAAAAATGGCGATGACATTTGGAAGATGGTCGTTGGGCCTACCCATAACAATGAAGACAATCAACCCATCTATACCAGTAACCCTGAACAAGGAATTGCCTTAAACGAAGTTTTCTCTTACGAAATTGACCAAACAGGCGCAAGAATTGACGTCATTATTCGCCGCGGTGACCTAAACGGCCCTATTATTGGGCATCAATACGTAGACATGATTGAAGAAAACAGTGGATACAACGTAGTAGAAGAATGGAACTACTTTAAAGCTGGCGCTTATTCTCAGAACAACACGGGTAACAGTGGCGATGCAAACGGTGTTGGGTCTGATTACGACCAAGTCACTTTCTACTATTTACAAAATTCCCATGGCGTAGTTGATTAACACAGGCTTATTCAATTGTCACTACCGAGTGCGTGGTGCGGTCGCTGTAAAAAGCGGCTGCGCCCTTTTTGTTATTGACCCGCAAGTATTATTAACTTACATTACTCAAGCCTATCCTGGGCTAAACTATTAATAACAGTTTTTTTTTGACCACGATTGTTACCACTCTCTAGCGAACATTTTTATAGAATGTGTCGCTAACAACCTTCCCTCATTTTTTATACAAAATTTGAGCGGCTTTTTATTACCAAAATTTAGAGATCAAAAAATTGAAAACAATCAGAAAAATCCGTGAAATGAATCATCACGACTTATCATTAGTAAAAACCATCATTGACGCTAACAACATGTTTCCGTCTGAATATTTAGACGACATGGTGAAGCCTTACTTTGAAGAACAAAGCGATGAAAAATGGTTAGTTGTCACGAACGAACATGAAGATGTTATTGGCGTGGCGTACTTTACGCCTGAAAAAATGACAGAGGGCACGTGGAATCTACTCTTAATTGCTATTAAACCGCAGCATCAAGGTGCGGGAATTGGCGGGATGCTTATGGCAAAAGTGGAAGAAATACTCTCTGCTTTAAAGGTAAGGGTATTGTTAGTTGAGACTTCGGGTTTACCTGACTATGCACTAACCCGCGAGTTTTATCCGAAACAAGGTTATACGCAAGTAGCCGTTATTCCAGAGTACTATGATAAAGCAGACGATAAAGTCGTATTTTGGAAGCGACTATGTGAGTAGCTGTCCCTAAAGACAGCCTATTAACACCTTAATTAATGGACTATGCTATAGTTTACAAAGCAAAAACAAGGATGTTTTACATTGCCTCCGAAGATTAGAGAGTTAATTAGCCAATTAGAAAAAAATGGATTTTCGAACCCAGGTGGAAAGGGAAGTCATCGAAATTTTATTCATAATGCTGTCAATTTACCCATTACTATTTCTGGTAAATTAGGCGATGATGCTAAAAAATATCAAATAAAGGCTGTCCAACGTGCCATTGCGGAGTCTAAAAATGAAAGATAGTGCTAGATACATAAAAGTTGTTGAATGGTCAAAAGAAGATGAATGTTTTGTGGGGTCAAGTCCAGGATTGTTCTTAGCGGGTTGTCACGGACTAGATGAACGTGAAGTTTTTGATGAGTTATGCCTCATTATTGAAGAGACGATTGAGCTTTATAAAAAAGAAAATAAATCACTGCCACCTGCAACGATTGGAAGAAACTGGGCAAGCGTTGCATAAAATTCCCGATTAGGATAATGAATGAGTAATGAAAATGTATATCAAGCGCCCCAAAGCGATTTGCGAAACGACGCTGAACAAACTTCAAACGAAGCGCCAATTGAGTATGCTGGTTTTTGGGTGCGGGTGTTAGCGTCAATTATTGATAGCATCATGATTATGCTTGTTACTATGCCAGTATTAACGGCGGTTTATGGCACACAAATGTGGACAAACGATAAAATGTACCAAGGGACGTTTGATGTATTAATGACTTACGTTTTTCCGGTCATCGTCATTGTATTATTTTGGGTTTATAAATCGGCTACACCCGGTAAAATGGTGTGTAACATTGAAATCGTGAACGACGGCCCAGTCAAAAAGCTAGGGGTAGGCCAAGCGCTCGCCCGGTACTTATGTTACTACATATCGATGCTTGCTTTATTTTTAGGGTTTATTTGGGTGGCGATTGACAAGCGTAAACGAGGGTTTCACGATATCATCACCAATACTATCGTTGTGAAAAAAGCGTGTTGATAAGCGAGTTTAATTGCATATGAAGTGTGTATCTTTGATGCGTAGTTAACTAACGTTTTTACTCAATAGTGAACAATTCTTCTTCTTATGAGATATTAATTATAACGCTTTAAATTTGCTTTGTTTTATACTCAAAAGGGAAGTTTATGAATGACAATACTATCCAAAAAATCTTAAGCGCCTCATTACTAGGTAATTTGGATGAAGCGGAAAATCTGTTCTTAAAAGGCAGACAAAATCGTGAAAAGGATTTAGAGAGTGCGATTAAGTACTTTTTTGAGTTTATACGCGGTTTTGAGAGTTTCAATTTTAATCAACCTTGTGTGACTGTTTTTGGGTCTGCGCGTTTTGAAGAAGACCACCGTTACTATCAATTAGCAAGAGACACTGGCAAAGCACTCGCTGAAGCGGGCTATGCGGTGATGACGGGCGGTGGTCCCGGTATTATGGAAGCAGCAAACAGAGGTGCAAAAGAAGGTGGCGGCCTGAGCGTTGCGTGCAATATTAAATTACCATTTGAGCAAAAAGCGAATCCTTATTTAGACAAGTTTATTGAATTAGATGATTTCTTTATTCGCAAGTTAATGCTGATTAAATATTCTGAAGCTTTTATCATCATGCCCGGCGGCTTTGGTACTCTGGATGAAGCCTTTGAAGTCACTACCTTAGTGCAATGCGGCAAACTTGAACGATTTCCCGTTATTTTTATGGGTGGTGATGACTTCTGGGGAAAACTTCGCGATTTTATTAAGCTTTCCATGATACCCGAAGGCGTAATAGGCTCTCAGGACGTCGATTTTTTGCATAGCGCTGACGAGGTTGAAGAAGCTATTAAGATTATCCAAAGTGATGACCACGGACGAATCGCAATAAAAAGCGCAACATAACAACGAGCTCATCGAACTTGTACAATATTAGAGTCAAAAACATGAACAATAACAATTTTGTAATCAATAGCCTAGGTAAGCCTGAGTTTAATTCGCCAATACATCTATCAAAAATAAAAGGCGCGAATATGCTTAAGTTTGTGGATGATGAGCAGTTTATCCTTGCAAATGTTGATGCTCAAGAGCGTGAGAACGATATTAATCACGACAAGCTCCCGGTTGCATTTGAGCGATCAGGTCCGCGAGAAAAAGTCTTTTTTGATGGAAAAAATACAACTGCAGCCATCGTTACATGTGGTGGTTTATGTCCTGGTATGAATAACGTTATCAGAAGCCTAGTTATGACACTAAGAAACTTCTACGGTGTAGAGCGCATATTAGGCGTTCCATTTGGCTACGATGGTTTAAACCCTGAAAGCGGGTATGAATTTGTAGAACTTACCCAAAGTACCGTCAACGATATCCACGAATTTGGCGGCACAATTTTAGGCTCGTGCAGGGGTGCGCAAGATGTCTCGGTAATGGTCGATACGCTAATTGATAACAACATAGATATTCTATTTACGATAGGCGGCGATGGGACTTTAAAAGGTGCGAATGCCATAGGCATGGAGCTTATTAAAAGGGGCGAAAAAATCGCTATTGCGGGTATTCCTAAAACCATCGATAACGACATTGATATTATCGACCGCTCATTTGGTTTCCAGACCTCTTTTGATGTTGCATGCCCTATAGTAAGAGATGCGCATAATGAGGCAAGAGGCGCGTTTAACGGCATATCAATCGTAAAACTAATGGGCAGAGATAGCGGGTTTATTGCGGCATCAACCGCGCTTTCTATGCCGGTCGTTGATTTTGTACTTGTGCCAGAAATGGACTTCGCCTTAGAAGGCGAAAATGGCTTTTTACAGAAACTAAAAGATAGATTGGCACTTAACAAATACGCAGTAATTGTTGTTGCTGAAGGTGCAGGTCAGCATTTGTTTGATTCAGACACCCGAACCATTGATGCATCGGGCAATGTCAAACACAATGATATAGGGGTATTGTTAAAAGAAAAAATAGACTCTTACTTAGCTACGCAGGACATTAGCGCGTCAATAAAGTATATTGACCCTAGCTACATTATTAGAAGTGCGCCAGCAAACGCTAACGATAGCTTGTATTGTAATCGCTTAGCGTATCATGCTGTGCATGGCGCTATGGCTGGTAAAACAAATTTTGTTGTGGGGCGAGTTAACAACAGGTTTGTGTATCTACCCATTGCTGAAGTGACTCGTCAGCGTAAAAAAATTAACCTTGAAAGTGGTTTTTGGTTTGGCGTACTGCAAAGCACTGGCCAGCCATTTATGATGAAGTAATGAGTTAGTGAATTAGCTGATATTGGCATAACTAATATCAAGTACTCACTCAGCTTTTATTTAGTTATGCCCAGCTTTTGCTTCAGTACCGTCGAGCTCACATTTGGAG
>CAYURD010000089.1:0-11186 GCA_964446865.1 uncultured Glaciecola sp.
ATCGAAGAATGGTCATTCCCACGAAAGTGGGGACCTCGTAGATACACCGCGGTGTTCCAAGGAGCTTACCGCCTGCGCGGTAATGACGTGCCTCTTTATTTATAATTGCAGCTAGCATCTAATATATAATACAAGTATTGAATAAAAGATGACAATCCACTGACCTTTTGCTAATGAAACGCTCGATCTGTAATAGATGTTTATATCCAAATGTAACCTGTGTTTGTGACGCAATTACCGAACAAACTTTGCCAGTTAATGTGGTCATATTTCAGCATCCAAAAGAAACTAAACATGCTAAAAATACGGCGAGATTAGCGAAACTAGTGGCGCCTAATATCAATATAATTCAAACAGATGACGACGATGAAATTAAGCTTTTTGACGATAGCCTAAACAAAGAAACATCGATTGTTCTATTTCCAAATGAAAACAGCCGATCTTTAGAAATGTCAATAAAAGAAAAGAGTATAAATACAGAAAATAGTCTTTTCGAAACTTTAATTTTAATAGATGGTAGTTGGAAGCAAGCATACGGTATTTGGAAGTCTATGCACATATTACATGACTTAAGAAGTTACCATTTTAGTTCACCGCCAGAACAACAATACAGCATTAGGCAAACAAAAAAGCCTCAACAAATTTCAACTCTTGAGGCAATAGCATACACTGCAAAATTACGAGGGTTCGATGGGAGTGAACATTTCTATAAAGTGTTGAGTAAATTGAAGAGCTATTGGTCTACTTATCAATAATCTAAGTCAGTTAGAGCTTTATAAGAATTACCTTAATAATAAGAATTAGGAGTGCTGTCAGGATTAATTTCACCTGCTACTTCATCTGGGTCTACGTCGTTAGATAACAAGGTTTCTCTAACAAAGGTAATGTGTTCTAAAACATTTTCGTAGTTATCGCCATATTCATACTTATTAACTTCAATCGCGTTTGGCATGTAAGTGAAAGCAATTTTGAGTGCTTGAAGAGTATCTTTATCCATGGTTTTAGCTTTTTCTTAATAATATATTGCTTAAGTAAAGCTTCTAGTTAGTAAAGATTCAAGTAAAAAGGCACAAAAAAAGCGAGTACAAGTACTCGCTTTGCGTAAAATAAATTCTAAGCTGTTATAAGCTTATGACATTTTACGACGCACAAGTACTAAAGCACCCATAAGTGCAATAAATGCACCTGTAGCTGGGGCAGATACTTCAACTTGGCTAATACGAATTCGTGCTACTTCAAAGCCAGCAGCAGTAAAGTCAGCAGCGGCTTCATCTATTGAATAGCCAGCAGGTGTTTGACCACCAATAATGCTTAAACCACCAGCAATTACTTGTAAACCAGTGTGTTGAGCAACAACGCCGTTTTCGTCTTGACGTGGTTCAGCACCACCGCCTACTAAGAATGGTGAACCAAAACCAGTGTTAAGCTCTGTACCAGAATCCCATACTTGTGTACCCAGTACTAATATGTCTAAGCCAACAAAGTTACCCATCATATCAAACAATGAATATTGGTCAGGTGCAGCGTTACCAATAAAGGCATCGTTAGTTGGGATTAACATCGATAAGAAGCTAAAGTAGCCACTTGTCATTGCATCAATGTCAAACATTGCATAGCCAGTTTCGCCTGGTTCAAATACAGGTGCGCCAGGAAAGCCTTCAGGAGCAAATACTGCACCGTCAACGCCTGAGCTAGCCGCTGCAAAGTCTGCACGAACACCGCTCATATCACCGCCTTCAGCTAATGCTTGAAGTGATGCTGATGCGCTGCTACCTAAATCGAAAGTATCAAAAGTACCGTCATGAAAACCAGTCCATACTGGTGTTAATGCAAGGCCGCCAGATTCAAATAAGTTAGTCACTTCTACTTTTACAGTAGTCGCTTGAACAGCACCAGACAACGATAGTAGGGCTATCGATGTAAGTGCTAGTTTTTTGTAAGATTGTTTAAAAAGATTCACTGTTATTTCCCTTCATATCCATGGATGTATATTGCAGGTTTGTATCAACAAACCTGCTTTTGTTTACGAGTAGTTATTACTCACAAATAGAATAGTTGGGAGTTATCACAAATTTATCACAAAGAAATCAAGAATTAGTGCTAAGCGATATAAATGTCAATATTTTGACAATTATCTAGCCATCCATCCGCCGTCTACAAGCAAAATATGACCATTTACATAATCGGATGCTTTACTTGACAAAAATACAGCAGCACCGACAAGATCATCAGGTTGTCCCCATCTACCCGCTGGAATTCGTGCCGTAATGCTTGCGTTTCTGTCGGGGTCGTCTTGTAATTGCTGAGTGTTATCGGTAGCGAAGTATCCCGGCGCAATTGCGTTAATTTGAATATTACTGGTGGCCCATTCGTTGGCGAGGGCTTTAGTTAACTGTCCTACTGCACCTTTACTAGCCGCGTAGGCTGGCACAGTAATACCGCCAGAAAACGTCAGAAGCGAGGCTATATTGACAATTTTTCCGCTGCCTTGCTTGAGCATCATTGCGCCCGCGGCACGGCAAAATTGAAAAACACCATGAAGGTTAGTATCAATGACTGCCTTCCAATCTTCGTCGGTAGTAATATGAGCAGGTGCTCGTCTAATGGTACCCGCATTGTTTATTAAAATGTCGATGCGGCCAAAAGTAGTGTTAACTTGTTCAAATACTTTTTCAATGTTTGCACCATCGCTCTGATCGCAACCTAAAGCAAGTACTTTTGCACCTGCTTCTTCTATTAACTTACTTGTTTGCGCTAGGTTACTTTGAGACGTCGCAGTAATCACAAGGTCTGCCCCCGCTTTTGCAAGCGCAACAGCCATTGCTTGTCCTAAACCTCGACTTGCGCCAGTGACTAATGCGACTTTGCCTTTGAGGCTAAACATGTTTTGAACAAAATTTTCCATTATTTTACCTTAATAATAATTACACGTTTGTGAGTTTACTTAGATTTTACACATTTTATCAGAATGAATAGGTAAAGTGGTAAAACCAAAATATTTTGTGACCAAGCTTAGATGATCAAAGGTATGTGCTCTAAACGTGCTAACTTACCTTTGATAAGCATTTATACCGTGCTGTCGGCATAAGAAAAGCTTACAGCGCATGTCTTTGTGTTAGATCAGCTTACTTTACTTTTTCTAGCTTATATGTTGTCATACAAGTTAAGGAAAGGCAAACAATACACCTTCAACTAACAACACTTTATGATGCTGACTATACTCTTTACTAGTTAGCATATTGCCACTAGGAAAATGTTCATTATGAAGTTTTTAGAAACGCCTGATAAAAATAGTTATAAAAGAATGACAAATGCAGAATTAGTCGATGGTTTTGTTATTCCTAATTTATTTATAAATAACGAAATCAGCCTTTGTTATACCGATGTTGACCGAGCAATTGTTGGCGGCGCTATGCCTGCACAAAGTAAGATTGCATTACCCACCCATAAAGAACTAGCATCAGCCTATTTTTGTGAGCGACGAGAACTAGGCGTTATTAATATAGGGTCAAGTGGCACGGTTGAAGTCGATGGTGAGATTTACAATATGGCAAACCGAGATAGCTTGTATGTTGCCAGAGGATCAGAAAACGTCGCGTTTGCAAGTGATGACGCCGCGTCGCCAGCAAAATTTTATTTAGTGAGTTACCCAGCACATACGGCTTATAAAACTACCTTAGTGCACCAAGCTCAGGCAAACAAGTTATCGCTTGGTGAACAATCACAATCAAACAAACGCGTTATTTACCAATCAATATGCCCGCTAACCTTGCAGTCTTGTCAATTAGTGATGGGATTTACTGAAATTGCTGATGGTAATGTGTGGAATACTAAACCACCGCATACCCACGCCAGAAGAACAGAAGTGTATATGTATTTTGACTTACCTGAGACAGAGCGAGTATTTCATTTTATGGGCGAGCCCAGTAATGTTAGGCCCGTCGTGTTGTCGCCCGAAACAGCAATAGCGTCACCTAGCTGGTCAATTCATAGCGGTGTTGGTACGAGTAACTATACTTTTATATGGGCTATGGGCGGCGAAAATCAAGATTTTGATGATATGGATCATTTAACGCTCGCTGACCTAAATTAAGTACTTACAAGATATTATTGCTTGAAATAGTCCTCTTGTTTAAGGTAGGGTTGGCAAAGTGGCCTGACCAAAAGTATTGTTAAAAATTCCGCTATTAGAATAATAAAATGAGCCTTTATGAAACTAACTAAACTACGAAAATCACTTAGGTGCAAAACCTTGCTTTTGTTAAGTGTGATTGCATTAATATCAGCCTGCGCCAAGCAAGAAGAAAATACGAAAGTTATTCGAATAGCCCATGCGCTAGATGTTAATCATCCTGTTCATCTAGGCATGGTGCATATGAAAGAGCGTTTAGAGCATTATTCGCAAGGGCAAATGTCGATGCTTGTTTATGCGTCTGGCCAACTAGGCTCAGAGCGCGAAATGCTTGAGCTATTACAGATTGGCAGTTTGCCAATGACTAAAGTTTCAGCAAGCTCTTTAGAAGCATTTGTACCAGAAATGAAAGTATTCAGTGTGCCGTATCTATTCGCTGACTCTGATCATTTATGGGACGTATTGCTTAGTGATGTTGGCAGTGAGCTATTAGAAGCGGGCGTTCCGTTTTATTTCAAAGGCATGGGCTATTATGACGCGGGCAGCCGTAGCTTTTACTCTACACAAAAGCCCATTCGTAAACCTGACGATTTAGACGGCATGAAAATTAGGGTCATGAATAGCCAGTCGGCGGTGAATATGGTTAACACAATGGGCGGCTCGGCCACGCCAATCTCTTTTGGTGAACTTTATACCGCATTGCAACAAGGTGTTGTTGATGGCGCTGAAAATAACCCGCCCAGCTTTTTCTTATCGGGTCATTATGAAGTAGCACCATACTATCTACTTGACGAACATACTTCTATTCCAGATGTGTTGGTAATGAGCACCAGAGTATGGGAACAATTAACGGAACAACAGCAAGAATGGTTAAGTCTTGCGGCGGCAGACTCTGTTTCTAAGCAAAGAGAACTTTGGAAAGTGGCGACGCAGAATGCCTTAGATGAAGTCAAAAAAGCAGGTGTAGAAGTCATGCAAGCAGATAAGTCTTATTTTGTGGCGAGCACAGAAAGTTTAAGAACAAAACATGAGGGCACGGAAATTGGTGCACTCATTGAAAGAATTGACGCACTAAATACAACTCAAAAAAAAGCATCTGAACAGGAGAATAAGTAATGATTTTCCTAAAATTAGTCAACAGCATAGATAAGATTTTACAAAAGCTACTCATCGCATTAATGGCTTTATTATTAATAGATGTGAGTTGGCAAGTCATGACCCGATTTTTACTCGAAAATCCAAGCTCCTTTACCGAGGAACTCGCTCGCTTTCTTTTAATTTGGATTGGCTTACTCGGCAGCGCGCATGCTTATAGACATAAAATGCATTTAGGTGTGGATGTATTGGTTAATGCCTTAAGTGATAATGTGTCTAAAAGGATTGCGCAACTGGTACAGCTTGTCACTATCGCGTTCGCATTAAGTGTTTTAGTCTACGGTGGCATTACACTAATGATGCTCGCTGTTCACTTAGATCAAACTTCACCGTCGATGCAGATCAATATGGGCATTGTATATTTTGCCTTACCACTAAGTGGAGCCTTATTTACACTATTTGCGATAGAGCGTTTAGTAACAGGCAATCATAAGGTCGAGTACGAACCGGACGAGCCAAGCTCAGATGAAATGCAAAAGGGAGAAAGCTAATGGATTTAACGATTTGGATTTTATTGGCAAGTTTTGTCGTTTTGCTAATGATAAATACGCCTATTGCCATCGCTATTGCAATTTCTACTATTTTAACCATGTTGTTGACAATGGACTCAGTGGCCGCGCTAACAACTGTTGCTCAGCGCATGGCGACAGGCCTCGACAGTTTTGCTTTGCTCGCCATCCCGTTTTTTATTTTGTCGGGGTATATTATGGGACAGGGCGGTATTGCGCGCCGCTTAATAAATTTTGCCATGGTGTTAGTTGGCCGCTTCTCAGGTGGTTTGGCTTTTGTAAATGTTATTGCTTGTTCGTTATTTGGATCAATCTCGGGCTCTGCTGTGGCGGCAACCTCGGCTATTGGTGGGTTTATGATCCCCGCCATGAATAAAGAAGGCTATGATAAAAACTTTAACACTGCGGTCACAGTCACAGCGTCTACAACTGGCTTACTTATTCCACCCAGTAATATTTTGATTATTTTTTCATTGGCAAGCGGTGGTGTGTCTATCGCAGCATTGTTTATGGCTGGATATTTGCCAGGCTTGTTAGTTGCTTTTGGCCTAATGCTAGTGTGTGCATACTATGCGAAGCGAAACAATTTGCCTAAAGGCTTAAAATATAGCTTTGCCGAAGGCGTGCATCATTTGGTCGCAGGTTTACCAAGTCTATTTTTAATCGTGATTGTCATTGGCGGCATTATTGCCGGCTTTTTTACCCCAACTGAAGCGGGTGCAATAGCGGTGTTATACGCACTCTTATTATCACTTGGGGTGTACAAAGAAATTTCATTCGCTGATTTGCCGACTATTTTTCTTAAGTCAGTGCAAACAACTGCTATCGTGATGTTACTTATTGGCGCTAGCGCAGCAATGTCTTGGATGCTGTCGTATGAGTTCATTCCTCAGCAGTTTACGGGCTTTATTTTAACGCTCTCTGAAAACCCGCTAATCATACTTCTATTAATCAACATCATGTTATTAGTCGTCGGCACGTTTATGGACATGACGCCTGCGGTACTGATTTTTACACCAATCTTGATGCCTGTTATGGCTGAAATGGGCGTAAGTCCTTTGCATTTTGGCATTATGATGATACTTAATTTATCAATTGGTTTATGTACACCACCAGTAGGTAGTGTGCTGTTTGTTGGTTGTAGTATTGGTAAAACAAGCATTTCCGCAATCACTAAACCATTGTTACCGCTTTATGCCGCGATGTTCGCATGTTTGTTATTGGTTACTTTTGTGCCAGCGATTAGCGAGTGGTTACCGCGTTTTGTTGGCCTTATTGACTAGCAGTGTTTTGTTTCACGCATTACATAAAAAACGCGAGCTAGTCTCGCGTTTTTATTACTTAAGAGCGTGAAGAGCCTATTTAAAACTTAGTTTTTATCATTTAACTTATCGTTAATGATCAAACTAATGATGCGCCAATCACTTTTAGGATCGAGGGTTTTATTTGAGGTAAAAATACTGACTTCCTCATCTGAATCTATTGCACATAGCGGCAGCAGTTTGTTTTCATATTGTTTTAGATAATCTGCATAGGTAAAACTCTCAGAGAGCTTCGTTGTTTTGACCGTAGCACCTTGATTTACATAGGTAATTAGCCGGCTGTATGTTGCCTCTTCACTGAATAAGCTAAGTTTTTTAGAGTAGTCACTAGAGACTTGATGGCTTGGCCGTAAATTTTGCTCATTGTGGCTTAGGCCTATTACATTTTCTTTTCCCATTGTATGTTCAAAGTGAAAGGTAACTAAGGGGTTTAACTGTCTGTAGGGCGACATCACTAAGACGCTTCCTAATAGGTCAATGTCTAAATGTCGTTCTGCATGTTCCGATATTGGGTTGCCAAAATAAGTGGGTATACCATCCATTCGCGCAAGGCTGATGGTTTCGTAGTTTGTGTCGGCAAGGCAAACGGGGACAGACTGATTTTGGAGCTCTTTTGCAAACTCACGACTAAATTGCCCCCCGCCAAATATTAATAAACCGGTTGGTTTGGCACGACGAAGCTTAAGCATTGACGCTAGTTTAGCCGCCGTTAAACTCTGTAAAACGACGGTCACTATAATGACTAAAAACACCATGGGGACAAGCAATTCGGTTTGCGGGTAGTCAATCGCTTCAAGTTTTAGTGAAAACAAGGCAGAAACAGCGGCGGCGACTATGCCTCGTGGCGCTATCCAGCTTAATAACGTAAGTTCTTGCCAACTTAATTTGTTGCCTATTGATGACGCTAAAACTGCAGCAGGCCTTGCTATAAATAAAATAACGCCTAGTACAATAGCGGCATACCAACCTACTTGTGCTATTGCGCTTAAATCTATTCGAGATGCTAGCAAAATAAACAGGCCAGATATCAATAAAACGCTCAAAGTCTCTTTAAACTCTAATACATCATCAACATCCACGTTTTTCATATTTGCCAGGCACATGCCCATAATCGTAACAGTGATTAACCCCGATTCGTGAGCAAGTAAATTAGATGCCGCAAATACGCCCAACATGATGGTCAACACAGCTGTATTTAATAAATACGGCGGAATTAAGCGATGCCGCATGGCCAAACCTAACAAATAACCACTAACAAATCCGATAAACGCTCCAACACCTATTGTCATTAAAAAGGCAACAAAAGAGTGCTCAAGGGCGTTTTGTGATGAAATGATGTACTCAAATACAATCACGGCTAACAGTGCGCCGATAGGATCGATGATAATGCCTTCCCAGCGCAAAATATTTGAAATACTCGCGGTGGGTCGCAAGGTGCGCAAAATGGGGACAATCACGGTTGGGCCCGTTACCGTCACTAACGCAGCAAACAAAAATGACAATTCCCACGATAAACCAAGTGCATAATAGCAAGCCGGCGCCACAATCAACATTGTCACAATTGGTCCTATAGTGCACAGATTACGCACCATTGGACCATGACCGCTCAGCTCTTTAAATTGCAGCGTTAAGGCCCCTTCAAACAATATAATCGCGACCGACAGTGACACCAGCGGAAACAGCAAGTCTCCAAATAAGTCATCAGCGTTAATTAATCCTGTGACAGGGCCAGCAACAATGCCCACGACCAACAAAGGCAATATAGCCGGCAGTTTGATTTTAAAAGCAAAAAACTGACAAGCAATAGAAAACAGGCCGACCAGTACTAGTGGTATGATGAGATTATCCAAGCATTCATCCTTGCATAACTAACTTGCAAGCGTGTGCAAGTCAGTATTAAGTAGTATGACTAAATCATAGCATGCATTTATAGTGCTGTTAGGATGAGTCCGATAATAATGTTGATAGTTTCAACGAATTTACGTGTATACCTATGTGTATATTATTATAGATATTCGCGTTGCTCGCGCTATTCTTTTGCATCACGATCTTGTACTATTCGTGGTTTGCAAATTTCGAACTTTGAGGATGTTAATATGGGTGAAAATACCGAGTTTAGCGAAGTCTTTAACTGGTGGTACTTTTTCGGTATTGTTGGCGCATTGGTGGCTTTTCCGTTAATGCATATATTAGCGGGTTGGTACGTTTTCTTTCTGAGTAATTAATTCAGTGACCATGGTAGCAACGCGCAGCCATGGTCTTGACATTATGCTCACTAATGTTGATGTCATAAGCCGGTCTCATTCATTATAAACAAGAAACACATAAAGGAAAAAATGTGTCAAAAGAACTAATTAAAAATGCGGTAACCACTATACAAGATTACCCGAAACCAGGGATTATGTTCAGAGACGTGACTAGCGTTTTGCAACAACATGATGCCTTTCAAGCATGTATCGACCTATTAAAACAGCAATTTGGACACTTGAGCTTTGATAAAGTTGTGGGTACAGAAGCGCGCGGATTTTTATTTGGCGCGCCTTTAGCGTTAGAGCTTGGAATTGGTTTTGTGCCGGTACGCAAGCCCAAAAAATTACCTAGAGAAGTTATCTCAGAATCCTATGAGCTTGAGTATGGAACTGATGAGTTAGAAATACACAAAGACGCTATAAGTCCTGGTGACAACGTGTTGATGATTGATGATTTACTCGCAACCGGTGGTACTATGATTGCGACCGCTAATTTAATTAGACGTTTAGGCGGTAACGTGGAGCACGCGGGCTTTATTATTTCATTACCTGATATAGGTGGTGAAGCAAGGCTCAAAGAAGCAGGCGTTACCCCATACTGTGTATGTGAATTTGACGGAGATTAAATAGCGCATGAGCTATCAGGTACTGGCAAGAAAATGGCGACCGCAAGTATTTTCAGAATTGGTTGGGCAACAGCATGTTGTAGATGCGATTACCAATGCGCTTGAAAATAATAAACTACATCACGCGTATTTATTTACCGGTACTCGCGGCGTGGGTAAAACCACAATTGCACGAATTTTCTCTAAAAGCTTAAACTGCGAAGAGGGGCAAAGCGCGAACCCTTGCGGAAAATGCGATACTTGTAAAGATATCAGCGATGGTCGTTATGTAGACTTACTTGAGATAGACGCGGCGTCGCGTACCAAGGTTGAAGATACGCGAGAGTTACTCGATAACGTACAGTACAGACCCACGCGCGGAAAATACAAAGTCTATTTAATAGACGAAGTACACATGTTGTCTAAGCACAGTTTTAATGCGCTTTTGAAAACGCTAGAAGAACCACCTGAGCACGTGAAGTTTTTGTTAGCGACAACCGATCCTCAAAAATTGCCAGTCACGGTGCTATCTCGTTGCTTACAATTTAGTTTACGAGCACTCACCAAAGAACAAATCCAAGGGCATTTAACGCACATATTAGGGCAAGAGCAGGTGCCATTTGAAGCAAGCGCGCTTGCCCAACTAGCCAAGGCTGCACAAGGCAGTATAAGAGATTCCTTAAGCTTGACCGACCAAGCCATTGCGCAAGGCAACAATCAAGTTAGTTTGGCGCTTGTGTCGAGTATGCTTGGTTTGTTAAATAAAAATCACATAATCAAACTGCTAAAATTTATTTGTGAACGCGACAAAGTCGACGCGCTTAAGCAACTTGATGAAATTGTTGCGCAGTCTCCCGATTATTCTCAAATATTATCTCAGTTATTGGCTTTGCTCCATCAGGTCGCCTTAACGCAAATTGTGCCCGAGGTTTGTAAGCTTGAAGGTGACTCCGCAAAAGGCATTTATACACTAGCAAAAAGTGTGTCGAGTGAGCATATTCAATTACTTTACCAAATTGGTGTTAACGGCAAAAAAGACTTGCCTCATGCGCCTGACGCTCGCAGTGGCTTGCAAATGACTGTGCTGCGAATGTTAGCGTTTTCTCCTGCACAAAAAATTGATTTAGATATTGATTCTTTAATTGCGCAAGAGCCGAACCTGCCGGCTTTTGAAACACTTCCTGAGCCGGCTATTAGTCCGCCCCAAAGTCCAC
>CAYURD010000089.1:11286-17144 GCA_964446865.1 uncultured Glaciecola sp.
ACCCCAAAGTCTAGAACCCCAAAGTCTAGAAATAACACCGTCAGCAAGCTTACAAAATAACGCTAGTGATATGGTCTCAAGTGTTGAGCAAGAATCAAATGTTGAGCAAGAAACACTATCTACTGATGGGACAGGGCTTAAAGAAACAGAATCTAACGCTACTGAACCCGAGTTAGTACTACAAGATAATAAGTTACACACCGAGGCGCAAAACTCTGAGAAGGAAACAGTCGTTTCCGATGACGTTCAACATACTGATGACAAACATATTCTGTCGACGGATGAGTCAACATCTAAAGACGCTGAACCAGAGGCTTCGATAGGCATCGATAACGCGTCTTTGGTAGAAGCTGAACAATCAGGTCAGCCGGTTAGTGATCAAATGAGTGAAAATCAAGCGACACGAAGCCAGCCTCCTATATTTGAAGGCGAACAGCCGCCACTGCCTGACGAAGAACCACCCATGTTCGACGATATGTTTGCAGAGCAATTTGAAGCGCCAAACGCGCACTCTCAAGAGGGTTCAAGCTTTAAGCAAACTGATAATTCGCAGGAAAGTGCATCATCGCAACATGCGCCAACTCAAGACGCACAGCAAAGTGATGATAACATTGCGCAAACAATGGCATTGTTAAAGGTCAAAAAAGAACTTGCAGACTTCACCAATGAAAAACAAGAGGAAGCCGCTGCAAAAAAGCCGATAAGTGACGAACAAACCGCACCAGCGGTAGAGCAAGTGCGGGTATACGAAATGGGTCACGATTTTGTGCCGCAAGACTTACAGTATACGGCTTATTTAGATGACAACACAAAACTGACCAGAGCAGCACAAATTGATGACTACAGTGCATTTGTTGACAGTACGCCAGCTCAAGGTATGCCTCGCCAACTATTAATACATGCTAACTGTGAGGGGCTATCAAATCCGCTTACCTTAAGCTTGTCAGGCGAACATAAGCATATTTGTGAAGACGACACAGTGAAACGCTTAGAGAGTTGTTTAAGTGAGTATTTTTCACAAAATATCACGCTTGAGATTAAGTATGGTGAGACGCAAAATACTCCTTTTCATATTCAATCGCGTATCATAGACATGCGCCATGAATTTGCGACATCGGTTGTGAATAACGATACGTCAATTCAAGAGTTGGTAAAAGTATTTGATGCGGCAGTAGTTGAAGACAGTATAGAAGCTCGTTAAACTCCAAAGCATCACAACAAATCAAATGTAAATATTACCAAATAGCGTGTTACTTATTGGTAACTTACACAAAAGCAATATTATTCAAAGCGAGGAAGTTATGTTTAAAGGTGGCATGGGCAATATGATGAAACAAGCCCAACAAATGCAAGCAAAAATGCAAAAAGCACAGGATGATTTAGCCAGTTTAGAAGTCACGGGCGAATCAGGTGCTGGCATGGTAAAAATCACAATGACCTGCAACCACAACGTTCGCAGAGTCGATATTGATGACGCCTTGATGCAAGACGATAAAGAAATGGTTGAAGACCTTGTTGCCGCCGCATTAAACGATGCTGTGAGAAGAGTTCAAGAAACCACTCAAGAAAAAATGGGTGAAGTTACCGGTGGCATGGGCTTGCCAGCTGGTTTTAAGATGCCGTTTTAAGCACCCTTAACAAGGAGCCACTATGCTAGTGCAGTTAACCCCGCATCAAGCAAGAGTGATTGGTGTGTTACTAGAAAAAGAAACCACCACACCAGAGCAATATCCATTGTCTTTAAACGGCGTTACGCTTGCGTGTAATCAAAAAAGTAATCGTGAGCCGGTAATGCAATTGTCTGAATCACAGGTGCAAGATGTGATTGACGAACTCAATGCGCTTCATTTACTGTTTGAAGAACCGAGCAGCCGCGTCACTAAATACAAACATCGTTTTTGCAACACCGAGTTTAGTTCTTTGCAGTTTACCCCGCAGCAACGAGCCGTTGTTTGTGTGCTGCTTTTACGCGGACCGCAAACCCCAGGCGAACTGCGCAGCCGAACCAACCGTTTGGCTGATTTTGCTAATGTCACCGAAGTTGAAGAATGCCTGCAAAGCCTGCACGATCATAATGGTGAAAAAATAGTCGTGCGCTTAGAGCGTGAGCCCGGTAAACGTGAATCTAGATACGCCCATCTATTTAGCGGTGAGCCTTTGCATATTTACGCGATTGGACCCACTAGCGCCACTGATGCCGCAGCTTCTGAATTAGCCCACTCTTCTAGCAGTCAAGCTGGGCAGTTAGACAATAGCGAGCTTGTAGAGCGAGTGCAGACCTTAGAAGCGCAAGTAAAAGCACTTCAAGAACAAGTTGAGCTCTTAACTGAAATGTTAGAGTAAGCCTATGTCGTTTAGCCCATTAATTGAAGAACTCGTCAATGCGTTTAAGTGTTTGCCCGGTGTAGGTGCAAAAGGCGCGCAACGAATGACTTTTACCTTGCTTGAACGCAACCGTGAAGGTGCGTTAAAGCTCTCGCAGGCATTACACAACGCGATGGAGCATATCAACAATTGCGAACAATGCCGCACTTTTACCGAAGCTCAATTGTGTAACATTTGCAACAATCCTAGTCGCAGTGATAGCGAACAAATTTGTATCGTAGAATCACCTCAAGACGTGCTCGCCATCGAGCAAACTGCCCAATACAAAGGGACATATTTTGTCCTCATGGGGCATTTGTCACCTATTGATGGCATTGGTCCAGCTGAAATTGGTTTAGACATATTTCAACAGCGCCTTAATCAAGAAAAAATACAAGAAGTGATACTCGCCACTAACCCAACGGTAGAAGGTGAAGCCACTGCCCATTATATTTCTCAAATGTGTAAAAAATTGGATATTCGCACAACCCGCATAGCGCATGGTGTTCCGGTGGGTGGTGAACTCGAATACATTGATGGAAACACACTTACTCATGCCTTTAGTGGACGTCGAGATTTTTAATTAATTTTAGCTGTTGAAAATTTTTAGTTAGCCCTCAAATCTATGCCTGAACAATAACACTCATTTATAGATATAGAGGAGACCCTTGGCTATGGCTGAGACAGTCCAACAAGAAACCCACGGTTTTCAAACCGAAGTAAAACAACTTCTTCAGTTGATGATCCACTCTTTGTATTCTAACAAAGAAATATTTTTACGAGAGCTTGTGTCTAACGCGGCAGATGCAGCAGATAAACTGCGTTTTAAAGCGCTATCTGATGCCCAGTTGTTTGAAGGCGACGGCGATTTACATGTAAAAATAAGTGCAGATAAAGAAGCGGGTACCTTAACCATTACCGACAATGGTATTGGGATGACAAAAGAAGACGTCATCAAAAACCTTGGCACCATTGCTAAATCTGGTACAGCCGACTTTTTCAGTAATTTATCGGGCGACCAAGCAAAAGATTCGCAGTTAATCGGTCAATTTGGTGTTGGCTTTTATTCTGCGTTTATTGTGGCCGATATGGTAACGGTAAATACTCGTGCAGCCGGCGCAAAAGCAAACGAAGGCGTTCAGTGGGTATCGGCTGGTGAAGGTGAATTCAGTGTTGCTGATATTGAAAAAGAAACGCGTGGAACAGAAATTATTCTTAAGTTAAAAGAAGACGAACAAGAGTTTTTAGACGACTGGCGCGTACGCTCAATCATCACTAAATACTCTGATCACATCAGTATTCCTGTACAGCTGTATAAAGAAGAAGTACCAGAGTCTGAAGGTCCCGATGGTGAAAAAATCCCAGCTCAGCCAGGTGAATGGGAATCAGTCAACAAAGCAACAGCATTGTGGACGCGCGAAAAATCAGATATCTCTGAAGATGAATATAAAGAATTCTATAAGCATGTATCACATGATTATGGCGACCCATTAAAGTGGGCTCATAACAAGGTTGAAGGTAAAACCGAATACACAAGCTTGTTATACATTCCAGCAAAAGCGCCTTTCGATTTATGGAATCGTGAGCAAACAAATGGCTTAAAACTGTATGTTCAGCGTGTGTTTATTATGGACGACGCAGAGCAATTTATGCCAACGTATTTACGTTTTGTGAAAGGTTTACTTGATTCTAATGATTTACCATTAAACGTTTCTCGCGAAATCTTACAAGATAATAAAATCACGCAGGCTATCCGCCAAGGTTGTACTAAGCGTGTGTTAACCATGCTTGAGAAGATGGCTAAAAACGACGCTGAAACCTATCAGAAATTCTATGATGAGTTTGGCAATGTACTAAAAGAAGGCCCTGCAGAAGATTTTGCAAACAAAGAAAAAATCGCTGGCTTGCTGCGTTTTGCGTCAACACGCAACGACAACAATGATCAAACGGTATCGCTTGCTCAGTACATTGAAGCCATGCCTGAAGGCCAAGATAAAATCTATTATGTGTCGGCCGATTCATACTCAGCTGCACGCACATCTCCTCATTTAGAGGTGTTCCGCAAAAAAGGTATTGAAGTATTATTACTCGGTGAGCGCATTGATGAGTGGTTAATGTCACACTTAACCGAGTTTGATGGCAAGAGCTTCCAATCTGCTGCAGGTGCAAGCGTTGACTTGAGCGACCTTGATGATGACGAAACTAAGAAAGCAAAAGAAGAAGCCGAAAAAGCGATTGAAGGCGTGCTTGCTCGCATGAAAACTGCCTTAGGCGATAAGGTTGAAGATGTTAAGTTTACGCATCGACTAACTGATTCTCCTGCATGTATTGTTGCCACCGATGACGGTATGACAACTCAAATGGCTAAACTGATGGCGTCAGCAGGTCAGCCTGTGCCAGAGCCGAAATATGTGCTTGAGCTAAACCCTGAGCATCAGCTCGTAAAAATGGTCTCTGATGTACAAGACGAAGACCAGTTTGGGCAATGGACACAGGTCTTGTTTGACCAAGCTGCGTTGTCTGAGCAAGGCAGTTTGAAAGAGCCAGCTAGTTTTGTGAAAAACTTAAACTCGCTTTTAAGCAGCCTAGTTAAGTAACCTAAATAAGTAACGTAGATAAGTAAGGTAAATAAGTAGCTTACGTAGTTCATTTACACCTATCAAAAGGCCAGCTGTGTTAGTTCATAGCTGGCCTTTTTATGGTGTTAACAACCGATAATAAATGCATATTCAGCGTGTTAGTGGTCATTGCGAAGGCGTCTTTACAAGCTACGTTTTTGTAAGGCTAAAGTATGAAGAATTATCTTGATTAATTCTTGTCTATCAGTGGTCTAGGCTGTAACCTTTGTGTTAGAAAAGAAATAACTATAAATAATTAGATTAACGACGAAATATCCATTCAAATTTAAACGCTATACTTGGATGTTGTGACAAATTGGAGAAAGTTAAATGCGCATTATTCTTCTTGGTGCCCCAGGCGCCGGTAAAGGAACGCAAGCACAGTTTTTGATGGAAACCTTTGGTATTCCTCAAATTTCAACCGGCGATATGTTGCGCTCAGCAATAAAAGCTGGCACCGATATGGGTCTTGCCGCTAAAAAAGTGATGGATGCAGGCAAGTTAGTATCTGACGACATTATTATTGGTTTGGTTAAAGAGCGTATCGCACAGCCTGATTGCGAAAAAGGTTTCTTATTAGATGGTTTTCCGCGCACAATACCACAAGCTGACGCCATGAAAGATGCAGGTGTAAGCATAGACCATGTATTAGAGTTTGATGTACCTGATGATGTCATTGTTGAGCGTATGGGCGGCAGACGCGTGCACGCAGCTTCAGGGCGTGTATATCATGTTGTTTACAACCCGCCAAAAAACGAAGGTAAAGACGACCAGACTAATGATGATTTAATGATAAGAGATGACGACAAAGAAGAAACTGTGCGTCATCGCTTAGGGGTTTACCACGATCAAACTAAACCTTTAGTGGATTATTAC
>CAYURD010000090.1:0-3546 GCA_964446865.1 uncultured Glaciecola sp.
AATGAAGAGTTGTATACGGTCAACTCTGAATACCAAGAGAAAATTGTGCAAATTTCTCACGCTAACGGTGATTTAGATGAAGTATTATCCTTATCGAAAATAGGGATTATATTCTTGGATGAAAATTTGAAAATTAGGCGATATACAGAGGCTGCAAAAGACTATATTAACCTAAGAGAAAGCGATGTTAACCGCCCTTTACATCATATTTCAAATAATATTAATTATAGAGATTTACTGACCGACGTAGCCGACGTTTTTGCCAATAACACCGCTATTGAAAAAGAGATTACCTTAAGCAATAAACGTTTATTAAGAGTGTCTATTAATCCTTATCGGTACGGTGAAGTAACCATCACCAATGGTGTTGCAATAACCTTTGCTGATGTTTCTCAAGTTAGGTATACCCAGATGGGTATGATCGCAGCTTACAGCCAACTTCGAACCAGCGTCAATAATGCACTTGAGATGCTTGATACACACCCATTTAAAGACAAAGTCAATGTCCTGATTTTAGATGATAACGAGAGTTACCTTGAATTGTTGTCTTCAAAGTTGACTGAAATTAACAGCTTTGAAGTCAATGTATTGTCTGCAACGACGATAAAGGAAGCGTTCGTGCACATTGATAAACACACTATCAATGTCTGTATATCCGATTATTATTTGCAACACGAATCTGCCATAGAGTTTATTGATAGTATCCAAAATATGGGCCTAAACTTACCGGTAATCGTTATTACTGGCGACGCAAATGACGAGCTCACCCCACTTTTGCTAGCGCATGGCGCAATGGATTTAATTGAAAAAGATGATCTCTCCCCTGCGCTTTTGGCTAGAAGTATTCGCTATACGATACGTAGGAACGAAATTGATTCACAACTCAATAAACTGATCCTTGAAAATGAATGATGTTGATATCCATTTTTTATTAAGACGTATAGCGCATGATTTGCGCGGTAATGTTGGTTCAAGTGCGTCTTTAGCAAAAATGATCGAACAAAACTACAGTGACGTGCTTGATGAGCGAGCGCTAAAATGGTTGTCTTTGATTACCAAAGAGTATGAACGGGCACAAATGCAACTTTCAAGAGTGTCTCAATTGGGCCGCTTGTTTAATTGTCAGGTCGAACAGACTGTATGCGATGCAAAAGAACTATTTATGCAGAGCGTTGATAAACTTTGTACAGTAAACGAGTCTGCTCAGGGCATAAAGACGAAGTATTCTTGCAAATTGAGCTCACCTCTTTTAAGTGATCCAATCTTACTAAGTGAACTGTTATTGGAATTAGTGACTAATTCCATTCGATATGCAAAGCCTGAAGGGCAAGATGATTTAGTGCTATCTCTGTCAATTAGTGAAAACCAGCACAATGTTAACTTAATTTATGCTGATAACGGGTCTATCTTGTCACCACTTGATGTAGAGCCGCTCATGATAAAAAAGGAACCCATGTTCTCTTCCAAGTTAAGGCCAAGCTTGGGCATCGCCAAAATTCGTCAAATAAGCAAGATATTAGATGCAGAACTTGCGTTTGGAATCGACAAAGAGAGACAGTCGGGGCTAATGGTGGGTTTAGTACTGCCAAAACATAACTAAACGAGTGAATTCTCCCGGTGTCACTTATTATTGTGACACCGCTATTTCGCACTCTACAAAAGACTCACCTTCAATCTGCTTGGTAGTGAACGTTTTAGTGTCTATGTTCAAAGTGTATTTATTGAGTGCTTTGCGGCCAATCTCGGTAACAGTCTCTATGCAGGCTTGCATAGCAGCGATATCACTTTGTTTCTCTTGTATGGGATAAATGTGCGTAAATACCGTGACACTCGACTCTGACTCTTCTTCAATTACGGCGTTATCTGCTATGCCAGTTGTCTCGTTTTTGGCCTCACTTTCGACGATTGCAACTGTCTTTTCGTTAGCGGTAATTGTCTTATCATCAGTCGTGACAACTGATTCAGTATCGGCAACCTCAGGTTTGGCTTCTTCAGCGTCCTCTGCTTTTTTATCATTCTTTATTTCTTTGTATAAGTCCTTGCCAGCGTTAATGGTATCTGACACTAAATTTTTAGGACTTTCGATAGTCACGCATGCGCTAAGCGACAGGCCTAGCATCAAAGCTATCAACTGCTTCATGAATACATCTCCTTTATTATTCAGCAAGCAGTATAACAGACGTCTTAAACGCAGACCATATTCATACATTGTGGTGAGACGTTTGGCGGGGTCCCTTTTTGAAAAACGCTACTTCATACCAGTATTACTTTATAAAAGTCATGCTCAGTGGATAACGCCATAATACGCCTTCATTGGCCTTTATTGCGCCAATTATCGCAAATGCAACAACACAAATACTGAGTATGATATAGCCAAGCACACCAATTAAAACAAAGGTTAAAACAAAACAAATAAGCCCATAAATGGCTGCACTAATTACCCAATTCACGATCACTTTACCGTGCTCGTCAATTTCTTTGCTGTGCTCTTTGTTAGATAACCACATCACAATAGGTAAGATTAAGCCCCCAAAAGGAATAATAAACCCTGCTAGAGTACTCAAATGCATTAAAAATAAATATTGCTTCTGCGCCATACCCCAAGGTGTAAAGTCGTCCATAATTTCCTCGTTTTATTATTGTGAGTTTTGAGTAGCTTATCATAAACTAAAATCCACAAAAGTTGAAAAGTGCCTCATATAGTGGTGCGGAGTCAGCATTTCTCTTCCTACCAAATGCTCTTTTTCTTGCTCTTATATCTCTCGATATTAGCATTTACATTGTCGGTTTTTAGCGCTGCTATTTTTTCCATTTTTTCTCGCATTGCTCCGTCCTTATACTCATTAATATCAATGTCATATTGTTTAGTTTTGGCATCAAAGAACAGATAGTTTGAGATGAAAGTCAGAAGCCAAGATGCCGGTATTAAAAGCAAGAAGAAAATATATGGGTATTCGTCTCTCCAAAGCACATAATTCGGGATTATAACGATCAAACAAATTACAAAAGAGATTTGTTTTCTTATAAAAATATTGATGGTCATTTTTGGTTTTTTGCTATCGCGCACTTTCAGTTACCTGCTATGTAAGAAGTAAACTAATTCAGTTTTTTAAATACTTTATTGGATATAAACGACACAATAACGCCTGCTAAGCAATACAATATGAAATATAACGCAGATGTATCATTGTTCTTCCATTGTGCGAAGTAAAAGATAGCGGCTGCAAATAGAACGACGCTTGCGCCCCAGAATGCGCCTGAAACAAACCCTGTTTTGAAAGAGCTCTTTTTTTCTGTGCTCATTTTGAATTCCTTTTTCTATTTGATGTAACACTGCCTTGCTATGTTACTTCATATGCGTTTCTAACATCAACTTGCTAAAGCATAAATTACGTCATCCTCGCGAAGGCCTAGTACTATTCGCTTAAGCAAAATTTCCGTCATTCTCGAGGCGTCGAGAATCTCCTTGGAACTAAGTGATGTTGGCTAAATGTTTGTTATTGATTTTCGTAAGCATCAACCAGATCCCCGCCTTCGCGAGGATGA
>CAYURD010000090.1:3646-10279 GCA_964446865.1 uncultured Glaciecola sp.
CGAGGAAGTCTCAATCGAACAGTATTGCGCCTTCGCGAGGATGACGAGGAAGTCTCAATCGAACAGTATTGCGCCTTCGCGAGGATGACGAGGAAGTCTTAATCGAACAGTGTTAGGCTGTCGCCAGAATGACGGGGTTTTATTTATTGTTAGTTACGTGCAATAAAGTCTTTTACTGTTTCAACAAAAACATCTGACGCGGGCTCTCTGCCAAGTAATAAGTGTCCGTCGCTTTCTAGGCCGACGAATTCAGCGTTAGGGATTGAAGCGGCAAGTGCTTGACCGGTTGCAAGAGGGATTCGTTGGTCGTGTAATGAATGGATCACGATGGTGGGGACTTGCACCTTAGCAAGCTGCTCACGCACATCAATATCTCCAAATACTGATAAAAAGCGAGCAGCGTTTTCAGGTGAGGTTGTTTGGCGCTGGAACTCATTAAACCAATCAAGTTCTTCTTTATTTGCGCTGGGCATAAATGTGGTCGAGAATATTTGACGATAAGCTGGATTGTCTTGGCCCCAACCACCTTCAGTTAAAGTAATAATGGCTTCTCTTTTTCTAATTTCTTGTTCACTGGTGTTAATTCGCCAGCCACTGGCATAGGCACCAAATAAGATTAAATGGCTGACTTTATCGGGGTGCTTAATCGCATATTCGATAGACACCGAGGCACCTTGAGAAATCCCCAAAAGCGCGAACTTGGACAGATTGGTTTGCTGAACAACCGTTTCTAAGTCATCTACAAAAGCGTTGAAAGACAAATCTTCTACATCCCAGTCTGACAAGCCATTACCGCGTTCATCGTAGCGAATAACTCTATGCTTGCTGGCCAACTTACGATAAAGAGGACTCCATATTGGCGCGTTCCAATCGTACTCTAAATGAGAAAGCCAATTGGCTGCTTTGATAATTGGGTAACCTTCACCGACCGATGCATAGGCTATTCGCGTATTATCTTTGGTATTACAAAATTTTATTTGTTGGCGGGCAAGAATATCTTGGTTCGAGACTGAAGTATCAGCAAAATTAGTCGTTTGGGTGGAGTATTCTTCCCATTTTATGCCCGCATCATGAAAGCGCTGACTAATTTCACTTAGCAATTTTTCTTTGGCAGAAATAAAACCAAGTCTGTCCATTTGTTGCAGCAAGGATTTTGCTATTTCAATGTTATATGGGTCTTTGGCCAAGCCTATTTTCATATAACTGAGTTTTTGTTCTTGCGTGGAGTGAGGATGATTCCATAGTTTTTTAAGCACCTCAAAATATAGGTGCTCCATCTCAATGCGTTCAGACACTAACCATCTTTGGAATGATGTTAGTGCTTCAAGGTCGAGTCCTTCCAAAAATGTCGACTCTAGCTTGCTAAGGTATTTCTGTAGTTCTTCAGCCGAAATAATATCACTGCTGATTCGGTTTTTTATGTGGTGCACATCAACCGAAACGTCGTTAGTCAATAGCATGATGCGCTGACGGTCGGTGATCAAGCGTTCATTATTGCGTTCATTAACAAACTTTCTGATTTTACTCAAAGACCAGCGTAATGCGCCTTTAGGGTCGCTAGTTTCATCCCAAAACAGTTCACATAAACTATCACGCCTCTGCGGTTTGCTAGTCATTACTAAATAGGCAAGAAGAGCACGTGTGCGTTTAGAGTGTGTTAGTTCACACTTTATTCCATCTTTAAAAATGGAAAATTCCCCAAACAATTGTATTTCAATGCTCATCTTTCTTATCTTTGTTTGTGATATTGCCGAGCGTTCATTTATGCTGAGTCTAATCGCTTTTGGTCAATATCAGGTTACTACTTGATAAGCATTGTATCGTGGTAAATTTTTAACGAATACCCGCCAAATGGGGGGGCAATCGTTGTTTTTTGTTAACTATTTTTGCGCTTCTGCATATCTTTTCATTGATTCTGCGATATTCAAAACCGCTTCAGCGTCACTATAATATTGTGGGTCTACTCTACGCATCGACTTTTGTTCATACCCATAGGCGTACGCAAGAATAGCAGCGTCAGTATTTTTACCACCAATAAATGATAATCCAATCGAAAGACCGTGCACGTCGCCCATGGGGACGGTAGCATGAGGATAGCCAGCTCTTGCAGCATGTGAGCCATAACCAGGCCAGCCATTTGGCCATACGTCTCCATTTATGGGGTCAACCCTAGGGACGATTACGCCCGAAGGCGCTACCAATACTTGCACGTCGTATTGCTGTAATAATTTATCAATGCCGTCTTCGCGTGTGGCTTTTTGAACTGTTTGAATAGCAGTCTTATACGCGTCACTGTCTAATGAATCCATTTTTTGTGATGCAACAAAGATACTTTGGTCAAATAAAGCGAGTTCAACATCCTGTTGCTCTTGATTAAACGCGATTAAGGCTTCTAAGGTCCGTGTATTCACCAATTCTGAGGGTGTTGAGGCAAGGTATTCATTAATGCCATCTTTAAATTCAAACTTAAGAATATCGTAAGACATTTTGCCAAAGTCTTTTGGTGTGTCTGGGCGCTTGTCTATATTAACTAACACTGCACCTGCGGCCTCTAGGTCTTTTAATGCGACGTTAAAGTGTTCTACTATTTGTGTTGACTGGCCTTTAGCAAAATTTAATACGCCAACTCTAATGCCTTTCAGTGCATCTTTATTTAGGTTTTCGCTGTAGTCTATTTCGGGCGTTGTAGTGGCCATCGCATTCATCATTAGCGCAGCGCCCATTACCGTTTTAGTCATAGGCCCCGCTGTATCTTGCGATACTGAAATTGGCACTATGTGTTGCTGCTCAACAATACCAACCGTCGGTTTAAACCCTACTATGCCGTTTGCATTCGACGGGCAAATAATTGACCCGTTTGTTTCGGTGCCTACCGATGCTGCTGCAAGCGAGGCAGCGGTGGCAGCGCCAGAGCCGGAGCTTGAGCCGCATGGATTGCGATCAAGCATGTGCGGGTTGCGTACTTGGCCGCCTAATGCACTCCAGCCACTCATCGAGCCTTCAGAACGAAAATTGGCCCATTGGCTTAAGTTTGTTTTACCAAGAATGATTGCACCTTGCGCACGCAAACCAGCCACTAACGGGCTGTCACGCTCTGTTATATTATCTTTTAAGGCCAGTGCACCAGCCGTGGTCGGCATGGCATCTTTTGATTCTATGTTATCTTTGAGTAATATGGGCACGCCATGCAATGCCCCAAGAATATCGCCAGCTTTACGCATCTCGTCTAGTTTTTTAGCTTGCGCTATGGCATCAGGGTTTAATGAAATTATAGATTGTAATCTAGGTCCGCCCTTATCAATCAGTTCGATTCGCTCTAGGTAGAGTTCAACAAGTGCATGCGAGCTCATATCGCCGCTATCAAGCGCTGCAACAATGTCGGGCAATGACTCTGCAATAATGCCTTTGGCTCTATAATCAACAAGGTTTTCTGCTTGTGTTGGTGTTATGGAAGGCTTAGTTTTTTCTGAACAAGCAAACAACACAGTGGTCACGGCCAAAGCGCATATAAGTATTTTTTTCATTGAATATTAGTTTCAAATTATTATGAGAATATTCAAATTAATCAAATTAGCGTTGTTTTACAAGTATTAGCGCAGGATATAGCGTGTTACTCACAATCAAATAATAGGCCAAGCTGCTCTGCTTTTTGTACGGCGTGGGTGCGATTGTCTGCGTTAAGTGAGGAAATGACGATAGAGACATATTCTTTTGCAGTATTGACTGAGATATTGAGTTGTCGGGCAATTTCTTTATTGCTTAATCCTTGTGCCATGAACTCTAGGGTTTGTTGTTGCCTAGGTGATAGCGAAGTTCGTGTTGTATGAGGGGTTTCGACCACAGTTTTTCCGTGCACAACATCTAAAATGCCCTGCTTCATTTTTTCTTTTGCCGTGCTTTTTGAAATAAACCCATTAACGCCTAATGTCATTACATTCTCAGCGTTCATCGCAGAATCTAACGACGACATAACAATTAATTTTTGTGAAGGGTATGACTGCCTTGTCGCTCTAACGCCATTTAGGCCTTTTGTGCCGGGCATTTTTAAATCCATTAGCATCAAATCAAAGGTGTTTGATTGTAAACATTGCCAGGCGTTGTCAAAGTCTAAAGCGCGAGTAATTTGCGCGTTTGGGAATAAGCTTTCTAGTAAAAAAGCAATGCCGTCACCAAACAATTCATGGTCTTCAGCTATCAAGATACTGGTGATTTCAATATTAGGTTTTGCATCATTCATTGAATAAACTCCGTACAATCATAGTATGCATACCATTGACGAGTGACCCTTACTGTTCTGAATCAACCAAGTTTAGCTTTTAAGCATATTAGGCACATACACACTAAAAACGCTACCTTTTTGTACTTGCGAATCGACACATATCGATAAACCTAAAAGCTCAGCGATATGTTTGACACTTGCCAAACCAACGCCATTGCCCCAAGGTCTTCGTCCGTCTTCATCAGCTTGAGAATAAATATCAAATATAGTGGCTTGTTTGTCTGCGGAAATACCGCATCCAGTATCCCACACTTGAATAACAATCAGGCCGTTTTTTCGTCTAGCCGACAATAACACTTTACCTTCTTTTGTGAATTTATGTGCATTTGATAATAAGTTACGCAATACTCGTTTTAGTAAAGTACGATCGCTTGAAAAAACAATATCGAGCGATCTCACTTTGAACACAATCCCTTTTTGTTGAAAGGCAAGTGCATGTTCATCTTTGAGCTCTGCAAACAAATCATATAGCGAAGTAGCTTCTTTCGTGACTTTGAGTTTTCCTGATTCTATTTGCGTGAAATCTGTTAGCGCACTAAAAATATCACGCATCGACTTGTGGAGTAGTTTTACCTTGTGTGTGAGCTGTTTTGATTTTTCATTAGCGTTTTGACTGTTAACGTCGTCAAGGTGTTCAAGCATCAAACCCATTGCGTCAAGTGGCTGCCTGATATCATGGCTTAATCCAGCTAAAAAATTAGTTTTTGCAGAGCTTTGCGCTTGCGCGGCTAAGTGCTGCTTCTTTATTTCTACAATGCGCATCACTATGGCAATAAAGTGAATGAAAAAGTGTGCAAGCTGTAAAAACGGCCCTTCAACATTATAGTAACTAAGCGTATTTTGATGCAGTTGAGGCTCATAAGACGACAAATATATCGACTTACCAACACTGATGGCAATGGGCAACCATCCCATCATAAAAATCACGTTTATTAAGCCATTTTTAAATGCTGAAACCATACCAACACTTAATACTAAGCCAATTACAATGACACTTGAGAAAGAAAACACAAGAATATTGTTTTGATGACTAAGCGGATAACTTATTAAGATAGTTAACAAGGCAATGCCGATGGCGACATTAAAAATGGTGCAGCTTTTGGAGCCTGGTTGAATGGATAAAAACGACTTTACCAAAAGCAGTATACTCACCTGCGTTAGCGCGACTACTATCCACAGCCAATCGGGTATGCCCGTAGACGGGTCAAAAATCAGTGTAACAAATGGACTCCTAAGCATGGCTAAAGACAAAATTAAACTGGTTGAGGTGGCAAACCATAAAAACGTTTGATCACGGGTAATAATGAAGCAAGCGAGTGAAAACAACACGACACAAAGTACGATACCCATGACTAGTGTGAATAAAAAATCCATACCATCTGCCCATGTTTGGTACTTTTCTGCGGCCATTAAGCCCAAATAAATGGGGCGTTTTAGGTCGTCAGCGGTGAGCACAATCAAGACTTTTGTTTTTGTGTTGGGCGGTATTTCAAGCGGTAAGGCTCTGCCTAGCATATTATTGCTAAACATTTCATTAGTCGCGTTCTGAGCGTTTACCTTGGTAATAGAAATCTCGCCATTGGCCATGGTGTAGATTTCAGTCTTTTCGATAAGAAAATGATTAACTTGCAAAAACCATTTGCTAGCTTGTGAGCGATTTTCTAATTCAATGAACATACCGTAACGGCTATACTTTTTAAAATCAGGTTGCACACTTGTGGTAAAACTCTGCGCATTGTTTAAGTACGTATTAAGACCTTTATTGCTTACATCGGCTGGAATAGGAAAAAAACCAGAGGCTTGTTTGGCTGAATTTAGGTGATAAATTTGGTCGGTTTTGTTTAATGCTAGTATGTCAGTTGATGCTGCATGTTGCGCGATACTTTCTTTTGAGCTTGCTTGTACTTTTGTTTGTATCGAGGCAACTAAAAGACACATTATGAAAACGAGAAAACACGCATAGTGTGTTTTCATGTTTTTCGATTTATGCCTAATTATTTGCAATGGAATGTATCCTCTATTTTGTATAAGCCTCATCTCCCCGTGAACCTCGCGACCGTCCCGTCATCCTCGCGACCGTCCCGTCATCCTCGCGAAGGCGAAATACTGTTCGGTTAAGCCAAAACCCCGTCATTCCCGCGAAGGCGGGAACCCCCCTTGGAACTGCGCGATTTTAGCTAAGTGTATGTTTTTATATGTTATTAACAAACTCAAAAAATCCACTTAGTTGACATTTATTAGTTCCAAGGAGATTCTCGACGTCTCGAGAATGACGGATTTTTTTCGAGAGTGACGCACGTTTTTAATCAGGCCATAATTCAACTTATTTTACCTTAAGTCTATTATAAACAAAC
>CAYURD010000090.1:10379-16963 GCA_964446865.1 uncultured Glaciecola sp.
TTTTTAATCAGGCCATAATTCAACTTATTTTACCTTAAGTCTATTATAAACAAACACTAAAATTAGTTAATTGCTTTCTGTAGAGATTCTCGACTCTCAAAAAAACGACAAGGTTTTTATTTTCTAGATGCACCCTTTTGCCTAATCAACGGCGTAAGTTTTTAAGTCATTATAAATAATTCACAGCTTGTTATAATCACGAGAGGTCAGCAATGGAACCTATGTTATATTTCTCTGAAGTTTTTGAGAAAACGCGAAAAACAATTAATGGTAAAAAATGGCCAACAACGCATACAAATCATTCTGACATAGATTGGCAGTTTTTGCTCAAATCACGTTGCAAAATGCAATCAATGCTCTCTTATAAAAAGCTTAACCATAACCATCATCAAGCGCTATCTGCACTGCGAAACAAAATAAAAGATGAGGCTTTGTACTCTAGGCTAAGCGTGGGTGAAATTATTGCCGACGTAAATAATGAAGCACGCAAAAAGAAAATACTACCCTCATTATATGCGTTTAACATTTCGCGATTAGGTGCGCTTAAAATGCTATACCACTTATATTTTGTTCGTGAACGTGGTGCACAAGGTGTATGGGTTTATGCTCCGCCACTTTCTAATGGGAGTTGGGTCTACGAGGCACTACATTCTGATCGCACAAGACTGCTCGAAAAGCTCAACGCTGACGATGAATATTTTGATATACAACAGCGTGATATTATTGCTGAAGCATCAGCAATGGCGCTTGATTGGTGTGTTAGCGCACAAGGTAAAAGTCCAGACAGAAAAACCTTTGAAGTAGAAGAATGGTTTTGCGGTCTTGATAACGTAAAGGCGTCTACAAAAAAACGCTACATGCAAAAGATGGAGCTTGGGCTTCAAAAAATCGCGGCAATGCTTAACGACAATACACTTGTCTTTTCTTATCATCCTAAATTTGGTGCCAACGGTGCTTTACCTGCAGGTGCCCGTGGGTTTATTTATCCTGCTGAACGTATGCAGGTGATTTATATTAAAAACGATTTTCAAGCACGAGATGGCAAATCAGCGCAGTGGCATTGTGCGAAAACGATTATCCACGAGGTATCGCATCGGGCTTTGGGGACGAAAGATCATTCGTATGGTTGGCAAGGTATTCAGCCGTCAAATAGAAACTTTAGAGCTAAGCATGCTATCGAAAATGCTGATTCGTGGGCGTATTTCGTTGCCGCTATGAGCTATAACCTCACACCCACTCAACGAGATGAGTTCTTGAAGCCTAAACACCGATATTAATATAAATAGAAACACAAGTACTCATTTACACCAATGCAACTTTTCATATGTTACAGCGTATTGCCTAACATGATGCTGTATATGTTTTTTGATTTTGGAGCCGTCAATAATGTGTTTATATCCGTGGAATTCGCCTTCACAGCCCGAACGTTTGCTACGAGAAGTCGAAGCTGAATTTAATATTACACGCTATCGCGATAAGACAAAGTTTTTCTATCGGCCTGAACGATTTCGAAACGCTTTTAGAAACTTTCAGTGGGTAACGACTGAAAACGTTAGCATTGCCAGGTGCGCCCAGCCAGGATATAGGGGTAGTGATAAAATTCATGATTTCAGTAATAAGCAACTAAATTTTTTGCGCGATAACAATATTAAAACCATATTTAGTTTTAACTCTAAGCATCTGCGATTTGGTTCTAAGCTCATGCTTGATGGTATGAATATTCAGCACACTCACATTAAAACAGAAGATTTTAAAGCCATCACAACCAAAGACCATGAAGACATTGACAGAATAATTCGCGAAAGGCGAAATTTCGGTGGCGTTTTATTTTATTGCGGTTATGGAGCTGGGCGCACAGGTACAGCTGTTGCTGGTTATATGCTAAAAACGATTTTGTTGAGAGAACCAGATTTTCTATTTGATCTGCCCAGTGAGAAGCTTGTCTACTTACTTCAAGAAGGGTTTGGCATTGAAAAACAAGCACAAGCTAAAAGCGTGGCTGACTATCTTCGCTCACTAGTAACTGTTGCGCCTGCTGTTCCTGGCGGTCGCCAGAGATCTCTCTCAGAAGTGTCAAACGCGACGTTTGTAGATGTACCTGATAATCTTTCTCAAGCTTCGTTTCGTAGTATACCTCCATTGCCCCCAGCCGTTACAAACACAGATGCGACACCAGCCTCTGGCGGCGGGACATTTCGTCCGGCACCAAGGCCTAGAGATGGAAAAACACCTGCACCGCCTGCTTACTATTATAGTGGGCAAACACGGCCGCCTCCGCCATTGCCCGGGAACAAGCCGCCTCCACATAATTATGGTCACAACGTGATACCACTGCAGTCTATTGATACAATCGGTAAATTACGAAACAGTTTGGTTGACGAATTTGAGGGAGCACCATCGCTTAGAAGGTCGCGAGGTTCAAGTGTTTTTTCTAAACGATTTTTGAGCAGCGAAGGGCATAGGAATCCAGATAGCTTTTATTTGAATAGGGTTTCGTTTTAGTTTGATTTCATTATTTATAATTACAATTAAGTATGAAATGAGTGTATTATATATAAAAATTAAATCGCAACGGAGTTTAGTGTGAATATTAGGTTCTTGGTACATTCAATTACAATCGCGGTATGTCTTGGTACACTTGTACTTTATGGATGTGTGTCAAGTAAACTTGATGAAACTAATTCACAAGCTTTACCTGCCGGCCAAGCTAACGAAAACCAGCTAAATGTCGTTCTGATATTAATAGACGACCTGAGTTATTATGGCGTAACTGCGTATGGTGCAAATCGCTTGCACAGTTATGACGGCGAGTTCACTAATAAAGAATTTGCAACGCCGCACCTTGATGATATTGCAAAAAGTGGGATACGTTTTGATAACGCTTTTGCTTACCCCATTTGCGAAAATACCCGTATTGCGCTTATGAGCGGAAAACGAAACGACCGCAACTATCTGCGCCCTAAAGCACAACATGCATCAGATATTACCTTTGGCGATGCATTTAAAAAGGCGGGGTACACAACGGGTTTATACGGAAAATGGAAGCAAACTCGTGGTACTCAAGAAACGCCCGGAATAGATTATATTAGTGAATTTGGCTGGGATGATTACGCCGCATTTGACGTAATAGACGAAGGCCAGCGCTTTATAAATCCAAAATTAGTAATTAATGGCGAACTCAATGATTATCAAGGCAGGAAAGACTTAGATCCAGTAACAGGTAGACGCTGGTACGGCCCTGATATTGTCAATCGCCACGCGCTCGATTTTATTGAAAACAATAAAAATAAACCGTTCTTTTTGTATTATCCAATGCTTTTGGCACACGACCCACACAAGCCAACGCCCGACACTCAGCCACATTCGATTTTTGACGAGTTTCCTGAAAATGCAGACTACAACAACAAACGCGGGGATGATCGTCAATACTTTCCTGACATGATCGAATATATGGATAAGATGATTGGACAAGTTGTGCAAAAACTTGAAGATGAAGATTTGTTAGACAACACCCTAATTGTTGTCATGGGTGATAACGGCACCAAAGAAACCTTTGGGCATGTGCTAGCAGATGGCTCAATATACCCAGGGCGCAAAGGCGGTAATGCGGACAATGGAATACATGTTCCTTTGCTCATGCAATTGCCTAATACCATTCCTAACAGTCCCAAAACTGATGATGTTTATAGAACCTACGAGGGGCTCGTTAATCTAACTGATATTTATCCGACCATTGCAGATGCCGCAGGTGTTGAGATGCCCGACGCTGAACAGGTTGACGGTATTAGTTTTTGGCAACAAGCACTTGGTAACACCCAGCAAGAGCATCGCGACCACATTTACACATGGTACATTGGTAACAATACCTACAAAGACGAAGACATCTTTTTGCGTTACGTGTTTAACAAAGATTTTAAACGTTATGCGCCTGACAAAGACTTTCCTGATGGCCGCTTTTTTGATTTGCGCACCGACCCGCTAGAACGAGTCGGTGACAAGGTAGTCGAAAAAAGGTGGAAGCTTTTACGATACAGTGGTCTGGACTTAAACTCTCTTGATAAAGAGCAACAAGCTGCGTATGAGTCACTTGGCATACTCTTAGATAACTATAAGCTGAAACCTGTTGAATATTTGTCAATCGCAGCACCGTCAAGAGAAGCACTACCAGCAGAATTAATGATAGGTGAAAGCCTTAGTTTAGACGCTATTGTGTTGCCAAGTAACGCACAACGACAAGGCGTAATTTGGGAGTCTAGCGACCCGAGTATTGTATCAGTGAATAAGTTTGGGCAAGTGATTGCGCATCAAAAAGGCGAGGCGACTATCTCGATTTATTCGTGGGAAGATGCAGAGCCATTATCTGCTAACAAGCCTGAGACGTTTAAGCGCACTGGCATTAGTGCACAGCATACATTCAAGGTGAGCAGTACAATAGACACTAATAATTAGTAAAACTATAGCTAGTTCGGTAACATAGAAAATGAGTAAAAGCAGTGGTATTTGAGCATTAAATAGTCAGCTCTTATTGTGATAATGTAATAAATAAAGGTAAGTAGTCATGAAAATAAATAATAATAAAATCAAGGGAATGTTGTTTGCTTGCATAAGTGCAGGGGTATTGACAGGTTCACTGATGAGCACCGCTCATGCTGGGCTGTTAACGCAACATGTCTCTATCGGTTCATTTGAAAGGAGTTGCCCTGGGCTTTCAGATCCTGATTTTATCATCAATAATTTAGCGGGTATTGAGGCCGTTACAGGCCCAATAGGTGATTGGGGCGCGCAAACAGTTGATACTGCGTGTCGATTTAACAGTGCCTTTCAAGCTGAATTTTGGAATAATGACGGTTCACCAAAATTTGATGGTTTACCCAGCATCCCAGCGTTTACACCTGATCAGGTTGGCAATCTTTTTGTCGATCCTGCTACTGCTGAAACCTTTATAGACCACGTGTCGGGCACGGGTAAATTAGAGGGTCGGATTACACTTGATGAAGGTAATTTAGGCTTACCAGAAATTAAAATTAATGCAACGTCTAGCGAGAACGAAAGAAACTCGTTTAATGGTTATGCTGCTAACGAATTTTTATGGACTGGCGATGATGCAACACTAGAGTTTGAATTAAACTTCGACTTTTTTCATTCATCAGAAGTTTGGGAACTAAACGGTTATGAAAGCACCTTGTCTTCTGACTTGATATTAAATGCCTATGTGTCTGAAAACTTGATCATTAATCCAAACAGCCTATTTCCGGCAGACAGCGGTGATATAATTGACATTGATACATTTAGTATTTTTGAAGATGGCGTTGGCCCAACATCTGCAGAAAACCCGTTTTTTGGCAATTTATCGGTATCGTTTGATGTGACGGCTGGGCAAACATTCTTTGTCGTTGGTCAATATCAAGGCTTTGCTAAAAATGGTGGATTTATAAACGCCTTTAATACCATTACCAGTTCGCTTAATATCCAAGGTTTATCGTTTGAAGAAAGTGCTTTGATCTTTGAAAATAGTCTCACACTTGCGCCAGTCGAAGTGAACGCACCTAACTCATTATTGTTTATGTTGCTTGGTGGCGGTTTATTTGCCGCTTTTAAAAAGCGCGCTAACAAATAATCCTACTTGCGCATCTTCTAATTATTCATTAGAAGATGCGTCTTGTTGACTATCGTGCTTCATTGTTGTTTTTGCTACACTAATCTCACTCAATTAGTGACCTACAGCGAAACTTTACATCAATGAAATATGCAAAATACTGGGAATGTACAGAATGCGGTTCTACGTACAATTTCGACAAGGTAATGAACCTTTGCCCGAACGATAATCGCCCCGTAAAACTCATATTAGACACCCAACAAATACACGCCGACTTTCCCGATTTACAGTGGTATCGACCCGAAGAGAAATCAATGTGGCGTTTTGGCGCATTGATGCCATTTGATGTTGCTGATCCTAAGCAAAAAGAGAATATTCTTAGTTTAGGTGAAGGTCATACACCCATCATCGATTTTCATGCCTATCCGCTAGTCAAAGAGCTTGGTCTTGATGTTGTGGTAAAAGACGAAGGGCAGCCGTATCCGGGTTATGGCGCCAATCCAACGGGTAGTTTTAAAGATCGCGGCATGGCAATGGTGGTGTCGATGGCAAAGTACTTTGGTCTGCAAAAGTTAGCGGTACCTACTCAAGGTAATGCGGGCGATTCGTTAAGTGAATATGGCGTAAAGCATGGCTTTGATGTCAGCGTGATTATGCCCGACGATACACCGATGCCTATACTCGGTAAAGTCGCCGCCTACAGTAAAATTTACCCAAATGTTCAGCTGTCTCTTGTTAAAGGCACCATTCGCGAAGCCGGTGCACTAATGAAAGAACAGTTTTTACCGCAAGGTTATTTTAACTGTGCGACTTTTCAAGAGCCAGGCTGGCGCATTGAAGGGAAAAAAACCATGGGCTTAGAATTAGCCGAGCCTTGGCCTAATAAAAAAGAGCAATGGAAATTGCCCGATGTAGTGTTGTACCCAACAGGCGGCGGCACAGGTATTTTGGGTATGTACAAAGCCTTTGATGAGCTTGAAGCCCTTGG
>CAYURD010000091.1:0-16912 GCA_964446865.1 uncultured Glaciecola sp.
TATTCCCGCTCTGAAATGTGCGGTGCATTCTACATGCAAAAAAAAAG
The DNA here is from genome assembly GCA_964446865.1 of uncultured Glaciecola sp. GTDB lineage: Bacteria > Pseudomonadota > Gammaproteobacteria > Enterobacterales > Alteromonadaceae > Glaciecola. The sequence continues at coordinate 48 of CAYURD010000091.1, forward strand.
CTGTCAACTACAAATACGCCTAAAAATAACTGTTCAGTCAAATTTTAAACGATTAAGCTTAAAACCCACTTTTTATCGCAATTACTTCTGTGCAGACAGGGTTTTCCATGCTGCTACAGTGTAAATAACCATTGACCACAAAGACAACACTGCCGCGATATACAACAATATTTTTCCTAAGCTAACCCAATAAATGGGAAAGCCCATAAAATATTCGAGGCCCGACAATAAGCCAATTAAGGCAAGCATTTGGGCTGCGGTTTTTGCTTTACCAATAAAGCTTACTTTCACTAAATTAGTGGCGCCCTGTTGAGACATCCATTCACGTAGGGCCGAAATATAGATTTCTCTCATTAATAATACGATTGCTGGCACGGTAATATACAAACTATTATATTCATGTGTGATCATCAATAATGCGGCAGCGACAATAAGCTTATCAGCGACAGGGTCTAAAAAAGCCCCAAATGGACTCGATTGTTTTAAACGCCGTGCTAAATATCCATCAAACCAGTCAGTAATAGCAGCGAACCAAAATATAAAAGCGCCCGCTTCGTGCGCCCAACGCCAATCTAAAAAGTATACGGAGACAAATACGGGTATTAATAATACGCGTAATAAGGTGATAATATTGGGTATTGTCCAGATCACGTTTCAACTCTATCTTAAACTACATTTCTGCTTGTATGATAACAGAACTTATCGTGCTATGAATGCAAATAATCATAAATCATATCGGCTAACTCAGGACTAATGCCCGGTACTTTTGATATTTCGTTTTTACTGGCTTTTTTAAGGCCGTGTAATCCGCCAGTATATTTCAATAAGGCCTGACGCTTTTTAGGCCCAATACCGGGTATTTCTTGCAAGGGCGACGTGTTTTTCACTTTTTGTCGACGCGCACGATGGCCACTAATAGCAAAACGGTGCGACTCATCTCTTATATGCTGTACTAAGTGCAGACCGGGTGAATCACTCTCGACCGCAATGGTGTCGTGCGAATAAGCAAGAATAAGCGTTTCTAAACCAGGCTTACGTGTCGTACCCTTGGCCACACCAAGCATCAATGGTTTTTTATCATCCGGCCAGTCTTTAAAATGCGACTCAGCTTGCGATAACTGCCCTTTCCCCCCATCTATGAGCAAAAGATCAGGCAATTTTGCGTCTTGGCTGGGCGATTTATATCGACGTTTTAAAGCCTGCGCCATGGCCGCATAATCATCACCCGGCGTAATACCATCAATATTAAAGGTGCGATAATCTGACTTTAAGGGCCCGCTTCTATCAAATACAACACATGACGCAACCGTTTGCTGACCTGAAGTATGGGAAATATCAAAACACTCCATGCGCTTAATAGGAGAATCAAGCTCCAGTGTTTTTTCTAAATCGGTGAAACGCGCAAAAATGGACTTCTGTTGGTTTTGCTGGGTTTCTAACGAATTTTCAGCATTTTTATTAGCAATCTCTAGGTACTTGCGTTTTTCATCACGTGCGCCTTCATAAAAATGTACCTTATAATTTGCTTCTTTGCTTAGTACCTTTTCGACACTCGCCATGTCATTAAACTTTATTGGCAATACAATCTGTTTAGGAATGAGCTTGTTTCCCGCTAGGTAAAATTGCAAAATAAACGACTCAAAGACTTCTTCACTACTACTATCTCGAGGGATTTTAGGGAAAAATGACTTACTGCCAAGTACTTGGTTATCACGAATAAAGATACCAAAAATACACGCGATACCGTTTCGAAAGGAAAAGCCAAACACGTCTAATTCTTGTTGTGTACCTGCCACAAATTGTTGCTCTTGAACTTTGCGTAATGCACTAATTTGGTCTCTATATCGGGCCGCCGCTTCGAAATTCAGCGATTCGCTAGCACCTTCCATGCGAGTAACTAGCGTCGAAATTACCTGCGCGTTTTTGCCCTTCAGAAATAGCTTGGCGAGCTTAACCTGTTCTGAATATTCTTCATCGCTAACAATTCCTTCCACACACGGCGCACTGCAGCGTTTCATTTGATATTGTAAACAAGGTCTAGAGCGAGCGCGGTAATAGCTATCTTCGCATTGACGAACCGGAAAAATTCGTTGCATAGAGCGCAAACTTTCGCGCACTGACCAAGCGCTTGGGTATGGGCCAAAGTACTCGCCCTTTCGTTTTTTAGGACCTCTATGAAAGCTTAAGCGAGGGTGTTCGTGGTCAGAAATAAAGATAAAGGGGTACGATTTGTCATCTCTCAAAACAACGTTGTAACGTGGACGATACTTTTTGATGTAGTTGTTTTCTAAAAGAAAGGCTTCGGTCTCGCTCGATACTACGGTGACATCCATATTGTGGATGTTTTTAACAAGTGTTTGGGTTTTTGCGTTGTCTACTGTTTTACGAAAATAACTGCTAACGCGTTTCTTGAGGTTTTTTGCTTTACCAACGTATATGACACCACCCTTGATGTCATACATCCTGTAAACACCGGGCTGCTCAGTTAAATGTTTTAAAAACCCTTCATAATCGAAGGGTGTTACATCAGCATCTGACATTTATGCACTTGATTGTATGATTTTATGGCGTAATGCTAAATGCGTAAGCTCAACGTCAGATTCGATGTCTAATTTAGCAAATAAGCGATAACGATAAGTATTGACCGTTTTGGCGCTAATATTAAGATGTTTAGCGATCTCCGGCACTTTTACTGCGCGCGTTAACATCATGGTAATTTCTAGTTCTCGCTCGCTCAATTGATCAAAGGGGTTATCGCTTTGCGGAGAAAGTTGCCCAATCGCAATAACTTGCGCTATTTCAGGTGAGATATATTTTTGCCCAGAATGGACTTTGTAAATGGCATCGACCATTTCGCGAGGCTCTGCATCTTTCGTTAAAAATCCATGTGCCCCAGCCTGCATGATGCGCGTGGGTAATGGATTATCTTTGTGCATCGACACGCAAATTACGCGCGCTGAATCACAAATTCTAAGCACTTTTCGCGTTGCTTCAAGCCCACCAATTCCTGGCATGCTAATATCCATTAACACGATATCAGGGCTATTTTTGCGGCAATAATCAACCGCTGCCTCACCAGAGCCGAGCTCAGCGATGATATCGAAATCTTTTACATCCTTTAAAATTCTAACTATCCCTGTTCGAACGAGGTCGTGGTCATCAACCACTAATATTTTGATCACGTCTTAAACCTACTTTGAACAAATGGAACTTACCAGCCATTCGACATATTACAATGAGATGCAAAAAACGACTATTATTTTTTTGTATAAATAATGAGAACTATGACTAATCGGCAAACTTCATGCTGGAATAAAAATGCGAGTACAAAAAAAGCCGCTAATCAGTATTAGCGGCTTTTTACAATATGGCGGAGAGCGAGGGATTCGAACCCCCGGTACGTTTGACCGTACGTCTGATTTCAAGTCAGGTGCATTCAACCAGGCTCTGCCAGCTCTCCAAGAGGTGCGCATATTAAAAGCGAATGACGTAGATGTAAAGGCTAAAATATAAAAAACTTCATAAAAATATGTTAACCGCAGGTTTTTTGACCTTTATTTACAAAAATATACGCTTTTTATTCGAAAAATCTTGAAATTTTGAACCAAACACCTTACATATACACTAATAATTACATTAGCAGCATGCTAGTTAATTAGAGTAAATATACTCAAGCATTATTTTTAGATTATTGGAGAACAAAAATGGACAATCGTACTTTGTCTTCTGCCGCTAGTGAAAGTTCAGCGATAGAGATTAATAAGGTGCTTCGCAATACATATATGCTACTGGGATTGACTATCGCTTTTAGTGCGGTAACAGCAACAATGGCAGTATTGTTAGACGTAAGACAGCCTTGGGGCTTGATCTTCTTTGTAGGCGCGATCATCAGTATGTTTGTGGTAAGTAAAAAAGCGAATTCTGCCTCAGGCTTGATTTGGGTGTTCGTGTTTACCGGTTTAATGGGTGCTTCAATCGGCCCTATGCTACTTCAATTCCTCGACGCAAACATGGGCCACTTGATTGGTCAGGCACTAGGCGGCACTGCGGTCGTGTTCTTTTCATTGTCTGCTTACGCTTTAATTTCAAAGAAAGATTTCAGCTTTTTAGGCGGATTTTTAATGGTGGGGCTAGTAGTCGCACTTATCGGTATGATTGCTAATTTCTTTTTTGCCATTCCAGCAATGAGCATGGCAATGAGTGCTTTGATTATCTTTATCATGTCGGGTTTTATTCTGTTTGATACAAGTCGAATCATAAACGGTGGCGAAAGAAACTATATCCTCGCTACTGTCGGATTGTACTTAAACATATATAATATCTTTGTACACTTACTAGCATTGCTAGGAATGTCTGAAGACTGAGCTAAGTTTTTTAAAAACGCCCCTTTATTGGGGCGTTTTTGTTTATACTACAAGCATAATTATTTTGTTGATAACACTATGAAGACGCATTCATTTACTATTATGGTCAGTAAGAGCCCTTTCGATAGCCGAAACGCCGAGAATGCTATGCGCTTTTGTGAGGCTGCTTTACGCAAAGGCCATGATGTTGACCAAGTGTTTTTTTACCAAAGTGGTATACATAATGCCTCGCGTTTACTCATGCCCAATAGCGATGAAATCAATATTTACCAAAAGTGGTGTGATTTACATGACCAATATGATGTAAAGCTCAATGTTTGCATCACAGCGGCCGCGCGCCGAGGTGTTGTTGATAAAGAGTTAGCATACGATACTATTGCTGCCAATCTTCAGGCGCCGTTTCAACAGGTTGGATTAACGGAATACTTTGCATCAATCGCTGATGGCAGCATGAGCATACAACTATGAATGCGCTCAACATCCCGTACATAGTCATTAAAACAACCCAGCCGCCCTATTCTACTAGCTCGTCTGTTGACGCTCTTGAAGCCGCAATGGCGGCATCGAACATTGGTATTAAGGTAATCTTTGTTTTTGCAGACGATGGCGTATATCAGTTAAATGAAACCCAAGAAGCTGCCATAATCGAGCATAAAAGCATATACAAGCGTTTAAAAGCATTACCCTTGTTTGATATTGACGATGTATATGTACAGGCTACTGCAGTGATTGCACGCAATATCAATTTGGAAGCTTGCGAGATAGACTACAAGCTACATGATGACGAGTCACTTTGTAATGTCTATTCAAGTGCCCAGCAGGTCTTAGTTTTTTAATGTTGATTCAATTATTAGTAAACAAACCCGAACTAGTGGTGCCTTTTTTACCTACAGGTACAGAAACCGCCACTATTGTACTTTTACAAGACGGTGTTTATAGTGCTCAAAATTTACATAAGCACTTTCCTCAATTAGTGATTTATGCGATTTCTGATGATTGGCAATGCGCTGGCTTGCCAAATCAGCCCGCGATTACCTTGATTTCTTACGAACAATGGGTGGATTTATGTGGCGAGAATCAACCCGTCATTACGCTTCAATAATTGCTAACACTGACTGATTCTCTTTTTAAACGTTAACATATTAATTAATGGACAAACGTAAAAACAAGCAATGACTACACATTCAATTACCGTTAATCAGCAAATTCTCTTCACCGACAAAGAAGGCTATTTGACTGACGTTTCGTCTTGGTCAACAGATGTTGCTCTTTGCATTGCAGAGCTTGAAAATATTGAAATGAATGAAGAGCGCTGGCAAGTGGTTAATTTTGTGCGTGAGTTTTATTTAGAATACGACACTAGCCCAGCCATTAGAGCGCTTGTAAAAGCCTTACAACTAAAATATGGACCAGAAAAAGGCAATAGCCGCTACTTGTATCGCTTGTTTCCCAAAGGACCCGCCAAAATAGCAACAAAAATAGCAGGCCTGCCAAAGCCTGCTAAATGTTTATGAGATCAATAATTGTCGCTATATAAAAGCTGCTTAGTTAACGGATATCTTATCAACGCCATTCATATAGGGTATTAGCGCGTCTGGAATTAATACGCTGCCATCTTCTTGTTGATAGTTTTCTAAAATCGCAACTAAGGTTCGCCCTACCGCTAATCCAGAACCATTAAGAGTATGCAATAACTCCGGTTTTTTCATATCTTTCGACTTGTATCTTGCCTGCATTCTTCTGGCCTGAAAATCTCCCATGTTTGAACATGAAGATATCTCACGATAGGTGTTTTGTGCTGGTAACCATACTTCTAAATCGTAGGTTTTTGTTGCACCAAAGCCCATGTCACCTGTACACAAAATTACCTTGCGGTAAGGTAAATTAAGCTTTTGTAAAATGACTTCAGCATGTGAAGTCAATTCTTCAAGCGCGTCCATACTATCATCGGGTTTGACTAATTGAACCATCTCCACTTTGTCAAACTGATGTTGCCGTATTAAACCACGAGTATCACGGCCATAAGAGCCAGCCTCGCTTCTAAAACAAGGCGTATGCGCGGTCATTTTAAGTGGTAACTCAAGATCACTAAAAATACGATCACGGGCAATGTTTGTAAGCGGTACCTCTGCCGTCGGTATCAATGACATACCTTGCCCTTCTTCCGTTGCTGGTTTGGTATGAAATAAATCTTCACCAAATTTAGGCAGTTGGCCGGTACCATATAAACTATCTGAATTTACTAAATAAGGCACATAGACTTCATGATAGCCATGCTCTTGCGTATGCGTGTCTAGCATTAATTGTGCGATGGCTCTGTGCAATCTTGCAATAGCACCATTCATGACCACGAAGCGACTACCAGAAAGTTTTGCTGCGGTTTCAAAATCGAGCCCGTTGTTTAAGGCTGCAGCAATATCAACGTGATCCAAGGGTGTAAAACTAAAAGTGGATGGTGTTCCCCACGTGCTAATTTCAACATTTTGCGCTTCATCAGCTCCTTCGGGTACCTCATCGGCTGGCAAGTTGGGGGTTTCTTGGTAAAAGATATTTAATGAATTCAATACTTTATCAAGTTCAGCTTTCGCCTCATCCAGCTTGCTACCAAGTTCACTAACTTCTGCGATTAAGGGTGCAATGTCTTGCCCTGAAGCTTTGGCTTTACCTATCGATTTTGAAGATTGAGTGCGCTGGTTTTGGAGTTCTTGCGTGGATATTTGCAAGGTTTTTCGCTTCTCTTCAAGTGTCGTATAGGCATTTACATCGAGTGTAAATCCGCGCTTTGCTAATTTTGCTGCGGTATCTTGTATATCGTTACGCAGCAGTCTTGGGTCTAACATTGATCAGTTCATCCTTTCGTTAATAAATACGCTAGCCACACGCCAATTAAGCACAGGCTAACATTTAGAAAAATATTTAATACCGCTTTCCAATAGTCGCTTTGCTGAAACAACACAATAGTTTCAAACGAAAAGGTAGAAAAAGTGGTTAACGCACCTAACAAGCCAACTCCTAAAAATAATTTTAGGTTAGTTGATAAGGTTTCTTGTTGTTCAAGCCAAAAATAAAGCAGGCCCAAGGCAAAAGAACCCAGCACATTGACCGCAAGAGTACCAAAGGGAAAGCCTTTACCCAATAGCTTTATGCTTTCTTGGCTTAAAAAATATCGTAAGCAAGCACCGATAGCGCCACCACAGGCAATATAAAAATAGGTGCTGACTAGATTCATTTAGTTATTCTCTTGGTTAGCGTCTCTCAAAGACTGCAAAAAGGCTATTTTTTGTGCCAGCTTTTTTTCAAGACCGCGATCGCTTGGCTGGTAAAGGTTAGGCACATAAATATTACTTTGTGTCAGTGCTTCAGGCAAATATTCTTGTTGTGGTGTAAACGCATGTGGGTAATTATGCGCATATTGATACCCTTCACCATGTCCGAGCGTTTTTGTAATCTGGCTAGTAGAATTACGCAAATGCAAAGGAACACCTTGAGAAGACGTCTGAGTAGCGAGTCTTTTTGCTTTTTTAAAGGCTTCGTATACCGCATTACTTTTAGGTGCAAGCGCGCAGTATATAACCGCTTGAGCAACAGCTCTTTCCCCTTCACTGAGCCCTACTCGATGATAAATATCCCAAGCATTAAGACAAATTTGAAGCGCATTAGGATCAGCATTTCCAATATCTTCGCTGGCAATCGCCAATAAACGCCGACAAATCGGCACAATGTCTGTTGATGCGATTAATAACCTTGCATACCAATACAGACTGCCATCGACCGATGAGCCTCTTATCGATTTATGAAAAGCGGAAAGAATGTCATAGTAATCATCCCCTTGCTTATCAAAGCTTCCCACTTGAGAACCACTGGCTTGTAAAATGACGTCCTTAGTTATTTCAACGTCTTTGTTATTGTGTTGTGGTAATAAACTAAGGACCACTTCAAAGTTACTCAATAAACGCCTAGCATCCCCATGGCTTAAACTAACAAGCAAGTCTGCCTCTTTTGAACCAACTGAAACCTGCTTATCTTGCTGTGTGTTTGTAAAGTGAAGCGCTTTGGATAAAAGAATATGTAAATCGGCAGGCTCAAGACTCTCTAATGTAAATACCCGCAAACGGGACAATAAAGCAGAATTTACCGAAAATGCAGGATTTTCGGTGGTAGCGCCTATTAAGATTATACGCCCATTTTCAACATAAGGTAAAAACGCATCTTGTTGTGTTTTATTAAAGCGATGTATCTCGTCAACAAAGACTATCTGTTGTGATGAAAACATGTCTGAAGGTTTATTGACCAAAGACTTAATGTCTTTGATGCCACTGTTAATCGCTGAAAGCGCTATTACCGGAAGCTGCCAGTATTGCTCAAACAAATTAACAAGAGATGTTTTACCACAGCCTGGCGGGCCCCATAAAATCATTGAACAAAGTTGTTTTCGCTCACATAATTGCCGAATAGGGCCATTTTCACCAAGCAAATGTTGCTGACCACAATATTCATCAAGTGTAGAAGGTCTTAGCAAATGAGCTAAAGGTGCTGAGAAAGTCATATCATGAGGCCAACTGAGTAATGTGAATCTTAGAAAGCGTTACTGTGTTTTAGCGCGTTGATCGTCAACACTCCAAGTGCTAGGTGCATTAAAACTGAACTTGCTTGAATCAGTTGCGCCGTTATATTGTGTGTCAGTAAATGTCACAATATTAACTTGTTGTTGACGGTCTGTGGATTCGAGTGAGTTTAGTTTTTTATCTTTATCAAAGGTCAATACTAAGCTGACAATTGATGAGTTAGGATCGTCAGATATTATGGTATAAATGTCTCTTTCACGCGTTTGTGCTTCTACCTTGAGCTTTGACACATTTACCTGTGACCACTGGGATTCATCGTCACTTATTAACAGCATAAGTGGATTGCTTTTGGTCAGATCTGACTGGTCTAGCAAAGTCACCTGTTCTACCCACGGGTCTATATTGTAAACAGTCTTACCATCTGCAAGCAGCATAGATTCTTCTGGTTTATCAACTGACCAACGCAGTTGCATAGGCTTTTGTAACAAAATTGAACCTGAAGAGTTTTGTAACTCTTGTCCTTGCATATCCTTAATTATTTGCGTGAAATCTGCGCGCAAGCTTGAAAACTCGCCGAGCAAAGACCGAAGTGATTTTTTGTCAACTGTGCTCTCATTTGATTGAACTAAAGACGCTTCCTGTTTGTTAGTCAGGTTCTTTTCGCTTTTAGCAGTAGTGCTCATACCAGTGCCCACAATAGCGCTCTCTATTGCTAACACAGTTTGAGCAAGTGTTGGTTTTGTGTACATGGTAAGTAACGCAAAGCCAACGCTTAGGGCACTATACTGTAATTTATTCATCTTAGTCCTTTCTAGGTGGCGGTGCTAACACTTCGCGATTTCCATTGTGCCCCGCTGTACTTACGACGCCATTTTGCTCAAATTGTTCAACTATTCTGGCCGCTCTATTATAGCCAATCCTGAATTTACGTTGGATACTCGAAATGGATACTTTTCGTGTTTCAGTGACAAACTCAAGCGCTTGGTCATAAACAGCATCATATTCTTCGCCAGACGCTTGTTCAGCTTGCTCACCGGGAAGCAAAGCGTCACTACCAGTATCACCGCTTAAGATTTCCTCAATATAATCAGGTTCGCCACGAGCTTTCCAGTCGGCAACGACGGCATGCACTTCATGATCATCAACAAATGCGCCATGAACGCGGGTCGTGATGCTTGTGCCGGGTGGATTATATAGCATGTCACCCATGCCAAGCAGTGATTCAGCGCCTTGTTGATCCAAGATTGTTCTTGAATCGATTTTACTAGACACTTGAAACGCGATCCTAGTGGGAATATTGGCTTTAATTAAACCTGTAATTACATCTACCGAAGGTCTTTGCGTGGCCAAAATAAGGTGTATGCCCGCCGCCCTCGCTTTTTGTGCAATACGCGCAATGAGTTCTTCAACTTTTTTACCGACAATCATCATCATGTCAGCAAACTCATCGACAATGACAACGATTGCGGGTAATTTCTCTAACTCTGGCGCGGTAGTTTCCATACTCTCTTCAAACTTCCAAAGTGGATCTAGTAGTGGTTCACCGTCTTCTTGTGCTTTTTTAACCTTGCGGTTATAGCCTTTTAGGTTTCTGACGCCTAATGCCGACATTAAGCGGTAGCGTCTCTCCATTTCGCCAACGCACCAACGCAAAGCATTAGATGCTTCTTTCATGTCAGTCACAACTTCAGCCAATAAATGCGGTATGCCTTCGTATACCGACAACTCAAGCATTTTGGGGTCAATCATGATCATTCGCACGTCTTCAGGTGATGACTTGTATAACAAGCTTAAAATCATGACATTTACGCCTACGGACTTACCCGAACCGGTTGTACCCGCAACAAGCAAGTGAGGCATGCTGGCTAAATCAACAACAACAGGCTCTCCGCTTATGTCAGCACCGAGCACCATTGTGAGTGGCGACGGATTGTTTTGAAAATCATCACAACCAATGACTTCACTTAAACGCACCATTTCACGATGTTCGTTAGGAAGTTCAAGACCAATAACTGACTTACCTGGGATAACTTCTACAACACGAACCGAAATGGCCGACATTGCTCTTGCTAAATCTTTTGCTAGGGTCGTAATTTTGCTGACCTTTACGCCAGGGGCTAGTTCCAATTCAAACCGAGTAATCACTGGTCCCGGTAGCACATCCACGACCTTTGCTTGAATACTAAAATCAGCTAATTTTGCTTCAAGTAAACGCGCCACCGCTTGCAAATCTTCTTCACTAATCGGGTTAGTACGTTTGTCAGCTCGTTGTAACAAGTCAAATGAAGGCAATGGTGCCATTTTTGTACTTAACGCATCTTTGCTATCTGCCCCGGCCTGCTCTTGCTTGGCATCAGTATCTTGAGTAGTGCTTGATACTTTTTCGGGCTTTTTAGCGGCCGTTGCTCTCTTGGCGGGTGATTCGATATTAGGCTCATTGCTCAAGTTAGACACAATAGGCTTATCTGAAACTTTGCTTTGGGGCTCGTAAAATACTTCTTCAGGAATACCGAAGCTAGGCTCTTGCTTTTCAGCTATGTCGTTCGTGGGCTCAGCTCGTAAACTTGTGATTTCTATCTTATCGCTATCTTGGTCTGCTTCTTCGTCGTAATCATTATCTGTCTTGCTTTTTGAAGGCTTAGGAAGAGACAATGTTGATAGTTTTTGGGGTAATTCAAATACTTTTTTGCCGCCCCATAACACGCTCTCACCAACGGCATCAATAAACTGAAACCACGATATGCCAGTCGCTAGCGTGCAACCCGTTAGAAAGAAACAGAGCAATAATAAAACAGTACCAACAAAATTGAAATGAGGTAACAAAGCGCCGCCAATGATATCACCCATAGCACCGCCAGCCGACACGCTATGAAAGTCATCAAAGTTGATGCTTGCAATACCTGTGAAGCCAAACACCAAAAATACTACGCCCACTAAACGAAGTGCAATGGTTAAGTAATCAAGCTCGGTTAAGCTTTTGATGTGAAGAAAAATAAACCACCCTATAAATGCCAATGCAAACGGAACGAGATACGCGGTAATACCAAAGGTAAATAACAAAATGTCGGCAAAGTATGCACCCACAGAGCCCATGATATTTTGAGTATCGGCTTGCAGCCCTGCTTGGCTCCAACCCGGATCGCTCGGATGAAAATAAACCAAAGACAGCAGTAAGAAAAAAGAAAACGCACAAGAAGCAATCATGCCTACTTCCATTAAACGTTGTACACCCGATAATCTGGCCATATTTGTAAGTAATATCTCGTATTTATTATCAAAAAAGCAGTTTAAAAATAGCAGCTTAAAACAGCCCTACTCAATCTATAAAGAGTAGCATATTCAAAGCCTTCAGACAGCTCAAAATCATTTTAAATTTATTTTTATATTAGCAGTATGCTTTACTTCTTCCATGACTACATAGGTTCTTGATTCGCTTACACCGGGTAAACGCAACAATGTGTCGCCAAGAAGCTTTCGATAATTAGCCATGTCGGCAACACGTGTTTTTAATAGGAAATCAAAGTTGCCTGACACTAGATGGCATTCTTGTATATCCTCTTGCTCTTGCACCGCGGCAGAAAATTCTTCAAATATGTCAACTGAAGTCTTTGTCAGTGTAATCTCCACAAAAACGAGCATGGCCGCGCCTAGTTTATTGGGATTTAGCCGCGCGGTATAACCAGTTATATAACCTTGTTGCTCTAATCGCTTTACCCTTTCTAAACATGGGCTAGGACTTAAGCCGACTAGTTTAGACAGTTCAACATTAGAGACCTTGCCGTTATTTTGCAGTTCAGACAGTATTCGTCTATCAATTCTATCGATATGTTTTGGAGTATTTACTAACAAATTTATATTCTGCTTAAACTTAATTTAACAGCATTATATACTTTTAATCGCAAAACTTCGAAATTTATATTGTTAACAACTATATTACAATCATCGCGTTTAATAATTCAAATAATAGAGAGTAATTGACATGATTGTAGGTGTACCAAAAGAAATTAAAAATCACGAGTACCGAGTGGGGCTAACACCAGCGGCAGTAAAAGAATTTGTTGCAAATGGTCATCAAGTGCTTGTGCAAATGCAAGCCGGCGCATCAATAGGCTTTAGCGATGAGTTGTATGAATCTGCTGGTGCAAGCATTATCAACACACCAGAAGAAATTTTTGCTCAAGCTGACATGATTGTAAAAGTGAAGGAGCCACAGCCTAACGAATGTAAAATGTTGCGCGAGGGTCAAATTCTTTATACATACTTACATCTTGCGCCTGATCCTGTTCAAACCGAGTTGTTGGTCGCATCAAAAGCAACATGTGTTGCTTATGAAACTGTAACAGACAGGTTTGGTGCCCTTCCACTATTAGCGCCTATGAGTGAAGTAGCCGGAAGAATGTCAATACAAGCAGGCGCTCATTATTTAGAAAAAGCGCATGGTGGTTCAGGTACTTTACTTGGTGGCGTGCCGGGTGTAGCCGCAGGAAAAGTGCTCATTATTGGTGGTGGTGTTGTTGGCTTAAACGCCGCTAAAATGGCCGTTGGTATGGGCGCAGACGTTACCTTACTTGACCGTTCGCTTCCTCGTTTACGCGAGTTGGATGATATATTTAACTCACAAATTAAAACCGTTTATTCAACAGAAGATGCCATTGAGCATTATTCTTCAAGAGCTGATTTAGTGGTTGGCGCAGTATTAATACCAGGCGCAGCAGCACCTAAGTTATTAAATAGAGAACATATTAAAAACATGAAGCCTGGCTCTGTCTTAGTTGATGTCGCCATAGATCAAGGCGGCTGCTTTGAAACGTCAAAAGCAACAACGCATCAAGATCCGATATACGTGATTGATGATGTGGTCCATTATTGTGTCGCCAACATGCCTGGCGGCGTAGCGCGCACCTCAACCATGGCGCTCAATAATGCAACCTTACCATTTGGTCTTGCACTAGCTAACAAAGGAGCGGCGCAAGCAATGCTTGATGATCCGCATCTATTAAATGGCTTGAATGTGCATAAAGGTTTAGTGACATACAAAGCGGTTGTAGACGCTCTTGGGGCCACACTTAATCTTACTTATTGCGATGCGAAAGAAGCACTAAGTCGATAAAACTAAAGTGTCCGTAAAAAGAAGTCATATTGGTAGCGGGAATGGTAAATGTCATTCCCGTTTTTCATAAATTAAGCGACAAATTAATATTTCTCAATACATCACTTGGCGAGTCAGCTTTAGTGATTGGCCGCCCTATTACAAGATAATCAACGCCAGAAGCAATCGCTTGGTTTGGTGTCATGATCCTCTTTTGATCGTCTACGTTTGCACCTTTAGGCCTAATACCCGGGGTTACTAACAGAAAGTCTTTATCGACTAACTTTCGTAACATGACAGCTTCTTGAGACGAGCATACAACCCCGTCAGCACCATTATTTTGCGCCAAAAAGGCTAATTGACTTACTTTGTTTGCAATATCTCTATCATTGTAAACTGCTTCAAATTGACTTTCGTCCATGCTGGTCAAAATAGTGACAGCTGTGAGCAATGGCGCATTATTAACGGATTCGAGCGCGTCTTTAGCTGCACTTATCATGTTAGGGCCACCACTTGCATGCACGTTAACCATCCATACGCCAAGTTTTGCTGCAGCACTAACGGCTTTAGCAACGGTGTTAGGTATATCATGAAATTTTAAGTCTAAAAATACGTCAAATCCGCGGTCAACAATACTTTTTACAAAATCAGGGCCATATAAAGTGAACATCTCTTTGCCCACTTTTATTCGACAATCTTTGGGGGATAAACTGTTTAGCAGGCTATTCGCTGCGTCAATATTATCAAAATCTAAGGCTACGATGACCGGAGAACGAGTACTACTGCCAATATCTACATTATTCACCATCTAGTCCTTTAATTGGTTTAATAACGGACCAAGTCTTACACGACGGGCAAAGCCAATATAACTGACGACCTGAAAACCCACAGCTTTGGCAGCGATATTTTGGGCGTTGTGCTATTTGTTTATCGATGAGTTGGTGCATGTGTCCAATACTTTGTTGGGTACGTTCATCATTTGACATTTTTTGGTATAAGGATAATAAAGCTTTAAAACCACGCATCGTTGGGTGGTTTTGGAGTTGTTTCAACAGAGTATCAACTGCCGGCTCGACTTCCCCTTTATTTGCCAAAATATTAACTTTAGCAATGTAAGACGATGCACATTTTTGCCAATAAGGTTCGAGTATCTTTTCTAGCTGTTCCCAGTCGCCAAGTTTACTGGCACTGGTTTCAAGTAATGGAATTGCTTCACTTAACCAATCAATATCCCTTTTTGGTATTTCTGACAAATAATCCATTGCTAGCGTGTAACGCTCTTGCTTAACCGCAAGTTTGCCCAGTTCAAGCCATGCTCTTATTTGTTTTCCTTCGATTAACACTGCTTTTTTTAATACGCTTTGTGCTTCATCTAGGTTATCTTCTTCAATTAATGCTAAGGCTTGTTCACAATAAAAATGAGACAGTAGTAAATACAAATGTTCATCGTCAGAATCGACTTTTAAGGCTCTACTCGCTAACTCAACTGCCTTGTTCCATTCTTTAGTAACTTGATAGATACTAAATAGCTTTTGCTGCGCTGTTTTAAAGTGCCTGTCATTCTCTAAGAGTTGAATAAAAACGCCTTCTGCTCTTTCCAAGAACCCAGCGAGCAAATAATCGGTGCCTAATTCTATCAGCGCTAATGCTTCTTGCTTTTTATTTATCTCGTCACGACTAATCAAATTTTGATGAACGCGGATAGCTCTATCTAATTCACCACGGTGGCGAAAAAAATTACCCATGGCGATGTGAGTTTCTATTGTGTCGTTATTTACGCTTATCATTTTTATTAAGGTATCAACGGCTTTATCGGGTTCGTCCGACAGCAGAAAGTTAAGACCTTTATAATAATGATTAGACATTATTGTTGATTGTTTGCGTTGAGACGAACGAAGAGAGTTTCGTCCCATTACCCAACCATAAGCAGCGGCGACGGGTAACAATAAAAAGAGGAGTTCTAGCATTAGATAGTCTTATCTATCGCGAGTTTTTCTAATCGGCGCTTCATGCTAGCAAAGCGTACTTTTAGCGCAAGGTACTTCGTTAAAATAGTAATGAAACCAAGCGTAAAACCAATGGCGATGCAAATTACCATAAAAGTAGAGATGCGCATGTTAATTTGGGCAAGCAGGTAGTTGATTGTGACGGTGTCGGCATTTCTAAATCCGACAACAACGGCGAGCATAATCAAAATAATTGCCAAAATGAGGAGGATAATCCCTTTCATGCCTTTCCTTTACAGTATTCAAACACGTCTGGATGTTACCTGTTCGTTAGCAAACCTGCAAGTGAGCTTAGTTAACATCTGACGTGTGAAACAACGAGCGCCCATGAACAAACATGAGCGACTTGATTGTTTATTATAAATCTACTCGGTCACGCAGTTCTTTTCCCGCTTTAAAATGGGGGACATGCTTACCGGTAAGTTCAACGGTTTCACCCGTTTTGGGATTACGGCCGGTACGAGGTGCTCGATAATGTAATGAAAAGCTACCGAAACCACGAATTTCGATGCGATCGCCTCGTTGTAAAGTCTGGGCCATTTGTTCTAGCAGTTCTTTGACTGCGTCTTCTAAATCTTTGCCTTGTAGCTCATTTGTCTTTAAGGCTAAACGTTCGATAAGTTCTGATTTGGTCACGTATATACTCCAATTAATGATTGAGTATCAGTCACCTACTTGAAAAAGATAATGGAGCGGCAAGGACTGCCGCTCCGAATTGCAAAATTACTCGCCTTTTGCCGCTTTAAATGCTTCAGCCATTGCGTTTGCAAAGCCTGCATCTTCGGTTTGGTTATTCACTTTATCAAGCGCTTCTTTCTCATCTGCTTGATCTTTCGCTTTA
>CAYURD010000092.1:0-3460 GCA_964446865.1 uncultured Glaciecola sp.
CCTTCGCGGGAATGACGGGGTTTTGGCTTAACCGAACAGTATTAGGCCTTCGCCACGATGACACAGCGCTGTTGTGACCGCTCGGTATTGATGACGCAGGGATATTGATAATAATGTCGCGTTACTCGTACTGTTCTGGGATTTGCAATAGACCTAAAACAATATGTCGTCATCGTTAGCGTTAGCCACTTTAGACTTATCAATCGGCTTCTCTATTGTAAATTTCTCAATTAGTTTCGAGACTGATTGACTCATGATAATAACATGGGTATTAATAGCCGAGTTTTCTTCGGCAATAGCGAGTGTTTGTTGGTTGCTTTGCTGAATATCAGCAATAATCGAACGAACTGATTCAAGCGTATCTTTTTGTAAATCGGTGTCATTGGCAATCGCGTTTGAGCCGTCTAAGTTATTAGTAACCGCTACCTTAATATCTTCAAACGTTTTTTCTGCTTTATCAACCGACGAGACGTTCTCTTCCACTAATACGAGTCCGTGCTTCATGACATCTAGTGTGTTTGATGACTGCGCTTGCAACTGCTCAATAATTTCTGTGATTTGACCGGCCGACACCTGTGTTCGCTGCGCTAACGTGCGAACTTCATCGGCAACAACCGCAAAGCCTCGACCTTGTTCACCCGCTCTCGCAGCTTCAATAGCGGCGTTAAGTGCTAATAAATTCGTTTGGTCTGCAATCTCTTTAATGACTTCAATCACCGTACTAATTGATTGAGAATGGCTTTCGAGCGACTCAGTTTTAGAGGTTGAATCAGTAATACTGCCTTCTAATTCACGTATCATTTTAGCGGCGTTGTTAACGATTACCATCCCATCTTGCGCTAGTTGGGTGGTTTGTTGAGTTGACTGCGCTGACTTGCTCGCTTGGTTTGCGACGTCTTCCGAACTTTCACTCAATGCAGTAATGGCGCTTTCGATGCTATTTACGCGATCATTTAACTCTGATACCAGCATATTAAGCTGATTAACATTACCTTGACTGTCTTGTGTTGTTTTATCGAGTTGAACGGAAACTTCCGTCACTTCTTGCACTATATTGTGTACATGATTGATAAAATCATTGATATTGGCAGACAGTTCCCCCAATTCATCATTACTAGTAAAATCGATGCGTTTTGTTAAATCACCGTCGCCTTCCGCAATCTCTTGTACACGTTTTTTTATCGTTTCTATTGGCGAGATAACCAACTTATTTGTCATTGCGCTCATCACTGCGACTAGCACCCCCGTAAGCACAACAAGCTGAACTAAGCCTTGGATGAGGGATTGAGTAAATTGATTACTTAATGCGGCATCATCAAAGTGTAAAACAACACTGCCGGTATCTATCGCCTTTTCTTGAGCAATAAATTCAATGGCCTTGGTCGTTTGAAAGTAAGCTTCTTGGGTGTAAGCGCCTGACTCGATTGTGTTTTGTTCGCTGTTCCACGTCAACTCAAATAAAGGCTGACCTTGGGTATTAAAAGCGCTTACGCCAACTAGGCCGTTAGTACCTAACTCTGCTGCTGATATCTTTCTGGCGCTCTCAACGTCATAGTTCCACATCGCTGTTGCGAGTGTAATCCCTAAACGGTTTGATGTTTTTTCGATGTTTGACTGTAAATCGGTTTCTAGTGCGGTTTGGTTAAAAGCAATGCTGATAATCGTATAAGCAATGATTGTCGTTGCGACAACTGATGCTATTGCTATCGCAAGCTTTTTTCTTAAATTCATTATTAAACCCTTTAAAATCTCAGTCGATACATGATTAGAAAGTCATTATTGACTACGTCTTAATATAACGGCAGGGAAATGAATAGTTTGAATAAACCTTATTACTTTATTTCGGTGTGTTTGGTGTTTTTGTTGAGCTCGCCTGATACAAAATCAGAAACTATCGACGTTGGTATACTGACCTCTGCGCCTATCCAAAAATCAATCTACGTAAAATATGTAGAAAATTTTGAGTCACAAAATCCAAGTGTAAAAGTAAATTTGATTTTTAAGCCTGATGCCGAGTTTAAAGAAGAGCTGCCTAAGTGGCTAGCAAGCGGCAATGGCCCTTCCATTTTAAGTTGGCAAGCAGGTGAACGACTAAACCAATTTATACGTCGTGATCAAATTAAAAATCTAAATACTTTCTTCGAAAAATATAGCTTAGTAGACAATTTTAGCCAAGCATCTGTGAATGCAACGAGCTACGAGGGTACACTGTATGCCGTGCCACTCTCGTATTACCAATGGGGCTTTTATTACCGTGAGTCTGTTTTTAAACTTAATAATATTGAAGCTCCTAAAACATGGGACGAGTTGTTAGATGCATCAAAAACACTCAAAGACAACGGTATCACCCCATTTACTATCGGCAGCAAAAATAACTGGCCGGTGGCTGCATGGTTTGATTATTTGAACTTACGCATAAATGGTCTCGACTTCCATCTTGCTTTATTAAGTGGCAGAGAGAGCTATTTAGACCCTCGCGTCAAAAAAGTATTCGATAAATGGAAGCAACTAATTGATGCGGGGTTCTTTTTAGAGCAATCAGATAAATGGGCATGGTTAGAAGCAATGCCATATATGTATCACCAAAAAGCGGGCATGACCCTCATTGGTAACTTCTTCTCTGGCTCAATGCCAAAAGCCTTAGTTGATGACTTTAAATTTTTCAAATTTCCAGTAATAGATGGTAAAGTAGCAATGTACGAAGAAGCACCTCTAGATTTGTTGATGGTGCCGCAATATGCAAACTTTAGCACTAATGTTCAGAAGCTCCTTTTAGTGTTTGCTAGTAAAGAGTTCCAAGCAGAGTTTAATGAAGTATCAGGCATGATTTCCCCCAATATTAAGGCTGGCGAAAATCAAGATTACTTTATTCAGCAAGGGCAAAAAACTCTCGCTGAAGCAAAGGGTTTGTCTCAGTTTTTTGACAGAGACACAAGTCAAGAAATGGCCGCAAGTGCCATTCCTATTTTGAAACAATTTTTGATAAACGCAAATATAGACAAAACGACTGACGCACTTGAGAAAGCGCGTATACAGCATTTTTAGCGGAACATTTACAATTAAAACAACTCTGTTAATAGCTTATCTAACAAACCTTCGCGCACCGAAGATGAACCTATTCCACCTATTGCATTTCGCATAGTGTCTGCTAGTTCAGATGAAAAAGCTTCATGGCCAATACATGCGGCCAGTACTTCTCCCAAATTACTACTAGAACCAATGCGTTGCGATGCAGTTGTTATGAGCTGCGCCAATGTTTCAGCGCTAAGCTCACGCTTAAGTAAATATAAATATGTGTCTCGCAAATTACTGCTTGAACTAATATTGTCGCCTGCAATATCAATCACCTTACTATAAAGCTGTTGCGTGTTTAACAAGGGCGTGTCGGCGTGATCAATAAATGTTTTTGCAAACTCACGTAAATTAGAGCTTGAAGAAATAGACGTAGAAGCTTGCAAAA
>CAYURD010000092.1:3560-16911 GCA_964446865.1 uncultured Glaciecola sp.
ATGGTAGGTTTTTGTGACTGAACATACTTATCCTTGTAATGATGTTGATACCGAATAAAGCTTAGCAGCGGGTATTTTATGTATAAGATGACATCAGTGTAACCGATTGATAGGCATAAAAGACCCAAGAGTTGTTACAAGGTATTACTTTGGTGAGTTGGCCCACTCTTGCAGCGATTCTATTTTTAAAGGTTCCGCAAAGTGAGCACCTTGCATAAATCGAACGCCAGCGGCATTTGCCTTTCTTACTTGGCTTTCAGTATTTAAGCCTTCAAGAATAACGTCAATAAATAGCTTATCTGCCATTGTTTGAACAGCTTGTACAATGACCTCTCCGCCTTTGCCCCATGTATCCACAAAAGACTTATCGATTTTAATCACTTTAGGCGATATCTTTTGCAATAAAGATAGTGACGAATGCCCTGTTCCAAAATCGTCAACAGCAATGTGAAAACCAAGTGATCGTAATGTTTGTAAGTTTGTCACCAGCATATCTGTGTTACTCGTCAACACCGTTTCTGTGACTTCTATAAAAATTCTGTCTGTCGAAATAGAATGAGAGGCAAAGACTTCATATATATCTTTTGAGAATTGTTGGGAAATAAGCTGGGTGATAGACGCATTGATCGATACCGAAAAGGGGTCCATAAATGCGTTTTCACTCAACTCTTTTGCGACTTGCGTCGTTATCCAGTGGCCAATTTCGTAAATATAACCATACTTTTCGGCAATTGGCAGAAACTCAGAAGATGGAATCAATTCACCGTCTTTTTCCCAGCGAATAAGCGTTTCAACAAACAGTTGACCTGATTGCTGAACATCGGCTATCGGTTGAAACACCAAATGAAATTCTTCGTTAGCGATAGCATGAACAAGGGCATTTTTTATGTAGGTTGTTCGCGCGATTGATATTTCCATTTCTTCTGAAAACACTAATTGCTCGCCTTTAGCCGTTTTCTTTTGCTCGTACATGGCAATATCGGCTCTTGAAATAAGGGCTAATTCATTGTCTGCATGCTCAGGAAAGTATGAGATACCAATTGTTGCATTAACATAAAGTAAACCAGATTCACTGTGGATTGCTTGTGATAATCGAGTAATTACTTGCTCGGCAAGGCGATCTATCTTTTTAGGATCGTACAATGAGCTTGTTAATAAAAATTCATCACCTCCCCAACGACACAACAAATCAACACCCGAGTCTATACTTTGCAGACGTCTAGCAACCTCTCGTAAAACGCTATCGCCCACCTCGTGACCGTGTACATCGTTTATATCTTTAAATCCGTCTAGATCAATAAAGAACAACGCGAAGCTTTTTGACGACTCGCGATATTCTTTTATCATGTGAGACAGTTGCTCTGAAAACGCACCTCTGTTCGACAACTTGGTTAATGGGTCAAGGTTTGACAAAACAAGGATCTCTTCTGTGCGCTTTTGCACTCTTTTTTCTAGCACCTCGTTGTTTTCTATAATTTGCTGGTTCTTTTGCTCTAACTCTTCTAACAAACCAGCTCTTTCGTGGCGTATATGTGCAGAACGACTGGTGAAATCCGCAGATTTAGCAGCTGAAAAAGCAATCACAACTGTAAATGCATAGGCGAGTAAAGCAATAGGTAGCGAATTTTCGATTTCACTAAGCATTAACATTGTCGCAAGCGGCAACATAAGGCTTAACACATAAATTATCGCGAGCTTTTTATACGCAGACAAGATGGTCGCGCTGCCACCAGATAGGGCGGTAAAGATGGTGACAATAAAACACAATTCTACAACGTCATTTACCGAAGGAAGCACCAATATAGGGTAAGAACCCCATATAAGGCCCACGGAAACAATACCAAAATATGCAATCTTTTTTTGCTTAAGCACATTGCAATGAAGCGTTTTTAGCTCTCTTTTTAACAAAAATGTAGAGAAAGTTCTTAGCAACATAAAACTTAAGATGGCAACTAACCACGCAATTTTTATGGCGTTATTCTCGCTTGAATCAAACGTCAGCGCGATAACTAGCGCGCACATTGCTGAAACAGCAAGCGCTCCGTACCCGTCGACAGCAAATGTCGAAAGGCGATCACGTTCAATAGAAGCACTAGCTTGCGTTTCTTTTAAAATACCAAAGCACTCTTTTTACGATAAGAATTAGGAGTTTAGCATGTGCTGAAAAAAAATTAAGCAAAGTAATACTGAGTAAACAATCAGAAAAGACTGACAGCCCTCTATCAAATCGCGTAAGTACAGAATCACTTGTGATATACACCACTATAAAAAATGATGAGTGGTTTTCTTTGTAACAAAAAGGTGAAATAGTGACATGAAGACGCACTTGATGTTTTTAATGTAAACACCACGCTTCTTAACACCATTTAGCACCAGCACTGCAAATAATAATTTTGGAGATCACCATGAGTGACTTAGTAAAGTGTAATATCGACAATAACGTTGCCACTATTTCCTTACAAAATGGCAAAGTTAATGCTATTTCGCATCAAGTTATTGATGAACTTAACGCCGCGTTAGATCAAGCCGAAAAGGCGCAATCGGTAGTTGTGTTAACCGGACAACCAGGCATGTTTTCAGGCGGCTACGACTTAAAGGTCATGCAAAAGAGTATGGATGATGCCATGGTGCTTGTCGCAAAAGGCTCTACCTTGTCGCGACGCTTACTTTCTTTTCCGTACCCTGTTTTGGCAGCATGCCCCGGCCATGCCGTGGCAAAAGGTGCCTTTTTATTGCTCAGTGCCGATTATCGCATTGGCGTAGAAGGTGATTTTAAGATTGGCTTAAACGAAATTGCTATAGGCATGAATATTCACTACGCCGGCCTTGAAATTGCGCGCAGTCGCCTAGCGCCTGTGTTCTTTAACAGAGCAACCTTGCTTGCTGAAATGGTGAACCCTACCGACGCAGTCACCATGGGATTTTTAGATAAAGTAGTGCCTCAAGAAGAATTTGAAGCGACAGTGAGTTATGTTGCCCATGCTATGACTAAGCTAGATATGAAAGCACACCACACTACTAAGTTGCGCGCTCGCGAGACGATGCTACGGAAATTGGATGAGGCAATTGAGCGTGACAAGGTAAAACTCTGAATAGAAGCACAAATAAAGATTGCTATAGATTAGTTGGTCTCTTAGTAAATTCTGCTCAAAAAAAAGCTCGAATCTAATCGAGCTTTTTTATTGATTCAACAAGCTTCTACGCAACGGGCTTTGCTCGCAATTGATAATTGTTTTCTTCAACACACCCTATTCCTAAATTAACAAAAACCTAATTCCTGCTGTAAAGAAACTATATTTATTCCTTCCTTATTAAAAAAAGTAACTTTTTTTTAACATTAAATAACGCATAATTAACAACTAAGCACATCATGAACGGAATTTTTGTAAATGATTAGTCGGACAATCTCTTCTTTAGCACTAACAGTGAGGGTGTAGACAAAAGCTATATGTGCCATTCTGAGCGAGCAGGCTACCAACTGGTTAAATACACAGCATCACGATGTCGATGTAGATGTCCATTTTTCCGCTATCCTAACCATGAATCAAAAGAATCATCTTTATACACTAACCAAATAAAGTAGGGCTATTATGACGCGTATCCAATCTATATTTATTCTGCTGGTGGGTATTTTACTCGCAAGCGCATGCACCGACTCTGCAACCGATAAATCGTCAGCCCCGACCGGTGAAAACAAAACACCCGTTATTGGCCTAGTAATGAAATCATTGGCGAATGAGTTTTTTGTCAATATGGCAGACCAAGCCGAGCAGCATCAAAAAGCAAATAGTGATACCTATTCTTTAATAGTAAATGGCACCAAAAACGAGAGTGATTTAGCTCAGCAAGTTGTGTTAATTAATCAAATGATTGCCAGTAAAGTAGATGCTATCGTGCTTGCGCCCGCCGATTCAAAAGCGGTGATCCCCGCTGTCGTAAAAGCAATGAATGCCGGCATAGTAGTCATCAATATCGATAATCAACTCGATCAAGACACCTTAGCGCAATATAAAGTGACAGTGCCATTTGTCGGGCCAAATAACAAAGAAGGCGCATTTATGGTGGCAGAATTTGCGGCTAATCAACTACAGTCAGGCGACGCTGTATTATTACTTGAAGGGATAACATCTGCATTTAACTCACAACAACGCAGAGATGGTTTTTTAAAAGCCATTGAGCAATATGGGCTTAACAGTGTTGCCATACAAAGCGCTAGCTGGGAGCAAACTAAAGCGGCACAAGTCACATCGTCATTGCTTATTCAGCATCCACAAACCAAAGCCATTTTTGCTGCCAACGATAATATGGCGTTAGGTGCTTTAGCCGCCGTTAAACGCGCAAATTTAGCACAAGCCCCTATTATTGTAGGCTTTGACAACATACAAGCGATTTCCCCGCATATTCAAAGCGGTGATATTCTTGCCACCGTTGACCAATTTGGTGGTCAGCTTGCCATATTTGGCATAGAAAAAGCCTTAGCAGTGCTAGCAGGCGAACCACTTGAGCCTATGACTCAAACAGAGTTAGCCTTGATTACTGGCACTAGCACTAGCACTAGCACTAGCACCAAATAGAGCTTTGCAAATGCGTTTACAGGTGCAAGGTCTAACAAAATCTTACGCGGTGCCTGTACTCAAAGGTATTGATGTCAATGTTGAGGCTGGTCAAATATATGGTCTTGTTGGTGAAAACGGCGCCGGTAAATCAACCTTTATTAATGTTTTATGTGGTTTAGTTAATCGCGATAGTGGCAAGATCTCATTGGAAGGCAGTGCATACATGCCAAGTAATGTAGCCGATGCTATGTTAGCTGGCGTATCGGTTGCCTCCCAAGAAATGAGCCTAATAGACAATTTGTCAGTCGCTCAAAATATTTGCTTGCGGCAATTACCTAATAAAGTGAGCTGGCTCCAACAAACAGAAATCACACAGCGAGCACAGAAACTGTTAGCGGAATTTGGCCTTAACGATATCAATCCACATGCATTACTAGGCGACTTATCCTTAGCGCAAAAGCAGTTAGTAGAATTATGTAAAGCCTTAAGCGAACCGTGCAAATTGCTTATTTTAGATGAGCCAACAGCAGCTCTAAGTCAGCAGCAAAGCGACATTTTGCATGAGCGTATGCAAGGCCTTGCCAAGCAAGGTATGAGTATTATTTATGTTAGTCATCGTTTAGATGATGTAATTGCGCAATGTGACGTTATTTCGGTGCTTCGAGATGGTGTGCTGGTAAAGTCTTTTAGCGCGAGTGATGCTACAAGCGAGCTACTAATTGAACATATGTCATCGGGTGTATTTACCGCCGCCCAAAAAATACATACTCACGAAAACCCACATAATAGCAGCATAGTATTGAGCGCTGACAAGATATCAACAAGCGATTTACCATACCCAATAAGCGTAGATATTAATGCTGGTGAGATTGTTGGCCTAGCGGGTTTAGCCGGTGCCGGTCGCACCGAATTGCTAGAGGCTATTTATGGCTTAACACCACTTAAAGAAGGCAAAGTTACTCGCCATACTAATTCGCAAAAAATCGAGATTAAAGACACCGCACATGCCGTATTACTTGACCTTGGTATGTTGAGCGAAGATCGCAAACAGCAAGGCATTTTTGCGCAGCAGTCATTAGACTTTAATGCCAGTATTGCAAAATTATCAAGAGTGACCAGTGCGCCATTAAATAAAATTATATCGCCCAAACGCTTGCAACAAATCTGCCAGCAACTCTTTGCTACCCTAAGCGTTAAATTTAGTAATCAAACACAAAGCATCGAAGAGCTAAGTGGCGGCAACCAACAAAAGGTCTTGCTGGCGCGCTGGCTATTTGCCAATACCACAATCTTCTTACTCGATGAACCCACAAGAGGCGTTGATGTTGCTACCAAAGCACTGATTTACCGAGAGTTATTAACGCTAAAACAAAAAGGAGCCTCTATTGTGCTTGCGTCAAGCGAACTTGAAGAGCTCTTTACCGTGTGCGACAGGGTACTGGTAATGAGCGAACGCCAAATTGTAGGCGAACTTCAGGCCGATGAGTTTAATCATGACAAGGTGTTGCAAATGGCCTTTTCGAATACCAGTCAATTGTCACCACAAACGGTTACCTAGGACACTTTTATGAGCGCTTTTTTCAAATCTTATTTTTTAGGTATTGTGTTGTTGCTGTTAATCAGTTTTTTTAGCCTTATGACCGACCACTTCTTCTCATTTATTACACTGTCAACGATATTAAGCCAGTTACCAGCGCTGACATTTATCGCCGTTGGCATGACTTTAGTGCTTATTGTGGGTGGCATTGACTTATCGGTTGGCTCTTTAATTGCGCTTAGCAGCTCAATAATCGGTGTATTAATAGTGCAATATGAGTTTGGTTTGTTGGCAAGTGTATTGTGCGCATTGCTGCTTGTCTCTTGTATTGGTGCGGGCACTGGCTACTTGTCGTCATGGTGTAAATTGCCTAGTTTTATTGTGACCTTGGGTATTTTAGAGGCCGCACGCGGACTTGCTTATGTTATATCCGATTCACAAACCATGTTTGTGGGGCTAAGTGGTCAAGGGCAAGGTGTTCAAGGCCTGAGTAATCCGCTGCCGTATTTAGGCATTTCGCTAATGATGTTGATAGCGTTCATTGTCGTCATCGCGGCGCACTTTACGTTGAATTACACTGTATTTGGCAGGCAGCTAATCGCCATAGGAAGCAATAATAAAGCGGCATTGATGTCGGGTATTAAACCCAACCCTAGAATAGTCGCCGTTTTTGTGATTTCTGCATTTTTGGCCTGTTTAGCAGGCTTAGCAAATTTAAGTTATTTAGGGGCTAGCGATCCTAATGCAGGAATAGGTCTTGAACTCTCGGCAATTGCAGCAGCTGTTATTGGCGGCACCAGTTTGATGGGCGGTCGCGGCACTATTATAGGCACGTTTTTAGGTGTGCTGGTAATTGCTGTACTCGACAGCGGATTGGCACAAATGGGCATGTCAGAACCCGCTAAACGAATCATTACTGGCGTGGTTATAGTGCTTGCTGTACTCCTTGATAAATGGCGAGCAAAATAATATGTGGTTTGCGACCTTGTTTACGCTTTTTACTTCCTGTTTTAGCGCTGGTAAAAAACGTTTATTACTTACATTGGCTGTTACAAGCTTAAGCATTCCCAACATTGCTTTTGCGGCTGATGTTGGACCGTTTGAGTCTGCAACTCCTGACTCTCAGGGCATCAACCAAAGCGACCTGCAAAAAGCGCTTAATTTCATTGTACAAAACGCTGGCAAAGACGGAATTTCAAAAACGATTGTATTACGAAACGGAAAAGCCATTTACGCGGGTGATAAAGTTGATGTCATTCACAATGTATACTCAGTCACAAAAAGCTTCACTAGCACTGCCCTTGGACTATTGATTGAAGAAAATAAAATTAGTCTAGACACTCCGATTTGCGAGATAGACGCGCAATATTGCCAGCGCTATCCAAACGTTACGTTTAGACACTTAAGCACAATGACCTCTGGCTACAATGCAGATGGAGAGAACCGTTGGGGCGAGGAAAGCAAAGACTGGTCAAAAACACCTTTTGCGGTAGGCAATCCTTTATTTGCCCCTAACACCGCCTACGCCTATTGGGACGAAGCAATGATTGTATTGGGTCACCTGCTAACCATAGTTGCTCAAGAATCTTTATATGATTACCTTGATCGTCGTTTGATGAAACCAATTGGTATCAAAAAGTGGTCGTGGTGGCATGAGCCTAAATTTGTGGCTCGACGTGGCTTTGAAATCGCAGGAAATGCAGCGAACAATGGTGCGCTTGATACAGTGCCTCTTGATAAGACGGCTCTTGATATAACGGCTCTTAATATGAACTACGGCGCAGGCGGAATAGAACTTTCAGCCATAGACCTAGCGCTTTATGGCCAACTGTTTTTGCAACAAGGCAAGTGGGAACAAGCTGGCAAAACCGAACAAATCATCCCTAAAAATTGGATTAAGCAAGCAACTCAAAATCAAATTCCGCTCACTATTAACACCGCCAATACCGACCGGAGCGCAATTAGAGGCGTTGGCTATTACGGCTTTAATTGGTGGGTAAACGGTCAAAACAGTCAAGGTGAATGGCAAATGCCAAGCGCACCAAAAAATATGTACTATGCTCGAGGTTTTAATAACAACATGCTGTTTATTATTCCTCAGTGGGAGATGGTCATAGTTAGAATGGGGCTTGATGATGAAGCTCGCATCGATAAAGTGAAATTTTATGATAGGTTTTTTGCGCATTTTGGCGATGTTGAGGCGGCGCCTGAGTAAATAAAGCGCCAAGAAACAAAAGCCCTAAATAGAATACAAAAACGCCGTCTCAACAACGGCGTTTTTTATGTTTATTACAAACGTTTTTTAAGGTCGGTAAAAATCAGCCTTACCATTCGCTCTTCGGTGATAAACCAATTGCCATGGGTTTTGGCTAATTCTGCCAAAGGTTTAGCTGCTTGAGCTTCTTCTAAACTCATACCCGAAGTGACGACTTTTGCCATAATGTCGCGTACTTGTTTTAACACTTTAATATCGTCAGCTAGCCTTGCTCTATTTCCCACTGCATTGCCGCCGGGTGTTACGTGACCTGAAATTATCATCGTGTCGTCGTTTGCTGCCGCGTAAATATTTTCTTGAGCGCTAATATATCCATCTATTGTTCCGCCTGTGTCAACATCGATAAATGGAAAAACACCATGAAACTGTAAATCGCCGGTATGAATAATGTTTGCTTCTTTAAAGTGCACCCAAACATCACCATCGGTATGTGAATTTGGTTCGTGTACTAGTGTAATCGTTTGGCCATTCATTGATAAGCTAGCGCCATCATCTTTAATCAGTACAGTAGGACGAGCGGCTTCAGGTAGCGGCATTGCTTTTGGGGCAGGTAATGTTGGACGCGCGGTTAATTCACTCACTCTGGGCAGTACATTTTCATGAGCCATAATAACTGCTCCCGCTTGCGCAAACGCAAGATTACCGCCAACGTGGTCTCCATGCCAGTGGGTGTTTAATAACACTTTAATTTCTTTGTCTGACAAGCTTTTGATTTTTTCAATGAGTTTGCCCGCTATGCTAGAAAATTGTGAATCGATAACAAATGAACCGCTTTCGCCCGTCGACACACCAACATGTCCACCAGCGCCCTCCAACACATAAACCCCTGAGCGCAGCTCGGTAGCTTTGACTTCTGGTGGCGCTTGTTGCGATAAACTTAAAGAAGAGTAGATTAAAAGGCTTGCTGCAATTATTGAAGTAAACGCATTGTTTTTTCGTTGTGTTGGCATTTTTTGGTTTCCGTTTTTTTCACAGTGTTACTTTAGGTTAGTATCTTGACATGGAAAAGCTATTAAAAATTTCAGTTTCTTCAGTATCAATTCACCTTTATAAAAACAGTTCAAATATATTAGTGTTTTAAGAGCAGACTCTAGCTTTGTGTCAGTTTGTTTTACATGGTTTGTTTTCAGATTACTTTTTATTCTATTTTTCAATGACTTATTTTTGGCACTTTCTTTGCATTTGGCAATCGAGTCTGACAATTTACAGTGATTGTTAAACCAAAATATTTATTAATAAGGAATTTAAAATGAAAAAAATAGTAACACTAGTTGCAGGTCTTTTTTTAAGCAGCGCTGCACTTGCTAGCCCAATAAACGTAGCAGACTGGACTCAAGAAGATTCGCCAAATCGTGCTCGCACTGCGACATGGAACGTGGGTTCTGGTAACAACGCAATCCAAAATACCAACAGTTACGGCACTTTAGTTAGTAACTTTGACGAAATGGGTGACTTTACGTTCTCAGGAACAATGACGGCAACCTTAGACAGTTTTAATGATAACGATATCATGGGTGTTGTTTTTGGTTGGCAAGACTCTGACAATCACTATCGCTTAGGTTGGGAAGGCGGCGGTTTTAATGATGAAGGAACTGGCGCAAGCGGCATGTGGCTTGTCGAAGAAGTAGCTGGTGTAGATACAGTTTTGTTTCAAGTAGAAGTACTGTGGAATGACCTTATTGATTATACCTTTTTTGTTGGTCGTGAAGGTAATGAAATCTCTTTCAATTTAGGTGGCGAATCAGGCACGTTTACAAATACATCATTTATGAATGGTGCAATTGGATTTTATACCGAAAGCCAAACGGCTAACTTTACTGGCTTAGCGTCGGTACCTGTGCCTCCTTCAGAAGTATCGGCTCCGACTTCACTTGCTATATTAGGTCTGGGGCTTTTAGGACTTGCAAGCGTTCGCAGAAAGTCGTAATTAAATTCGCTGTAGTCAATCTGACCTAAAATAATAATGACAGTCAGATTAGTGCAAAAAAACTTAGCCCCATTTATGGGGCTTTTTTTATTAAAAATAAAGACTGTTTATCTTAACGCTGCAATAACCGAGCTATATGTTTTTTTAAGGCAGGTAAAACATCTTGCTCAAACCACGAGTTTTTAGCTAACCAAATATTATTTCTTGGGCTTGGATGCGGAAGCGGGAAATCAACGACTGCATTCTCGGGATCTTGCTTTTCACTGCCTTGAAAGCTGCTATACTCCCGCCAATTTATTACCGTATCTGTTAACGTCAATTTGTTCGACGCACCTAAGTGCCATCGTTGAGCATGTAAACCAATTAAAAGCCGAAGTCTCACATTTGACAAGCTTCGTTGAAACTGACTCTGCCACGTTCTTGCACATTCTGTTGTTGGCGGTAAATCACCTGACTTAGCTTTACCAGGGTAACAAAAGCCCATTGGCACAATTGCTACGTTTTTAGGATTGTAAAAGTCAGTTTCTGACATACCCATCCAGTCACGCAAACGCTCACCACTTTTATCCTTAAAAGGAACACCAGCATCGTGTGCTTTAATACCAGGCGCTTGACCAACGATTAAAATTCTTGATTCCTGATGTGTTTGAATAATCGGCTTTGGCCCTAAGGGCAATTCTTTACTGCATAGCGCGCATTCGCGGGCTTTTTTGCTTAATGTTTCAACATCTTCTGCAGATTGCATAATTAACTTATTCATCTATGCTAATACTTTGACCAATATCTAAAGTGATAAAATCATCTGGTGAAACGCTTAATGTGTTAAGCGCTGTACGTAACTTTGCTGCTGGTTCAATTGGCGGTTCAGCAGTTAACGGAAAGGTTCCCCAATGCATACCTACAGAGAATTTTGCGTTTACATCTTGATGGATTTTGACAGCCTCGGTAGGGTCAGCATGGTAGTCTTTCATAAACCAACGTGGTGCATAAGCACCAATAGGTATTAACGCCAAATCGACCTGCTCTAAATGATCCCCAATAGGAGTGAATACATGCTCGTTATAACCTGTATCGCCACCAAACCATAATGTAAAATCATTGAATTGAATAGCCCAGCTTGCCCACAAACTTTCAAACCTATCGTTTAACCCTCGCGCTGACCAATGTTGTGAGGGTAGCGCTTTTATTGCAATATTTTGCGTAAATTTTTGTGTTTGCCACCAATCCATTTCTATTACCCGATCGCTAGCCACTCCCTGACTTTCATACCATTGTGCTAAACCTAAAGGCACATAATACATAGGCGTATCACCTAAAATCTGTGTAGCTAGTTTGTCGAGATGATCGTAGTGATTATGACTAATAACAACAATATCGATAGGCGGCAGCTCCTCATAATCAATCACGTGAGGCACGTAACGTTTTGGGCCCGCAAACGAAACTGGCGACGCTCTATCAGCAAAGATTGGGTCGGTTAAAATATTGAAGTTTTGGTATTGAATTAAAAAGCTGGAATGTCCCAACCAAGTTACTTGTGGTCTTTCTGTTGGGTTATTAATGAGGTTTATATCAACTGGCTGCGTCCTGACTTGTTTTGCCAATGCACTATTATTAGCAAAAGGGTCGGCCCACGCCTCGTCACCACCAAACCTCATGCGCAAAAAATCAAAAAAGGTTTTATCTGTATCTTCTAAGTGAACATTCTTAAACGCATAGCCACCATCGTCAGTCACCGTGTGATGTGCTTTTTTCTCATCAAACCAATCAGGCTTTGGCGCACTCGCGCAAGATGCAATTAATGCAGCAAAACATATAACAGTAAAACGAAAAAAGTTAGTAGATGAAGTCGAGGTTGTCACGATAAGTTTCTGTTAACAGTAATTATAAATTTATACGAAAACGCTAGATAAAAGTTTTCGCTTCACTTTTAATCACGTTCAAGGGGTCAGAGTCATTGATCTCTGATTAAACCTCATGAACACTTCGCTTTGAGTAACCTCAAAAAAACCTAACCACCGACAAGTCGCCAAAAGATGTATTGATATGTCGCCCTTTTTGATCCCATGCTCGCAGTAGCACTAGTGTTTTTTTGTCACTTGATGTCCACGAAACACCTGCGCCCACGGCGCTATTTTTTTCATCGCCCGATTCCTTAAAACCCAGCTCTGAATTTTTATTGGAAATATACCCAGCGCCATATTTATATTCTGCAAAAAAATGAATATTGTGTGCAAAGCTTACCGACAGTAAGGGTCCAGCGCTCACATTTGCTGAATCTGAATCAAGCCTTGTCACATTGGGCAAATTTTCAGGGATAAAACTGGGCTGAAAAACAATAGACTCCTTGCTTTCAAGCGACAAACGCTTTAACGACCAACCCGCTACCAAGCTCAAAGACCAATCAAATTCACTACTCAATTTAGGCCTATTTAAAAAGAAATGCTCAAACAACGAGGTTTTATTGTTAAATGTATAGAGGTTATGGAGTCCAAACAATTCTATTTTTGTCGACTTGCTTTGATTCAAAAATTGTTCTTCGATACCTGA
Source organism: uncultured Glaciecola sp. (assembly GCA_964446865.1). Lineage (GTDB taxonomy): Bacteria > Pseudomonadota > Gammaproteobacteria > Enterobacterales > Alteromonadaceae > Glaciecola. Next base: position 16,403 of record CAYURD010000092.1, read on the forward strand.
GCCCGATAAATTCTCAGCTTGCGTTTGTAAGCCCTCTAGCGTTTGATAGTTAAACGTAATTCTATGGTTTTGCCATTTACGGTAAGAGAACAATAAGTTTTGTGTTTTTGTTTCAACATCGTCATTAAAGACATCGACAGCATAACCAATTTCTATGCCGTTTACGTCAACAAATAGGCCTAAGCGTTCATTGTTCAGCGGCGTTAGATTAAACACTGACTTTTGGCCTGGCTGATTAGGATCTTTGTAAATAAGAGAATGGCTAGTATCTGGCTTTGATAAAGTAACGCGCACAGATGTCACATCAAGTTCAATGGCAAAGGCCTTTGAGGTGACTACGAGTAAAAAAGAGAGTACGACTAGTTTAGGTAAATATGGCGTTTTCATGAGTTGCGCAAGTCCAGCTATCAAGACAATAAGAATAGCCAATAGCCTAGAACTTGCACAAAATTATATCATCACAAAAGGCTCACAAGTTGGTGACGTTTTGGATAATGTGACACTGACCC
>CAYURD010000093.1:0-16789 GCA_964446865.1 uncultured Glaciecola sp.
ATATGATGGAAGCACTCGAACTCATCGGTCATGAGATGTGATCAAGAGATAGGCGCAGGCGGGGATCTGGTTGATGTTATTGCAAAACGCATCAAAACATACACTTAGCTAATAACGCGCATTTTCAATGAGGTTCCCGCCTGCGCGGGAATGACGTTAGGTTTTGCGGGAATGACGTTAGGTTTTGCGGGAATGACGTTAGGTTTTGCGGGAATGACGCGGGTTTTGAGGGAATGACGTTAGGTTTTGCGGGAATGACCCGAGGAAATCTTCAGTATCTACGCGTGTAATTCAGCAAACTTATAAGCTAGTTGATCCAAAGTTTCGACACGCTTCGGATCTTTCTCTATGCACTCTACTGGACAAACTTGCACACAGCTGGGTTCGTCGTAGTGGCCCACGCACTCGGTGCATTTGTTTGCGTCTATTTCAAATATCTCTGCGCCCATCGTGATGGCTTCATTAGGGCATTCTACTGGGCATAGATCACAGTTAATGCATTCGTCAGTAATTAATAGCGCCATGTTATTACCTTTTTACTTTAATGATTATTCGTAGATCTTCATTATGCATTGTTCTTAAAAAGCTGCTTTGATCTCAGTCAATCTGCGCTATAAAAAAGCGTTATCAAGGATTTGCTGTGTAAAGTTTTTACGTAAATAAAACCCACGAGGTCGGGTCATTATTTTCTCACCGTCAATACCAACGGCTTCGGTTAAGGCTTTACCATTAGCGGCTTTGGGGCGTAACTGCAAAAATTGCCCAATGCGCGCGGTAATTGATTCAACTTGTCCTAGCGCAATCAATTCCATTAGCTCTTCCCAATCTTCTTGTAATGCTTGGTTTTGTGCTTCACTGGGTTGCCACAAAATAGCCGAGCCAATAGTACGTTCACTTGGTGGGATTTCGCGCTCGCCTTCTACAGGCACCCATAAAACCTGCTGTAGTTTGTTTTTAACACTAGATGTGTCCCAGCTTACGCCAGCCTGTTTTAGCAAGGGGGCATAACAAACATAGGTAGTTTCGAGAGGTTTATTGGCATAGCTTAAAGGTAGCGTTTTGAGTTCAACACCTAGCTCAACAAAGTCTTGCTGAGGTTTACTGCCGGCGGTTGCGCCCAAATAACTCTCAATTAGCTGCCCTGTCCACCCTTTTTGGCGCGTAAAGTCATTAGGTACCTTTACGCCAATCTCTGCCGCGACATCGGCCAAAGTTAATCCTGCTAAGTCATTGGCTCGCGTCATTAATTCGGTAATTGTTTTAGGTGGCGCTAGAATTTTCATAAAACTGCAACATTTGCTTTGAATAAGACCAAGAATATGAAAGAATGCAAGTATATCAAAAAACAACCGCGCCAGGTAATCTAAGTGATTGATACCGAAGGGTTCCGCGCGAATGTTGGCATAATAATCTGTAATAAATCAGGACAAGTTTTCTGGGCCAGACGCTACGGCCAGCATTCATGGCAATTTCCACAAGGTGGAATTGACGAGGGCGAAACTGCCGAACAGGCAATGTACCGCGAGCTAAACGAAGAAGTTGGCTTAACAAAAAAAGACGTAAAAATCGTTGCGGTCACACGCAACTGGTTACGCTATAAGCTGCCTAAACGACTTGTTCGTAAGGGCACTAACCCTGTGTGTATCGGGCAAAAGCAAAAATGGTTTTTATTGTCACTTACCTGTAGCGAAGATGCAATAGACTTAGCGCTGTCAGGCCATCCTGAGTTTGATGGTTGGCGCTGGGTGAGTTACTGGTATCCTATTCGAAATGTTGTTTCTTTTAAGCGTGATGTTTACCGTCGTGCCATGAAAGAATTTGTATCATTTGTGATGCCAGTCAATAAATCCTCGCAATCGCAAAACCGGCGCAATCGTGGCGGTAATAAATCTAATAATCGCCACAAAGGTGATAAAAAGAAGCGATAAGATAAATAACGATTTATTTTGATTTGGTTTGGCTTTTAAAACAGGCTTACATTAACGCAACTGCGGGTGAATTATGCTAACAAGTCTCAAGCAAATCGTTCAAGAATTTAGCCAAAACCCCGACCTTAACGCGGCTTTGCAGCGCTTAGTTGAAATGGTAAAAGACGCTATTGAGGTCGACTCGTGCACCATTTATTTAACCAACTATGAAAAACAAGAATTAGTCTTAACCGCAACGGTTGGTTTAGACAAAAAAGCAATCGGCAAAGCTAAAATTGGTTTTTACGAAGGGCTTATTGGTCTTATTGGCGATCGTGAAGAGCCAATAAATATCGAAAATGCGCAAGAGCACCCACGCTTTAAACACCTCCCTGAAGTTAAAGAAGATAACTATCATGCGTTTATGGGCACGCCCATTATTCATCAGCGCAAGGTTTTGGGCGTTATCTCAATGCAGCAAGAAAGTATTCGACGTTTCAGCGAAGACGAAGAAGCATTTTTAATCACACTTGCTGCACAAATAGCCTTAGAAATCGTTAACGCTGAAATGCTTGGCGGCATGAATATTGATAATGACGCTGAGCAAGGCAACACTGAATCTCGCATAGTAAATGGTATACCCGGATCACCAGGCCTTGTTATTGGTCAAGGTATTGCCTACAACGCTAAGCATGATTTACGTCAATGGGTAGCTAAAAAATCGACCGACACGCCCGGACAAATAGAAATTTATCGCGAAGCGGTTGAAACGACTCGCCAAGAAGTGTCGCTCCTATCACAAGATATTCAGCAAGATATTCCAGAAGACGTGAGTGCTATTTTTCAGCTATATCAACAGCTACTTGATGCAAGCAGCCTTGGGCGTGAAGTCGAGAAAAAAATACACGAAGGTTGGGACGCCGCATCCTCATTAAAATTTGTCGTTGAAGATTATGCTGGGCGCTTTGAGCGCATGGCCGACCCGTACATGCGTGAGAGAGCAGTTGATATTATTGATTTATCTAATCGCATATTATCAAACATCATTGGTGACACAAATGTCGATTTTGACGAGCAAACAAAATCGGGGGCGAATAAGTCGTACATACTCGTTGCACAAGAAGTTAGCGCCCCGATGCTGGCTGAATTCCCTCGCCAATATTTAGCAGGGATCATTTCGATTAAAGGCTCAAATAATAGCCACGCGGCTATTTTAGCACGAGCAATGGGTGTGCCTGCTGTGATGGGTTTGCATCGGGTATCGTTGAGCCTATTTAATAATCGAGAAGTTTTTTTAGATGGTTATTCTGGTGAAGTCGCGATTCATTTAAACGAGGCGTCTCGCAAAGAGTATCAATCACTAATTGCCCAAGAAGATGCCCTGCAAAGTAAAATAGCGGCTGAAGCCGATAATCCAAGCATCACAAAAGACGGAAAGAACATATCACTGTTGGTAAACGCCGGTCTATCGGCCAATGTGGAGATGGAGCAGTTTTTACAAGGCGATGGTGTTGGCCTGTATCGTACCGAAATCCCATTTATGATGCGCGAGAGATTTCCATCTGAGCAAGAACAATTTGAGCTTTATTACAGTTTGTTGAGTGCCCATCCCAATAAAGAAATCACCATGCGCACGCTTGATGTGGGCGGAGACAAACCACTTTCGTATTTTCCAATTAACGAAGATAACCCCTTTTTAGGGTGGCGCGGTATTCGCTTAACCCTTGATCATCCCGACATATTTTTAATGCAAGTTAGAGCGATGTTACGAGCAAGCATTGGCTTGTCTAATTTACATATATTGTTGCCGATGATTTCGACGATTGATGAAGTCGTGCAGTCTAAGCGCTTAATAAAACAGGCTTTTTTGGAAGTAAAAGAAGAAGCCGCAAAACAGCGCAAACTACTTTCTAAACCAGCAGTCGGCGTAATGTTAGAAGTCCCTGCGGTTATTTTTCAGCTACCACAACTTGCGCATCATGTGGATTTTTTCTCGGTTGGGACGAATGATTTAACCCAATATTTATTGGCGGTTGATAGAAACAACGCACGTGTATCACCACTCTACTCAAGCTACCATCCATCGGTGTTAAATGCGCTACAACGTATCGTTGATGTGAGTACCAAACATGCTATTCCTGTCACTGTGTGCGGTGAGCTAGCTGGCGAGCCAGCTGGCGCGGTTATACTGATGGCCATGGGGTATCGTAAGCTTAGTATGAACGCACATAGCCTACGCAAAATTAATTGGGTATTACGTAATATCAGCATTGAAGATTCGCAAAACCTGTTACAAATTCTATTGCGACAAGAAACGTCTCAAGATGTACTTGGCATTATTAAAGACTATTTAGAAACCCGCGGCTTAGGTGGATTGATTAGGGCAGGTGGTTAATTGGATCCAGTATTGCTGGTATTTTTGTTGTGCTTAGTCCTTGGCGCTATTGTAGGTGTAATGGCAGGTCTTTTAGGCATTGGGGGTGGTTTAATTATTGTCCCTGCTTTTTTGTTTATGTTAGGCACCTTGCTAAATATAGACATTGAGCATGCGATGCCAATGGCAATAGCCACCTCACTCTCTACCGTGGTATTTACTGGCTTGTCGTCGGCTCGTAGTCATTTAAAGCTAGGCAATATCGATAACAACATCGTTTTATATTGCGCCATTGGCATTGCGATAGGCGCAAGCTTGGGGTCGTATTTTGCCACGATTATTTCAGGCGTGATGCTCAAGCGTATTTTTGCGGCTTTAGTCATTTTGATTGCCATACAAATGATAATGGGGAGAAACCGCGTATCTAAACACGCTATTGCTGACCAAGCGACGCAGAAATTGACCTTAAGTAGCGTGGGCTTAGGTTCAGGTTTTATCGCGGCCTTAATGGGTATTGGTGGCGGTGCGCTTATAGTGCCGGCTTTGGTATGGTTTCAAGTAAACATTAAAAAAGCCATTGGCTGTGCGTCTTTATGTGGTGTTGTTATTGCGAGCTTTGGCACCGCTGGGTTTATTTGGGGCGGATGGCAAAATGCAGGCTTACCCGAATATTCATTAGGCTATGTTTATTTACCTGCTACGCTAGGGATCGTTATCACCTCGATGCTAACCGCGCCAATAGGTGCTAAACTAACGACAAAATTAGACACACAAAAATTAAAAAAGATTTTTGCGATATTTTTAGTGCTCGTCAGCATTCGCATGATCATAGGATTAGAATAATAAAATGACCCAACAAACCTATTTAACCTTTCCTCAAATTGACCCTATTATTTTTGAGATTGGGCCTGTTGCCCTTCGCTGGTATGGCTTAATGTATTTAGTCGGTTTTGTCGCAGCCTACTGGTTGGCGTCTCGCCGTTTGCATCGCACAGGATGGACTAGTGAGCAGCTAAGTGACTTACTCTTTTATTGCTTTATTGGGGTGATACTAGGCGGGCGGTTTGGCTATGTCATGTTTTATAGTTTTTCTTCATTTTTAGAAAACCCGCTGTATTTATTCAAAATTTGGGAAGGCGGCATGTCTTTTCATGGTGGTTGTCTTGGCGTAATCGTGGCAGCAGCTATATATTCGAAAGTAAGATCGTGGTCGTTTTTAGCCGTGGGTGATTTTATTGCGCCACTTGTCCCCATTGGTTTGGGCGCAGGACGTATCGGCAACTTTATTAATGGTGAATTATGGGGTCGCGAAACAACAGTGTCGTGGGCCTTTGTGTTTCCTGATGCAGGTCCTGATCCGCGTCATGCATCGCAGCTTTATCAGTTTTTCTTAGAAGGCGCCGTACTTTTTGTCATTTTATGGCTTTACTCAGCCAGACCACGCCCAGTTGGCTCGGTTGGCGGTTTGTTCTTACTAGGTTACGGTGTGTTTAGATTTTTTGTTGAATACTTTAGAGAGCCAGATGCACACATTCCGCTTAATGCCTTGGGTCTAAGCCAAGGGCAAATGCTCTGTATTCCAATGATAGTGGCAGGACTCGCCCTTATAATTTATGCCAATAAAAAAGGCATTATTGGCCCAAATGCCAACGTCGCAAACAATAAAACCAACACACAGAAAAAAGCCAAAGTAGGTAAATAGCAACATGAGTACAGCATCAGTAGAGCGTCAGCAAAGCAGCCATGATAATCACGACCAATATGAGCGTTTATGTAAAAAGCTCATAGAACAGGGCAAATGGGTTGAGAATAAACGCACGAATATACGGTGTCTTACGCTTATTAATGCTGACTTAGAATATGATGTTGCACAAAACCAGTTTCCACTTGTCACTACCCGTAAATGTTACTACAAAGCTGCAATCGCAGAGCTGTTGGGTTATTTGCGTGGATATGACAATGCGGCCGATTTTCGTGCCATAGGCTGTAAAACATGGGATGCGAACGCAAATCAAAATCAAGCTTGGCTAAATAATCCGGCGCGTAAGGGTGAAGATGACATGGGACGTGTTTATGGCGTTCAAGGTCGGCAGTGGCAAAAGCCAGACGGCAGCTATCATGATCAGCTTCAAAAAATTGTCACTAACCTAACAAAGGGCATTGACGATAGGGGCGAAATTCTCACTTTTTACAACCCTGGAGAATTTGAACTTGGTTGTTTACGCCCTTGTATGCATACCCACACATTCTCTTTGCTAGATGGCACCTTGTACCTCACCAGTTATATGCGCAGTTGTGATGTGCCCCTTGGTCTCACATTTAATATGCCGCAGTGTTTTGTGTTACTGGCGTTAATGGCGCAAATCACTGGCCACAAACCCGGTAAAGTATTCCATAAAATCGTTAACGCGCATATTTACGAAAACCAATTTGAGTTGATGCAAGATGTGCAGCTTAAACGCCAGCCATATGCAATGCCGTCATTAACGATTAATCCAGATATAAAGAACTTAAAAGACATTGAAACGTGGGTGAGTACCGACGATTTCACGGTGAGTGGCTATGAATCTCACGATCCTATTGCTTATCCATTTGCAGTTTAGGTCAGTTTTTTCTATTTAGGTAAATTGTCTTTAAATGATAAGTGAATGCCTTTGTGCTATTGGCCGCTGAACAAAAGATTGGCTCTGGTGAAGGTGTAGAGTCTGCTGTAGAATTACGGTCAACGAGCTTCCCAATACAAAACAAATAAAAATATACTCAGGAAAAGAACATGCCTAACAGTGTCAGAATAACGGCGACGGCCATTTTATATTTATGCATGCTATTTACAGTTGGGTGCACGAACACGCCTAGTACGCAACTGCCCGCTCAATTACCCCAAGAATTAAGTGGTTTGAAACTGGTCGAAAAACAATTGCCGAACATACTGTATGTGAGGGAACAAGGAACGTCGATAGCGCAATATCAGAATTTTTATGTGCCAGAGGTTGAATTGCTTTCACAATTTAATCAAGAGTCCATGGTTTCGAGTGATGATACAGGCCGTTTGCTTGGATATTTTCGAGAACGTTTAGTGAATGAGCTTACTCAAGCAGGCTTGCCAGTAGTCGGCAAACCTCAAGCAGAATCATTGACTATCAAATTAAATATTACAGCGCTTAATAAATCTGTTGATTTAAGCGACACTAATTTATCGCCTTTGCAGGGCGTTTTTAAGCAAGGTTCGGTAACAATTGTCGCCACGTTTGCAAACACAAACACACAAGATATTGAAGCCATTGCGATACACAATGTTATAAATGAAGATACTTCGACTGACAATGACAACATAAGCGCCATTTCTGGAGCGATAGACTTATGGTCATCAAATGTTGTTATTGCCATTAATGACTTAGTTAAAACAAATGCAAAAACCCGTGAATAAAGCTTTCGCAAAATTAACTCAAGAGCTTTATTGATAAGGTTTAGACAACTAATTAGCGAGTTGTGTTAACTATTCTCTTAATTATTAATTAGCCTATACATTTAGGAATGCTATAAACATGCGATTAAAACCCTTTGCCCTTATTTCGTTACTCGCAGTCAGTATACCTGCCTTGTCAGACGATAATATTGCTTATGAAAAGTGCGTGACGAATAAAGCCTTAAGTGGAAGCGGGAGCCTGACACTTGAAAGCATCAGACAAAGCTGTCGCCTAGAATTAGGATTGGCAAATAAAGCTGACACGCCAGTGCCTGTTAAAAATGAACAAAAAAGTTTGCTAACACGACGTCTAGAAAGTGAAAAAGCGACCCAGTTTTCCGAGTGGGTGATTACGCCTCATAAACAAAACTATGTGCTGCCAATTATCTCTAGTAGCGGCATCAATAAAGATGCATATCGCACCCTTGATGGCTTTGAAGAGAACCTTGAGAGTTCAGAAGCAAAGTTTCAACTTAGTTTGAAAATACCGCTAAATACAGGTGACCTATTGTTTGAAGGCGACGGTTTATATGCGGGTTTTACCATACAGGCATGGTGGCAAATTTATGCAAGCGGTATCTCTAAGCCTTTCAGAGAAACCAATTATCAACCTGAGTTGTTTTATTTAGCGCCAACAAAATGGCAACCATTTGATGGAACGACTGCTTTAATGCTTGGTATTGAGCATCAATCAAATGGTAGAGGGCAAGATTTATCACGCAGTTGGAATAGGGTATATGCCAACTTTTTATATCAAAAAGATAATTTTGCTCTATCTTTAAGACCTTGGTATCGATTATCTGAAGATCCAAAAGAGTTTGAGTTTGATCCCAAAGGCGATGACAACCCTGATATTGATGAGTTTTTAGGAAATTTTGAACTCGGCTTGGTATACAAATGGCACGATATAGAGTTTAGCTTTCTGGGGCGTCAAAATTTTTCAACCAATAACGGCGCTGGAGAATTTTCAGTTAGTTTTCCATTGTTTGGCAAGCTTAGAGGTTATGCGACTGCGTTTAATGGATACGGCGAAAGCTTAATTGATTATAATCATCAGCAAACCCGCTTTGGTATTGGTGTGTCACTAAACGATATTTTGTAGCGCATCCAATAAGGCAATTTGAGTTTTTTTAAACTGCAGGTTGACTATACGCTGACCTCGCATTAAATCCGAAGTTACTTCTTTTTGCACAGCTTAATAATCACTCTAGCACAAGCATAATCTCGCCTTGTCATTATTCTAGTGAATAAAAAGGATTTTAGTACATGCACAATAATAAAATGAATGACTGTTCAGTATGCATGTTACGTGATAAATTATAACAATATGTTAGCGTAACACAGTATATAAAACGTTCTACTAAAGACTTAATTTATCCAATATGACACCTGCTAAGGTTGCTTACCATGAAAATAATATATTTTATCCTTATTGCTATGTTTACAAGTTCATTTGCGAATGCAGTAGATCTTGATACAAAAATAGCAGCCTCGTTTGCGGCAAAATACGATATCTGCTCTAAAAAGATAAAAAACTCTGGTGCGGGTTTAGGCTGGAAAATCAAAGCCGGGATCGCAAAGGAGAAAGCCGATGAAATAAATCGAGAGCGCTTGCTTGAGCGGGGTTACATCAAGAGTTTTGAGAAAGAGAAGAAGAAAATAAAACGAAACTGGAATGTGAAGCGTTGCAAAAAATTTGTCAATCAGCACATCGGAAACTAAACCCCTAAAGAAAGAGATTCGATTTTTCAGTTAAAAGATACCAAATGCACCCATAACCATATGCCAAATACAATATCGTTGACTCGCTACCTCTTAGTAAAACAAATCTTGGTGGCGATTGTCTTAAATTTTATTATTAATGCTGCAATTAGTTATTTGTCATTTAGCCAATTTGATAGTTTATCCGTTTGGGATAAAAACCCTGTATATATTGATATTTTACTAACTTCTTTGTTGTTGTCTTCTATAAGTTGCTATATCAATTCACGCGTTATCATCAAACAAATTAGAACCGACAATTTACGCCTGCTTCATCAGCCTACCGCGATGATATTATCACTTCATAAAGTATCTATATTCAAGCGCAGCGCTGGATTGGGTATTTTCATCTTGTTTGCGGTGGGTTTTCCGGTTTTGTTATTGATGAAGCAATGGTGGCCGAGCAGCATAGAGGTGAAAGATTTCGTTTTGTTTAAAGGCGTATTTTCGAGTGTCTTAGCTGGTGTACTCGCCTACCCAATTGCCATATGGGCCATTAACGAGGCAACTCTTAAAACGCAAGTTGCTCAATAAAAGAATAAGTCTACATTAATCATTTGTTATTGAGCATGCAAAAGTGTCGATAGCAAAAGATATTACAAATTGGAGATAACATATGGCGAAGGTAGCCAAATTAGGCATTGTTTTATTGTCAATCAACAGTAGCGCTTTTGTTTTTGCTAATAGCGAGAATATAACGCACAGTGGTTTCCCTTTGGATGAAACTAAGTTTGAAGTTTCGTTTGGTGCTTTTTTACCCTCAGCAAAAACCACAGTAAGAGTAGACAATGAGCAGCCAGGAGATGGCACCGAAGTCATTTTAGAAGAAGATTTAGGTGTTGAAGATGACAAAGTGTTGGGGCAAGTTGAATTTAAGTACTATTTTGCCAACAACAAATCTTCTATTAGTGTAAGTCTGTTTAATTTAAAACGTTCTGGTGAAGCTGCCGTTGAAGTACCGCTTGATTTTGGTAGAACGACTTTTGATAGTGACTTACGGCTTGCTACCAAATTTGAAGGCTTTGCTTATCGTCTTAATTATCAGTATGATTTTTACTCTAGCTCAAACTTGTTATTTGGTGTTTCAGCTGGCATTCATGCAACTGATTTTGATGTGTCATTAAAGTCACTTGATTTCCCAGATCTTACAGACGAAGCAAGTGGCCTTATCCCAGTTCCATTAGTTGGCGTTTATACTAAATATTTGATGAACGAAAACTGGCTATTATCAGCAGAAGTGGAAGTCATGGATATGGAGGTTGATGATATTAGTGGTAATGCTCGAAACACATTTGTTGAACTAGCCTACAAATTAAACGAAAAATGGTTGTTAACAGCAGGATACAACTACTATGACATTGAGGGTGAAGCTAGCGATTTTAGCAGAAATTTTGCTGGTTTAGTGAATTATAGATATGAAGGCTTTTCGGTTGGCATATCGCTGCGTTTTTAGTTCTTAGATACCCTATATACTTTCATATAACAGCTAAGATAAAAGCGCCAGTTACGACAATAACAGGCGCTTATAAGTAAGTTAATTAATACACAGTTAGATCAGTTTGTCTTTTACCATTTGTTTAACAACAGCCCTGGCAGCGTCTTCGATTATTGAGTTCGCTTCGGTGCCATCAAAAACAGTTGCTTGCGCGCTCCAAACTTTGTCACCCGTTGCGCCAGAATAAAAATCGGCTGATATCACAACTGTTGCATTAATGTTCATTTCACGATTAATATCCACTTCTTTATATCGTTTTACAAAAACGTCTAACAGTTTATCGGGACGCGGCCGTTCTATCACCATCTCGGTGCGCTTTTCATCAACCTCGACTTTGACCGCTGACTCGAGCAAATTAATTACCAATACACCATCTATCTTTTTACTGATAACTAACTGCTTGACGGTTTCTTTATTCAAAACAGAATTGGCAGCCATGCTACTAACTGCACTAATTGATGTGCCATTATTGTCGGATATGCTTTTAACTAACTCTTTTTCCATCTTTGCTCGATTATCTTTCTTTTTGCCAACCGAGACGACAAGAATATTATTGTATGAGTCTTGCCTAACTGAATTTTCATAAAGTTTTTTCACTTGTGCGGGCTTGGTAGCGACGCAGCCTGCAACAAACAGAGTTGCGAGTAAAAGCAATAGTGCGGGTACTAGTTTGCCAAATTTAGGCATAGTTTTTCCTTTAAGTAGTGTATTTAAAAACTTATTTATTAGGGAAGGTGCTAAGGATTGAAGCGACAGCATTTGCAACACCTTTGGTTGAACCTGCTCTTTGCTCTGCATTTAAACGCGTTTTAGCATAACCGTGCCACACGGGTAATGCTTTTTTACGATCTAACATATCAATGGCGAGCGTTCCCTCTACATATTGATGTACAGATTGATTTACTTGGGTCCGAACTGGATAGAATTGTTGTCCCCATGTCCATCTTTCAATATCTGAAACGCCAGAGAATGTTTCAAAAACTTTGATTTTGTCTCTGGCTCCTATCGTAAATGCAACAACAAAGTCAGCGTTATCGGTAACTGATGTCAGAATATAGCCCTTAGCCACAAGCTCATTTTCGATAGCTTGCATAACTTCAGTAGTAATAAACGGGCTTACAACATAATCACTTTGAACAGTAAATGGTTGACCACTTGCCCATGCAAAGCTCTGGTATTGAGAAAAGTTAGCGGTAGTATCAAAATCACTGAATACTTTGGGTGAACTTGCGCAAGCAGTGAGCATTGTGGCAAGAATGAGTAAAAAACATGGACGCATATTCATTTTCCTTTTTAGGCCTACTCTAAGTCAAGAATTGAGGCGCCAGGTCTTACTGCCCTCTCACGCCAGCTCGATGGATCGCGCCCAAGCTTGCGACCTAGTTCAACCAAATCGCGCATTTTTTGTTCATCAAATAAGTTGTCTGTTTCTGGGATGTCATAGCTTTGAGGTATTGCGACATACTTCATCTGTACATCAAAGTCAGGGCGCTTGTTGATTAATTGAGAGAATGTTTCTACGTCCTGAATAGTTTGCAGAGTCGAACCGCGCATCAGAGAGACTAATGAACGTGTCGCAATGGCATCCCACGTAGGAGGGCTAACATCGGGGTCCATGACTAACTTGTTATTGACAACAATCCATATCCTTATTTGGATAGGTTTATCCCTATCAATTTGACCCAAGCCAGCGTCGTTGTATTCTTCGTATAACCAGCTACGATCGTCGATACCACTTACTACTTGCATCGAAGCACCGCCATCAACATACAGGTTATTGTCAATCATTACGGGTGGAAAGGCTCCTGGAATTGCTGAAGAAGCAATTAATCTTTCGGTGATCAATTTTTGCGCGTTTGCTACGGTATTTTTAGCCGCCATATCTGCTAAATCCCAAACCCGCATTGATCCATAATCTAGATTTGTGGCGCCTACCAATAGCACTTTATTTTGCTTAGAACGCGCTACAATTTGTGACACTAGTTCAGTACTAATACTTTCTTCTATCTGCTCATGAAGTTTGCTCGCATCGTATACAGCACTATTGGCAGACAATAATGAAACGAGCAATTTAGCAATTACCATTTGCGGGTCTGGGTTACGATATAAATCGACAATTGTTTTATACGCATCATCAGTACCAACAAATGCAAATGGCGCAATGAGTGCGCCAGTACTTATTCCGCTAACACTATCAAAATCTGGACGTTTGGCGCCTTCTTCTTTTACTTCTCCCCAGCTTTCCAAAAAGCCAGCACCAAAAGCACCTAGCGCCCCACCACCCGATAAAACTAAAATATCGAATGCTTCTTGTGTATTATTTTTTATCGAATTTGCGTACTCATTTTTTATTCGTATCTCACTTTTTTTAGAGATTTCGCGTAACTCGTTCTGATACCTTTGGGAATATTCACCAACATTTGCAATTAGTTCTTCTCTGTCGATATTTCGAATAGGGGCGGCGCATGCACTTATGAATAAAAGTAAGGTTAAAATAGAAAAGATTTTTTGCTTCATTCAATAGTTTCCGATTTTGTAGCAATCGCATTCCAGCATGATTTGATTACTTCGTCTAACATCTTGTCGTTAATGTTTATTACATCAACAACATGTTTTCTTGCCATATTTGCGCAAGTCTCGATGCTCAAAGTTGCTAATACATCAATGGGCAAGTCTTTAAAAACACCTTGTTTAACACCAGTGTCTAGCATAAGCCCTACTTTGCTGAACAAATCTTTTGCTAATATTTCTTCAGTTCGCCTCGTAATCGCAGGCAGGTAGTCAAACTGACTTTTTGAAATTATTGCCTCGGGATGATCCACACAATAAGTCCAAAAGTTGCGCCAAATACGGTGAAACTGTTGATGTACTGATGCGTTTTCATCTAGACCTTTAAACATATAAGTTGCTAGCGTATACGCATTGCGTTGATGCAGTTTTTGAATCAGGTCTTCTTTATTCTTGAAGTACAAATATGTAGTGCCTGCTGCAACATCCGCATGTTTTGCGAGTTCTTTCATCGAAAAACCATAGTAACCTTTTTCAGCCATTAGCACGCTGGCAGCATCGAGCAGTTTAGTTTCTTTATTTTGCATACTCATTTGACAATGAATGAACGCTCATTCACTATATGGTCCTAGATTAATTTAGTCAACAATATACTAATTATAGACTATAAAAGTTGAGAACTTTAAGTATGCTATGTATTTAATCTCTAGCAAGATAGTCTTAGTTCAGAGGATTATCTGAATCACTGACTTTGACAATAAACGTATATGGTAATGGCATGCTGCTCCAATTAAGCCTTGGCACACTAATGATCCTGGTAACTTTGCTAATCCAAGTCGCATTTATCGCAAGTAGCATTAAAGTGTTGGGTAAGTTGGGAAGCTGGATTGGCTCTGGTCAAGTGACTATCAAGTTCATCCAAGTGTTAAGCGCGCTTATCGTCTGGTTGGTGATAGGTTTAACCGTTTGTTGTTGGGCATGGGCATTGCTTTTTTTGCAATTTGAGATGTTACCAACGCTTGACGATGCGTTATATTTTGCAATTGTAAGTTTTACTACCTTGGGATATGGTGACATAACCTTGAGTACCGATTGGCGATTATTAGGCAGCCTGTGCGCAGTTAATGGTCTCATAATTGTTGGTTTAAATACTGCTTTTCTCGTTGAAGCTTTGTCTCGTATTAGAAACGCGCAAATCTAATCTTTAGGTAGCTACACATTACTTTTTTGATGAAATGGACGTTGTAATGGAAAATTTTGAGGTTGACAGTTTTTTAACTTACACAATTGGCATTTTAGTCTTTTTTGTAGGTGTTCTATTAACAAAAAAAGTCGCTTTCTTGCGAGATTTCAATATTCCTGAACCTGTTACGGGCGGTCTAATTGCCGCTTTACTCATCACCCTATTCTTTATACTGACTGGTATTGAAATTGGGTTTGATTTAAGTACCAGAGACACTCTGCTAGTCTATTTCTTCACGGCCATTGGTTTAAACGCTAGATTTTCTGACCTAGTTGTGGGCGGGCGGCCGCTAATGATTTTGCTAGTCCTCACGCTTTCTTTTATTGTGATTCAAAACGCAATTGGTATTGGAAGTGCCATAATGCTTGACTTGCCTAATGCTATAGGTGTACTAGCTGGCTCTGCATCATTAATTGGTGGCCATGGCACCGCCATTGCTTGGGCACCCGATATTGCTGAAGGTGGTATTAGTAACGCACTTGAAATCGGCGTAGCAGCGGCAACATTAGGTCTTGTGGTAGCGAGTTTAGTTGGTGGTCCTATTGCTAAATTTCTATTAGCTCGGAATAATTTATCAGGTGCACCTGACGAGGCGCCTTCCATTGGGATCGAATATGAAAAAGCGGATGATGAAAACTTTAATCATCTAAATTTTATGTCTGTCATCTTAGTGCTTCACCTTTGTATCATTATTGGTTACATCGCTAATCATGCATTGGAACAAGCGGGGTTTAAATTACCTTTGTTTGTTAGTTGCCTGTTAACAGGTATCGTGTTGTCAAATACCGTCCCTCATTTATTGCCAAAATTGAAATGGCCGGCACGAACAAGATCGTTAGCTATTGTTTCTGATTTTTCTTTAAGTCTGTTTTTAACCATGTCATTAATGAGTATGCAGTTATGGACTATTGCAGACTTGGCAGGGTCGCTATTAATTATTTTGTTGGTACAAACTTTAGGCGCTGTATTGTTCATTTTATTTATATTGTTTCCGCTAATGGGCAGGAATTATCAAGCGGCCGTGTTAAGTGCCGGTTTTGGTGGTTTTGCATTGGGCGCTACGCCAACGGCAATTGCCAACATGACGGCGGTTACTAAAGCACATGGTCCTGCACCGACCGCGTTTATTATTTTACCGTTAGTTGCTGCATTTTTTGTTGATGTAACTAACGCATTTGTTATTCAGTTTGCACTCACCCTGTAGTGCTCTCATAAAATTTGAAAGAAGGAAAAAAAATGGTCTCTAATAAGAGTTTAATGATGGTAGTAGCAGGCTCTTTTCTATTGAGTGCTTGTACTAAAGAAGTTGAGGTTGAATCGGTTGAAGTAGTTCGTCCTGCAAAGCTTATTGAAATACAAGCGTCAAGCAATGAAAAACTGTTTAACTTTCCAGCGGTGGTAGAGGCCCTTAGTTCTAAAGACCTTACCTTTCAAGTGTCGGGACAAATTGAAACGATTAACGTACTTGCCGGCCAAGAAATAAAAAAAGGCGAAGTAATAGCAACACTAGTACAACGTGATTTTATCAATAGCGTAGAAACTGCACAAAACCAATTTGATGCAGCTAAGCTTGAGTTTGATAGAGCAGAAAGACTGATAGTTGAAAATGCAATATCACGTAGTGTTTATGATCAGCGTTTAACGGCATTAAACGTTGCAAGCGCCCAGCTTGATACTGCTAACAAAGCCCTAGAAGACACTAGTCTGATATCGCCATTTGATGGCGTCATTGCCGCCAAACAAGCCACCGAGTTAGAAACCGTTAGCCCAAGTGCGCCTATCGTGACGATTCAAACTGAAGGTGCTGCTGAAGCATTGGTTAAAATTCCGGCTAGTTTAGTATCGCGCTCTAAGCAAATAGAACCTATAGAAACAGTCATCACTTTAGATGCCGCGCCAGACGTAAGAATTCCTGCTGAATTTGTATCAGCTTCAGCTATAGCCGACGAAAAATCGCAAACTTTCGACGTTAAATTTGGTTTTACGCCGCCAGATTCTTTAGTCATTTTACCCGGTATGTCAGGCACTATCTCTT
>CAYURD010000094.1:0-11208 GCA_964446865.1 uncultured Glaciecola sp.
AAGACCCAAGAATGAAAGACTATACGCCTGAATCAATGCCATTTGACGGTAAGCGCATGATTTTTGGTGGCTTTGAGACCATAGTAAATGTATAGTTTTGCCTTTGGATATGTCTAAAATAAAAGCTCAAACACCGATATGGCGTGAAAATTAAGTGTTAACTTTTAAAACTATTAAACAGATTGTTTTTACAGGACTCTGTCTAAGTTGTTTATCATCTTGTATAAAAACAGCTTCTTTTGTAACCAAACCTTTTAACGCGCAAATAAGCTCTACCGATAACCAGACCAATACACAACAAACACCTAATTTCATCATTATCGCTCACCGCGGTGCGTCAGGTTATTTACCTGAGCATAGCAAAGAGGCAGCAGTGTTGGCCTATATGCAGGGAGCTGATTATATAGAGCAAGATCTTGTTGTCACTAAAGATGATGAGCTTATCGTACTGCATGACATTTACTTAGAAAGAGTGACCAATGTTGAGACGGTTTTCCCAAATCGTAAGCGGAAAGACAATCGATATTATGCCGTTGATTTTACCTTAGCCGAACTTCGCCGCTTGTCTTTGCACGAAAGACAAACCGCTAAAAAAAGACCCGTGTTTAGTCAACGATATCGAGGGAAGGCACACTTTAGTATCACCACATTTAGGGAACAAGTTGAACTGATAAGAGAGCTGAATCGACAATTTACAAAACAAACTGGTAAAACAGTGGGCTGGTATCCTGAAATGAAGTCGCCTAAGTGGCACTTACAAGAAGGCAAAGACCTTGCCGAGCTGCTTGCTAAAGAATTAAACGAACTCGGCTTAAACAAGCGTTCAGCAAACATTTTTGTTCAGAGCTTTGACCCAACTAGTCTACAGCGTTTAAAAAACGAGTTTGGCATACAAGTGCGGCTTATTCAGCTTATTGGTGAAAATACTTGGAATGGATATAGCGCAGACTACAACGCCATGAAAACCAAACAAGGTCTAGAAGCAATATCGAAATATGCAGATGGCATTGGGCCATGGTTACGACAGATTTATGATTATAATGACAATCAAGTAAGCGGATTTTTAGCGCGGGCTAAAGAAGCCGGTTTGCAAGTTCATCCTTATACCCATCGAGAAGATGCGGCAGACCTTCCTGATACGCCTAAAAATATGTTTTTTGCCATCAAAAATGCAGGTGCAGATGGCATATTTACGGATCAAGTAATGCCATATATGTTGAACGACTAAGCATTGCTACAACTAAGCTTTGCGATAACTAAGCGTTGCTGTATAAATGCGTTAATGAATAACTTGCACGGTTTTGTTCAGCTTCTTTTCTTAGTTGCACTAAGCGTGCTTCTTCAACAAGCTCAAATAAAGGATTAATTAAGCGGTTAAAGTGCTCATGCATTGTGCGCCTTGCTTCACGAGAGTCACCATTGGCAATCGCGAGATAGATTTTTTTGTGCTCGTCATGAATATCGTAACTGAATTTTCCGCACACGGTATCGCACACTTTTTCAATCTCTTCATGATCATTGCGCAAGGTCCAAAAACGCTTTACGGCATAGTGAATGGCAGAGTTTTTGGTCGCTTTAGAAATAATCATATGAAAATTCATATCTGCTTGTGCAATATTCTCATTATTTTTAATTTGGTTTAGGGCTTCTTTTAAATCGGCGAGTTCAGCGTCGGTAATTGACTTTGCCGCCAAGGCAGCCGCCTCCCCTTCAATTAATGCGCGCGCTTGCACCAATTCTAAAGCGCTAATATTATCATTATTGTCGCCACTAGATTTTGGCGATGGCCTTAAAACAAGCACCTTTTTACTAGTTTTAGACTCAACGACTTCCATGACCTCAAGCGCAATAATTGCATCTCTGATGGTGAGTAAGCTGACTTCAAAGCTCTGCGCGAGTTCACGTTCATCTGGTAGTAATGACTCAGGAGGATAAACGCCTTCGTTGATTAAACTTTGGATTTTTTCGACGACTTGCCAAAACTTTCGACGTTGTTTCATATGTTATCTCTTAAGTGTGCGCTTTGAATCTGAGGTTTATGAGAAATCGACTAGGTTCGTTCTAGGCGAAAAGACGATAAAGTTCTCAAACTTTCTTCTTAATATAAAATTAACATTCGAGCCAACAATGTCAAGTGGCATGACCAAATTAAGCAAGTATTAGAAATAATTTACTCATATTTACCAATATATCGAGATTTTACTTATAAAAAGCAATATTGGCCTGACCAATAAGATGTACGCAATAGCATTAATAGCAAAGGAAGGTAAGCCCACACTTGGTTATAATTATGTAGGCGTTAATGTAGTCGCTTGAAATTAAGTCGATTTACTCATTCTGACCACAACGCGCCTGTTTTTATCACGGTCAAGCGTATTATCATTTGGCGAAACATGGCGCTTCTCACCATGACCTGTAATTTCTATTCTGTCAGTGTCAACACCCATGCTGGCAAATAAATCGCGGATAGCTGAAGCACGTTTGATAGATAACTGCTCATTTAGCCAAGGGCCACCATAATTATCAGAATAGCCATCGACCAATACTAAGTCTAACTCTAGATCTTCTTTTAGATATTCTGCAATCATGTTAAGTCTATTTTGCGAATAATCACTCAGCTCTGCGCTATTGCGTTTATATGAAAGGACTGTATACGCGATATCGTCAAAGTTATATGGCAGCAAGTTTGCAATACACCGGCTGAAATTCTCATATTCATTTTTAAAATTACTCGCATTTAATGAGACCGCCACGGCATCGCGATCATTTAACCAATCACGGTAATAAATAGTTGGCCAAAACCCTTTCTCGAGCTCTGTTAGCATTGTCCATGCTGTATTTTCAGGTAAATCTCCATCATACTGCTTGCGCAGTTGCATATTACCAATCTTCCGTTGCTGAACTCCTCTCATCCACTTTGGCGGCACAGAATACACTTCTGCTGCGTCATAGCGATTGGGTAAACGCATCATATCTAGGGTAAATTCTAAATTGAGTTGTTTTGAGGCTTCGGTTGTAAATAGTGCATCGCCATAGCCAGGGATAGGATGTGAAAGCTCACAGCTTAATCGCGTCTGTTTGGTAATTGCCCACGATGACGACTCTACATCCACAGCATATGTTCGAATATTTGCATTGCTGATAAATGAGACGCATAACAATAATAATAACGCGCCATACACACTGGTTTTTCTAACCATGATAGCAATCGCTTTGACAGGATTTATTAGCGTGGTACGCATGCAATCTTTCAGAATCAGTAAATGTTGACTTGGCTTGTTATTCATCTCAGAAATCTTATTATCATTAAAATGTAAGGAGTTATTGTGACAGTTTTGGATTGATCATTACTGCTTTATACCTCGCTAAGATACCTTATTATCGGCGTTTTCGTAGATATGTTTAATCTAATAAAGCTATCACAAAACCTAGCCTTAAAAGGCCAAGTACTGCATACTAGGCAGATGCAAAAAAACCAATTAAGAACCTAATAAATGACTTTGTTACACGAGCGCTTTCGCGGTTACTTCCCAGTCATCATCGATGTCGAAACTGCAGGCTTTAATGCGAAAACTGATGCACTTCTTGAACTTTCAGCTATTACCTTAAAACAAGACGACGACGGACTGCTACAAATAGACAGTTGTTTTCACGAACATATTGAGCCTTTTGAAAATGCCAACATTGAAAAAGCAGCGATTGAATTTAATGGTATTGACCCTTTTTGTGCACTTAGGGGTGCCAAACCAGAAAGTGAAGTAATGAAAGATTTGTGTAAGCACATTCGTAAAGAGCAAAAAGCAGCGCAGTGTCAGCGCAGCGTTATTGTTGCCCACAATGCGACCTTCGATCAGGCTTTTGTTAATGCAGCAATTGAACGTACTAATATAAAAAGAACCCCGTTTCACCCTTTTGTTTCGTTTGACACCACAACACTTGCAGCGATGACCTTAGGCCAAACGGTATTGGTCAAAGCCTGCCAAGCAGCAGGGATAGACTTTAATCAATCAGAAGCGCATAGCGCATTATATGATACCCAAAAAACCGCTGAGCTCTTTTGCTTTATGATAAATCGATACAAAGCACTGGGCGGTTGGCCTCTAAATAGTGATTAAAACCAGTGCTTAAAACCGGTGCTTTGCGATTAAACACGCAAGTTCTTGAGAAACCCTAAAATAAAAAACAAACTTTAGTCGCAAAAATCCTTGCACTTATTGCAAATAACAACTATTATCATTTGCAACACGATTAGCAAAAGAGATGTTCACACAATGTTTGTATGTTTATGCCACGGCATTACCGATACACAAATAGAAAAAGCCGTTCGCGAGCAAGGCGTGGGTAATATGCGTGATCTTAAAGCATCTTTACAAGTGGGCGCGCAATGCGGTAGTTGTATCGATATGGCTCAATCTATCATTGATAGCACCATTGTAGACGATAGCTTGTTTAAAGACGTAGGCTGAGGCTTTAACACGATTCAAATATAAAAAAAGCGATGGTTACATCGCTTTTTTTATGTCTTTCTAAAAGAAATTTTGGCTAGTGTTTTACTTAGCCTTTCTGCTTAGCCGCAGATTCTTTAATTAACTCTTGAAGCTCACCTTGCTGGAACATCTCAAGAATAATGTCACATCCACCTACTAGCTCACCGTCAACCCACAGCTGAGGAAACGTTGGCCAATCAGCAAACTTTGGTAGTTCACTGCGAATATCGGGGTTTTGTAATATATCAACATAGGCAAATTGCTCATTACATGCCATAAGTGCCTGTGATGCCTGAGAAGAAAATCCGCATGATGGCAATTTAGGTGAGCCTTTCATATATAACAAAATTGGGTTTTCGCTTATCTGTTCTTTGATTTTATCTATAGTTTCCATAATTTACCGCTTTTAATTTAATCTGATTACACATTGTGGGTGATTTTACATATTTCAAGACTATTACGCACTAGATTACTCATATATTGCGTTAAATACCCACCTGTTTACGAAATCTAAAAGAAAAATGATCTGCATTGCCATTAAAAAAGAATTAGATAACAAGTTATTTTTTACTATCATTATTTAGTCACGTTTATGTTGACGCTTACAAATTGCATGTTTCGGTCCAAAAGACTTAAGCCTTTAAATTTAACAAAGCATCCCCACTATAGACACGACACATTAGTTTCAATCACGGAGAAAATACACATGGCTTTTGAATTACCCGCACTACCATATGAGAAAACAGCGTTAGAACCACATATCTCGGCAGAAACACTAGACTTTCACCATGGTAAGCACCATGCAACTTACGTTACTAAGCTAAACGGTCTAATTGAAGGCACTGACTTAGCCGACAAATCATTAGAAGAAATTGTGAAAAGCAGTGATGGCGGTGTTTTTAACAACGCAGCACAAATCTGGAACCACACATTTTATTGGAACAGCCTAAGCCCAAATGGTGGTGGTGAAGCTAGCGGCGCACTTGCCGATGCAATCAACGCAAAATGGGGTTCGTTTGCAGAATTTAAAGCGGCGTTTAACGACAAAGCCGTTAATAATTTTGGCTCAAGCTGGACGTGGTTAGTAAAAACTGCCGATGGTGGTTTAGACATCGTTAATACTAGCAACGCTGGCACGCCTATTACTGACGATGGTGTTACACCATTACTAACAGTGGATTTGTGGGAACACGCTTATTACATTGACTACCGCAATGTACGTCCTGATTACCTAGGAGGTTTTTGGGCACTAGCTAACTGGCAGTTTGCGTCAGATAACTTTGCTGCATAAAGCTATTTGTTATAGATAGCATTCTGAGTTTTTAACACAGTTTGCAAATTAAAAACCAAAAACGCCGATACTACTCGGCGTTTTCTATTTCAAACAACGTTATCAAAAAAATCCTAAGCGTTTTATTTACTCATCACCGCGCGGACACACTAAAGCAATCATCGTCATATCAGGCGATACTGCCGTTCTTGAAACGCCTGCCCCGCAGTGCTTATGCTTAATCGGCAAGGCTTTAAAACTCTGCAAGGGTTTGATACCTTCATCACTTTCGGTCAATGCCAAGTGCCAAAATGTTTCACCATCACTGGTAAACAAATCACCGTTTGGGCTTAACGAAAAGTAAGGGGTATTTTTAGGCATTTTCAATAATTCCTGAGAACGCCTAGTTTTTGCGTTGTACGCATACAAAAAGTCGCCGCTTTCGCTGCGCGTATACAAGTACCAATCACTGTCTTTAAAACGATATAAACTCGCGCCAATATTGTTGTTTTCAATCACCCCGACTTCTTGAGGCGTACTTGTATTAAAACGCTGTAGCGTGTGGGGTTCACCTAAAATAAATAGTAAAAGTTCGCTATTATTTAACCAGACTTGATAACCAACGGGCTCAGCCTGTGGTAGCAAGTTTTTTTGAGGTGCTCCAAGATTGTTAAATTCCCAGAGTTCTTGCAGTCCATCCATATTCACTCTAATCACCGAAAAACCAGGTTTATTAGGCAAAGGTGTTGCCGAATATTCACTCATCGGCGACTGCGTAACATTGCTTAGCTCACCGGTAAGCAAGTTAAATCGCATGATGTCCATTTGTGAAACTGTTTCAGAACCATCTTCGCTTTTTTCATCAAAAGCTTGGGTAAAAAATAAACGTGAATTATCAAAAAAATAAGGCTGATTAGTATATTCAGACGTGTCTGTGATCCTAACTAAATCGCTGATGGCTTGCTTTTGATCGAGTTGAAGTTTTCCTACCCATATATCACTCGCATCTTGCGCTTTTGCGTTAGGTAGATTCAAGGCGAAAAAAGCAATGCACAATATGACTATTGGCGATAACGTTTTTAATATTTTCATATTACCTCTTTTTCTTTTTTCTCATTTCTATCTGTAAATGTAAGATCACCAACATCATACCAGCAATAAATGCACAAGCGGCAGAAAACACAAAACTCTGTGTGGCCCCTGTCCCATCAGACCACAAAATACCTGCTATCACACTGCCAAGTGCGCTGCCCGCACCAAAGGTAATAGACACATAAAGCGCTTGCGCCCTGCTTTGAAAGCGTGACGAAAAATACTGTGACAGAAAGTAAACTGATGCCGCATGCGTTAAACCAAAACTCAAGGCATGGATGACTTGGCTTAGCATGATTATGATGATGTTATCGGCAAAAAACGCCAAAGCTAACCATCGAATTGAAGTCAATAAAATACTAAAGGCTAAAAGCACAAGCACTTTATAGTGCTTAAGCAAGCTAGCCGCATATACAAAAATGAAGATTTCGGCAGTCACGCCAATGGCAATAAAAACCCCCGTGAGCGAGCCCGAATACCCTTTATCTTGCATATAAAGCGCAAAGAAGTTGTAGTAAGTGCCAAAACTGATTTGCAATAAAGTATTTGCCAACATAAACACAATAAACAAAAGACTAAATACTAATTTATAATCGGTTTTTACTTCGCTATGAGCCTCTGGCTTATGCTGCGGGGCGACAATTAACATACTGCTGACATAAAGTAATAATAGAACTAATGCGCTTAAATAAATAATCGCCTCTGCGCCAAACCAATCTATCAAAAAGCCAGCTAGCACGCTAAAGACAATAAAACCAATGCTTCCCCATACCCGCAAGCGACCATAGCCACCTTGGCTGTTTTCAGTCGCTTTCACGGTTATTACCTCTAGCTGTGGTAATACTGCTGTCCAAAACATCATCATTAAGCAAAAAGTCAGGCAAAGTAGCCAATAATCGTAAACAAAAAAGATTGCGCTGAACGTAATAAAAGCAAGCAAGCAGCCTAAGCGCAGCACTTCCCCAATTTTGCCACTTTTATCGACGCTTGCAGCCCATAAGTTAGGCCCGATGATCCTCGATATAGCAACAAGGGCAAGTAACGTGCCTATTTGACTAGAGCTAAAGTTTCGGCTGTCTAAAAATAAGCCAGCAAAAGGCACAAAGACACCTAATTGGCCAAAATAAAAAAAGTAAGTGAGGCTTAAAAAGAAGAGATTGCTCTTGCTTTGGAGCGCTGCATGTCGCTTTGCTCCAAACAAAAATGAGGTTATTACACTCACTTTAACTATTCATAATTAGGGTCTGCTTGCAGGAATAACGGGCGTGATAGAGTTTACTTCAGCATTTTGCCCACGGTGACGCAGTAAGTGGTCCATCAATACAATAGCCAGCATCGCTTCAGCAATAGGCACGGCTCTAATTCCGACGCAGGGATCATGGCGGCCTTTTGTGATGATTTCAGCGGCGTCGCCATTAATATCCACGGTGCGCCCCGAAATGCTGATACTTGATGTTGGTTTTAATGCCATATGAACCAGAATTTCTTGCCCAGTACTTATGCCGCCTAACACACCGCCGGCATGGTTGGTGTAAAATCCCTCGGGTGATATCTCATCGCGATGGTCAGTGCCTTTTTGTGACACAACATCAAAGCCATCACCAAGCTCTACGCCTTTAACTGCGTTGATGCCCATCATCGCATGCGCAATCTCTGCATCTAAACGGTCAAATACAGGTTCGCCTAGGCCTACGGGCACATTGATTGCCGACACAGACACTTTGGCTCCCACCGAGTTACCTTCCTTTTTCAGGTCTCGCATGTATTGTTCTAGCTCGTCAAGTTTGTCAATATCAGGGCAAAAGAAAGGGTTAGTGTTGGTCACAGTATGGTCGACTTTATCGATTGCTACTGGCCCTATTTGCGAAATATATCCTCGCACTTCAATACCATACATTTGCTTGAGGTACTTTTTGGCAATGCCGCCAGCCGCCACTCTCACTGCAGTTTCGCGCGCAGACGAACGACCGCCGCCTCTATAGTCACGCTCGCCAAACTTCTGTTGGTAAGTATAGTCAGCGTGCCCGGGTCTAAAGCTGTCTTTAATCTTAGAATAGTCTTGGCTGCGCTGATCAGTGTTATTAATTAACAAGCCGATGCTGGTACCCATAGTGCGCCCTTCAAACACGCCAGATAGTATTTTTACTTCGTCAGCTTCACGTCGAGCGGTGGTAAATTTAGAGCTACCAGGTTTGCGCCGGTCTAGGTCACCTTGCAAGTCTTCTTCACATAGTTCAAGCCCAGGAGGACAACCATCTACTACGCCACCAATGGCTAAGCCATGACTTTCTCCAAACGTCGTCACGCTAAATAGTTTGCCAAAGGTATTTCCAGACATCTTATAGTTCCTTGTTACTAAATTTTATTCAAATGTGTTGTATTACTCTGTATTTTTTTGCGCACAGCTATCTTAGAGCACTTATTTTGTCTTTTTGCGCGAGCAAGCTTGTTTTATTAATTGCAAAAATCCCACTGCCGCCATTGTTCAAATTGCACCAATGTACTTCAAGATCTCCAAATCGCTCTTCAAAATTCACTTCACTGTTGCCCACTTCAACAAATAACCATGCATGCTCAGTCATATGCGCCGCAGCTTGTTGCAATATTAAACGAGTCAAATCAAGGCCATCGTCTCCTGACGCTAGGGCAAGTTCGGGTTCGTGTGCATATTCTCTGGGTAAATCATCCATATCTTGTGCATCTACATAGGGTGGATTTACAATTAATAAGTCATACTGCTGGTCACCAACATGTGTGAATAAATCAGATTGGATAGGAAAAACCCTATCTTCAAGTTGATATTGCTCGATATTAATTGAAGCGACGGTAAGCGCGTCAGCATCAATATCTATTGCATCAACTTGCGCATCAGGAAAAGCCATTGCTAAAGCAATAGCAATACATCCACTGCCGGTGCACATATCTAACACAGCATTCGGCGAAAAACCTTTATCTAAATAGTCTGAAAACTCGTCATTAATTAATTCTGCAAACGGAGAGCGAGGAATAAGTGCTCGTTCGTCAATATAAAATGGCATGCCTGCAAACCAAGCTTGATTGCATAAATAAGGCAATGGTATAGCCTTTTCACATCGTGCCCGTAGCCATGTCATTACTAAGGCTTTTTCCGCTTGAGTGAGTTGACAGCCATAAAATAGTTTTTGCTCTTTTGGGCTAAGTTCTAAAGGTAGTGCAAGCGCAGTAAATACCAATAGATGAGCTTCTTGCCACGCATTTTCAGTGCCATGCCCATAATATACATCGTGTTGATTAAGTTCTGAAATAGCAAAACGAATATAATCAATGATCGTATGCAAACCCGCCATTAAGTCTTCAAGAGTGTGCGCTTGATTACTAAACCTAGAGACAAGTATGTCGCTTTCTGCATCTGCTTGTTCAGAAGAAAGCTTACTTGTTTGATTCAATGATTTTTTATTTGGATCTTCGGGGGATTGCATCACTAATAATTGCTCGGGTGACTACTTACTTAATCGTATAGCGCGTATAATATCGAAAAATTGCCCAATATTCTTTTAAATTTGAGTGAAATTAAGCAGATGGCGAAAAAAAATGACGACAATATCGATTTTTCAGCGCTATTTAAAGACGCTAAGCCCGTTAAACATGATACTTATGTAACATCGGCTACTACTGATTCAGGCAAACGAGGGCTTGATGCCAAATTGGCGAAACTAGAAAAAGAGAAAAAAAGAATAAACAAAGAAGCCCGAGAGCGCCATCAACAATCGGCAAGCGTCGAATTATCAGATGATTATGAAGCGCATTGGCCAGATAATAAGGCCGTAAAATATCTATCAAAAGATATCATCGACAAGGCAAGCACTGAACAAAGCTTGATTTATAAAGACCTTTTAAAAAAGCTTAGCATGGCACGTATTCCGCCCGACATCGAACTAGATTTACATGGCCTTACTGCTCAACAAGCAAAAGCAGAGATCATAAGTGTGATTTTTGAAGCTAAAAAACGACATTATCCCTGCATCAACATCATACATGGACACGGCGGCGGCATCCTAAAACAAAAAGTACCTAACTGGCTTATCCAGCATCCAGATATTGCTGGTTTTGTTCAAGCACCACGTGCCTACGGCGGCAAAGCAGGACTACTAGTATTAATAGCCACTGACTTTGCGAACCTCAAGGATATTTAGGTAACGAGCAGTTTATGCGTCAACGTTTACGTTATGGATAAACAAGTAAACGTAGTATGCGCAAATTGCCACAACCACACCTATGCCTAGTAAAGAACCCCATGCGACCGGATCAGAAAGTAGTAAGTCCAACATAATATTCACCTCATAGTTACACAATAAATAGTTACACAATAAATAGTTACTT
>CAYURD010000094.1:11308-16568 GCA_964446865.1 uncultured Glaciecola sp.
ATAAATAGTTACTTAATAAATAGTTAATTAAAAACTTTGTTTAGCTGATGAGTAAATAGTAGACCTTCTGACTAAAATTATGCTGATCTTGATCAATGTTTGAGAGTCATAAATGCGTGGATGGATGCAAACATTAATCTAGATCAATATTTGTCTGTGTGTTCTTACAAAAGTGGATATATTGGCATCGCTTTTGCGCTATACAAAATGATATTTTATGAAAATAGGCGTCTAAACCAGCCTTTATTGAGGTCTTCTTCACATGTTTTAAGTTGAGTCGCATAGCGTTTTGAGCGAGCGTCTACTTTTTGTGCGACCTTTACCAACCAATCTTTCTTTTTATAGGTCTTTCGTTTATACCCGCCCCAACCCTCGTGATAATTAAGGTATTGCGTTCTTGCATCCCATTTGGATATACGATTAATGGAGTGCGTTTTTGAAATAAACCATCCCATAAAATCTATTGCGTCTTGAAAATCGTCTCTATCAGCAAACGAATTGCCTGTCTCTCGCACGTAATCACTCCATGTCATGGTTTTAGCTTGCGCATAACCATAAGCAGAGCTTACTCGCCCCCAAGGTATTAAGCCAAATAGAATATAATCACGAGGAGGTTTTGCATCATGTTTAAACGAAGACTCTTGATACATCATCGCCATAGGCACATGAATAGGTACCCCCCATTTTTCGCGCATGTCAGCAGCAGCATCATACCAATCATCTTTTTCTTCAAATATTCGGCAAATATTCTCACGATTTGAAGGTGGCGTTGTACTGCAAGCACCTAAAAATAGGGTCATACAAAGCATTAGGCAAAAAAATTTAATTTTTTTTAAAAACATTGGGAACT
This sequence comes from uncultured Glaciecola sp., assembly GCA_964446865.1. Lineage (GTDB taxonomy): Bacteria > Pseudomonadota > Gammaproteobacteria > Enterobacterales > Alteromonadaceae > Glaciecola. The sequence goes on from CAYURD010000094.1 coordinate 12,159, forward strand.
ATTCCTGAAACAAGGCCTCTTACTCATGTGTGTTTTAAAATGTGTTTCCCTAAGTGTGTATTGCCTGACGCCTTTGCGTCAGGCTTTTTTTTGTCTTTTTATGGATATTCTAAAAAATCGAACCGTCGTTTATCGCCATAAAGACGCCCTAAACAGACACTCTTTTATCAAAATATTCGTTCACAAATGTTGAGAAATCAACATCATCATTAGCTTCTATCTCGCGCTGTCCCTTTATTGAACTTGCCGCTTGGTTCACAAAGTCATCAAAGCTAATTTCAGAATAGGTCAAATTAGCAGCATTTTGCTTATACACCTTGGCAAGCTCTAAGCCTAAGGCACTGTTATCAATTTGATTGTCTAGCAAGGTACGTAGCCATTTACCCGAAGGAGTTAGCTCACTATTGGCAAACTTGGCAGCTTGTTCTTGAACCGCTTTGGAATATAACGAGACATCATTTGCTGCATCCAATGTTGCGGCCACCAGCATAAGCTTTTCACAAAGTGCCGTGCCCCACTCACTTAATAAAACCTGTTCACCGTTATTATTAAGCGTTAACTTAGGGTCTCTGCCTTCAAGAACCGTTTTATTAACATTGTCTTGGCAAGTTTCAAAACTTGGCCTATCGAGTGCGGGTGATGGCTCAAGTAAGCAATACAACAAAAACACATCTAAAAAATGGAACTGACTGGCGTCTACGCCAATTGCCGAATATGGGTTAACGTCGAGTGAACGCACTTCTAAATAACTCACGCCTCTATCTTCTAGGGCGTTAGTCGGCATCTCTAATGACTTCGCAATTTGTTTTGGTCTAATTGGCGAATAAAGTTCATTTTCGATTTGCAATACATTGTCGTTTAGTTGCTCCCAGCCATCATCTTGATTACTAGGGATATGGGAATAACTAGGCGCTTTTTGACTTATCGCACTGCGCACGCTAGCGACGTACGAAGATAAATCATTATAGCAAATTTGTAAGTTTGCTTGCGCGCTGCTTGTATAGCCTAAGTCACTCATTCTCAAAGATGTTGCGTACGGTAAATAGTAAGTACCCCGTCCTACTTTTGAAAACTTATGCGGAACATCACGATGCGATATAAACGAACTACACAGTGCCGGAGAAGCGCCAAATAAATAAGGAATGACCCACGCATAGCGCCTGAAGTTTCTGACAAGAGAGAAATAATGAGCAGACTGTGTTGTTTTATTCCATTGTTGGCCATTATGCTTGCACCACTGTTGCCAGAATTCGTCAGATAGTGAAAAGTTAAAATGCACGCCCGCGATTACCTGCATCATGCTGCCGTAGCGATTATGAAGACCTTGTCGGTACACTTCTTTCATTTTAGCAATGTTCGACCTGCCATACTGAGCAATAGGTATATTCGTCTCTGCGTTAATAAAGCAAGGCATACTAATGGGCCACAAGTATTGCTCACCAATCGCATCATAAGTGAATTTATGGATATCGGATAATTGCGCAATACTCTTTTTATATGAGGTCTCTGGTGGCGTGATAAATTCAAGTAATGATTCTGAAAAATCGGTTGTAATATATTCATGCGTTAGCGCCGAACCAAGTGCGTCTGGATGTTTGTCTGTTGCAATGCCGCCATCTGCATTAACTCGTAGCGCTTCGCGTTCAACGCCGTGCTTAATGCCTTTTAGCGCTTCGGCAAAATCTCCACTCGATATCGCATTTAGATTTGTTTGAAAAGAATGTTGCGCTTCGGTCAAAGTATTATCTCTTTTGTAATTGTAATATGGCGGCGAATTATATTCACCGACGTAAAAGACGACGTCTGTATGTATGCTCTAATTTTAGTTTGCATTATGTCGCTAATAACATCATAAGCTTAGCATACCCACCAGCGTTTATGATGGATAAAAAAAACCTATTTGTAAAAGACTTATTTAGCCTTTATGATTCATATCCACACGTCGATTAGACAAACAGGGAAATTTTTCGATGGCAGAAACAAAATCGTTGATAGATCTTAAATTTGCGCTCACTCAATTAAGCGGTAATGCAGATCTCCTTTCAAGAATGTTAACTAAATTTGTCACTGAATTTGGACAAGTCCCAAGCGACGTAAGACAGTTCATTGACCAAGGCAATATGCAGGATGCCAAATTGAAAGTGCACACCACAAAAGGCTTGTCTGGAAATTTGGGATTAACAGCGCTTTTTGAAAGCAGTAAAAAACTTGATCAACAGATTAGAGATAATGTAATTGAACCTGCTCAACTAGATGATTTTGAGCGTTTAATGAAAGAAACCTGTGAGCTAATAGAAAACATCGATTTAGACACAACATTGCAAAAGACTTTTGATGATGACGAGACCGACAATCAAAATGATTATAAAGATGAATTTATCGAAAGGCTAAAACGAAACGAGTTTATTGATGATGATATGCTGCACAAATATATTAGTAGCTTATCCTTAGACAGCAATGCAAAGAATGAGCTCAGAGAGCTGGTTGAAGAATTACAATATGCCAAAGCAATTGCCATGATTAAATAGATTTCGGTTTATTTATACTAATGATCTTATTCTTTTTATTCGTACGATCATTTACCAACACTCTACGCATAAGCAACGTCAATGCACATTCCCATCATTTTTGAAAACGAAGATTTTCTTGCTGTCAACAAACCGGTGGGTCTTGGGATGCATCAAAGTGCCCATAATAGCCGTGACGGTATTTGCCAGCTGATACAAAGCCAAACTAAGCTTGATCAGCTATATCTAGTGCATCGCCTAGACACCCCAACAAGCGGTTGCTTATTGTTAGCAAAACATAAAGACGCCGCGCGCGCAGTAAACGCTAAATTTGAATCACATCAGATCGTCAAATATTACCTAGCAATTAGCGATAAAAAGCCAAGTAAGAAGCAAGGGAAAGTCATTGGTATGATGGCTAAAAGCCGCAGTGGCAGTTACAAGCTACTCCCAAAAAGCAATAAAACTGATACAGCATCCACCATGCAAGCTACTAGCCCAGCTATTACGTATTTTTTTAATGATTATATTGATGGTACTGGGCGAATTTTTTATATAAAACCGCTTAGCGGGAAAACTCATCAAATTAGAGTCGCACTTAAATCACTGGGCAGTCCCATTCTAGGTGACATACGTTATAAAGGCGCTAAGGCCGAGCGGTTGTATTTACATAGCCATAAACTATCCTTTGAATATATGGGCCAAACAATATCGTTGAGCTGTTTGCCAGAAACGGATAGCATCTTTACTTCCGATGTGCTGTCTATGATAAAACAACCTGAATCATTAAATTGGCCAAGCTCATCTCGCCGATACGAAGACATAATAGATGAACAAAGTACAAAAGACGCTTTTGGGGCTAACGGCGCATTACAAGACCAAGATATACAATCATGAATATACGCACCGCTATTGTTGGTCAAGGCGCTATTGCCAGCCTATTCGCCTATTACTGGCGCGAACTAAAGCCAAGCCTATTACTTAAACCAAGTTATTTTGAAAACGATACTTTGCCAAGCACAAAGTCATTGATGATAAATAATGAGCGCGTCGCTATTGTCAGTGAATGCCAAAACATCAGCATAGCGCCGGCCACAGAATTTGACGTTATTGTTATCACCGTGAAAGCTTATCAATTGCCTTCTGTGATTGAACACATAAAACCGTGGCTATCAGTGAAAACCAAACTTGTTTTAATTCAAAACGGAATGGGTGGGCTTGAATTGTTGCAAGATGCGTTTGCGCAGCATCAAATATATGTAGGCGCGACAACAGACGCTGTATGCGCTGAAAATGCAGATAGTTACCTAGTCAATGCCATAGGCGTATTAGATGTTGGCCATGGGACAATTAATCAAAAACGCCACGACCAAGATGATGTAGAAAAAAACAAATGGCCTCATGAGTTTTTTTCGTACCACCCAAATTACTGCTGGCATCATGACATAAATAAAGCGCTTTTTACCAAACTAGCCGTCAATGCAGTTATTAACCCTCTCACGGCTAAATTAGGCATCAAAAATGGCGAGTTAACTAAACATTCAGTAGCCTTAAGTACCATTAAAACAGAGCTATTCGCCCTATTTGATGCTCTCGACTTAGGATTGCAACATGAAGAACTGAATAAAAAGATTGATAAGGTTATCGCCGATACAGCGGATAATCACTCTTCGATGCATCAGGACGTTGCGCATAAACGACAGACAGAAATTGATAATGTGTTGGGGTATTTATTGACTAAAGCGCAACAAGTGAATTGCAAAGTGGCATTCATTAATAGTTTATATAACGATATCAAGATGATTGAATCAAATTATTGAAGTGTTTACGCTTTCTTATTCTAAATCCCCGTCATTCCCGCGAAGGCGGGAACCTCTTTGGAACTGCGCGATTTTAGCTAAGT
>CAYURD010000095.1:0-16328 GCA_964446865.1 uncultured Glaciecola sp.
ATCCTCGCGAAACACCTCGTCATCCTCGCGAAACACCTCGTCATCCTCGCGAAGGCGGGGATCTGGTTGATGTTTACGAAAAACAATATAAAAAAATTGCTTAGTTAACATCGATTAGTTCCAAGGAGATTCCCGATGTCTCGGGAATGACGATGTTTTTGCTAAAGCGATCAGTATTACGCCTTCGCGAGGATGACACTGAGTTTTGTATGCATGATAACAATACTAGCAAAAAAAAGCCCCGATCAAATCCATGATGGGGCCGTCTACAGAAAAGACATAAAGGGAGGGACTGTATTTATTAAGTCGTTTAACTTAGTGTTTTGGTTCTAAAATTTTTCGATTACTTTGCTGCGTGTTTCGGCGTCTGCAATGTCTAAATCAACTTCGCGCTCTAAAATAATGTCGCCATCAACTTTTACGCCCGATTCAATAGTTAAACGAGGGTTTTTGCGGTTGTAGCTATAATTACTGCGATTTTCGTTGTAAACAATATCGCCCTGCACATGCGTATCGCCATTTAACTCTATACTGGCATTCACGGTTTCGATATTTCGCTCTACAACAACGCCGTCTAATTCGATATTGCCATTGACGGTCGTGACATCGCCTTTAACGAGCGACGGATCGCTTAATTCAATTTTGCCATTAACCGTGCTGACTTCGCCATTAACCACTAGGTTTGTACCGGCGGTTAGACGCCCATTAACGGTTGATAATTCTTCAACAGTGACATTGTCACCTACACGCAATCTGCCATTTACGCTGCTCACTTCACCCGCGGTAACGTTATCTTCAAGCGTCAGGCTGCCGTTTACCGATGAAGCACCACCAACGCTTCGTCCTTCTGAAATGGTCAGTGATTTATTGACCGATGAATAGTCTTTGCCATCGCCTATAGAAGGGTTAGCTTTACTTTCACCTACGTGAACAAAACAGCCAGCAAGCAAAATAATACTTGCGAAAGTGAACATGAAAGTAAAAACAGATTTTTGAACGTGTTGTGTCATCTTATATTCCTTTTGTATTTATAGTTTGTTGTGACAAAAGAGTGTTGTGTATTAGCTAATACAAATTTAATGCCAATAAAAACCTCATTAAAAACAGTCTCTTGTCTTATGTTGCAAAAAGCCAGTTGGCTAATACTTGGTAAAATGAACCAGTTATTAGCGAATTATCCTAAGCTCAATTGAGTACTTTCTAATTTGTTATGAACAAATTTGTAGACGGTTAACGTTTGGCTTATTGTGTTGGTCGCAGGGAGCGACGAAAAGGTTTAAAAGATGATTGTGGAGACTTTAATAAACGCTTTACAAGCATCAAAATTTTCGAATATAAGCAAAAGGAATAACGATCGTTGACACATTTTATTTTTTTCATTATTTGATATCGTTCATAATGAAGAAAGTATATCAAAATGTAGTTTTCTAGAACGGTTGGTTGTATGAAGTTAAAGAAATATTTTGAAGGTTTAGACAAGCGCATCCGCTACGTAGTCGCAGTGATAGCTTTTTCCGGTGTGTGGCTTTTATGTATGCTGGTTAACATCCATGAAGACTTCTTTTTGCAGTGGCTTCCATTATTTGCCACCTTCCTGATCTTATTTCATTTATTCGACCCTATTTTAGAAGATATTAATGGCGAGAAATACGCCCCAGACCCTTTCAACTACTTTCATATTTCGGGCGAGCACTTAGTATTTATAAAGCACCGTATCCCATTGTCGACAATCAAACAGGTGTCGTTATCGACTATTGGCGAGCATGGCTTTGTGTCATTACCGCTAAATAATAAAGACGGTAAAGTGCCCGCTTTGTATTTTGATAAGGGGTTTATGACGTCTATGAGAAGGCTCATCAACACTTCAATCCCTAACGCGCAACTTGTTGATTAAGCACTATCGACGTTTGACCTTTTCTTATAAAAAGACTATATTGTCGACAATTATCCATCGCCAGTGAATATACTTACTTATGTCTCTGCCCGCAGAAGCTCTTGTTACTTCATCAGATAGAACGTTTGCCGCAATTCGTGCAGACATAGTGAATGGCGTAATTAAAGCGGGAAGTAAATTAAATGAAACTGAATTGTCGACAAAATACGAAGTTAGCAGAGCAATCATTCGCGAATCTATCAACAAATTAGTCAATGCAAATTTAGTAGAACGAAAAGCAAATATTGGTGCAAAGGTGGTGACGCTTAGTCACCAAGGCTTGATTCAGCTTTATCAAGTGCGAGAGTCCTTAGAGGGCATGGCTGCTCGCTTAGCGGCTAAAAATATGACGGATGACGAAATTCAGCAACTTCAGCGCTTATTAGACGAGCACTTTGAAGGCGTTAAAGGCACCGAGTCTTACTATCAAGAAGCTGGAGATGTGGATTTTCACTATCGCATTGCGCTTGGTAGTCACAATCAACATTTAATCGCGATGCTAATGGACAGTATTTATCACTTGGTTCGTATGTATCGCGTACAGTTAGGCATGGCGGGGCCGCGTGTCACCACTGCCTTTTCGGAACATCAGCATATTGCAAAAGCGATAGCTAATCGAGACCCTGAGCTTGCCGAATTGTTGATGCGAAGACACATCACCTATTCGATGACAAACATTAAACCTAAGCTGGTTTAACACAAGCACATTAACCATTAATTGAATCTACCCGAGGAGCCATAATGAGCGCAGGTAAGAAATTTCGCCAAGCCTTAGCTAACAATAAACCATTACAGATTGTTGGGACAATAAACGCTTACACAGCAATGATGGCAAAAGAAATAGGCCATCAAGCTATTTATTTGTCGGGTGGCGGTGTCGCTAATGCATCTTACGGCTTGCCAGACTTAGGCATGACATCATTAAATGACGTGATTGTTGACGTACAACGAATAACGAGCGCTTGTGATTTACCCTTACTCGTAGACATTGATACAGGCTGGGGCGGTGCGTTTAATATCGCTAAAACAATACGCGACATGGAAAAAGCAGGCGCTGCGGCAGTGCATATGGAAGACCAAGTCGCTCAAAAACGCTGCGGGCACAGACCAAACAAAGAAATTGTCAGCACGTCTGAAATGGTCGACCGCATTAAAGCCGCTGTGGATGCTCGTACCGATCCTGACTTTTTTATTATGGCTCGCACCGACGCTTTTGCACAAGAAGGTTTAGAAAAAGCCATTGAACGAGCAAAAGCTTATGTGGCGGCGGGTGCCGATGGCATTTTTGCAGAAGCCATTCAAACACAAGCTCATTATGAAGCATTTAGCCAAGCGCTTAATGTGCCCATATTAGCCAACATTACAGAATTTGGTAAAACCGAGCTTTGGAATAAAACGGAACTAGGCGAGTGGGGCGCTGATATGGTGCTTTATCCGCTAAGTGCTTTTAGAGCAATGAACAAAGCGGCTGAAAATGTATATCAGCATATTTTACAAGATGGCGATCAAAAGGCCGTTGTTGACAGTATGCAAACTCGTATGGAGCTATATGATTATTTAGGCTATCACGATTACGAGCAAAAGCTTGATGCGCTTTTTTCGTCAAAAAATGACGCATAAAGCACATGCAATCAGGCATAACTTTGGAAAAGACGCTGTAACAAATAGTAATAGTAAAACAGCACATCACACAATAGACCAATAACAAGACAAATTAGCAGGAGACGGCAATGGGTAAAGTATTAAGTGGCGCAGGATTACGTGGGCAAGTTGCTGGTAAAACTGCCCTGTCAACGGTAGGTGTATCGGGCAGTGGACTAACTTACCGCGGCTATGATGTAAAAGAGCTTGCTGAAAAGTGCGAGTTTGAAGAAGTCGCTTATATGATTTTAAAAGGCGAATTGCCAAACAAGCAGCAGCTTAGTGATTACAAAGCCCTGTTAAAGTCGATGCGTGATATCCCGCAAGCGCTTAAAGACGTACTTGAACGCATTCCAAAAACAGCCCACCCGATGGACGTTATGCGCACCGGTTGTTCAATGCTTGGTAACCTAGAAATGGAAGTCGATTTTGCTCAGCAAGGCATGGTATCTGACCGTTTATTAGCTTGCTTCCCTAGCATTATTTGTTATTGGTACCGTTTTTCACATGATGGCGTGCGCATTAATGTGGCTACTGACGATGACTCAATAGGCGGTCACTTTTTACACCTACTGCACGGCGAAAAACCAAGCGAACTGCACGAAAAAGTCATGCACGTATCGCTAATTTTGTATGCAGAGCACGAGTTTAATGCCTCTACATTCACCGCGCGCGTTTGTGCCTCAACTTTATCAGACATGCATTCTTGTATTACGGGTGCTATTGGCTCGTTACGTGGTCCTTTACATGGCGGCGCAAACGAAGCGGCAATGGATATGATTGAAGGCTTTACCGACCCTGAACATGCTGAAACAGAAATGATGGGTATGCTGAGTCGAAAAGAGAAAATTATGGGGTTTGGGCATGCGATTTATTCAGAATCCGATCCGCGTAACGATATCATTAAGGGCTGGTCTAAAACGCTTTCGCAAGAAGTTGGCGACGCAACCTTATACGATGTATCTGTGCGCTGCGAAGCGGTTATGAAGCGTGAAAAAGGTCTATTTTGTAACGCTGATTTTTTCCATGCGTCGGCTTATAACTACATGGGCATTCCGACCAAGTTATTCACGCCGATTTTTGTAATGTCGCGTTTAACAGGTTGGGCCGCGCATGTCATGGAGCAGCGAGCCGACAATCGTATTATTCGCCCATCGGCTGATTATACGGGCGAAGAGCTTCGTAATGTTGTGGCATTAGCAGACCGATAAGGCATAAGTATGAACTACCAATACAGAAAACCATTTCCAGTCTCGCAAGATATGAAGGCCTTCGATTTTTTTGATACCCAACAGGCGGTTGATGAGATTTCTGCGGGTGCTTATGCAAAGCTGCCATTTGTCTCAAAAGTGTACGCTGAGAATTTAGTTCGTCGCTGCGAGCCAGAGATGCTAAAGGCCTCGTTAGAGCAATTGATATATCGAAAACGCGACTTGGATTTTCCGTGGTTTCCTGCACGCGTGGTTTGTCATGATATTTTAGGGCAAACTGCCTTGGTTGATTTGGCTGGTTTGCGCGATGCTATTTCGAGTGGTGGTGGCGATCCGGCTAAGGTGAATCCGGTAGTGCCTACGCAGTTGGTGGTTGATCATTCTTTAGCGGTTGAACATGCTGGTTTTGAAAAAGACGCCTTTGAAAAAAACCGCGCAATAGAAGATAGACGTAACGAAGATCGCTTTCACTTTATTGATTGGTGCAAAACCGCGTTTGAAAACGTGGATGTTATTCCGCAAGGCAATGGAATTTTACATCAAATCAACCTAGAGCGCATGTCGCCTGTTGTGCAAGTGCGCGACGGCGTTGCATTTCCTGACACACTAGTAGGTACCGACAGTCACACACCAATGGTTGATGCTTTGGGTGTTATTTCAATTGGCGTAGGCGGACTAGAGGCCGAAAGTGTGATGTTAGGTCGTGCTTCATACATGCGCTTACCCGACATAGTGGGTGTTGAGCTCATTGGCAAGCCACAGCCAAACATTACGGCAACTGATATTGTATTAGCGCTAACAGAGTTTTTACGCAAAGAAAAAGTCGTTTCGGCTTATTTGGAATTTTATGGCGAAGGCGTTAAGCATCTAACCTTAGGCGATAGGGCAACCATATCTAATATGACGCCAGAATACGGCGCTACTGCCGCCATGTTTTATATTGACGAACAAACCATTGACTATTTAACACTGACCGGGCGCGAAGAGTCTCAGGTTAAGCTTGTTGAAGCTTATGCAAAGCATACTGGTTTGTGGGCTGGCGAAATGAAAGAAGCTGAATACGAGCGTACTTTGCAGTTTGATTTGTCGGCGGTAGGTCGAAACATGGCAGGGCCATCTAACCCTCATAATCGCCTAGCGACCAAAGACTTAGTGGCAAAAGGCATTGCAGGAGATTATTCATCACAAGATGGACTTATGCCCGACGGTGCGGTAATCATTGCCGCTATCACGAGCTGCACTAACACTAGTAATCCTCGCAATATGATTGCCGCAGGTCTAATTGCGCGCAATGCCAACAAATTAGGATTAACCCGTAAACCTTGGGTTAAAACTTCATTAGCACCGGGCTCAAAAGCGGTAAAACTGTATTTAGAAGAAGCGGCGCTTTTACCTGAATTAGAAGACTTAGGCTTTGGCGTAGTTGCCTTTGCGTGTACGTCTTGCAACGGCATGAGTGGCGCGCTTGACCCTAAAATTGCGCAAGAAATTAAAGACCGAGACTTATACAGTACCGCTGTTTTGTCGGGTAACAGAAACTTTGATGGCCGTATTCACCCGCATGCAGACCAAGCGTTTTTAGCCTCGCCGCCCTTGGTGGTAGCTTATGCAATTGCCGGTAGCATCCGTTTTGATATCGAAAAAGACGCATTAGGGCACGACAATAATGGCAAGGCTATTTACCTAAAAGACATTTGGCCAAGCGATGCAGAAATAGATGCAGTGGTTAAGGCCTCGGTTAAACCCGAGCAGTTTAGAAAAGTGTACGAACCTATGTTCGCCCTTAAAGAAGCTAGCACGGCAATTACACCGCCGCTTTATGATTGGCGTGAAATGAGCACCTATATTCGCCGTCCGCCTTATTGGGAAGGTGCGCTGGCGGGGACAAGATCGCTCACTAACTTACGCGCATTGGCGGTATTAGGCGATAACATCACAACCGATCATTTATCGCCCTCAAATGCCATTATGGCAAGCAGTGCAGCCGGTGAGTATTTGGCTAAAATGGGTCTGCCTGAGGAAGACTTTAATTCGTATGCAACCCATCGTGGCGACCATTTAACCGCTCAGCGCGCCACGTTTGCTAATCCTAAACTAGTAAACGAAATGGTAAAAGACGAATCAGGCAATGTGAAGCAAGGCTCGTATGCACGCGTTGAACCAGAAGGCGAAACCATGCGCATGTGGGAAGCCATCGAAACCTATATGTCGCGTAAACAAGCATTGATTATTGTTGCTGGCGCTGACTACGGACAAGGTTCGTCTAGAGATTGGGCCGCAAAAGGCGTAAGACTCGCTGGCGTTGAAGTAATATTAGCAGAAGGCTTTGAACGTATTCATCGCCAAAATTTAGTTGGCATGGGCGTATTACCGCTGCAGTTTAAAGACGGTGAAACGCGCCTTAGTTTAGGAATTGATGGTAGCGAAACATTCAGTGTTATCGGGAAAGCTCAAGCGGCTAATGAGTTAAGTGTACAAGTCACTAAATCTAACGGTGAACAGTACACGATTGCTGTTGATTGCCGCTTAGACACTGCCGAAGAAGTGTCCATTTATGAAGCAGGTGGTGTGCTTCAACGTTTTGCACAAGACTTCTTGGCACAAGCGTCTTAAGTTCTGATTTAAAAAGCCTAAGCAAAGGCAATAGGAAACAACATGGCATCAACTTATTCGCCGCAAATAAAAATCAAAGCCACGTATATGCGTGGCGGCACCAGTAAAGGCGTATTTTTTAAAGCGGATGATCTTCCTGAAAAAGCACAGGTTGCGGGCGAATACCGTGACAATATTTTGCTTCGTGTTATTGGTAGCCCCGATCCTTACGCAAAACACACCGATGGCATGGGCGGCGCAACATCAAGTACTAGCAAGGTCGTTATTTTAAGTAAAAGTGATTCTAGCGAGCATCATGTCAATTATTTATTTGGTCAAGTGGCGATAGACAAAGCCTTTGTTGATTACAGCGGTAACTGCGGTAATTTAAGTGCGGCGGTAGGCTCGTTTGCCATTGAGTCAGGCTTAGTCGATAACGCTTTGTTACCTGAAAACGGTATATTTGAAGTGAAAATATGGCAACAAAATATCGGCAAAGCGATTGTGGCGCATGTGCCTATTGTCAATAAACAAGTGCAAGAAGTCGGTGATTTTGAATTAGACGGTGTGACCTTTCCTGCGGCTGAAGTTAAGCTCGATTTTGTCGACCCTGCCGACGAACCCAATGAAAATGAAACCGGCACAAGTAATACGGGAAAAAGCACAGCAGGCAGTGGCGTTTTACCCACAGGAAATGTTATCGACTCATTTCATGTGCCTGGGGTGGGTGATTTACGCGCCAGTTTTATTAACGCGGGTATACCGACTATTTTTGTAGAGGCAAGTGAGCTTGGATACACAGGCTGTGAGCTGCAAGAAGATATCAATAATGACGGAGCCGCCTTAGCAAAGTTTGAGTTAATAAGAGCGCATGGTGCGATTAAGATGGGCCTTATTAAAAGTCCTGAAGAAGCACAAGCAAGGCAACATACGCCAAAAATCGCCTTTGTGAGTAAAGCAAAAAGCTATCTTAGTTCAAGTAATAAACAGGTTAACGAGTCTGATATAGATTTAAATGTACGGGCGCTGTCGATGGGTAAACTTCATCACGCGATGATGGGAACCGCTGCGGTCGCGATTGGCACTGCTGCTGCCATTGATGGTACTTTAGTTAACATCGCCGCTGGCGCAAAACCGCGTAACGAAGTATGTTTTGGTCATCCTTCAGGCACCTTAACTGTGGGTGCAAAAGCGATTAACAATAACGGTCAATGGCGCGTAGCTAAAGTGAGTATGAGTCGAAGTGCCAGAATATTAATGGAAGGGAATGTGAGAGTACCTGAGCTTGATAAATAGCGTGTACGTTTAGCGTTTAATAATCGATTTCAAGGCAAGATTCGATTCTTCTTGCTCAGCTCTTTGACCAAGTTGAGCGTAATACCGATTAGTCCAAATATATAGACCTCGGACCGTTAATGGAATATATAGCAAGATTAATGCTAAGCCTAAATACCGCTCATACTGAAGAGAAAGGTAAGCGCTGGCTACGTTTATTATGGCCCAATAAAACCATGTTTCTAAGGCCTTATTTAAGGTCATATAAATAGCTAAAATACCAAAACCATAAAACGTTACATTCATAAACTGCGGCGGCCGACCGGTAAGATGTAAAACCGAACATATTAGAACGACAGTTGCCAAGGTTAAGGCAAACATAAAGAAGTGTTCACTGCGTTGAAGCCGCCCTATATAAAGCTTGTTGTTAAACCAATGATATACGCCCCACACCGAAATAACGAAAAATAAGGCAAAAAAGCCACCACGCACATAATCACCGTTAACTAACGCAACACTGCCAGAAATGCCAAAGTTACACATACCAAATAGCCACGCGAGTTTTGATTCACTGCCCGCAAACCAAGCAAACCCAAGCGTACAAAACATAGCAAAAAGCTGTACGTAGTGAGTACTTTGCCATTGTAAAATAATTGCTTCTAATATGCCCATTTACCTGCTCGTGCTTAGATTAACTTCGTGACTTGCGATGTCGGTTGAAAATTTGTTTAAACTCGTACCGTAAAGCGTTTGCAGCTAAGCATGTATATATCCACTTAACGGTTATCTTGGTCATCATTATGTTATCTGCAAAATGGATGAAATCTAAAGCAAAGATAGAAGATCAAAGGGGGATTTATGGAAATAACACCATCAACAATTGGTAATAAAGTAACGCTGCGCAATTAACTTACTAAATTATGTGAACTTAAGTGCTTAACGCACCGTTTTACTCTACACTCTTCGACTTTCACCTACAGTCTAATTTTTCAAACAAACGCATATTTATCACTATGACAGCAATTGGTATTGACTACGGCACATCAAATTCTGAAGTCGTTCATTTTGACGGCAAAAAACATCAGTTTATTAAGCTTGATCCTGCGGTAGAAAACGAAAACAAAATACTCTCGTCAGTATTTATTTATTATGAGCATGATTTGCCAACGCCGCCAGTCGCCATTATTGACGCAAAAGTAGCGCAGTTAAAACGTGTCCTTAACGAGCAACTAGACAAAGCGAAAGATGCCTATTTTGAAGCACCCGATCCGCGTACACAGGCCGTTTATAGTGACAAAATATCAGATTTACAATCACAGTTTCATAACCTGCCAGCCTTACAACGACGAGCAATCGCCCTGTTATTAAAAGATATGACCGTACAGGATATTTCGTTAAATCAATTGGTAGAGACGGGCAAGTTTGCCTTTGGTCAAGATGGTTTTACACGCTATTTAAAAACGCCTGAAAAAGGGCGTTTAATTTATTCTCCCAAAAACTTTTTGGGGGCTAATTTAGTCGCCGGTCAGCGCCAAGCCTTTGTGGGTATTATCGCCAAACAACTGGCTTATTTTCGACAGTGCGCGCAAAACCAGCTAAACCAAGAAGTCAGCACGGCGGTTATTGGTCGACCCGTTAAATATCATGGTACAAATGGTGAAAAAGGCAATGCACAGGCACTTGATATCATGCAACAAGCCGCAGAAAAGGCCGGATTTACGCATGTAAAATTTGTAGAAGAACCGATTGCCGCGGCATACAAAATTGAACAAACACTCCAGCAAGCCACTAACACGCTAGTAGTCGATATTGGCGGCGGCACTACCGATATATGCTGTATTGGGCTTGCGCCAAATAAAACCAACAAGGTAGATAGGCAAAACGATGTCTTATCGGTAACAGGCGCTAGGTTGGGCGGGATGGAGTGCGATAAAAACTTAATATCAAAAGCAATAGCGCCCAGTTTAGGTTTAGGCTTGGTAATGACAAATGGCCTGCCTGTGCCGCCAACATACTTTTCTGACATGTGCGCGGTAGATAATATTCCTAAGTTAGAGAACTTTTTTAGTGAAGATTATGCGCTTGAAATTGCGCAAACCAAAAACATGTTAGCTGATCCTGAACAGTTAACCCGCTTAGAAGCTATTCAAGAGAACAAGTTGTCTGCTAGGTTGGTAAATTCGGCTCGTTTGGCCAAAGAGCTACTTTCGTCTAAAACAACAATCACTTTGCCTTTGCACTACGTTGAGGATGACTTTAGCGTGGATATTACGCGCGAAAAACTAAATGCCTCTATGGTTTCGTGGCTTAGGCAAGTAGAAAAGCTTATCAAAGCATGCTTAGAAAAAAGCGAGCATCCTCCACAAATGCTCTTTATGACAGGCGGCATGAGCTTGTCGCCACTTGTACGAGAAGAAATTCAGAAGATGATGCCAAACGAACTGCCTTTGTTGCAAGGTGACGCATTTAATTCGGTGTGCGAAGGGCTAGCTATTGAGGCTTACAATCTCCATAATTAAGCAATATTCAACAATATTGGAATTGTTATGAGTAGCTGTAGGGTAGTACATGCCTGAATTTTTGGGTTTTGCCTTAGTTGTATTGCCCTTTGTGATGTCACCTGGCGCAAGCCTTATTCTTACTTTATCTAACGCAGCAGCGCTTGGCATGCGGGCCGTATTTAGTATTGTGCTTGGGTCAAGTTTAGGCTTGCTGTGTCACGCATTAATGGCTGGGTATGGACTGCAAGCGCTATCAAGCCAGCCATGGTTGCTGGATGCCTTATCGTTGGCAGGCAAACTCTTTTTGCTATACATGGGCGGCAAGCTAATGTACTCGGCATACCTTACTTATCAACACAACATCACCTTGCAAGCCAGTAGCGGTATTAAAGAAGCGTTTGCACTAAACGTACTAAATGCAAAGGCATTGAGCTTATATTTTACTGTGGTGCCTGCTTATGCCGCCGGCAAAGTAAGCGGGTTTTTATGGTTAGCAGGCTTACATATTGTCTTAATGAGCATATGGCTTTACGTTTGTGCTTATCTATTTGTGTTTCTAAAAAAGAAGAGCAGTGTTAAGGCCTTAGTGTTAACGACTAACGCGCTTGGTGGCTTGGGTTTAATAATTTTTGCGGTGTATTCGTTACGCAATGTTATTGCTGGGTGATTTGCAATTAAGCTGCAAGTAAGTTTCAATTAAGTTGCAGAAGATTATCTATGCTGATCAACCAATATGGGATTGCCATCAGGGTCGGTCATCATAAAATTAGCGGGGCCTTTGTTGTTTTCGCCAATAGGCTTGCCACAGTCAATCCCTTCGTTTGTGAGCATTTTTTGCAAATAGCGTACATCAATATAATCATCAATGTTTTGCGCGTTTGCGTCCCAACCGGGATTGAAGGTAAGGGTGTTTTTTTCTAGCATGCCTTCAAACAAACCAATCACTTGGTCGTTATTGTCTTTCATGATCACCCATTTTTGCTCGATGTGCCCAGCCATTTGACTAAAACCAAGCTTTTCATAAAACGCTTTAGATACTTCGATATTTGCTACTTTTAAACTGAACGATAATAAGCCTAATGTCATGATGATTCTCTTTTATATGTTGTGTTGATATACAATAGCAAAAATGGACAAACACTAGTAACTTTTTAGCATCTCAGTTAATTCGTCTTCAATTGCTGCGACGTCTATATCGGGCATTGCTTTAAACGCTATTTTTTCTGCATAACTAGCGCGAGCGGCTGTTTTTTCACTAAGCTCGGTAGCAATAGGTAAAAGGCTTTCCATCTCCTCTAATTTGCCACTACAGTGCAACACTATGTCGCAACCTGCGTCTAATGCACTTTGCGCGCGTGTCGCAATACTGCCGGTAAGTGCCTGCATGTTTATATCATCTGTCATGATTAAACCATCAAACCCAATCGTGTCGCGCATCACTTTATTCACAATGGTTGAGCTGACGGTTGCCGCCGATTTGTTGTCAATTCGCGTAAATACGATATGCGCCGTCATTGCCATAGATTCTTCAGATAAGGCTTTAAAAGGCACAAAGTCCCAGTCATTTAGCTCGCTTAGCGAGGCATCAACTTTAGGCAGTGTTAAATGACTGTCGCTTGTTGCTCGTCCATGCCCAGGCATATGTTTTATAACTGGAGCAACGCCAAGACGCTTAAGTCCAGTGGTGATTTGACGGCCTAAATCGATGACTTGCTGAGGCGTATTACCCAATGCGCGTTCGGCCACTATCTTATCGGCGTTTTTTTGAGGTATGTCTAACATAGGGGCACAGTTTGCATTAACACCAAGGCTCTTGAGCTCAAAAGCAGTAAGCATCGCATTAAGTAAACAGGCTCGTTTTGCTCGTTCGTTGTCGATATAGAGCATTTGTGCAAATTTAGTTGGGCTTGGCGGGACCCGCCAGTGCGATTTGGGTAAACGCGAAACTCTTCCGCCTTCTTGATCAATAAAAACCATCGCATTAGGACGGCCTAAGGCTTCTTTAAATTGTAAGATTAGCGTTTGTAGTTGAATAGGATTGTTGATGTTGCGCGCAAATAAAATTAAGCCCCAAGGCTGTAATTCTTTAAACAAATCGATTTCATGAGTACTTAATGTGGTGCTTGCGCAGCCTACGATAATATTCTTAGCCAAGTACTGCTCCTTTTATTCTTATTTTGCCGCTCATGATGGAAAACTCAATTTGCCTAAACGAGTAGCCGGTATGCCATTTTCGTTTGCGAATATTGTATAATCACCAAACAGGGTTTGATTAGCTAATACCGCAAATAGTGCTGCTTCTTTAGCATCTGAAGAAACACCAAGTTCGTCAACTTTGCGAACCTCAAGTCCATCGATATTCTGAGCAATGTTATTCATAAGTTGTTTGTTATGTGTTCCACCGCCGCTTATATAAACAACGGTATTGGCAGGCAAATCTAGTTGTTCGAGTGACTGTTGTATTAGTGTGGCTGTAAAAACATTCAAAGTGGCGACCAAATTAGCTAAACCTTCTAAATCAGTAGGCAACAATGGCTCATTTTTGGGTGAAGCGCTTAACTCTGTTAGTGCGAGTTCTACTAAAGATAGATTATAGAGCTCTTGTCCGGTCGACAAGGCATCTTGATGGTTATCGCTGTAGCTCAAGAGTATATAGAGAAGTTGCTCATTAACCTTACCCATGGCTGCTAATTTGCCATCTTCATCATACGGTTTTTGTTCAGGAAATTGTGCCGATAGACCCGCGCTGAGTGCATGCTGTATAACAGCGTCCATCAGCGTGTTGCCGGGGCCCGTATCAGCGCTTTGTACTTGTTGAAATTTTGCGTTAATGGGTAAGTACGTGTAATTGGCAATACCGCCAATATTAAGCAATACCCGCGGCTCTGACGAGCTGGTAAATAATAAGTAGTCTGCATAAGGCACCAATGGCGCACCTTCACCATTTGCAGCTACATGCTTTTGCCTAAAATCGCTGATGGTTAAGATACCTGTCAAATAGGCTAAGTGATCGCCATCACCAATTTGTAAGGTGGTAGATGCCACTTGTGTTTTATTTTGCGCTTGATCGTCTAGTAATAATGACTGAGGTGAATGAAAGATAGTTTGCCCATGACTGGCAAGCACATCAACTTGCTTGGGGTCAATCTGCCACTCATTTAATGTATCGAGTACCATCTTAGCGTGCACTCTCGCAATATATGCGTTTGCATTACATACGTCTTTTAAGGCGGCATCTGGCTTGGCAAAAAGAGGCTGTACCTTATCAAGAAATTGTTTGCTGTACGTAATGGATGCGAATTCTTTTATGCAAAGCTGCGTTTGTAATCCATCACCTTTGATTTCACACAAGGCTAAGTCTAAGCCGTCTAATGAGGTGCCACTCATCAAACCTAAGATCATTCTAGGTTGCTCAGTGTGTTCAGCCAGATTTTGTAATTTGCGAAACGCGCTATTCAAAAGTGCTAGTCCTTTCTTGTGTGTCCGTTAAGCATTTGCTTTTATTCATTTGCGATTTAACGGAGATAAGCCCTTGATGATGCCATAATTAACACGAAATACCTAAGAGCAATTTTTGAGGATTAGGCGTAAAGGCACCGGCTATTATTCTATCAACAATATAAAATAGCATAGTTGCATTAGGTAATTTATCCAGTTAATACAGACCCTTATAAAAAATTAGGATAAATACAAATACCTAAGTATATATTGCTAATGTCGTAAATGTCGCAATTAAAAATGACATTTGCTACTTTGCCCCTCGGTCAAAAAAGAAGCTTGGAAGGGTATTAATCCTCAGGTGTTATTATGCAATCATACTCAAGTGGTGAAGTCGCCAAATTTTGTGATGTCACGTCTCGCACGGTTATCAGGTGGATAAGTTCCGGTAAACTCAATGCGTTTAAATTGCCTGGCAGGGGCAACAATCGTATTGCCGAGAAAGAGCTTCTTAACTTTTTAAAAGAAAACGCTATTCCTTTACCAGCAAAGTTTGTTGAAGAAAAAGACCGCCACTGCGTTGTGCTAAGCCAAGACAATTACTTCTCGCGTCATGCTAAACGTATTATTAGAGACGCTGATTTTGATGTCCATGTGCTTGAAAGTGAATTTGAGGCCGGTCTTGAAATTGCTCGGTTGCAGCCAAGCTTTATTGTATTGGATGCGGGCGCATTTGCATTATTATCAACCCATGAATTACGTCAACTTGCTGAACGTTTGCATGAAAGTGCGGAGCACCATTGTAAGGTATTGATTATTGGTGAAAAGCTGCGCAGCAGCAAACTTGATGAAGAAGCCGATTTGTATTCCATGTCAAAACCTATCGATTTTTCTTTCTTTTCTGATTTTGTGGAATCTTTGAGCTAAATGCAGATAATGCAGATTTAATGGCCTTAGTTATTAAACACGCAACTTAAGTCTAATTCTAGATTACCAAGAAATATTTGAAACGCGCATACTAGAAACATAAACAAAAAGGCTCAGGAACAGTCTGTGAAAAAACCAATAGAGTTAGGCTTACAAGAATATTTAATAGAAGGCGACACTTTGCGTGTTTCTTTGAAAAGTAGTGAGCACGCGAACCCAATGCAATCATTACTCAGCAACATTAAACAAGGCTTATCGCGCATAGAGCGCATGGAGCACGGCTTGACGCAAGTCGGCAATACACCGCGTTTTAACGACTTAGCATCGTGTATCAATTATACTTGCCAAGCATTTAAAAAGACTAGCGCGAATAAGATTAATGTTGAGATTGAACTAGTAGACATTCCACCTATCACTATCGATTTTACAAAAGTTAGCCAAGTACTTACGCATTTACTACATAACGCTAACCAAGCCATTAATCAGCGAATAAGTCGTGGTGGCGCGATAAAATTGAAAACGCTTTTAAACGATGACTCATTGCACATTTGTGTCAGTGATAATGGTTGCGGGATCCCAAATAGCAGTTTAAACAAAATATTCGACCCTTTATTTACCACGAAAAAAGAGAAAGACGAAACAGGCCTTGGCCAAGCCATTTCAAAACATATATGTCATGAATTAGGCGGCAGCCTAAATGTCAAAAGCGAAATTGGCAAAGGGTCAGAATTTATCATGCACTTACCCTTGGTGAATGCGCGCTTACATTAAGTTTCTTCGTCATCCTCGCAAAGGCCTCGTCATCCTCGC
>CAYURD010000096.1:0-16165 GCA_964446865.1 uncultured Glaciecola sp.
GTCATCCTCGTCATCCTCGTCATCCTCGTCATCCTCGTCATCCTCGTCATCCTCGCGAATGCGGGGATCTGGTTGATGTTATTGCAAAGCTCGATAAAACAAACATTTAGCCAAGTTCGATTAGTTCCAATGAGGTTCCCGCCTTCGCGAGAATGACGGGGGTTTTGGCTTAACCGAACAGTATTAGGCGAAGGCTAGAACCTCCCTCAATCAAGGTAAATTGTTAAACATACAATAGTTAAATAGAGTTAAACAAAACAAGGTCCAATGAGGTTTTCGATTCTTCGATAATAACAAACGTAATCGCATTTAGAGTGGTCGAATTAAATTCGACCATGTGGCCGTGGCTTATTATACTTTAGTCGATTTTTACTATTCACAAGTTATCCACAACTTATGCACTTTACTTTATTAATATTTGTAGTTAAAGCGACAAATAAGCGCATTAAAAGTCATGGGCGGTTCATATTTCATAATAATATAAGTATAAAAAACAAGCAGATAAACTTCAATTGTGCATAATGTGACGATTTTAAAGAAATAAACGATAAATTGTGTGGATAAAGACCTTTTCTTATATCATAATTACCAACCCGCTAAAAATAAGAATGAAAAGGAAAGGCATTGGCAATAAGCTGGAATGAATGTTTAGACGCTATAAAAAACGATATTAGTGCTGAAACATTTAATATGTGGTTAAAGCCATTAGCTTCTCAATTTGACGGAGAAACACTGCAGTTATTTGCCGCAAATAAATTTATTCTTGATTGGGTAAAAGATGAATATTTCGATCTAATTACGGGTACGTTAAAACAACTTTATGGCGAAGATGCACCATTGCTTTCAATTGCCGTTGGTGGTCAAAGTGCTCCGGCGCTGAATGGATTCGCTAGTGCGCCTAGTTCAAACAATGCACAACCTAAGTCTCCACCGCACACAGTTGCGCCAAAACTTAGTATAAATAAAATGCCTGCGACTGCAGCGGAGCAATCAGCGCCCGTTCAAACGCCTAGTAATGTAGTCCCCTTAAATGGCACTAGTACTCATAACAGCAATGTAAATCCCAAACATACCTTTGATAATTTTGTAGAAGGTAAGTCAAACCAATTAGCGAGAGCTGCGGCGGTGCAGGTCGCGTCCAACCCTGGTGTAACCTATAACCCACTTTTCTTATACGGCGGCACAGGTCTGGGTAAAACGCATTTAATCCATGCGATCGGTAATGGGATCATTGAAAAAAATCCAAACGCTAAAATTGTTTATATGCACTCTGAACGTTTTGTACAAGATATGGTTAAAGCACTTCAAAACAATGCAATTGAAGAATTTAAACGCTTTTATCGTTCGGTTGATGCTTTACTGATTGATGATATCCAGTTGTTTGCAAATAAAGACCGCTCACAAGAAGAGTTCTTTCATACCTTCAACGCGCTGCTAGAGGGTAACCAGCAAATAATTCTCACCTCAGATCGCTATCCAAAAGAGATAGACGGTGTGGAAGACAGATTAAAATCACGGTTTGGTTGGGGCTTAACTGTCATTATAGAACCACCTGAACTTGAAACCAGAGTTGCTATACTTTTGTCAAAGGCAAAGCAGAACAGAATTGACCTACCGCACGAAGTCGCTTTTTTTATGGCTAAAAAGTTACGCTCTAACGTACGAGAACTAGAAGGCGCATTAAACCGCGTTATTGCGAATGCAAATTTCACTGGAAAACCAATTACAATCGACTTTGCTCGAGAAGCATTACGAGATTTACTTGCACTGCAAGATAAGTTAGTTACTATTGATAACATAATAAAAACGGTAGCTGATTACTATAAAATTAAAGTATCTGACATTTTGTCTAAACGCAGAACGCGAAGTGTCGCACGACCACGACAAATGGCCATGGCCTTGTCAAAAGAATTAACGAATAATAGTTATCCTGAACTCGGTAATTCTTTTGGTGGTAGAGACCACACTACGGTGATACACGCAGTTAGAAAAGTTGAAGAGTTAAAAGCCGACAATAGAGATATATTAGAAGATTATAAGAATTTAATTAGAACCTTATCATCTTAAAACCCCAAATTGTGTTGATAGATAAACAGAATAAAACAATGGCGCTAAAGAAATAAGTAAATAAAGAACATTGTAAAATAGTAATCGTTACATAATCGAGAATAACAAATGAATTTTACCATTAGCAGAGAAGACTTCTTACAACCTTTACAACTCGTGTCCGGCGCAGTTGAACGTCGTCACACCTTGCCTATACTTGCCAATGTTCTTATACGAGTGAATAACGGCGCGTTATGGATGACAGGTACCGATCTAGAAGTAGAATTAATTGCAAATGTAACCTTAGCAGGCGCAACCACAGATGGTGAGATTACCGTTCCTGCTAAAAAGTTGTTAGACATAGTAAGAGGTTTACCTGAAGACTGTAGTATTTTGTTTAATGTTGAAGAAAATAAAGCGGTACTTAAATCAGGCCGAGCAAAATATACATTATCAACCTTGAGTGCCGATGATTACCCTAATTTAGAAGATTGGGAAGGCGATAGCGAATTTGAAATTACCCAAGAAAATCTCAAGCAATTAATCGATACAGTGCAGTTCTCAATGGCGCAACAAGACGTTAGATATTACCTTAACGGTATGAGCCTAGAAACGTCAGAACACACCATTAGAACAGTTGCTACCGATGGGCATAGATTGGCGATGTCGGTTATGGATTATCAAGTTGCTGCGTTACCAGCGAAACAGGTCATCATTCCGCGTAAAGGCGTAATGGAAATATCTCGTTTAATTGAAGCGTCAGACACGAAAGTGAAGGTACAACTGGGTGCAAATCATATTCGAATTTTCAGTAATTCATTCATTTTTACAAGCAAGTTAGTAGATGGACGTTTTCCTGACTATAACCGCGTTGTACCAAAAGTAACTGATAAAGGTTTAATTGTTTATCGAGAAACTATTAAAAATGCATTCTCACGCGCAATGATTTTAACCAATGAAAAGTTTAAAGGCGTTCGTTTAAACTTATCATCCGGTGAATTGAAAATTACAGCCACTAATCCAGAACAAGAACAGGCCGAAGAAATTTTAGATGTAGACTATGATGGCGAAGATTTGGAGATAGGTTTTAATGTTTCTTATTTAATTGATGCGTTAAACGCGATTGAAACTGACACCGTTATTTTCAAATTATCTGATTCGAACGCTTCTGCCTTGGTTCATGGCGTGAAAATTGTAGATTCATTACCCGTAGATGATGACTCTTCACAATACGTTGTTATGCCTATGAGGCTTTAGGTTTCATTCGTGCAAAACAAGATAAATAAAATAGTTACCGTTATTTTAGCCCAATAAAATAACGGTATTTTTTTATATGCATATCAATCAAATTCGACTTCAAAATTTCAGAAACTTTCCTTCAGTCGAATTATTCCCTCATAAAAACTTAAATGTAATTTATGGTGTTAATGGTGCTGGCAAGAGCAGTGTGCTTGAGTCCTTGCATGTGCTTGGCTTTGGTCGTTCATTTAGAACGTCCAAGTCTGACACATTTATAAAAGATAAAGAGTCATTTACCTCTGGTTTTTGTAAGTTCTCAATTGGTGACGACCAAACAAGTCTCGGGTTTATGCGCTCGAAGCAAGACGGCAATGTGTTTAGTGTGAATGGTGAAAAAACAAAAAGGATAACGGATATAGCTCGCCTTTTGCCTGTGCAAATTTTTACACCACAAAGTAGTGATTTGATTTTAGGCGCACCATTGGGTAGACGAAGGTATATCGATTGGTTGTTGTTTCACGTGGAACAACAGTTTCAAATCATAAATGGCCGTTACCAAAATTGTTTAAGTCAGCGTAACGCTTTGTTAAAACAATTTGATTTTAAGCAATCTACAGAATTTCAACAACAAGATATGTGGCTCGAACAGCTTGCTGAATTGGGTGAGGGTATCACTAAGTATAGGGTAGAGTATATTTCGCGCTTAAATGACGAAATAAGTACCTTATATGAGCAATTTTATCCTGAGTTATCAATAGTATTAAGGTATAATACTGGCTGGGAAAAGAATTCTTCACTAAAAGATTCTCTTAGTTCGAAAGTTGAACGAGATCTTTTTAAAGGTTCTACGTCTAGCGGTCCTCATAAAGCTGATATACATTTTTTAGTAGATGGTAAACATGCATCCGAATTTATGTCTAGGGGACAGCTTCGATTATTAGTTTCTATTCTTTTGTTAGCTGAGGTGCGCTTATTAAAAAGCTTAATCTCAAAACAAAGTATATTTTTAATCGATGACATAGCTGCTGAATTGGATGAAGAGACACGAGAGAAATTTATTTCTATTGTGTTAGAACAAGATACCCAAGTGTTTGTGACTGCGATTGAAAAACAACAGTTATCATTCATACAAAATTACAACAACAAAAAAGTGTTCCACGTGAAACAAAACCATGTGATTGAGGAGTAAAGATGTCTGAACAAAGCTATGACTCGTCGAGTATTAAAGTACTTAAAGGATTAGATGCAGTAAGAAAGCGTCCAGGTATGTACATAGGCGATACCGATGATGGAACAGGATTACACCACATGGTGTTTGAGGTCGTTGATAACTCTATTGATGAAGCACTAGCCGGGCATTGTAGTAACATTACCGTAAAAATTCATTCAGATAATTCTGTTTCTGTGACCGATGACGGTCGTGGTATTCCTACTGAGATTCACGAAGAAGAGGGTGTATCAGCAGCAGAAGTAATCATGACCGTACTGCACGCTGGTGGTAAATTTGATGATAACTCTTATAAAGTGTCAGGTGGTTTACATGGTGTTGGCGTTTCGGTTGTAAACGCACTATCTGAAAAGCTTGCGCTCATCATTAATCGAAAGGGCGAGCGATTTGAACAAGAATATTCAATGGGTGTGCCAGTAGCTCCTCTAGCACCGGTTTCAAAAACTGAAAAAACCGGCACCACAATCCGTTTCTGGCCAAGTGAAGAAACCTTCACTAATGTTGTTTTTCACTACGACATACTCGCTAAAAGAATTCGTGAACTTTCATTCTTGAATTCGGGCGTATCAATTTTCCTAGAAGATGAACGAGATGGACGCAAAGACCACTTCCATTACGAAGGCGGTATTCGTGCTTTCGTAGAGTATTTGAACACTAATAAAAACACTGTGCATAATAAAGCGTTTTATTTTACTACCGAACGTGACGACGGCGTGTCTGTAGAAGTAGCTGCACAATGGAACGATGGTTTCCAAGAAAATATTTTCTGCTTTACCAACAATATTCCACAGCGCGATGGCGGAACACACCTAGCCGGCTTTAGAGGTGCATTAACCCGTACGCTTAACAACTACATGGAAAACGAAGGCTACAATAAAAAGAATAAGACTAATGCCAGTGGTGATGACGCTCGTGAAGGTCTTACAGCTGTTATTTCTGTAAAAGTCCCTGATCCTAAGTTTTCTTCACAAACAAAAGATAAGCTTGTTAGTTCTGAAGTGAAATCGGCTGTAGAAAGTGCGATGAATGAAAAGCTTGTCGAGTTTTTACAAGAAAATCCAAACGATGCGAAAACCATCGTGAATAAAATTATAGACGCTGCTCGTGCTCGCGAAGCTGCTCGTAAAGCCCGTGACATGACACGCCGCAAAGGCGCGCTAGATTTAGCTGGTTTACCCGGTAAATTAGCTGATTGCCAAGAAAAAGATCCTGCTTTGTCAGAACTTTATATAGTGGAGGGTGATTCTGCGGGAGGTTCAGCTAAACAAGGTCGTAATCGTAAAAATCAGGCGATTTTACCGCTTAAAGGTAAAATACTAAACGTGGAAAAAGCTCGCTTTGATAAGATGCTGTCTTCACAAGAAGTTGCCACATTAATAACCGCTTTAGGCTGCGGTATTGGGCGCGACGAATATGATCCCGATAAGTTGCGTTATCACAGCATCATTATCATGACCGATGCCGATGTGGATGGCTCGCACATTCGTACGCTGCTATTGACGTTCTTCTATCGTCAAATGCCAGAAATGATAGAACGTGGTCACATTTTTATTGCTCAACCACCTTTGTATAAAATCAAAAAAGGTAAGCAAGAACAATATCTTAAAGACGATGATGCGTTAAATAAGCTACTTACAAATATGGCAGTTGATGGTGCTTCACTACATGTAAGCGCCGATGCTCCGCCTATTCAAGGCGTTGCGCTTGAGAACATGGTAACGCTATATCAAAGTACAATGTTAATGATCGATAGAATGCACAGAAGAATGCCTAAGTCATTGCTTTTACAACTATTATATTCAAATCCGCTGACTCAAGACATACTTGGTGATAAGGCAAAACTCACCGCAATTGGCGAACAGTTAGTTGCGCAATTAGCGGTTTCAGAAGACGATTCACGAAGCTTTTTGTTTAATGTTGAATTGGATGATAACGGCAAAAATGATTTGGTGTTAACCATGCGTCAGCACGGTATTGATTATGACTATCATATCAATAGCGATTTTGTCGCATCACCAGAGTACGACAAAATCCGTAAGCTAAATGAAACCATCAATAACTTAATGGAAGAGGGTGCCTACGTTAAGCGCGGTGAAAAAACACTGCCAGTGGCAGAGTTTAGAGATGCCCTTGATTGGTTAATGACTGAAGCTAAAAGCCGTCAATATATCCAACGCTACAAAGGTCTTGGCGAAATGAACCCAGGCCAGCTATGGGAAACCACCATGGACCCAGACGCGCGCCGTATGTTGCAAGTTACTATCGAAGATGCAGTAAGCGCTGATTTGTTGTTTACTACCTTAATGGGCGACCAAGTAGAGCCGCGTAGAGACTTTATCGAAACGAATGCGCTTAATGTTGAGAACCTTGACGTGTAATGATTGATCAACCCCGTCAACCCCGTCAACCCCGTCATCCCCGTCATCCCCGTCATCCCCGTCATCCCCGCGAAGGCGGGGACCTGGCTGTTTAACTAGCGAATTTTTAAAATAGACGATGGTTTTTAGCGCTTATTTCTAGTACAACTCTTGATGTCTAGGAATAACAAAGTTTAAGCTTAACCAAACACTGTTATGCTGTTCTTTCGTTTGTAAACTCTCCCGAGTTTATTGTTTAGTGAATTCATAGGTATCCGTTGCGAAGGGCTTACCATTCTCAAGTACGGTATTATAGGTAATGGTAAAGCTATGTTGATCTATCAGGTTTATTATCATTACATCATTGGATTTGCCATCATCATCTGGCAATTCGAAGGTAAACTCGCAAGGTGCATTGTCTTGATGCTCGTTACCAACAAAAAATGCTTCTTGATTCCAATCTAATCGATAATCCAGCAATAAAAATTTCACTAACTCATCTCTAATATGTAAAGTGAAAATAAAAATATCGCCATCAAAATTAGTTTCATGCGTGTATTTGCCATTATGATCAGGAACAGTACTGGTTGTACTAAGTACTCTTGTTGAAAGTATTAGCCTACGACCCGTCTTATTCGTAGCTTCTACGCTAGAAATGGATTCAATATGTCTTTTGTTTTCTTGGTAAGGTGGTACTTGATAAACGGTCCTCAATGTGTTCACTTGGCGGATTACATTTTTAAAGTAGTCCACTTTCTCTCCATAGTTATCAAATCCAGTACATGCTTCTTGCGCTGTTACCGTGGAAACGAAGCTAGCGACAATAGCGGATAGTATAAATGGTGAAATTTTCATACTGATCTCCTGTCTTTAAAACGATAAGCGCATCTATCATACTATAAAGTGAATAACTGGAAATTCTATTCCGGTAGTGTCTTTGCATCTGCTGCGGCATTCAATAGTCAAAACTAAAAGTCCTTAATTACGCTTCGCAAAAACTTATCCTTTTTGGCAAATGACTTTTGAACCTTAGCACAACTAACAACGCCTGCTATACCAACGATGGTAGCTGTTGCCAGTATTATGCTCCCCGCAACAGGTTTAGCTATGCCTGCTAAATCACTAAGTAAGGTACCTGCAAATAAGCTGGGTAGGAGTATCCACAATACAATGCCGAAAAACATTGCTAACCAAGCGTAAAACACATATTTAAATGTTATTGCTAAGGCAAACAAGAGCTTATTTTGATTCGCAAGTATATTTAAGTAGTCTACAGTGTTTTGTGCTTTTACTTGCAAGCTGCTAATCCCTAGCCAAATAGACATGCCACACGTTAACCCGAAAACAGCCATGAGTCCGTAATATAAAACGTAATCATATTGTGATGGTAAGCCCTGATAAATCTCTGCAACTAACACTAAACAGAGTATTAAACTGCTTATAAAAGTAATAAGGCAGGCCAGCAACGTGGTTCTTCTACCTGTAAATACTTTGTTTGATAAGGTATTTAATTGGAATGGATTAGGTTGCTGCTCGGCTGTATCTGCTAGTGGCTTTGCGCTGTCGCTTTGCCATTCCTGAACAAGTGTTTCCCACTCTTTGTCGTTGTTGTTCATGAGGCTTCTCCAAACTTCGTGGTTAACCAAACACTATTTGTAAACGCCAGTGTTAGCGCAACTATTTGCTTTGCAGGTCGTAATTCTCAGTATGTAGCAAAAGTCAATGCTCAGACTATTTAAGAGGATAAAGCCATGACGCGGGAACAAAGTGTAGTCCAAGGTATATTCAGCTCCTATGAGTATAAGAGACGCATGTACAGAACAGGAAGAGCAGGCTTTCTAAAACGCAAACATAATGCAGTCGAAAAAGTCTACCATGCTTTACAGACGATAGACCGAGTGCGGCCTTTAAATACGACTAGTTTTATTGGCTCGCTGCGCAGTGTAAGAAGGGTAGTGTATAAGACTCTACATCTTTCCCACCAGCCTGCTTTAAGTGGTCTAGACAGAGATATAACGGTCGAGGTGGCTCAAGCACTCAACCATAGGATCGCAGAGCTTGCTGGACAGCTACCTCAAAGAAATACCGGCCCGACGCGAGATGAATATAAAAATACAATAAGCAAAAGGGTAGAAAGCAACATTCAATCTGATAAAACACATCGCGAGTTTTTATCTTATCATGACCCCAAGGCATATGGCGCTGGAGATACTGCTAATGGTGGTTTTCGTGAAATACAAGATACTTACAGGCTAGAACGGGCCCTGTCATCGCATATGTCGAGCAATGTGTACCGTAAATGGCTAAATTCAAATACGCATTTAAATTTTAATAATTGGAACGAAACGGTATTTAAATGGATGATTGAAGATGGTGCTGCCGGCCAATTAAGCAATGCTGGTGACAGTCGTGGCGTGAAGTATCTTGATGAAAAAGAGCGGAAGGCTTACGCCATCACCATTACGAATTCAATTGTGTATGACCACCTTCAAGATTTGGTAGATACGGGGCAATATACGAGTCAAGGTGGTATGGGAAATGGGTGGGGAATTTTTGTGATTGATTTTCATGGGGACATATATATTGGCAACCATGATTCCAATTTATTCCATCATTCTAGTTTTTTATCAGGTGCGCCAGTGGCATCAGCAGGAGAAATTGCCATTCACAGTGGCAAAGTGGTCGGTATCACCAATAAAACAGGTCATTATCGTTCTGGTCCAAACGAACTGGCTGAAGCTATGCGTGTTTTGGAAAAAGGCGGCATAGATTTAAATACATTTTTGGTTTGCGACTGTGCAAAAAGCCGAGTAACTTCTATTTGGCACACTGGTAGCGAGGTTAAAAATGCCGGTGGTAGTTTTAAAAAAATAAGGACTGCCCCAAGAAGGGCACCGCCTCAGGTGCCGGCTTAAGGATCCGACTTCTGAGCCCGCTAAACTATCTTCATCAACGATTGCATTTGTTATAGCAGGTATTTTATTAGGACTTGTTTTGAGTGCTAAGTAATATTCAAGCGCATACGTTGAATATGCGGGGTAGAAGCGTTTGTAGACTCGTTTAGATTTTCAGTTGCTATGAATCCGATAGATTCATACATTATACGAGCGGGTGAGTTTGTCTTTGCAACATCAAGTTCTAATGTATTGATCTGGTTCTTTTTACACCACGAGATAAGAGCATTAAATAATTCAGAAGCAATACCAGTGCGGCGATAAAGAGGGTCAACCCACATTTGATAAATAAGCGCAGTCTGACAATATTCACTGCTAACTCTAGTCCAAGCTAATCCGACAGTTTTGTCGTCAACGATTGCGAATATGCGTTTTTCAATAATGGCGGGTGAGGAGTTTAATCGCTTTTGCCATTCATGGTCGCTGCGTGAATTTTCCTGTTCATAAGAGCTACTAAATGCATCAGGGGAATCGATTAGTGCTCGCAGTCGGATACCTTTGTAAATCTGCCAATCTGCCGCATGTATATCTATTATTTTTACCGCATTCATACTAGCGCAATTTTCGTCCTTGTTCTTTCGTGTAAAGTAACTAGCTTGGTGACGCTGGTTAACTTGATAGAAAACCTTCTAATCGAGTCATTTCAGTGAATACTATCTTTAGTTCTGCGCATTCCAGCTTACTTTATATTTTTTGCCACGTGCGCGTTTATTCGCGCGTCTGTTTAATAGGTACAGTAACACTCTACCGATATAATACAAAAAGATTAAGGTGCCCATCGCCGCTAGATCAAACAATAAAAAGTAGTAAAAATCAGGCATTTCTAACTCCTTACTATAGTGTTAATTGTGCTTTTGGTTTACTTGACGACATTGCTGATTCAAAAAATAAAACGCTAATCGTTCGAACCTATCAGACAATTGCTGATAGTGACGTTTTGGCATAACTTCATACAAGATTGGTTTAACTTGTTTAAATATTCGGTAACTTTTTAGTCGCCAATCTTTGCTTAGTAAGTCATCGCAAATAATTTCTTCAAAATTTTTTACCATGCGCAGGTAGATTCCGTCTGCTTGTTTTGTTGTTTGGGATTGCTTCGCCAGATTAAGGCACAAATGAACATAACAGTTGATGGTTGTTACATCATGCTGCTGCGTTGGTTCGCGGGTAGCTCGTTCATAGCAGTCTAATTCGTAAAAATACATTTTGTCCTCCTACATTGGCAGATTTTTTGATAGTTACCTTGAGAAGATCTAAATTTACAGCACAACATGAATTAATGCAAATAGTAATCGTTATCATTTGCATTTGGAGGTGTTGCCTTGATTGATTTATAGGAGGACTATATTAAGTGCAAGGCCTATAAGGTATTACTTCGATTTATAGGCCAATGCCGCTGCGTTTTTTTCCCAATTTTGACCATCAAAATCCACTACCTTAACTGTATTAGGCAAGGTGTCTAAAGCGGCAATGTTTATGCTCACTCCGTCAGGATTTGAACGCGGCGTATAAAAGGCTTTAACACCGCATATTTTACAAAAGGTATGTTGAGCTACTCCGGTGTTAAATGTATAAGTGCTTATCGCATCCTCACCTTTTAGCAATACAAAATTGCGCTTGGGCATAATAAATTGCACCAATCCAGATTTAGCACAAATGCTGCAGTTACAGCGTTCACATTCGATAAGATCTGGTAATTCAACTTCAAACGTAACGGCGCGGCAGTGGCAGCTTCCTGTATGTTTCATAATGATGTCTCTTAGCTAGTATGTCCTTATACTAGCTAAGAAATGCGCCCTAAAAAAGGATTTAACTAATCACTTTGAATTAGCACCAAACATCATCCAATGTTTACCGCTTTTTCTCACGAGTATTGGCTCTTTTTTGTGGCTTTCTAACAGCTTTACGTTCTCGCTTTGGCTTGGCTGATCTCTGTTTAGCCTTGCTACGATCATTTTCACGTGCTTTTCTTTGCGTGAATGCTCTCTCATTAGACTGTTGTAGTGCCCTTTGTTGGTCTCTTTGTTGTGAGAGGCCATCTTTTCTGCGCGTGTTTGTATCAAAGCGATTTTTATAGCCAGTATCTCTTTGCCTCGTATTATGGCGATCATTATTTTGTTTCGCTCTCGATTGGTAATTGTCTTTATATCGAGCATCTTTAAAACGTCTTTTATCACTACTATTTCGCTTTGCATCTTGGTAGCGATTGCCATGTGATTGACGATTAAGCTTATTGCTTACATTTCTGTGTTTGTTTGCGTAATGCTTATTCAGTCTTTTTTTAGTATGCGCATAATGCTCCTGTTTGTGTTGCCTATGCAGCGTGTTTGAGCGCTTATGATGTGCATTGCCATAAAAGCGTGTTCTTACTTTGTCTGAGCGATACGCCACGCCTCGTCTATGGGCTACTTTGTGTTGCCACCTTTGTGCACCATGACTTCGTGAAATACGATGATGAGGGCGATAGTAATGGCTTTTATGATGGCGCGTAACAACTACATGGCGATGCTGCCAATTAAAGGCGCTAAAGAAGTAGTTAAAGTTAATATTAATGCCCGCGTGCCAAGCAAAGTGACTTGAGTGGCGATTTGAGAAATTAATCGAAACATGTGGCCGAATATCCCAATACACCGGCGGGTATCTTCGCCAGTGCCAATTACCATAAACTACGCGTGTATCGTAATAGGGCACATATATGACTTCTTGCCTAATAGGTTCAATCACTATTTGTTGATTGACCTTGGTGACGCGCATGTTCTCGAGGTTTTTTAGCGTTTTCGCGCGTTGAGCATGCTGGCGCAAGTCTTGAATAGCGTCCAATACTTGCGTCTCATCTTCTAAAAACGCGTTACCGAGATCTTGTGTCCATTGTAAGTCATCATTTAATCGCTCAAGCACACTATCAAAAGCGACGAGTGCGGTAACGCTTGGGTCCCATCCTTCCTTTTCTGCCAGTTCAACTGCGTAAGCAGGGTCTAAATGCTGATTTTCTTCTCGCCATCGTTGAGCTTGTACTAGCTCTAAAGGGTAAGTAGATGCAATTAGAATATGCGTTAACAAGCTATCAGGATACAACGCGATTGGGGCTAACATTTGTGCTAGCTCGGCTTCGCTGAAGGTATTGGTAACTTGCTGTCCAACTTGTTGTTGATTGTTACCATAATTACTGAGGGCAAGCGCATCGTTTGTCAGCAAAATGTTTGACGACATTAAAATGCATGCACTTGCTAGGTATTTTAGATTTTTCATACTCGTTCCAACTGTTATTTGATTAGTTGAGACGTCATTGTAGATGGGTGAAGATGAACGTAAGCTTAATGCAATATTTTTATGTGGATCTCGTCATCCTCGCGAAGGCGGGGATCTGGTTGATGTTCATGAAAAACATTATAAAACATGTGCTTAGCAAATATTGGTTGGTTCCAAAGAGGTTCCCGCCTTCGCGGGAATGACGAAATCTCTATCGTGGGAATGATGGAAGTTCTATCGTGGGAATGATGGAAGTTCTATCGTGGGAATGATGGAAGTTCTATCGTAGGAATGACTGGACGCTTAGCCGAACCAATTAAATTCTAGTTCTTAGGAAATTTAACCGTGAATTTAGCACCATTAAGCGCTAAAGAGTGGCCAATTAAGAGCTCACCTTCATAAGTTGTTACTAAGTCTTGTACTATCGCTAAACCAATGCCATGGCCTGCGCTGTAGGTATCGGCACGTTTGCCGCGCTGCATGATTTGGGCTTGTTGTTGGTCGCTTACGCCTTGTCCGTCATCTTCTATGTCTATAACAAGATTGTCTTTTGTTTGCGTGATCGACAACAGCACTTGTTGATTAGCCGCTTTGCAGGCGTTATCTAATAAGTTGCCCAATATTTCTAATAAGTCACTTTCGTCACCTCTAAAAATTAACGCGTTTTCATCATTTTTGATGTGAATATCTTTATCGGCATGTATTTTAGTTAAGGTTCTTACCATTTTGTCCACTACGGGCTTAACTTCGATACCTAAGTGCCAAGCGTTATTTCCTGCACTTTGTGCTCGGGTCAACTGGTGTTGAATGGTGCGGTTTATTTGCGTAAGTTGTTCTAGTGAATCTTGACTTAAATCCTGCTGGCTTTGCATAACGGCCAGCGGCGTTTTTAAGCTATGCGCCAAATCTGAAAGTGCATTGCGATAGCGTTTGCGTTGTTTTTGTTCAGTAATGAGTAAGCTATTAAGTTGACTAGCTACCGACGCGAGTTCTTTTGGATAATGCGTAGAAAGCGATTGCGTCTGTCCATTTTGGACTTGATTTAACTCTTGCGTAAAGCGAGACAAAGGCTTAAGTATCCATACAAGCCAAAAGCCTTGAATAAGCAGCAATACGACTATTAGTACTATTAGCCATGTCCATAGTTGTTGGCTAAAGGCTTGTTGCTGCTGGGTGACGCTAGCTAGGTCTTTGATAATATGTAGTGTGATACTTGGCGATTCATTAGCGCTGGCGCCAATATCAAAACGCACGGTAAAACTATAGATAAAATGTGTTTCATCGTTGACTTTAATCTGACCAAAACGACCAACACCGACTTCAGGTCTGGGTAGTTCACTTGATAAACTAGCGCCTAAAAACGAATCTGAAAACCACATCGGGTCACTGGCACCTTCATCTCCTGACTGGCTAGTAACCTTAGTATCATTCGCATCTGAAATAAGCGCATATAGGCCAGAATTAATCACGTTAAACTGATTTTCTAACAACGCACTAGGCATAAATAATGCCTTATCTTCAAACTCAGTCACCGCTAATACCGAATAAAAATATGCGTTAAGTTGTGCTTGTAGGTTTTCTTCGACTTGCGCTTTAAATGCATTATTAAGCGCAATGCCAATACTTGGCAACACCACCACAACGACTAGCAAAGCGCTTAATACGATACGCCTTCGTAATGAGCTTTTAACCGTGCTCTTAATTGTACTCTTAATTGTACTCTGCTGGCTTGATGGTGAAGGATTCATCGCCTTAAGCTTGTCCTTTTAGTTGTCGAGCTTTTTGAGTTTATACCCTTGGCCTCGCAAGGTTTCTATCAATCCATATTTGCTATCGGGGTCTAGCTTTTTGCGAAGACGTCTAATAAATACTTCAATTACGTTTGAGTCTAGGTCAAAGTCTTGGTCATATATGTGCTCTATCAACACACTTTTTGACGTCACCTCGCCAATATGCAGCATCAAATATTCAAATAGCTTGTATTCAGAGCCGCTTAAGGTCACGCTTTTTTGCGCAATGGTGATCTCGTGACTGCTGGTGTTGAGTGTTAAAGGACCGTTTTTAATAATAGGGCTGGCTTTACCCGCAGCTCGTCTTATAAGTGCGTTTAAGCGCGCAATTAGCTCTTCAGGATGAAAAGGCTTAGTTAGGTAGTCATCGGCACCAGCATCTAAGCCTTCGACTTTATCTTGCCAGTTGTCCCGAGCGGTTAAAATTAAAATAGGGTATTCATACTCGCCTGCGCGAAGCCGAGAAATAAGTTCAATACCATCAAGCTTGGGCAAGCCTAAATCAATAATCGCGGCATCGTATGGATATTCTTGGCCTTGAAATAGACCTTCGGCACCATCACCCACGGCGTCTATCGTAAAATTAGCCGCCATCAAATGTTGTTTTAAATTTGATTGTAAGGCTTGGTCATCTTCAACAAGCAATAAGCGCATAGTCACTCCTTAGGATGCTTTAAAACACTTAAAAAGGTGTTAAGCACGTTTCATTTGACCTGTTTTGGCATCAATTAACACATAAAAAACGGTGCCATTATTGCCTAACAGTTTGACTCTATACCCAGGATTACCATTTACCTTACTTGAGTTGACGCTAAGCACTTTTGCTTTGTATCGTGCTTGAGCAAGCGATGCTGCCTGCTTTCGGCTAGAGACCTTAAGTGCTTGCCTGTTCGTGTTACCCATCATGCCTGTGCTAGGCGCTGGCGCATTGAAGTGACTGAGCGCATCGCTTTGTGTGTTCGCAAACTCACTATTTATGCCAGCCTGTGCTTTTGCTTCCCCAATAGGAACCAAGCTCAGTGCTAAAAAGCTAGCAATAATGGTCAGCAGTGTCAGCGATGTTTTCATTCAATTAATCCACTTTGGGTAATGTCTTTAGTGTAAAAGATATTACATTAATAAGAAACTCAATAAGTGTTAGGTACTTGTCCTTAGGGTGATAGCTTTTGGTTTCTTAATTATCGTGTGTTGAAACTGAACACTGGCTGAACAGTTTGTTTTATGAAGTTGAAACTCCCCTCACGTCATCGTGGCCTTCGCCACGATGACGTGAGGGGAGTTTGAGCATTAGTTTAATTAAGG
>CAYURD010000097.1:0-15544 GCA_964446865.1 uncultured Glaciecola sp.
GGCCAGCAAAAGATATTAAAGATTGGCCACAAATTGATGCGGTGATAAAAATTGCGTTAGGGATAGAGCCCTAGGCGCTTCATCTGCTTGTTCATGATTCAATGACTGGGGGCTAAGCATGTAAACACCTTCATTGAAAAAATGGTCGCGTCCACGGTCTTAATCTTCCATTTCAAAATCAAGATTACGAGGTTTGGCATTACCAAAAAACGTCGCAGTTATAGGCGTAGATGCGTCAACCGATTCAATTGATATATTGTCGACCCACATTTTTCCTTTACCCGATAAGAATACGCCATAAGCGATATCTGTTGCCGTGCTAGGTACGTCCAGGACTAAAGCATACTCAGACCAATCATTAGTGCCTTTTATTGGGCGAGCGCTCATATTATCCATGCTAAGCACGCGAGATTTTATCCCAGAGTCGTCATTAACTCTTAACCATGCGGCCGCTCTACCTTCTACATTTGATGTTTTTATTGCGACTTTGAGTTGAATGCGTTGATTGATGTAGTCATCTGCGTCGCTTGATTGAGCAACCCCGCCAAAACCTTTTCCAGCACTCTTTTCAGAACGGGGAATCGATTCAATGCTTAACGATTGCTCACCGCTAGCCTTTATGTCTGTATCAACACTCACTTTATAGCTATTGATGTCTGACCCCGATTTTACCCAGCCTTCAGGGATTACATCGTTTGCGCTGACTTGATTGCTTATCAAAAAAGCGACGATAATAAAAAGTTTGCTCGTAATATTCATAGTGATGTTACCTCATGAGATTCACTTGTTAGCGGAGTGTCTTTTGCCACGATTTCAAAACTAACCTTATCTAACCAGAATTTGCCTTTGCCTGAAACATATATTCCAAAAATCATATCTGAAACTTGCTTATCTATGTCAACGACAATTGAGGCTTCTGACCAATCTGAGCGCTGGCGACCTTCTTTAGGAACATTTGAATGTCGCCCAAGCGTTTTTCGATTTTCATCTAGTGTTTGAAACCATAACCCGGCCTGACTATCTGGATTATTAGCTTTAATAAACATAGAAACCCTTATTCTTTCGCCTACGTAATCTTTTGCACTCGCAAACTGAGTAACAGCAATGCTACCGTTTTCATTTTGTAGTGTTTCTTTTGACGAAATTGAAATCGAATTATTACCAGAATATGCTTGTGTTTTATCAAGTAAAACAAGATATTCACTGCTGTTTTGGCCAGATTTACTCCAGCCTGTAGGGATATTGTCTTTAAGCTCTTGAATCGATAGTGCACTTGTTGGTAAAAATAATGCACTCGCTAAGATACAAGACATTACTCTGATTGAGCCACGTTTAAATTTCATGCTTTCCTCCTTTGATTTGCCAATAAGTAACCACTAAAGAAAAAGAGTTCGAATTATTTATCAATGCTTCAAACAGAACCTAATAAGTGTTGAGTTTTTTTACATTTCTTGTTTTCTACCGAGGTTTCGAAATCTAAAATCATGATTTATATAGGTATTTATTTTGGCTTGAGAATTGCATTTACTCACTTCGGAGACGTTTACTCCGGTATTTAGAAACAGAAAGGAAATGATAAAATGAAGACGATTTGGAAATTTGCGGCCCTATGTGCTGCAAGCTGTATTTCAGTATCTGCACATTCAGCCCTAATTAATGTTGACCCAGACCAATTTGCATCTGGCACTGATATTACAAATGCATTTGAAGGAATTACACTTTCTACCTGCGTGGGTGAACCAAACACCTGTGATAGGCGTGAATCGGTTTTCTCGTTGACATCTGGCGATGCCTCAACAGGAACTCTAGGTTTTGCTCATGACTCTGACAATGCTACATGGGGTAATGGCGTATTTGAGTGGTTACAAATACGCTCACCGTTAATGGTACCAACATCTCATACGTCCAAGCATACTGGGATGAAATAAACAGGGGAGAATCCGGTGCTCTAGATAATCTTGTTTATAACGCCGTTGATGTCTCAACACCTGCGACCGCTGCATTTTTGGGCTTAGGCGTATTGGGTTTAGCCTTAAGACGACGCAAACAAGGCTAATCGCTGCTTTTGTCAGAAAGCAAAATAAGATTGTATTAAGAATGTAAAGAGAGTCACCCGGTGGCGACTCTCTAGATTTGTCTGAAACAGTTGCAACATGCTATTTTTTAACTTGCACTAAGATTATTCTACGTTTTACCGTTCAAGACTTAGCAAAGACTGCCCAAGTGCTTATGCGTTATATCGCCGTCCCAATTCGTTCAGCTTCCCAATCTTCACCGTTTCTTGTTCAATGCTGGCAATTTCTTGTTGTGCTACCGACGCTCTCGCTATGCTTTGCTCGGCACTTTCAGAAGTTTCTTGTGATTCGCTTGATAAGCTGTTTAATTCGCTCTTTAAGCTGGTAGATCCTTTTTCGATATTGGATAAAAGCTCAGTAATACCCTCAACTGCTTTTGAGATACTGTCGATAGAGCTAGACACTGCATCAACTGTATCGCCTGTTTCTTGCAAGCTTGATTGAGTCCGCATCGATAGCGCTCGGACTTCATCGGCAACCACAGCAAAGCCTCGGCCTGCTTCACCTGCACGCGCAGCTTCAATGGCGGCATTTAACGCGAGCAAGTTAGTTTGTTCGGCAATACCACCTATTGAGCGAATAATATCAACTATTTTTTCTGCATTACTACCCAGCATTTCAACACTTGCTGTCAAATTTGAGCGTTGCGCCTCTTGCTGCGCTACTTGTTGCATAAAGCTTGAAAACTCATTCCCTAGTGCTAGTTGTTTGTTGGCCGATTGACTCGCTTTACCTGCAACATTTTGCAGTTGCTCATTGGACTCTTCTAACAAGGGCTGAAAGCGTGAAGATTGCTGAATTAAATCGTCTTGTAACTTATTGATATGTCGTAAACTAGTGATGCTCGACTTTAATTGTTGACTTGCAAACGACGAATAATAGAAAGCGAAGTTGTTGACGTAATCATCATAAAAAGTCTCATCTTCTTTGACTTCAAAAAAGGCGAGGGCAGTTAAAGTTTCATTTTGATGTAATCCCAAAAATTCGCCAAAGGTCGAAAAACCTGACATGCGCGTTTTATCAAACACGCACACGTCCTTCAAGTCTTGTGGGTTATTCAAGCGTCTAAAAATGCAGTCATTAGCTATTGTGGCAATCGGAGCTCTTGGTTTTTGTTTCATGAAGTCGTCGTAGTCACTAGACGTAGCTTTACCTAGAGGCTTAGCTTTTAACAATTCAAAGGTTTGGCCAAAGTTTAAGTCACCAAAATACTTTATGCTGCCATCATCGTTGATGGCAGCAATGGTTAATACGTATAACTTACCGTTCATTTTTCTGCCGAATGAGTGACCCACAAGTTTGTCTGCTAACTGAGTGGATGTGCATGAAAAATGTTTGCACAAGGCATCGACAGGCGTGATCAAGTCTAGATTTTCATCTAACACCGAATGTAAAGTACGTGTTAGAGAGTCAAAGCTTGCGGTGGTAAATTCAACACCAATGGATTGGTAATTGTGGCTGTTCAAAATACCGTACTTGTATCCCTGATTGAGCTTACAGAACACAACGATCGCCGTATTCTCTTTAACTTGGCCATTAAAGCTAATATTGGCCGCTTGAAAATCAAGCTTTCCACCAGCTGAGCCACCAATAAAGTAGCATGGGAATTTCTCGCTCTGATATAGAGCTTGCGCAAAATATTCTTCTGACGCGCTTAAACCGTCAAAATAAGTCAACGCAAAAGAGTCTTGTGAATTAATGTCAAAATTTGGATTTATTTTTCTTAATTCTTTTTCAATTAAGGTCGCTCTTTGCGATGGCGAAGCATTTGGGCAGCCCGCTTTCAAATCTGCACTATGTAAATCAACACAGTGATATGACGTTTTATGAAACAACTTAGTAGAAAAAGCTTGTAGCACAATGTTGTCCCAAGTATTCGGCGTGTCATGATAAATCTTTTCACCGCCTCCTAGTTCACCTGCTGTCATTATGCCAATAATATTTTTCGCAAATGACATGGCTGATTGCAAGCGATTCATCACATTTTGAAAGTCGTTGTGAGGAGACACAAATGCAATTACTAATTCGGTTCCGTCGACTAGGTCTAAACTTTTTAGCGAATTCTCATTTATCTCATTGCTGCGAATAGATGTCGTTGATGATACTGCTGCTTCAACATTTTTCTTTTGTTTATTTTTTGTGGAAAAGAACAATTTAGGAACCTCGATTCTGGTTAACGCGTCTCTTATATAGGCAGATGTTTTGCGTCTGTTTATACCCAAAAATTTAGGTAAAAGCAGTGTGTGTGATTTTATCGACTTTTACTAAGCTGACTTGAGGGCTTATTGGACCTAAAATCAAAGAGGGAAGAATGATTGAAATTTTAGAACTCAACTCTTTGAAGCATTGATACATCTATATTTAGCGTACATACAAAGAGCATAAGCATGAGCTAACATCGCTTTTTTCGATAATAAACGCTATGATTTCTTCTAAAAGCAAGAACCAGTCTAAAAAGGGAATCAAATGCCTCAGAAGAATGCATCCACTATCATGTCTAAAACCATGCCCAAAACCATGCTAACTACTATAATAATGAGCTTGTTTTTAATGCTGTTATTTGCGAGTAATGCGGCAAATGCCGACACCAGAATGCTGCGTTATGCCGACATACATAAGGACCAAGTCACTTTTGTTTATGCTGGCGATATTTATGTTGCCAATATTCAAAGTGGCCAAAGTACTCGCTTGACCAGTCATATGGGGCTAGAACTCTTTCCTAAGTTTTCTAGAGACGGCACTAAAATCGCGTTTTCGGCTGAATATAGCGGTTCACGCCAAGTTTATGTCATGAACACAGATGGCAGTGCTGTAAAACAGTTAACGTATTACAATGATGTTGGCCCAATGCCGCCACGCGGTGGTTTTGACTATAGAATTTTAGATTGGAGCGCTGACGATAAGCATGTGCTTGTGCGCGCTAATCGCTTGCCTTGGGGGCCTCGCATGGGGCGTCCAATATTAGTGCCAGTTGATGGCGGCCTAGAAGAATACTTAGCCGTACCTGAAACAGGGGGAGGTATGCTGTCGGGTGATGGCAATACATACATTTATACGCCGATTGACCGTGAGTTTAGAACATGGAAAAGAACGCGCGGTGGCCGTGCTCAAGATGTGTGGACCTATGATTTAAAAAATAATGTGAGCAAACAATTAACCACGCATCCCGCTACCGACAACCAACCAGTATGGGTAAATGGCGATATTTACTTTTCGTCAGATCGTGAGTACACGCTCAACTTGTTTAAATATAACGACAACGGCGCACCCACTAAAGTCACTTCTCATGATGATTATGATGTACTTTGGGTGTCGGCAGGGCCAGATGCCGTTATATATGAAGCGGGTGGTTATTTATGGCGCTATGAACCAGGCGGCAAATCTACTCGTCTAAAAATAACGGTAAAAGGGAATCGCGAACATTTACAAGCTAGCTTTAAAGATGCCTCTAAAAACATCGATTCTGCAGATATTTCAAAAGATGGTAAGCGTGCAGTATTTGCCGCGCGAGGTGAGATTTTTACTGTACCAGCCAAGCATGGTGAAGTACGAAACATATCAAATACGCCTGCGCATCGGGAAATGTCAGTAAGTTGGTCTCCCGATGGTAAACGTATTGCTTATTTAAGTGATGCTACTGGTGAATACGAGATTTATACAAAAGCGCAGTCGGGACAAGGCAAAGCAACTCAAGTCACTTCCGACGGCACTATTTGGCGTTTTGAACCACGCTGGTCACCCGATAGTCAGTCGTTTGCTTATGCAGATAAAAACCAAAAACTTTGGATTGTAAACGCAGACGGCAAAGGCAAAGAAGTTGTTGATACTGGTACCTTAAATGACCTTACTTATTATCGCTGGTCACCAGATAGCCGCTGGCTTACATATTTAAAAGTGGCCGATAATGCCATGACATCAATTTTTGTTTACGACACCAAAGAAGAAAAAATTCATAGAGTGACATCTGATAGAACATCTGAAGCAAACCCTGTTTTTAGTCGTGATGGTAAGTACTTATTTTTTACCTCAGAACGTGATTACAACTTAAGCTTTAGTAGCTATGAGTTTAACTATTTATATAACCGTGCAACGCGCGTATACGCGATGGCCTTAACTAAGTCAGTTGGGCCTCTATATCCGCTTAAAAGTGATGAAGTTGACTTAGGCGCTGGTGCCAATAGCGAAGCAAAAAAAGACGACGATGAAGACAAAGGGCTTGCCGTCGCAATAGACTTTGACAATATTGAAAGCCGCGTCATGGCCTTAAACGGTGATAGCGCAGATTATCGTAGTTTAGCCGCTGGTAACGATGCTTTGTTTGCCATTCATTCGTCAAATGGCAGCAGTGACCTTGTTATGATGAATATCAAAGAAGACAAGTCTCCTGAAGTCGTTGCCTCGGGCGTTAATGGCTTTATGATGTCTGCTAATGGTGAAAAATTGCTGGTATCTAGCCGAGGCGACTTTTCTATAATCGATGCTAAACCTAAGCAAGATTTAAGTGCCTCTAAACTGTCGATGAATGACATGCATGTTAAGGTTGACCCAAAAGTAGAGTGGCAGCAAATGTATGATGACGCGCTAAGAATCGCTCGGGATTGGTTTTACGATCCTAATTTACATGGTAACGATTGGGATGAAATAGAAGCGCGATATCAGCCAATGATTGATGCCGCAAGCCATCGCACCGATATTGACTATGCCTTGGGTGAAGTTGGCGGCGAACTTAACGCAGGTCATGTATACGTGCAAAGTGGCGACCAGCCGTCGGTGCCACGAATAGACGGTGGCTTGTTAGGTGCCGACTTATCACAGCATAAAAACGGCCTGTATAAAATCGAAAAGATCTTCAAGGGTGAAAATTGGCACACCGCGTTTAGGTCGCCTTTGACCGAAATTGGTGTGAACGCCAGTGAAGGGGATTATATCGTAGCAGTCAATGGTCGCTCTGTTACAGATGTTAGCAACATATATGAACTGCTTGAAAATACAGTGGGTAAACAAATCACCCTGAGCTTAAGCAAATCATCTAATGGCAGAAAGCCGTTTGATACGGTTATGCGCCCAATCGCGTCAGAAACGTCTTTGCGCTATTTAGATTGGGTAAATAGCAGAGCTGAGCTGGTAGACAAATTATCAGGCGGTCGCATTGGTTATGTGCATTTACCAAATACAGCTGTGCCAGGAAACAGAGAGCTATTTAAGCAGTTTTTACCACAGGTAACCAAAGACGCGATTATTATTGATGATCGCTATAACGGTGGTGGTTTTATTCCAGACAGAATGATGGAGCTATTAGGCCGTAAAACGCTTAATTATTGGAAGCGAAGAGGCTTAGAGCCACTTG
Organism: uncultured Glaciecola sp.; assembly: GCA_964446865.1. GTDB lineage: Bacteria > Pseudomonadota > Gammaproteobacteria > Enterobacterales > Alteromonadaceae > Glaciecola. Next base: position 7,423 of record CAYURD010000097.1, read on the forward strand.
CGCAAGTAACACCTCAGTTTGCGCACGATGGACCTAAGGTCATGCTGACCAACGGCTACTCGTCATCAGGTGGTGATGCATTGCCATATTATTTTAGAAAGTTAGGCCTAGGCAAAATAATTGGTACTAGAACGTGGGGCGGCTTAATTGGGATTAGCGGCGCGCCTGCCATGGTTGACGGCGGTGTGTTATTACCACCCACCTTTAGGATTTTAGATACCGATGGTAATTGGGTTATCGAAAACGAAGGTGTGACGCCAGATATTGAAGTGATTGATAGACCTGAGCTTGTTCATAAAGGGCAAGATCCTTCAATCGAAAGAGCGGTGATTGAGCTAATGAAAGATTTAGAGGCTAATCCTCGAAAGTCTATTAAAGTGCCACCTGCACCAAGTGAGTTTTAAACAAACAATTAGTGCAGGTTGAGTATGAACAAAAGGCGCCATAAAATTTATCGATACCTTAATACTTCTTATCAAAGTATGCTCGATAAAGAGGCGCTTTTACTCAAAGACATGCAAGCTGGTTTGCTTGATCAATGCTTGCATATGTATCAGTGTTCTGGGCAGACCTTGGTACTGCCCTCGGGCAAAAAATGGCAAGACAGTGTAGATGTTAAACATGCTTTATCGAACATAGGTTGGCAACTTTTACAACGTCGCTCTGGTGGTGCGCCCGTGCCCCAAACATCTGGTTTAATCAATCTTTCTCACCTTTACCATTGGCAGCATGATGAGCCATATTCGGTCAAATTAGCCTATCAGCATTTTTGTGAAGTGCTCACGATTTTTTTTAGGAATTTTGGTCTGGATGCACAAGCCCATGCTACGCCTTTTTCATATTGTGATGGTGACTATAACCTTAATATTAATGGCCAAAAAATAGTAGGAACTGCCCAGCGAGTGGTTAACCGCAAAGGTGGTGGCAAAATCGTTATGGCGCAGGCCTGCATTTTAATTGATGGCGATGTAGATACCCTTGTTGAGCCTGTTAACTTGATTAATAAACTCCACAACATGAATGAGCATGTGCGCGGCGATGCCCATACTTGTTTACACGCACATGTTGATAAACTACCGCACATGGATAAGCTTTTTAATATGATTATTGACGCCTTTGTGCGAAGTGAAATTTATCGGCCTAACTCAAACCAACACTTGGTGAGCCAAAATGTTGATTAAATATATCAGTCAGTTTCTTATCATAAGTACGGCGTTAGTCAGTTTTAATAGTTTGTCTCATAACGCGAATGAGCTTGGTGAAAATAAAGACATTCTCGCGGCCGCCGCCCAGTCAATTGATATAAAAGTCGGCATGATTAATAACGACGCAAAGGAAAATTGCTATAACAATCAAGGAAGCTGCTATCAAGCGAAAATGATCTTGAAATTTCCTGAAGCAATGCCAGCGCGCTGGCGAATTCAGTTTAGTAATTTATCGCCCATCAACAAGGTAGTAAGCGACCATTTTAGTGTAAAACATGTTAATGGCGACCTACACGAAATACAGCCTTTACATAATGATTTTGTACCCGGTAAACCTTATCAATTTATCTTTATGGGCAATACGCCATTAGTGTCAGAGTCGGTTTTTTTTCCAAATTACAAGTTAATAGATACTCATGGTCATGCCAGCGTTATTGCATCAACCACCGAGACGCTGTTGCCGGGTCACCAGTTAATGCGCCCGCAGCATGTGTTACCTTTTAAGAGTGATGAGCAGCGCTTACGTTTTGCTGGCGATCAAGTGCCCATTATGGACGCTAAAAAACGCTTTGAGCGAGATATAGCGCGCATGCAAATGCTAGGATCGGCGTTAGGTGAAAAGGGTATTATTTCTGATGCAGAGCGCGCGAAGAATACGCCTAAACCCGATGTCGATAAGCACAAAAGGATTATCCCAAAAGCAGCATCTACTCAGTTGATTGGCGCTCAGTTAGTGCTATCAAAGGGGCTAAAGCTACCCGGTAAATTACTCACAAATGATGCCCTTATTAATCGCTTCGCACTCAATAAAATAGTGCTTTCTGAAAATGGTATTCCCATTCAACTCATTGATAACAAGAATTTACCATTTGAAGCGTATAGTCTGATTATTTCTGACAATAACATCAGTGTAAGTTCTGCAAGTGATGCAGGCACATTTTACGCACTCATGAGCCTTGCACAGCTTTACCAGCAAGACACACAATCGCTACCTATAGGCACTATTAATGACGCGCCGGCCATGCCATTTAGAGGCATGCATTTAGATGTGTCCCGAAATTTTCGTGACAAAGACTATGTCTTAAAGTTAATCGAGCAAATGGCATATTATAAGCTTAATAAATTACACCTTCATTTAGCTGACGACGAAGGTTGGCGATTACAAATTAGCTCTTTGCCTGAACTAACAGAAGTTGGCGCATTCAGGTGTTTTGACGAACAAGAACAACGCTGCTTGTCGCCGCAGTTAGCCGCGGGCGTTAACAAAACTGACCCTAATAATGGCTACTTTTCAATTAATGATTACATCCAAATACTGCAAGCGGCAAACGAAAGACATATTGAAGTAATTCCTTCTCTTGATATGCCCGGTCATTCAAGAGCCGCCATTGTATCTATGCGAGTTCGTCATGATCAATTAATGGCTGCTGGTAAAACGAAAGAAGCTAAGCAGTATTTTTTGACGGAGCTTGCTGACAAAAGTGAATATCGCTCTATTCAGCACTATAACGATAACACCTTAAATCCTTGTATGGCGTCTACTTATCGTTTTGTTGAAGAAGTGCTAAGTCAATTAATAAGTATGCATAAACAGGCAAATGTACCACTACGTAAATATCATATTGGGGCTGATGAAACCGCCGGTGCTTGGCAAGATTCTCCTGCGTGTAAAGCCATGATTGCTAAGCAAGCGTCAATTTCGTCGGTTGACGAACTAGGTCCATATTTTATCGAAAGAGTCGCACAAAAAGTGGCATCGCTTAATATTCAGGCCGCGGCATGGAGCGACGGTTTATCGCATGCTAACGCTAATAACTTACCCTCAAACGTACAATCAAACGCTTGGGCAACACTGTATGCTGGCGCTCACAACAAGGTGCATACGATGGTAAATAAGGGGTGGGATGTTGTGCTTTCACTACCTGATGTCATGTATTTTGATTTTCCTTACGAAGCTGACCCAATAGAGCCTGGTTACTATTGGGGCTCACGTTATACTGATACTTATCAAGTCTTTCAGTTTATGCCTTTTAATTTACCAGCACATGCTGAAATATGGCTAGATAACTACGGTCGCCAATATAGCAGTGTCGACGGTGTCAGGCTCGATAGCGATAAGCAAATCGTAGGTATTCAAGGGCAACTGTGGAGTGAGACAGTGCGCAGTGATCTTCAAGCCGACTACATGATATTCCCGCGTTTGTTAGCATTAGCAGAGCGAGCATGGCACCGTCCGCAATGGGCAGTAGAGTACGTTGAGGGAAGAACTTTTGACAAAAAAACAAAGCATATTTCAAGTGAACAGCAACAGGCTATGCAAAAAGACTGGGTAGAGTTTAATGAGGTACTAGCTCTTCAGGCACTGCCACAGTTAATAAACGATGGGGTGAACCCAAGAGTGCCGTTACCAGGCGCTTTGTTGAAGCAGAATAAATTACACATGAGTACGGCCTTTTCTGGTTTGGCACTAGAATATCGCTACCCAAATCAAACTTGGATGCGATACACCGCTCCCGTGAATATTGAGAGCACAGTAGAGATAAGGGCGCGAGTTGAAAACACTGATGTAGTGAGTCGATATCAGTATTTAGCTTTTTAGATATTTACTCAATTACAGGTGCTTTGTTGCCAAACGTGAACCAATGGTCGGGTTTATTCACATCAATTGCGCCGGTAATATGTGCTGGCGTAAGAGACTTTTCGGCGTACTCAAGCAAATCTTCTCGGCTAATCACAGCGTCAGATAAAAACTCACTTACACCCACGCTCACGCTTATATATTGCAAGCCGGGTATTTTGGAATGTTTGTTAAGAATAGACAATGATAAGGTGGTTTTTTGTATCATTTTTGCAAATTTGTTGGCGTCTTCTTTTTCTACACCGGGCAGTAAGAAGACGAAAGCACGATTGTTGTATATCGAGACCGATTCACCCGCTCGCTTAGTGATACTCTTTAACGTCGTCGCTACCGCTCTGTAGGTTTTAGCTGTTTGCGGCCCGCCATGCTCTTTCTCATATTCAGCAAAACAATCAATCTCGGCGATTAATACTGATAAATTGGTCGCGTTTCTTTTGGCTCTTCTGTACTCCAGTGAAAAATTAGTGTCAAAAAACGCTCTAGAATTCAAACCAGTCGCTTTATCGGTAGTCACTAAGCCGCTTATCTTCGCTTCTAATATTGCCACTTTACTGTGTAGCTGCTTAGTCTCTTGCTTTGCGATTAGTCCCTGCATTACGATTGAGAAGCTGCGGTACGATAAAAACCCAATGATGCCTGAGAAGCTTAACAAAGTGGCGCTTACTGCATATGCTTGGGTTGTTTGCGTTAAGGCAAAGCATGCACTCACTGATAGTACGATTGGTGCCGTAAAAACACTGTAGACAAGGCGAGAAGCCGAAAATAAGAAATTTACTACTGACAGCGCACAACACAATAATAATGTAAGCGTGACGTAAATTGATGCATCTAGGCTAATGCTTATATAGGAAAAGATACTTGCATAACAACATCCAAAAACACCCATGATAATCGCAAAGTAACGCTCCCAAGCAGGCAATTTGCTCATCGTATCCATATTCTTAAACCGCACTAAAAATAACGCATGGACTAAAACAAATAGACTGACAAAAGCTGCTGCATAACCAATTTGAGCTATAAAACTGGTATTGACTGTAAATGCGTCTTTAAAAAGAAAATAAACGAGCAAACCCAAAATCGGGTGAAGTAAAATGGCTTTTAAATAACCTTTGTAAATCAAATTGATTCTTGCATTATTAGCATCAATATTATTGTCTGTTTGCATTTACTGGCCTGAAATGTGTAAGAAGCGCTTTTTTGTATATTGTTGATATCGGCCAAAATACGAATTATTAAATACTTTGTTTACAGTGTTCTAATGTGCGCAAGGTCACTAACAACGTGCAAAAATGATTACATGTCTTTTAGATAAAGGGGGGCAATTGTGTTGGAATTTAAAAGTGAAATAACATACGATGCATGACTTCAGGTTATCGCGCGAATTCGTAAGGAAGCAAACCGTAGATGTTAGTAACAAAAAAATGGCTCGTGGTATTGGTGGTATTCACCTTCGCGTTTGTAAGTGCTGCTGTTAGTTTTAGTGCAAGTGCCTTTGAGGACTCTGCTGAAGACTTATATGCTGATTATAAAGAAGTACTGTATCAAATAAAAATAATAGACAATGAATCAGGTCAAAAGTCGACCATAGGTTCGGGTTTTATTATTGGTAGTGATGGCTTGGCAGTGACAAATTACCATGTTGTTTCAAAGTACATTCTGCACCCTGACGAAAACCATATCGAAGTCGAAAATATTGACGGAGAAATCACAGACGCCCAGCTAGTCAGTTTTGATGTCGTAAACGACCTTGCGCTTATCAATATTGACTTAGAGAATGAAGCACCAAAATTTTTATCATTAGCCACCGAGCTACCGATTCAAGGTTCAACCATATACTCTTTAGGTAACCCTCATGATTTGGGCATGATAGTGGTACCTGGCACTTACAACGGTATTAAGAAAGATAGTTTCTATGAAACGATCCATTTTACAGGTTCTGTCAATTCAGGCATGAGCGGCGGACCTGTCATAAACGAAGATGGCCAAGTGATGGGCGTTAATGTTGCATCTGCGGGGAATCAATTAGGGTTTTTAGTGCCACTTGATAAACTGCAAATGTTGGTTGAAGACACCAGTACCATCAATAAAGAAAGATACAAAGACCTCATTGCAGAGCAATTGACTCGCAACCAAAATAAACTCATTGATGAGCTAACAGCAGAGACTTGGCCAAGCACGCCTTTAGGCTTAGCCAATGTGCCCGACGCAATGACTGACTTTATTAATTGCTGGGGAGATTCCAATTCTGACGATGATGATGCGCAATTTTTAGCGGTGCGTAAATCATGTTCTTTAGGGCAAACTATTTATGTAAGTGACCGTATTCGCAGCGGAGAAGTGAGCACAAACTTTAAGTGGTACGCCAGCGAAAAACTCAATTCGTTTCGCTTTTATGAGCTAATTGCTAGTCGTGCAAAGATGACGGGTGATGCAAACTGGCCAAAGAAAGATGATTTTAGCGAATACCAGTGTCAGTTAGATACCGTTGAAAATATTAATAAAGTGACATTTAAAGCAGCAACATGCATAAAAGCTTATAAAGAGTTTAGCGGCTTGTTTGATGTGATTTATGTGTCAGCAACTCTCGATCAAAAGAACGCAAGTCTTGTGTCTAATTTTCGCTTAAGTGGTATTACCCAAGCATCATTTGAGAAGTTTACACCACTGTTTATGGATGCAATAAAATGGCAATAGTAATACAGACACTTTCGCGATCAAAAAGCGTGATCGCTAGCCAACTCATTTCATCAAAAAGTGCAACCGTAGGTCGAGGCTTTTCTTGTGACTTACATGTTGATGATCCTTATGTGTGCGAACAACATTTTGATGTGCTGATTAACGATGATAATCAGATACAAATTGATGATAAACAGTCGGTTAATGGCGTAAAAGTTAACGATAAGCTAGTGCAATCGGCGACCGTGACAAAAGACGATATTATTATTGTGGGGCAAAGCCGATTTAAAGTGTTTGTAGCTGATGAGGCAATTGCACCGACTAAAAAGTTAAAACCTCTAGATCAATATCTAGAGCGGATCGCGCAAAAACGTTTGCTTGTAATTTTTGCTGTTTTCTTTGCTGCAATCACAGCATTACAGCAATACGTGAATACATTTTCAGAGATAGATGTCGGTAGTTTGGTCACTAAAGTTCTGTCGCTGATGTTGGTTGTATTTATTGTGCCGCTTGTATTTGGCTTGCTATCGATGATTAATAAAAAAGAAGCGCGTTTGGTCACGCAAATCAATATCGCGTTTATTGGGTTTATTTTCGTTTTTCTACTAAATATCTTTTCGTCATTTGTTGGCTTTAATTTCAACCAACCCGCATTGTTAGCAATACTTGAGACACTCGTACGTTGGTCAGCACTTGTGATTGGCCTTTGGCTTGTCATGTATGTGGCCTTTCATCAAAGCAACATGAAGCGTAACAGTATTGTTTTTTCGCTGTTAGCCATTGTCGCTAGTATGCAATATCTACCTGCTTTGTTAGACGATAATGACTTTATTGCGCTAGCAAATGTCGATACTGAGATTATGGCGCCAAGTCTATTGTTTACGTCCTCAACAGATACTGAATCGTTTATTAACGATAGCAGAGCTTTGTTTGAAAAAGCGGCTGAGTTCGAAAGCGAAGAGTAATTGAAAGGATAATAAAGTGTGACTAGCGCAGTAACTTCTCTTTTGCGCTACACATCCTTTCCTTTTTTTTGAAACACTACCACCCATCACGCTAATCATATATAAAAGCCATTAATCGCAAATGGTTTAATTTATATCCTTGCTCTAATAGTATTTCTATTTTCTTACAATAACTTATGCATTTTAACCTTAAGTATATTTTATTTGTAAAATATAGTGTTTATATGCAAAAAGATCTTGACCTCGGCGTTAAAACCTAAGATGTTAATAAAGTATGAAAAATATGTTTCAACATTAACCGTTATTTCATTGGTGATATCGGTGAAGAATCGTGACTTTTTGCGCGCGCAATAGTCTTTTTTCATCTTGAATTTTACTTAATAGAAAAGGAAGAGGTCAGCGACACATGAAGATATCAAATCATCGTTTATCATCAAAGCATGATAAAGGCGCGTTTAAAAAACGCTTATTCAGCTATGGGTTTAGAGCCATTGTCCTTTCTTCTGTTCTTAGTGTAGGTGCTTGTGGTGGCGGTAGTTCAGATTCTGAAACGCCAGCACCAACGCCGACACCGACGCCAACGCCAACGCCAACCCCTACACCAACGCCAACGCCAACACCAACACAAACCCCCACAG
>CAYURD010000098.1:0-8640 GCA_964446865.1 uncultured Glaciecola sp.
TCGCATGCCTGTTGAAGAGAAAGCCGACTTCTACCTACGTGTTGCGCCTAACGCAGAAGGTATTTCGATGGCCGCGCAAACACTTGGTACGCGAACCACTCGCGTAGAAGAAGTTAAAAAGCTGATGGAATCAAAGTTTGTTGACGTGCTACGTGCCGTTGCTGCTGAAATGACCATGACTGAAATGCACGAACAACGCGCTGACTTTGTACAAAAAGTACAGCAAAGTGTGGCAAATGACTTAGAGAAAAACGGTCTAGAGCTAGAGTCGGTATCACTGACCGGCTTTGACCAAACTGATTTGCAATTTTTTAATGAAAACAACGCGTTTGATGCCGAAGGTCGTGCACGCTTAGCTAAAATCATTGAAGAAAAGCGCAAAGAAACCAACGATATTGAGCAAGAAAACCGCATTAAGATTGAACAGCGTAACTTAGACGCCGAAAAACAATCACTTGATATTAAGCGTGACGAGCAAGAAGCACAGCTAACACAAGAGCAGGTCATACAATTTAAACGTCAAGAGCAAAAAGCGGAAATAGCCAAGCAACGTGAAGCAAAAGAGCGTGAAGAGCGCGAGGCTGAAATTGCTAAAAATAGAGCAATTGAAGCGGCTGAAATTGAAAAATCACGTGAAATAGAAACCCAAGAAATCGCGAAGCGACAAGCACTTGAAGAAGCACGCATTCGTCAACAACAAGAAGTTGAAGTGGCTGAGCAGGTGAAACAGATTGCGGTTGCTGTTAAGTCGGAAGAAGAGTCTGCAGCAAGAGCGAAAGCCGCAGAAGCTGAAAAAACCAAAGTCGAAAAAGAAGAAGAAGTTAAAACTGTTAGGCAAGTTGCTGAAGCCAATCGTCAAAAAGAAATCGAAGTTATTGACGCGAAAAAAGAAGCAGAACGTGAAGCCGTTGGTATCACAGTAGAAGCCCAAGCGAAGAAAGAAGCCGCTGAAAATACCGCAGCTGCTATTTTGACCGAGGCAAAAGCTGGCGCCGATGCCAAAATGCTTCAAGCAGAAGCTGACGAGAAAGTGCTTTCGGTTGAAGCGGCGGGTAAACAAGCCTTGCACGAAGCTGAAAATACGCTTAAAGCCGAGCAAATTGAACTACAACGCTCGCTTGCTATTTTACAAGCACTACCAGAAATCGTGGCTAACGCTGTTAAGCCAATCGAAAACATTGATGGTATTAAAATACTACAAGGTTATGGCAGCACAGGTGGCGCAGGCGGCGAAAATGGCGTAATGAGCACTGCGGGCGGCGGCAACTTAGCTGACCAAGTCACGACCGCGGCGCTTAACTACAGAGCAAACGGCCCAGTGGTCGATGCTTTGTTAAAAGAAGTAGGTTTGGTTGATGAAAAAGACGGTAGTTTGTCTGATTTAGTGACCGGCAATAGTCCACTACTTAAAGCAACATCAAAACCATCTCCACAGGTAAAGCCTGAAGCAGACAGTGGCGATGTAGCTGAATAAACGCGACAACTAAGCTTCCAAACGATAAAATCCCCGTAGCTTATTACGGGGATTTTTTTTAAGTTTTTTGTTTTCTCTTGTTCGCAAACTGTCGACTACAGAGTTTTTTGCAGAGCAAAATTAATTTAACTGTTCGTTTATTTTTATTGTTTGGATTAGGTCAAGCGCCCCATTACGGGTGTTCCTTGTTCCACCAGTGACATAAATCGTATTGCCTACGGTACTAATTGCTGCATGCCTTGTGCGCAAGAACCCAAGATTTACTTTGCGCCATGTTTGCGTGTTTAGATCGTATAGTAAGGTAAGATCTAATTGCTTAATGTCACCAAAAGAAAACAACTTATTATCGACTACCGAAATCACGTTCCCGCTAACTTCTTGGCCTATTTGCGGCAACGTTTCCCACGTATTATTGTTAATATCGTAACGTTCAAATACATCCATGGCTTTGTCGTTGTTTTGGCCACCAACCACATAAATAAAATCGTCATGCACAACCGCCTTGGTTGCTTTTGCGCTTGGCATATCGGCCATTGAACGCCACTGTTTGGTCTCGACATTAAAACTAAACATGCGATTGCTTGCTAACAAGCCCCAATCGCTAGCAACATCGCCACCCATCACATAAATAGTGTTGCCGTGAAAAACAGCTGCGTTTATACGCGTAGCAAACGAAAACTCACCAATTTTACGCAAGGTTTTTGTACGTGTATTAAAGACCTCAATATTAGGGTTAAACCATAAGGCATCGTCTTTGGGGCTCATACCACCAATGAGATAGACCGATTCTTTGCCGTCAAAAACTGCCGAAAAATAACGCCTTGGATCCATAATATTAGGGAGTGTGGCTGTTTCATTTGTTTGTAGATTTATGATTTCGATATCACTTAAAAGCGAAGAATTTGAACCGCCAATGATATAAAGGAATTCTCCGTCATTAACTGCTCCGTGCCCATAGCGTTTTGTTTTTAAGCTAATAGCGCTGCTATCAACTGAAACCCTAAAGCCAAGGTCTTGTGTTAAGGGTTTTGGCGTTTGTTTACATGCACCGATAATCACAACAAAGCTAAGCAGTAATAATTTGAAAAAGGAAAAATGGTGTCGATTCATGTTGAATTCTCATAATGTTTATAACACCGTTAAAACGGCTTGTGAAATATTCTGTATATCGCAAACCCAAGAACGTTTAATAAAGTCTTTGAAGCGTTTGTAGATTTAGTATTTATGCGTCTAATGCTATATGATTTGACGAGTTTAACAAGGTAAGCATTAATGGGCGAAGATAAAATTTATGAACAAATGTTATTGCAAGCAACACCCTTGTTGCTGAGTGGCAATAATACATTTGACCCCTATTTAGAAAAAAATTCAAAGCTAGTCGATACACGTCGTGGTATCACACTGCTGGCCAAATTTTCAGACTCATTAGTCACGCAAATTAGTCAATACTTAGACGAGTTTTCGGTGATTGAACCAGGTCATTATTGTCAACCACCGAGTGATTTACACATGACGGTACTCTCAATCGTGACTTGTCGTGAACATTATCAATTTTCTCCAGATGATCTTGCGAGTTATGTCAGCCTCATTCAATCCGCGAAAATCAGTGCAATACAAAAGTGTTGCATGAATTTGTCTAGCAAATCCTACTATCTCTTAGTATATTTCGTTAATAAGAGGCAACCATAAAAAACTAATAAGTTAACTTTCATTAAGTGAGGCGCGATCTGGATATCACAAGCAAGGTACATAGCATGTCACTTTTGAGATTACTGCATTACGGTTTTTCATTATTTGGCGCATTGGTTTTGTCAGTGTGCGTATTCACTGGCATTTTTTTCAGCACTGTCAGCTTTGCGTCTAGCGATTCGGTTACATGGGAACAGTTAGTGGATAGCAATCTGTCAAAGTGGGATGTTTTTATGGGCGTGCCGCATAAGAGCTCAAATATCCCAGGGTATGAAGACGTTGAGGATGTGCGTAAGGGGACGCCGCTTGGGTTAAACAACGACCCGAAAAAAGTATTTAGCGTGATCACCGAAAACGACGAGCTAGTGATTAAAATAACGGGTGAAGTGTTTGCCGGCTTAGTTACTAAAAATGAATATCAGAATTATCACTTTAAAGCTCAGTTTAAGTGGGGGGATAAAAAGTGGCCGCCGCGTCTTCATCAAAAACGTAACAGTGGTATTTTGTATCATAGCGTTGGTAATTTTGATGATTTTTGGAATGTATGGATGAGCAGTTTAGAGTTTGAAGTTCAAGAAACTGATACAGGCGACTTTATTACCATTAGCGATACTAGCGTGCAAGCCAAATGCCCTAGCAGACAAGCTGATGACGGAAAATACTACTATTCACCAGATGCCCCATTGGTAGACATGGCATGGAAAAAAGGCTTTGTTACCGGGCGATGCTGGAAAAATCAAGATACCGAGCTTGCCCATGGTCAGTGGAATACGGTAGAGCTGATCGCGTTTAACGATATGGCGCTGCATATTGTAAATTCCACCGTAATTATGGCGATTTATCATCCTAAATATCATAATGGTGAGCAGTGGGTTCGCATGCAGAAAGGGAAAATTCAACTGCAATCAGAAGCCGCCGAAATATATTATAAAAATATTGCGATAAAGCCCATACAGAGGCTACCGCAAGAATATGCAGTTTATCTTAAAGACACAAAATAAAGTGCTGGCATAGCTGACTTGAACAAGAACACAGCAATAAAAGAACGAATAGCGCAATTAGTAGTTGCTACACTCATAAATGCAGGTCTATTTTTCATAGGGGTTTGAGTTGGGCCTCAAGTCCCTTGAGTAGCTCTTTAAACGTTAACTTATCAAAAAGTAAAGACCCTTGCATTTGATAACACCCAATGCTACACAAATATTCATGCTGCTGGATGGTTGTAACACCACTGGCATAAACTTGTTTCTCAAAGTTCTGTGCGAGTTGCACTAACGAATTCAGCATCGGCTCAAGATGTTTGCTTTCGATGTGTTCCCGTGTAAGCAAATTTATATCAATATTGAGCCTTTCGACCGGAAGTTGTGTCAATACCTCTACTGATATTTGGCTATTACCAAATCCAACGGCGGTAATTTTTACCCCCATTTCAGAGATCATTTGTAATTCAGTTTTTATTTCTGTTGCATGTTCGTTTTTTGTAGATAACGAAGACTCATTTAATTTTAATTCAATGAGGTGAGGATCAATACCATATTGGGAGAGGCTTAAGCTTACACTTTTTGTTACTTCGAGTAGTTCATTTCTGTCAGACAAAATTCTGATTGCAAAGCGTATTCCCATCCTTTTTACAAGACTTAGATTATTTGCCAAAATTTCTAAGGTATGATTTATAACCCATATATCTAGAGTTGATTGAAGTTTATTTTTTTGCGCAATCGTTTTTACCTCAGCATATTCTCCAGGCCAAGTAGTTTTGTCTATAGGGTCAATGACTATTTCTACGCTGTTAATACGTTTTAGCTGCGCATCAAATATGGGCAAATAATAAACTGAAAACTCATTATTTCTAATCGTGTTAATTAGTCGTTTGCCACTATTTTTCTCATCTAGTTTTGCTTTGTTTACTTTTTCACTAAATACTTGATATTGGTTTTTACCATTAAGCTTTGCGCTATACATTGCGATGTCAGCACGGTCGAAAAGTTCATCAACTTGACCAGCTGTTAGTTCTGCGTTTGCAATTCCCATGCTGGCGTTAATAAAATAATTTCGATTTCCAAGTAATATGGGCGTTTTAAATTCGCTAAAAATAGTGGCTGCTATTGATGCAATTACATCGACGTCAATTTCACGAAATAGTAAGGTAAATTCATCTCCTGACATTCTGACAAATATATATTTTCCTTTAATATGCGAAAGAGACTGCATTAATTCAGATATGGTTTTAGTAAACGTGACCAGTAATTCGTCCCCAGCCTTGTGACCAAAACTATCATTGACGTTTTTAAAGTTATCAATATCCATATAAATTGTACCCACTACAAGTGGCGATTTTTCTGTTATGTTGAGTCGATCAATCCATCGTTGCATACCTCGCCTATTGCACAAACCTGTCAATGTATCTCGCTCTGCGAGTGCTTTCATACGTTGCGAGTGAAGCTTAATCAACGAAATCAACAACACCGCCATCAATAAAAAGTTGAATGCGAGCAGTTCTATCAGTGTTATTCTTGTCCCGTGAATAACAAATTTTTCAAAATGCAAAATATATTCGCCGGCAACGTCTGACTCACTATGAATAACGTTGATATAATGAATATTTGAAAAATCTAATTGTGAATCAGAGCGGTCGATATTATTTTCACGTAACCACCATTTTTCTACTTCAAAGTGACTTAGCGGGACATATTGTCCATTGGCTTCTTCTGGGTATATTTTAATTGTATTGAATTTTAGTTCAGCGGCTCCTGCTTCAGGCGATGAATAGTTTTCGTGATAGTTACGAAACATAATTCGAATACGTGGATTGGTTGCGGGTGTATTTAGGCTTGCTACAACTTCGATGTATTGGTAACGCGAAAAGTCGATTCCATGTTGTGGGTTTTCAGACAAATAAATGTCAAATCCGCAAAAGTTCTTATTGATTGTGCCTGGAAGCTGACAAACAGATGTGATTGAGTTGTCCGCATTTTTAGTAAAAGTCCCAGTGCTGACCCCCAAGTCCCACTTGGATATCATTGTTATCTTGCCTTGCTTAAGTAAGTCGCGTTTCATATCAAACAAACCAAGCGCATATCCCAATGAGGATACGACTGATGTCACTATTACGAGTGGGATCAAAATATTAAGCTTTTTCAATGATATTAACCCGATTTTACTGTACCCATATATCGACAGGTTTTATGATTTTTTTAATTCAATTTTTAACTGCATTCTATCTTGGTAAAATTAAATTTTTTTAATCTAAAAAAAGTTATCACCGTGCCGTTACCAATATGTTTATTAACTTTTATACGGCGCTCAATTATGACTTCAATAACGTTTGTTTCGAGCATCAAAGCACGAATATTTGCTGGGTTTGTGCTTATGACGGCCCTCGTGATCATCTCTGCAGGTGTGGGTTTTATATCGGTGTATTCATTGCAATCTCAAATCAACACACTTACCGACGTCGCAGCGCCGACAATAGAAGAAACTGACGACTTAATTGCCGGTTTGTGGGAATCAGCTAAAGTTGCGAACGAGATATTGGCCAGCGAAGATTTAGATGAAGTCGCCCAATTGAATGAAGAGCTTCTTGCCCTTTCAACATTATTTAGTGAAACCCGCGCAACATTGAGCGAAATTGTCACTGAGCCTGCGTACATAGCATTGATAGAAAAAGCGGTAAACGAACACAACGAATTTAAAGTGCATGCCGCTAGAATGGTTGAGGCGCATATCCAAGAGCTTGAAGAAGAAGCAAAAGCGAAGTCTTTGCTAGACCAATTTGATGAGCAAGGCGCGAGTCTTATTGTCATGCTCGATGAGTTTGCAACTGAAAACGAAGAAGAAATGCAAAAAGCTGAAGATTTGGGAGATGAAATTGTCGCAAACAATGGCAGTGCTTCTGCGGTAAACGAAGTATTGGGTGAGTTATTTGAAAAAGACTATCCAGTAGTTGAAGCAGCATTGAAATTACAGCGTTTAGTGATAGAAATGCAAGACACGTCGGGGGAGTACTTAGCAGAGGAAGATCCTGAGGCATTGCCACAAATCAAAAATGATTTTGATCAATTGGTAATAAATACGGCTCCATTTTTTAAGATTTTGAGTGATTTAGCAGAATCACAAGAAGACAAAGACGATGCTGTTGTCTTACAAGCCTCTTTTGAAGAGTGGGTAAACTTAGCAAATGCAGATGAAAAACTTTTTGACTCGTATCGTGATCAACTAGAAATGGAATATAAAGCAGACTTTTACACCGAAGAGCTTGAAAAAGATGTAGACAATGCTGATTACGCGTTAGAAGAAGTTGCTGCAGAATCCGATGCATTTATGGATAGCGCAGATGAAAACGCAGAAGTATCTGTCGAATCAGCTATAACAAAGCAAGTGATTGTCACCATCATCGCGTTGGTTGCTAGTGTTGTATTGACTATGTTTTTCGTGAAAATGATCATTACACCTTTACTAGCGCTGTCGAAGAGCTTGGAAGACATAGCACAAGGAAATGGCGATCTGACCCAGCGAGTTGATGCTTCGGCCAATAATGAAATTGGCCAGCTAGCCGGTAATTTCAATTTATTTGTCGAAAAAATCCAAGGCATTATTGCCAATATTACTATTGCAACGGACAAAATGACTAACTCAATCGCGAGTGTTGATTCTGCTATTGCCACCGTTTCTAGAAGTGCTGAGTCCCAAGTTGAACAAACTAATTCAACAGCAGTAGCCATGGAAGAAATGTCATCGAGTGCGGCGAATATAAATACCAATATACAAAATGTGTCGGATTCGACCTCATCTGCGAGTAAATTAGGAAAAGATGCGAAAGGCGCCGTAGAAGAGTCTCTTGCCTCAATTGAATCACTGGCTTCGGACATAACACAAAGTTCAAAAGTAATACAAGAACTGCATAGCGAAGCGGATAGTATAGGGAGTGTCTTAACGGTTATTCGAGGTATCGCTGAGCAAACTAACTTGCTTGCATTGAATGCCGCCATAGAAGCGGCGCGAGCCGGAGAGCAAGGGAGAGGTTTTGCTGTAGTAGCTGACGAGGTAAGGACACTAGCGGCACGAACACAAAAAAGTACTGAAGAAATTCAAGAGATGATAGAACGCCTACAAAATGGCACGTCAAGGGCGGTTGAAAGTATGAATAACAGTCAAGCAAACAGTGAAAATACGGTAAATAAATCGATAGAAACGGGTACCTTGCTTGATAAGATAAGCATATCAGTGATTGATATCGATGAGAAAATTGATGAAATTCGCTTGGCGGTTGGGCAACAATCAACAGTTACCGATGAGATTAGTCGAAATATCGAAAACATAGTGAACAGTACCTCAGAAGTTGGTCAAGCGGTTCAGGAGTCAACTCGTCACGCTAGTTCGTTAAACGATTTAGAAGCTGACCTATCAGAGCTAGTAAAACAGTTCAAAGTGTAGGTAGTCATGATGTCTGCACTGAGAATTGACCTAAGATATTTAAT
>CAYURD010000098.1:8740-15321 GCA_964446865.1 uncultured Glaciecola sp.
AAGGTTACGCATCTGCGTTTTACGCCAACGGTAACGATGTTTCGAGGCATGTAGGGGACGACCAAGGCACTTCTAACCTCGAGACGGGCGAATATATCGCGAAAATAGCAGAATCATGGTTAAAAGTCAGTGGAGCTAACTGGTCTTTATTGGCCGGTCTTTATGATATCAATAGCGATTTCGATGCCTTGGACAGTGCTGGGTTCTTTTTTAACAATAGTCACGGAATAGGAGCTGATGTGGGTTTAAGCGGTGGCAATGGACCATCTATATTTCCATTTTATGGACTTGCTGTCAGCGGTATGTATCAATTTAATGACAATCACAGGTTTAACATAGCGGTTGCCGATGGCATACCGGGTGACGCTGAGCGCCCTTCGAACATAGCGGCTCGCATTGAAAAGGGTGATGGCGCTTTTACAATCGCTCAATGGTCACTTAGCTTACAAGAACAACTGTGGTTGCTTGGATATTGGCAATATACAAGCGGAGAATCGCTAACCGAGTTGCCTACCAAACGGCTAAATAAAGGCGTATATGTAAGGAATGAAACTAAAATTGGTGCAACTAGTATCTTTTTTAGAATCGGATTAGCATCAGATTCGTTTAACAAATACAGTGAATTTTTAGGTGCAGGTATTGTGCTTGATTCACCTTATTCAGCCCGAACAAACGATAAAGTAGGCCTTGGGTTTGCTTATGTTGGTAAAGGTGATAAAACGATAAAAATAGAAACAAACAATGACTTAAATTTTGAAAGCTTTGAGCTCAATGTTGAAATTAGCTATATGGCAGTTATCAACGATGTGTTAACGCTGCAGCCTAATATACAATTCATCAAAAACCCTGGAGCAAGCGATATTAGCGATGCGCTGGTAACTGGAATTCGTTTTTCAATATCTCTTTAGTCCCTAGTTATTCCAACACAACAATACGATAACGCTAAGTTAAAGCTTCGAAGTTTACCATTTAAGTAGCAAAACCTACTATCTCTTAGTATATTTCACTAAGGCAATACAGTAATAAAACAATAATATTCATTATTTTCATATAGATATAAGAGGGTATGAGATTTGCTTATAAGTTCACTAGAATAATAAGCGAATTTTCGTTAATGAGGTGTGCTCTGGATATAACTATCAAATTACCAAAAAATTCATCGGTCAAGTTGAATGGCTCTTCAACAAACGAGACAACGGCGGTTTTTTCGAATAAGGGCTTGTCTGATTATAAATTGGCAGAAAAAAGGGCGGTTTGGTATCTACAAAAAATAGAAGAAATTGCACAAGATCCACATACATTTACCCGCCTACACAAAGACCTACATCGCTATTGGCAAGCGCAAGAAAAGGGCAAAGATAAGCGCATTGCGCTTACTCAAAAGTTAACAACGGGTAATATCGATACCTGGAATTTTTTAGAAAAACTAAAAGCGAGAAAAGAGCTCGATAAGTATTTGAATAAAACCGTTTCATATTTATATATGCGCGATTTAGGCCTAGATTTAAATGAAGCCTCAGCACAAGATAAGGTGAACAAAACAGTATCGTCTTTATTAGAAAAAATAGAACACGCTTCATTTGATAGCAAAGGAGATGATCCTTTCTTTCTGCGGAGTTTTATGTCCAAAAAGGAATGTCAGCCTGCGTATTATTGGTTAATGCAAAAGTTGTCTGCGCTTAAAAATAGAATTGAAGACGGCGCACAATCTAATAACCAAGCTAACAACCAAGACGGTATCAGAAAGTTAGTTAAAGTTGTTGCAGGCGTATTGGTTCATCACTTGGTATTGAGTGATGACGATAACAAAAACGACCCAGACAAACTCAGCGAAATCGTGCAACTAGGTTATGCCTATGGGCTGACTTACCCTTTTGTTGATGATTTACTCGATTCAGATTCATTTTTATCACCAAGTGATAAAGTGTTATTTTCAGATACGCTGCAAAGCACTTTACGCCATCGAAAAGTGCCAAAGTACCCCGCGTTTAAAGATGATTCACCCGCACTTAGGGCAATATATGATGAGTTAAAGTGGGCCTTTGAGTTTTTACTAGAAACCTTACCGTCTAAGCAAGCAGAGCTATTTTTTAGCCGAGCAGAGATGTTTTTTGAAGCACAATCAGTAGACAGAGCTCGGCGCTTAGAGAACGCAAGCGCATATTCACTCCACGATATACTCACGACCGTTATAATTAAATCGGCCTCATCACGTTTAATTAGTCGAGATTTAATAGCCCAGCGGCCAGATAGCGACTTTGATAAGCGTACTTTCTGTTTTGGTATATATAATCAGTTTAACGACGACATCAAAGATATTGACGAGGATATAGAGGGCGATAATTTAACGCCTTACACGTGGTTTATGCGCGTTAATAGTATCGGCCAAAAAGAGGTTTCGCCAAACCCTATTCAGCACTATAAAGAAAACCCTTACCACCATTACTGGGCAGTGGTTTATTATTTGGTGTATGAGCTTTATCAAAATAACCCGAGCATAAAAGCTCTGTTTTTTGAGCGCAGTATAAATGCTCTAAAATCAGTGTTTAAAACAAATGACAAACCTACATTCAATCGCTTGTTTCAACATGTGTTACAAACACCAAATCCAGAATTTAATAAAGCCATATACCAATCGATTACACAGCCGCAACAAGAAATCTGGTTTGATAAACTGATAAGCACAGAAGTAAGCACTTGGCTGCACAATAGAAAAGACCATTCGCAAGCCTTTAAAGACGAATACGAAGGGTATAAAGACTTTGTTAATCAACACCTAGATATTCACAATCACAAGCGCTTTGATAATGGCGAATTACACAAGGTCGCTAATTATTCACTTGGTGCAGGCGGAAAACGTGTTAGAGCCGTTATGGCAAGCGCACTATCTGCCAAGCAATATGGGTTTGATCAAAGCCAGCAAATAGCCGTTAATCAATTGCTAGAATACATGCACAGTGCATCACTTATTTTGGATGATTTACCCTCCCAAGACGACGCCGATATGCGCAGGGGAAAAGTATCAACTCATCAACATTTTAACAGTGTGGCAACGGCAGAGTTAGGCTCTGTGTATTTGATGATGCGAGCAATAGAGGTGCAGGCCAGTATAGATTGCCATCCACCTAAAGCAGTGTTGAATAGCCTACGTTACGCCGCCAATGTAACGCAAGCGGTGTGTGAAGGTCAGCTTCTTGATATTCAAAGCAAAGATAAGCGAGTGAGCACCGAGCATTTAGAAAAAATTTGTCATTTTAAAACGGGCCTAGCCATAGAAGCTGCGCTGGTAATACCGGCTATTTTAGCTGAGCAAGACGAGCTTCATATTCAGCAGCTTACACGACTCGCCAAGCACATGGGTCTGATGTTTCAAATACGAGATGACCTCTTAGACATAGGCGGCAATGACCAAGAGTTAGGCAAGCCAACTGGTAAAGATGAAGCTCAGCAGCGCATGAATTTTGTATCGGTAAAAGGTGAAAAACAAGCGATTGTGCAAATGTTAGATCACTACCATGATGCGCAACACATCCTTAAAAACTTCCCTAAAATACAAGTGTTTTTTAGCGAGTTACTCGATTATATTATTTATCGGACTAAGTGACCTGTACTCACTTGGCGTGATCCCTAACATTTCTTTGAAATCTCGTATTAAATGAGATTGATCAGCGTACGCGAGTAAAACAACGGCATCCAGTATTGTAGTTTTATTATTCTCAAGTTCGTCTAATACGCGCCTTAAGCGATATTTTCTGATAAGCCATTTAGGGCTTATGCCAAGGTATTGTGCAAAGTATCGTTGAATGGTTCTGGAAGATAAATTGGCATGGTTTGATAGCTGCGCTACGGTAAATATTGCCTCGTTATTTTTAACCAAAGAAACTAGGTTTTGCACAATGGCTTGTTTTTTTGAGCGTGGACTGACAAAAGGTAACAAGAAGCGTTCGATGCTAGCCACTATTAATGTGTCATTTTCACACTCATACAAAGGGGTAAAAGTCGTTTCTATTTCCTCGCCAAATACTTCTGTAGCGTTTTTACTATAACAAACATAAAACACCGTGGTAATGTTTGTTCAATATTAATAATAAGGCAACACTATGGAACTCAACGGTAACTTTCAAATAGTTGACTGGCAAGAAAAAGTCGAGCAAGAATTTGGCGAGGAAGCAAAGCTAAGTAACGCATTGGTAAAACAAACTTACACAGGAGATATTGTTGGCAGTAGTCAAATAAGCTATCGGCTTTATTATACTAACAGCGCAAATGCCTTTTTTAATGGCTTTGAAATCATTACTTGTGATCACAAAGACGAACCGTTTTCACTCACATTACAGCACGATGGAAAGTTTGAGAATGGCATCGCGTCGAGTCAGTTTACCGTGATTGATTGTCAGCATAATAAAGACTTGATAGGGAAGACGGGCAACTTTACGTCTTTGGACGAAGGGAAAGCGAGGTATCGAATTTTATAAACATTATGGTTTTATATTTAAAAATACAGTGTTATATTTAAATTAATGATGTTAAGTAAATGTAGGCCGACAAATGAAACTAAATACAACATGCTTGTTGATAAGCAGTGCACTTCTTTTTACCTTCTCTGCACGCGCAGAAGTGACCAACAAAACGCCATATAACCCTATTGTCACCCATCAATATACGGCTGACCCAACTGCACGAGTTATTAACGGTAAATTGTACGTTTATCCATCTAGTGACATGGTTTGCCCTGAGGGAAAGGGCAGTAATGGATTTTGTATGCCTGGATACAATGTATTTTCTTCGACCGACATGACGTCGTGGACTGATCATGGCAATGTGATTAATCACAATACTGTGCCTTGGGTCGAAAAAGACAGCTATGGAATGTGGGCGCCCGACACCATTGAGCATAAGGGCAAGTTTTATATGTTCTACCCCGGAGTGTCCAAAAGCGGCGAACATTTTAGAGAAATTGGTGTGGCCGTTGCTGACCATCCCGAAGGCCCTTTTGTTGCTCGCGAAAATTATATTAAAGGGACAGAAGGCATTGATCCTAGCCCTTTCATTGATGACGACGGGCGTATCTATTTGTATTGGGGCGGCGGTGAAAACCTTAACGTTGTTGAGCTTAATCAAGATATGACCAAAATCATATCAAAGCCGCAACGACTTGAAGGCTTACCGCCAAAATATAAAGAAGGCCCCTTCATGTTTAAGCGTAATGGTATTTATTATTTTACCTTTCCGCATGCACCCAATGGTTCTGAAGAAATCGCTTACGGCACTGCCACCAATCCTTTGGGTCCAATTACTTACAAAGGTAAAATTTTAGAGCGCTGGAAAGATGGTCAATGGACTAATCATCACTCAATCGTTGAATTTAATGACCAGTGGTACATCTTTTATCATCATAACGATGTTTCTCAGCACAAAAATTTGCGTTCTATGTCGGTAGATAGGCTCTATTTTGATGCTGAGGGTAATATCCCATTTATTCCGTCAACTAAGCGTGGTGTTGGTTATGTGAGCGCTGAAGACGTGATTCAAGTTGACCGATACACAAAGTTAAAAAATGTGCGAGTAACGCCAAACTTATCTGATGGCAAACCTAACTGGGCCCTGCACAATATTGCAAAAAGTGGAGAAGCGGTTTTTGGTGAGTTGGACTTTGCAGATAAATCGTATGTGTCTGCTGTTGCTTATGTGTCATCAAGTAATGAAGGCGCGAAAATTCATGTCTCAGACGCACAAGGCAAAAAAATCGCGAGTTTTGAAGTGCCTAAAACGGGTGAGAATACTTGGCAAGCGATCAAGACAGACGTGCTCTATTCACCAAAAGGTATGCAAGACTTACATTTTACCTTTGAAGGAAACGTATCAAAACTCAAGTTTGATTGGCTGCGCTTTTTACAAGCACGAGAAAGCATGATTACCTTGACGGGTAACACGCAGTCGATTGCAAAAATAGACGGCGCAACAACCTTGACCAACGACAATCCTAGCTACATCAATACCAATCCGTTTTTACGTATTGCCGATATACGCGCAATGGCCTTTGACGACGAGCATGATACGGTTATTAAATTAAATGGTGAGTCGGTGGAGCTACGCTCAATACAGCAAATAGTGCCCGGATCAGTCGTGAATATCGAAACGATAGCACCTCAACAGGCACCTCGCTCTGATGAAAAGCTAGCCGCCGCTAATTTCAATAAAACTAAAGGCGTGCAAACCGAAAATGCTGGTAATGGCATGGGCAACATTGGCTATATTGAAAATGGCGACTCGGTTACTTACGAATCAATCAATTTCAAAAAAGCAGTGCGTGCAATAGAAATTAGCGCCTCAAGCGCCACAAAAGGAGGCCAGGTTGAAGTGCGCCTAGGTGGTGAAGATGGTGAATTACTGGCTACCATCGAGGTACAAAACACTGGGACTTGGCAACAATGGAAAAGCTTCAGTGCGCCAATTTCGACAAAGTTAAGCCAGTCACTAAAAGGTGAGAAAGAAATCACCTTAGTCTTTAAAGGTGGGAATGGATATTTGTTAAACGTACAGTGGTTAAGGTTTAACTAGACCTTACTTGCCAAAATTGC
>CAYURD010000099.1:0-14913 GCA_964446865.1 uncultured Glaciecola sp.
CGCTACGCGCCAAACGCAAAAGATTTAGCTGGCCGTGATGTAGTTGCGCGTTCAATGATGACTGAAATTAGAGAAGGTCGTGGTTGTGAAGGCCCGTGGGGCACGCATATTAAATTGAAACTCGACCATCTCGGAAAAGACGTACTTGAGTCACGCCTACCCGGTATTTTGGAGTTATCTCGTACATTTGCTCACGTTGACCCAGTCAAAGAGCCTATTCCAGTTATCCCAACGTGTCATTATATGATGGGCGGCATTCCGACCAATGTTGATGGCCAAGTTATTCAAATTGATAACGACGGCAACGAGAAACCTTTAGACGGTCTATTTGCTTGTGGTGAGATTGCGTGTGTATCAGTACACGGTGCTAACCGCTTAGGTGGTAACTCATTGCTTGATTTAGTTGTATTCGGTCGAGCGACTGGTTTACACCTAGGTAAGAGCATTGACGAGATTGATATTAAGTCAGACGCCTCTGCCTCAGACCTTGACGCAGCAATGTCCCGCTTTAATCGCTGGGAGTCTTCAGAAAAAGGCAAAGGCGAAGATCCGGTGCAAATCAAAAAAGATATGCAAAAGTGTATGCAGCTTAACTTCTCAGTATTCAGAGAAGGCGATGCAATGGCTGAAGGTCTTAAAGAGCTATCTGAAATTAAAGAACGTTTACAAAACGCACGTCTTGACGATAAGAGTAGCGATTTTAACACCATGCGAATCGAGTGCTTAGAGTTAGATAACTTAATGGAGACTGCATATAGTACAGCAGTAGCCGCTAACTTTAGAACAGAAAGCCGTGGTGCACATAGCCGATTCGACTTCACTGAGCGTGACGACGAAAATTGGTTGTGTCACTCCGTTTATTTACCAGATGAGTCAATGCGCAAGCGTGACGTGAATATGGCGCCGAAAATTAGAGAGGCATTCCCTCCTAAAGCGCGTACATACTAATAAGGGGTATTTATTATGCAATTAGAATTTTCTATATATAGATATAATCCAGACGTAGACGACGCTCCGCGTATGCAAGAATATAAGCTTGAAGTCGAAGAAGGCCAAGATATGATGGTGCTTGACGCACTTATCGCGCTTAAGGAAGAAGATCCAAGCCTATCATTCCGTCGTTCTTGCCGCGAAGGCGTTTGTGGTTCAGATGGTATGAACATGAACGGCAAAAATGGATTGGCATGTATCACGCCACTGTCAGCGCTTGGCAAAGGAAAGGTCGTTGTTCGTCCATTACCAGGCCTACCCGTCGTGCGAGACTTGGTTGTTGATATGACACAGTTTTATACGCAATATGAGAAAATTAAACCATTTCTCATAAATGACGATAAACAACCACCAGCCCGCGAACATCTTCAGACACCTGAAGATAGAGCGAAGCTAGATGGTTTATACGAATGTATTTTGTGTGCGTGTTGTTCGACATCATGCCCATCGTTTTGGTGGAACCCTGATAAGTTTATTGGTCCTGCAGGTTTGTTACATGCCTATCGCTTTTTAATTGATAGTCGCGATACTGCAACCGACGAGCGTTTAAACGACTTAGATGATGCTTTTAGTGTATTTAGATGTCACGGTATCATGAATTGTGTAAGCGTATGTCCAAAAGGACTCAACCCAACTAAGGCAATTGGACAAATAAAGTCTATGTTGTTGCAAAGGGCAGTTTGATTGAACACACTTTTTGACAGAGATGCTTTGTGGGGTGTTTGCTGAGATGATTAGCGACGCACCCGCCGATGCAGTGCAAAAATAATGCAATTTTCGAATAGCTATCCAGCAATGGGTGGCTATTTTTTTATTTAATTGAAAAAAAACCTAATACCTTGGTTATATTCAATTTAATTTATAAGTTACTTAGAATACAATAACGTCATCAACGATAAGCAAGGCTAAAAAATGCAAAATAGCGTGATGCAAGCATGGTGGGATTCTTCACATATGGCAGGTGCTAATGCTGCTTACATAGAAGAACTATACGAAACATATCTAGAAAGTCCTCTTGACGTCCCAGAAAACTGGAAATCCATTTTTGATGAACTCCCAAAAGTAGACGGTGTTTCCGTTGAACAAAATCACACTGATATTCGTGATGAGTTCAGGAAAATGGCAGCGTTGGGTCCAGCGGCGCGTGCGGGTGCTGCACCAACAAGCGCAGGTTCATCTCCTGGTGACGAAAAACAAGTCAAAGTATTGCAACTTATTAATGCCTTTAGGTTCAGAGGACATCAGCATGCTAATTTAGACCCCTTGGGTTTATGGCAGCAAGAGCGAGTCAGAGACTTAGAGCTATCACATCATAATTTAACTGAATCTGACTTTGATACTATCTTCAGCCTTGGCTCCTATGCAGTCGGGACTGAGAAGATGGCGCTGGGTGATTTGTTTAAATCACTTAACCGCACGTACTGCGGGTCAATTGGCTCAGAATATATGCATATTACTGATACCGAACAAAAGCGTTGGATTCAACAACGCCTAGAATCGGTTGAAGCAAAGCCAAAAATTGATCGCGAAGCAAAAGTGAAGATTCTTAAGGGCCTGATTGCCGCAGATGGTATGGAAAAATACCTGGGTAATAAGTTTACAGGTGCAAAACGCTTTAGTCTTGAAGGTGGTGATGCACTTATTCCTATGCTTAAAGGTCTTATCAACGACGCGGGTGAAGCAGGTGCTAAAGAAGTTGTGCTTGGTATGGCTCACCGCGGCCGCTTAAATGTGCTGGTAAACGTATTGGGTAAAAACCCATCAGTTCTGTTTGACGAATTTGCTGGCAAACATGATGATTCTTTAGGCGCGGGTGATGTTAAATATCATGCTGGTTTCTCATCTGATTTTGCTACACCGGGCGGTAACGTTCACTTAGCGTTGGCATTTAACCCTTCTCACTTAGAAATAGTGAACCCAGTGGTGATGGGCTCGGTAAGAGCGCGTTTGGCCAGACGCGATTGTGTAGATGGTTCAGCAGTGCTGCCAGTAACGATACACGGTGATTCTGCAATAGCCGGTCAAGGTGTTGTGCAAGAAACGTTTAACATGTCACAAACACGAGGTTTCTCGGTGGGTGGCACGGTACGTATTGTGATAAACAACCAAGTTGGTTTTACTACGTCTAAAACTGAAGATACTCGCTCAACGCAATATTGTACTGATATCGCTAAAATGGTGCAGGCGCCGATTTTCCACGTTAATGCAGATGATCCTGAAGCCGTTTCATTTGTGACCAAGCTGGCACTTGAGTATCGCAATAAATTTAAACGTGACGTCGTTATTGATTTGGTTTGTTATCGCCGTCATGGACATAACGAAGCTGACGAGCCAAATGCAACTCAGCCGCTCATGTATCAAAAAATCAAAAAACATCCTGTGCCGCGTCAGCTTTATGCTGAACAGCTTATGGCAGAGGGCACTATTGAAAAACACGAAGTCGACAAGTTAATGTCTGAGTATCGTAACGCACTTGATCATGGTGCATGTGTGGTTGAAGAATGGCGCCCAATGACCGAGCATTCGGTTGATTGGTCACCCTATTTAGGCCACGATTGGGATGTGCAATATGATGGCAGCGTATCCAAAGACCGCTTAGTCGAACTTGGCAAATCTATTACCAGTTTCCCAGAAGGGCATAAACTGCATTCTAGGGTCAACAAGTTATATGGTGACAGAACTAGCATGATAAACGGCGAACGTTTATTAGACTGGGGAATGGCGGAAAACTTAGCGTATGCGACAATTTTAGATAAAGGCACCGATATTCGTATTACTGGACAAGACTCAGGGCGTGGTACTTTTTTCCATCGTCATGCAGTACTGCATAATCAAACCGATGCCGAAACCTATATTCCCTTGCAGCATTTACATGCACAGCAAGGCGGTATCGAAATTTATGATTCGGTGTTGTCTGAAGAAGCCGTTATGGCCTTTGAGTATGGCTTTGCGACAGCAGAACCAGGCACATTAACCATTTGGGAAGCACAGTTTGGTGACTTCGCCAACGGCGCGCAAGTAGTCTTTGACCAATTTTTGTGTTCGGGTGAGGCTAAGTGGGGCCGCTTATGTGGCTTGACCGTTTTACTTCCTCACGGATACGAAGGTCAAGGCCCAGAGCATAGTTCAGCGCGTTTAGAACGTTTCTTACAGCTTTGCGCCGACCATAACTGGCAAGTGTGTGTGCCGTCTACGCCAGCACAGGTGTATAACATGCTTCGCCGCCAAGCCGTTAGACCTATGCGCAAGCCTTTAATCGTAATGTCACCAAAATCTTTATTAAGACACCCGCTTGCGGTGTCTAGTTTGGATGAGTTAGCGACAGGCGTTTTCCATAACGTCATTGACGAAATAGACGAGCTGCCAGCGCAACAAGTTGAACGCGTGATTATGTGTTCAGGAAAAGTGTACTATGATTTGTTAGAGCAACGTCGCGAAAACGAATTAAACAAAGTGGCTATCGTTCGTGTAGAGCAGTTATATCCATTCCCGCAGTTAGAACTAGACAAAGTCGTTGAAAAATACGCGCATGTTAAAGACTGGGTTTGGTGTCAAGAAGAACCACAAAATCAAGGTGCTTGGTATTGCAGTCAACACCACTTTAATAACGCCATACCTGATGGCGCAAAACTTACTTATGCAGGACGTGAGGCTTCGGCATCACCTGCAGTTGGCTATATTTCTGTTCACAATCAACAGCAAAAAGCGTTGATTGAACAAGCACTCACAATTAAATAAGGAACCCAAGATGGCACATGAAATAAAAGTTCCCGTATTACCTGAATCAGTAGCAGATGCGACTGTTGCAACTTGGCACGTAAAAGCGGGTGACACGGTAACACGAGACCAAAATTTGGTAGATATTGAAACTGACAAAGTAGTACTAGAAGTGGTTTCTCCCGCCGATGGTGTTCTTGGTGAAATCTTATCTCCTGAGGGCGATACTGTTTTAGGCGAGCAAGTTATTGCGTCTGTTTCTGAAGGCGCAGTATCAAACGCGGGTAGCAATGCAACTAGCAATGCGCCTGCAGCGGCTGCTCCTACTTCAACTGCTGCAGCACCTGCTGCTGAAACATCAAGCCCGGCTCCTGCTAGTGCACCAGCGACTGGCGGTGGTAATGCATCAGATATTAAAGTGCCTGTGTTGCCCGAATCTGTTGCCGATGCAACGATTGCTACTTGGCATGTTCAGGTGGGCGAAGCGGTTACGCGCGATCAAAATCTAGTTGATATCGAAACCGACAAAGTAGTGCTTGAAGTGGTCGCCCCTGACGATGGCTCATTGAGCGAAATCGTTGCTGATGAGGGCGCAACGGTAACCGCAGAAGAAGTGATTGCTAAGTTTGTAAGTGGTGCAAGCGCAGCTGCTCCAGCTCCTGCTGTGCAACAAGAAAGCAACGAAGGCGGGGATGATGATGCGCTAAGCCCATCGGTTCGTCGTTTATTAGCTGAAAAAGACATAGACCCAAGCCAAGTCAAAGGCACGGGTAAAGGCGGTAGAGTGACAAAAGAAGATGTTGAAAAACATCTTAGTGGCGGCGCTTCTAAAGCGGCGGCAACTAGCACCGCACCTGCTAGCTCAAACACTCAAGCAAGCGCAGCGAGTGTAGCGGCAGGAAGCAGAACACAAAAACGCGTACCAATGACACGTTTGCGTAAAACAATTGCAAATCGCTTGTTAGAAGCTAAAAATTCTACGGCAATGTTGACCACGTTTAACGAAGTCAATATGAAACCTATCATGGATTTACGCAAGCAATATCAAGAAGGCTTTGAGAAGCGTCACGGTATACGTTTAGGCTTTATGTCGTTTTATGTGAAAGCGGTCACCGAAGCGCTTAAGCGTTACCCAGAAGTCAATGCATCAATTGATGGTGACGATATTGTTTACCATAACTACTTTGATGTCTCAATTGCTGTTTCTACGCCCCGCGGGTTAGTCACGCCTGTATTGAAAGATACTGATACCTTAGGCATGGCGGGTGTTGAAAAAGGCATTCGTGAGTTAGCACTTAAAGGCCGCGATGGTAAATTATCGTTGGCAGAATTACAGGGTGGTAACTTCACAATTACAAATGGCGGTGTATTTGGTTCACTTATGTCGACACCAATTATTAACCCGCCGCAAAGTGCTATTTTAGGTATGCACAAAATACAAGACCGCCCAATGGCAGTTAACGGCAAGGTCGAAATTTTACCAATGATGTATTTAGCGCTTTCTTATGACCATCGTATTGTTGACGGTAAAGAATCTGTGGGCTTCTTAGTCACAGTGAAAGAGATGCTAGAAGATCCAACGCGTCTTATCTTAGACGTATAAGCAAATAGTGTATTAAAGCAAATATAAAGTGAGACTTTGGTCGAAAAGTCTCACTTTTGTTATAGGCTTTAGTATGCTTTGCTCAAAAACAATAGGTGTATAGGCTTATACTTATGTACCAAGCACAATACGCATGTTTGATAAGTTGAAGCTTTACAAGCCTTTAAAAATCTACATCGTAGCCCTTTTTAGATACAAGCTGACCTTTAAGACATAGGCCTTGTATGTTAAACTACGGCGCTGTTTTAAACCGAGTCTGTGTTACGCACACTCATTCAATCATTACAATCGGATAAATCACCATGAATTTGCATGAATATCAGGGAAAACAGTTATTCAAAGAATACGGTCTTCCCGTTTCTGACGGATACGCTGCTGATACACCACAAGCTGCAGTTGAAGCTGCTGACCGCATTGGCGGAAGCGAGTGGGTAGTTAAGTGTCAGGTACACGCTGGCGGCCGCGGTAAAGCGGGCGGCGTAAAATTAGTTAAGTCTAAAGACGAGATTAGAGCTTTTGCTCAAAATTGGTTAGGCAAAAACTTGGTGACCTACCAAACAGACGAAAACGGCCAACCCGTTAGCCGTATTTTGGTTGAATCACTTACCGATATTGACCAAGAATTATATCTTGGTGCTGTTGTTGACCGTACTTCACGCAAAATCGTGTTTATGGCCTCTACAGAAGGTGGTGTTGAGATCGAAAAGGTCGCAGAAGAGACCCCTGAAAAGATATTGAAAGCAGAAATTGACCCGCTTACAGGCGCACAGCCTTATCAAGCGCGTAAAATTGCTTTCCAACTTGGTTTAAAAGGCGTGCAAGTTAAGCAGTTTACGCAGATCTTTTTAGGTCTAGCTAAAATGTTTGAAGACTTAGATTTAGCGCTTATCGAAATAAACCCGCTAGTCATCAAAGATGACGGTAACTTGCACTGCTTAGACGCTAAATTAGGCGTAGATAGCAACGCGTTATATCGTCAGCCTAAAGTACGTGACATGCACGATCCCTCACAAGAAGACGCGCGTGAAGCACAAGCTGCACAGTGGGAATTAAACTACGTTGCACTAGACGGTAACATTGGTTGCATGGTAAACGGCGCAGGTTTGGCAATGGGCACGATGGATATTGTTAAATTACACGGCGGTAACCCAGCTAACTTCCTAGATGTTGGTGGCGGCGCAACTAAAGAACGTGTTACCGAAGCATTTAAAATCATTCTTTCAGACAGTAATGTTAAAGCTGTTTTAGTGAACATATTCGGCGGTATTGTGCGTTGCGATATGATTGCTGAAGGTATTATTGGTGCGGTCGAAGAAGTCGGCGTAAACGTACCAGTGGTTGTAAGACTTGAAGGTAACAACGCTGAGCTTGGTACTAAAAAGTTAGAAGAGTGTGAATTAAACATCATAGCCGCTTCAAGTTTGAGTGATGCCGCTCAAAAAGTGGTTGATGCCGCAGGAGGTGCAGCATGAGTGTACTAATTAATAAAGACACTAAAGTCATTTGCCAAGGTTTTACTGGCGGGCAAGGTACGTTCCACTCTGAACCAGCTATCGAATACGGTACGCAAATGGTTGGTGGTGTTACGCCGGGTAAAGGCGGAACAACACACTTGGGTTTACCTGTTTTTGATACAGTGGCCGACGCAGTGGCTAAAACTGGCGCAACAGCATCAGTTATTTATGTGCCTGCACCATTTTGTAAAGATTCAATCATTGAAGCGGCAGACGCTGGAATTCAGTTGATTGTATGTATTACCGAAGGTATTCCAACTATCGACATGCTTTACGTTAAAGAATATTTAACGCACAAAGGCGTTCGTATGATTGGTCCTAACTGCCCAGGTGTTATCACGCCAGATGAATGTAAAATTGGTATTATGCCAGGTCACATTCACAAAGCTGGTAAAGTTGGTATTGTTTCTCGTTCTGGTACCTTAACCTACGAAGCCGTTAAACAAACAACTGACGAAGGCTTTGGTCAATCTACTTGCGTAGGTATTGGTGGAGACCCAATTCCAGGTTCTAACTTTATCGACATCCTTGAGTTGTTCGAAAAAGATCCCGCGACTGAAGCAATCGTGATGATTGGTGAAATAGGCGGAAGCGCTGAAGAAGAAGCCGCTGCTTATATCAAAGATCATGTGACTAAACCTGTCGTTTCTTACATTGCCGGTGTTACTGCACCTGCCGGTAAGCGCATGGGCCACGCCGGTGCAATTATCGCAGGCGGTAAAGGCACAGCAGACGAGAAGTTTAAAGCACTTGAAGACGCGGGTGTTAAAACCGTTCGTTCATTAGCTGAAATCGGTAAGGGCTTACGCGAAATTACTGGTTGGTAATGTGTAAATTCTTATTTTGAATAAAAAAACCCGCATACTGCTCAGTATGCGGGTTTTTTATTGGCACATTTGTATCAGCGTTTTGTCGCGCTAGCTTCTTGAGGATCCAATATCCTGACTTCACGCTGAGGAAAGGGGATTTGAATGCCGTGCTCTTTGAGCGTTTCAAAAATGGTTAGGAGCAAATCGCCGCCAACGCGGTTTTTTCCATCATCTATGCCTTCCATCCAAAACTCGACAAACATATTGACGCCTGAATCGCCAAAGCTGTCAATTTCACAGTCGGGGCGTTCTTCAAAAGGAATGTCTTCGCCGCTAATAACAGATGGATGTTTGGCGACAGCCTCTTTGACTATCTCTACCATAGCTCTGATGTCGGTGGCATAGGCAACCGAAAAATCGACACGATAGCGCTGTTTAGGATCCTTATGTGACCAGTTAATAAGCAGGTTAGAGATGAACATCTCATTGGGTACGAGTACATCTTTGCCATCGTAGGTTTCTAGAACGGTGTATCGCATTCTAAATTCGCGCACAAAACCGGTTTGACCGCTATCTAACTCAACGTAATCGCCGATGGTTAGGGACTTGTCGATTAAAATGATAATGCCCGAGATAAAGTTTGATGCAATTGACTGTAAGCCAAGGCCAATACCAACACCTAGCGCACCGCCAAATACTGCAAGCGTGGTGAGGTTAATACCCATAACGTTAAGTAATAAAAGCGCGACTATGCAAAAGAGCGCGACTTCAAACAATTTTGTAAATACTTCTCTTGTTGGGACGTCGAGTGCCGCTTGTTTTTTAATGACCGCTTTACCAAAGCTATTGGAAACGCGACCAAGCCAAAACAAGAAAGCACCAAAAATTAATACGCGTAATACACCATAAGCAGAGATTTTGACATTACCGGCTTGAAACGAAATATCTTCCAAAATAACAACGAGTTCAGGCAATAAACCAATGACGTGCAAAAATAGAATTGGCAGACCAATCCACTTAAACAGACGGGCAGGGAATTGACTCACAACAAACGCGTTAACTAAAGAATAGAAAAATAGTAATAAGGCAACGGCGAGCGTAAATTTAATAATCACATAATCGTATTCAAACATTAGGGCAGTTTGATAAGTCACTTTAATAAAAAACAAGCCGATGAGCGGGCTTAAAACAAGCCCTGTTCTATACGCTAAATGCTTAACAGGGTGGCAATCTGTCGAAGGGATTTTATGAAGTGCGGGGATCTGCTTTTTAAGCGCAATGCCTAATAATGTTGCCACAGAATAAACCGCGATTACTATCGCAATTTGAACGTACGTATCGGTCTGTGCAATTGCACTGCTAAAGCTCGTTGATAGTTCGTTAAGTAGAGCGTTGACGTTTGTCATGTGCTTTTTGTCTTATTATGATGACGGCTACAAGAATATATAGTTAAGTTACTTGATTTACTCAAGATGTCATAATTATTTTTGCTGTATTTTTTATTTTTAAGCTAAGTTTTGGTCTCACGCCATGCACTCGCTCTATGCTATCACTTGGCAAAATCAATCGAAAAGTAAATGAATTGCTACATCTTGATTCGTTTTTTAAAATTCAATCTACTTAAAAACCTTTGCCAAGCCTTGCTGCTTTATGATTTCATATGCACACAATAGTAAAACACAGCAAACTCAATCAATATGCACAAGGCTAGAAAAAAACTCGTTATTGCAGGCGGAGGTACGGCCGGTTGGATGGCAGCAAACTTGTTTGCCAAAAACTGGGCAAATCTGCCAATTGATATTGTGTTAGTTGAGTCACCTGAAATAGGTATTATAGGTGTGGGAGAAGGTTCAACACCAAACCTTAAACGTTTTTTTGAAATATTAGATATTGCTGAGCATGATTGGATGCCTAAATGTAACGCGACTTATAAGCTTAATATCGAGTTTCATGGTTGGAGTCCGCAATCGGGTATAGCGTCATATTCACATCCATTTAGCAGCCAAGTAGACACTTTCACTTATAAAGCCTTTAACGTTAACTGCAGAACGCGTCGTTTGGGGCTTGATACAAATACCCGGCCTGCCGATTTTTTCTTAAACTCAGTATTAAGCGAAAAACGCAAGCTACCCCATACACCAGAAAACTTTCCATTTGTTGTCGAATACGGTTATCACTTTGATTCATATTTATTAGGCGAGTATTTGTGCACACATGCTAAAGGCATGGATGTTGAGCACATTCAACAAAAGATTGTAAGTGTAAACACGCATGAAAATGGTGATATAAGTTCTTTGTCTCTTGATAATGAGCAAACCTTAGACGCAGATTTTTTTGTTGATTGCACTGGATTTGCTTCGTTACTGATTGGTAAAACCTTAAATACATCGTTTACGTCTTTCAGTGATAATTTATTTAATGATTCTGCTGTTGTATTTCCTACCCCGCCTCTAGATAAGTTGCCTCTTGAAACTAAAGCGACGGCGTTGTCGAGCGGTTGGGCATGGCAAATTCCTCTAGTCAACCGCACGGGGAATGGCTATGTGTACAGCAGCCGGTATTTATCTGCACAAGCTGCCGAAGATGAATTGCGAACGCATTTAGGCTTAAATGAAAACGCTGAAGCACGTCATTTAAAAATGCGCGTAGGACAAATGGAGAAACACTGGTCTCACAATTGTTTGGCCCTTGGTCTTGCGCAAGGTTTTATCGAGCCGCTTGAAGCAACTGCACTTCATCTGGTGCAAGTGACTTGCGAAATGTTTGCAGAGGACGTGATTAATCACTTTGATGATTCGATGTCGACAAGTGGTTTTTCACGAAAAGGCCAAACGGCGTTTAATGAAAGCATGCGCTTTCGATTTGAGCGAGTCAGAGACTACATTGTTGCCCATTACAAACTTAATACCCGCGATGACTCACAATATTGGATTGATAACCGTAACAACGAACATTTATCAGAATCGCTACAAAAAATCCTACATGCATGGTTTACAAACCAAGACATGCTCCACGAAATAAACACACAACAACTTAACTACCATTTTGACGTCAACTCATGGAATTGCATTCTATCGGGGTATGGCGTATTCCCACCTTTGGCAAACAAACAGCCTGGCACAGGTGATTTGTATATTGAACAAAACATACAGTCATTTTTGAATGCTTGTGCAATGAACTTTGCATCATTTAACAATTAAGTTACATAAGCTTAACGCTTAAGTTTTTGTTTAAGCCCCTAAAAATGGGGCTTTAAGCTTAATTTAAGCAGTTTGCCTTTGACTAATTGTTATGAATACGTATGCATGTAGATGTTAAAAATGCTTGAAAAATGTAACATCTGTTTACATGGTTGAAGCTGCAACTGTTCTAGATTTACAACTTATCGTTGCTTATCTGGATTGCGGTTAAGGCTTTTCAAACATTAACAATACATTCTACTAATAACGAGAAACACGTATGAACAAATTTAAACCCAACCTGATCACCAGCGCATTGCTTGCTAGTGGTTTGCTGCTAGGGAGCTCGACGTTATACGCACAAGAAGCCGAATCAGAGGCTTCAGACGCGCCGCAAAATGATGAGCAAGGTCTAGAGGTCATTGAAGTTCGTGGTTTTGCGACTAGCCTAATTCAATCACTTAACGCTAAACGTTTTAGCGACACTGTTACTGAGCAACTTTCTGCCGATGACTTAGGCGGTTTACCTGATGTATCGATTGCCGATGCCTTAACACGTTTACCGGGTATATCTGCAGTTCGTACTGGTGGTCAAGCGGCTGAAATAAACATTCGTGGTTTATCGGGTGATTTCGTGTTCTCAACCTTAAACGGTCGCGAGCAGGTCTCAACCAGTGGCAGCCGTTCTATTGAATTTGACCAATATCCGTCAGAACTAATTACTGCGGGTGCGGTTTATAAATCACCTAAAGCATCTCTTATTGAAGGTGGTGTGGCTGGGTCAGTTGAATTAAAAACGGCGAGTCCGCTGTCTAACACCGAAACACATAAATTTAATATGAATGTGCGTGGTATGTTCAACGACAGAGCTGGCGAAGTATCAGATGCTGAAGAGTTTGGTCATCGATTAAGCTTTGCTTATCAAGGTAAGTTTTTAGACGACACGCTTGGTGTAGCAGTAGGTTTTGCTCGTTTATTCCAACCTAGTGTTTCTACTCAATTCATTGGTTTGGCTTCAAATCGTGAACGTGATGTAGATGGTATTGTTGGTGACACAGACAACCTTAATCCTAATATTGCACCCGAGCTTCAATGTGGCGAGTGTGAAAAAATCGGTGAAGGCTTTGAAATGCAGCACAAAGGTGGTGCAGAAACACGTAATGGTTATGCACTTGCCTTAGAGTGGGCGCCGACAGATAACTTTACATTAAAAGCCGATGCGTTTTATTCAAAGTTTGATTCAGAAGCTTTTGCCCGCGGTTTTAGGGTTAAGCTTGAAGACGGCTCAGTAGGCAACCCTAATGTCGTTGATAACACAGTAATTGGTGGTACCTTTAATCGCCTAACAAATGGTAATACTCGCGTTGAGCTTGTGAACGATGATAACCAAGAGTTTGATGAAATATTAAACCTAGGATTAGGCGGTGTTTGGGAAATCAACGATAACTGGACAATGGCCTTTGATATTTCAAATTCGTCTTCTGAAAGTGACTTCCGTAATGGATTGTTATGGTCACTAGTCGTAGATGACGCTAATTCAGACGATCCACAGTTTGACGAGAATGTGTCAATTAGTTATCAGTTAAACGGCTTAGATTTACCTGATTTAGGCTTTAGTCAAGCTGATGCTTTTTCTGATATTAATCGCGTGATGACTACCAAATATGGTATTTATCCTTTCCAAAACACTGACGATTTAGATGCTTATCGTGTGGATTTTGAATACGCACTAGACGACAACGACTACATTCGTTCAATCGAGTTTGGTGTACGTCATTCTGACCGTACTTATACAAATGACCGTTCGGTATTTGAGTATGGTAGTGACGCTAACGTGTCAACTACTCAACCACCTTTGCGCTTGACTTCAGATTTTACAGAAGTGGTTAATTGGGAAGGTGATTTTAGTTATTTCCCCAGTTATTTGTCGATTGACTTAGATAAAGCGTTGAATGCTTGGTTTCCAAATGGTGTTCCGCAACCTCAGCAAACATTTGGTGGCGCTGACCACGTTCTCAATCAACCTGAAGGCGGCTTGCTAAGAGCGGATACTTCCTGGTCTGTAGAGCAAAGCGGAGAAGTGTATGAAACAGTCACTGCCGCTTATATAATGGCTAATTTAAGTTTTGAGATTGGTGATATTCCAGTAACGGGTAATATTGGTATTCGCGGTGTTGAGTCTAAGCAAGCATCTACCTTCCTGCAACCAGTAGATGGCCCAAATACTACTGAAGAAGAGAAGGAAGCATTAGCGCAGTTACGAATCGAGTCTGGTGCGCAATTAATTACAGATGATGCTGGACTGGTCAGTAATCGATACAGAAGCGTCATACTCGAGGATTCTTATACCGACTACTTGCCGTCGCTTAACTTAAACTTCCAATTGACGGATAATTCATACTTGCGTTTTGCCGCGGCGAAAGTAATGGGTAGAGCGCCCATTAACCGTATGTTTGCGAACACTGGTACTAATATTAGCGAGCCGATTGCAGAGCGCGATATAGACACTGGCATCATCAGTGTAACTGGTGAAGCAGAAGTGTCGGGGACAGCGAACAATAACCCGTATTTACGCCCATTCTATGCAAATCAATACGATATATCTTATGAAAAATACTTTACAGAGACAGATGGTGCGCTTGCAGTGGCCTTGTTTTACAAAGATATTCAGTCTTTTGTAGACGATACAATTATCGATCCTTATGACTTTAGAGGTAACGGTATAAATGTACCTGAAACCATTGATATTACCGTAGGTGAAGATTTAGATGACGACCCAGACACACCAGCAACTGCAGTCCTCGATGCTAATGGTAACGAAGTAACCATTACGGTACCTGTCGAAAATGGCGCTTATTCTACCGCGGTTAACAATGCCGAAGGTGGTTATATTCGAGGCTTAGAAGTTTCGTATACCCAAATATTTAGCTTTTTACCAGATTTCTGGTCAGGTTTAGGTACTAACCTAAGTTATTCTTATACAGAAACTGAAATCACAAGAATCTCTAATCCAAATGCGGGTATCTTTTCTTCTGACTTACCTGGTTTATCACCAGTCGTTTTATCAACTACTTTGTTTTGGGATAACGGAGAAGGTTTTG
>CAYURD010000100.1:0-12110 GCA_964446865.1 uncultured Glaciecola sp.
CAAGATCGATTGGTTCCAATGAGGTTCCCGCCTTCGCGGGAATGACGGGGTTTTGGCTTAAACGATCAGCATCACGCCATCGCAGGAATGACGTAGGCCTTCGCGGGAATAGTGGAAGTTGTAGCTTATTCACTCAAATAAATATCAAAGCGATGTTTTTTAGAACTGATAACCGCAGATGGCTTTTTGCCGTAGTCGTTTGCAAGTTCTGGTGCGCTTGCAGGGCGCTTTACAACAATTCGTTTAGCGCCAAAATCTATCGCTGATGTTAACAATTGCTCGCTGTCTTGGTCAGGCCCTAAAAGCCTTTGAAATGCCTGCATTTCTTTTTTTACCAAGGCCGACTTTTTCTTATGTGGAAACATAGGATCTAAATAAATAACGTCTATGTTAGCGCCTACAGCATCGTGGTTTTGCAAGTGGGAGATAGCATCGCGTTGAATCAAACGCATTCGCTCGCATACATCAAGCCCAACTTCTTGTGCTCTTGTTAAAGCATCGTCAAGTAAAGCCGCTATAATCGGACTGCGCTCTATCATGCTCACATTCGCCCCTACGCTTGCCATAACAAAGCTATCGGTGCCCATTCCGGCGGTACAATCAAGCACATTAAGCTGCTGCTTTCCTTTTATGCCGATTGCTTTTGCGATGCTTTCATTGCGTCCACCACCATTTGCTTTGCGATATTGAAGGGCTGACGACGCAAAATCGACAAAAATATCTGACCAACTTGGCTCGCTCGACAAACGCAGCGAAAGTCCTTTCTCAGTGAACACTAACTGCCATTGCGCTTGCGCAAAGCGTTGTTTTTTCTTATTAGCAGGAATAGTGTGCACTGACAAACCTAGCGATTTACCCAAGGCTTGTGCAGCCTCATTAGCGCGTAAACTCCCCGAATCTTCAATCAAAATAACTGTGTTGGCGTTTATGTTTACATCTAGGTTTTGATCAGGCATTAGAATACTCATCTTTATAAGCTAACCAACGCTCAATAAGCGCCTTGCTCTGCTCTTGATGCTCTTGCCACATGGTCTCAGAAAGCGCCTTTACTTGCGGAATAAGCGCAGCGTCACGCACCAAGTCGGCAATTTTTAAATCAGCAACGCCTGTTTGCTTTGTACCAAGTAGCTCACCAGGCCCGCGGATCTCCAAGTCTTTCTCCGCAATATAAAAACCATCATTAGATTCACGCAAAACGCCTAATCGTTTGCTGGCAGTTTTTGTTAAGGGGCTCTGATACATAAGCACGCAATGACTTTCAACAGAGCCTCGCCCTACTCTGCCGCGTAATTGATGCAGTTGAGCTAAGCCTAAACGTTCTGGGTTTTCAATAATCATTAAGCTGGCATTAGGCACATCCACGCCAACTTCTATAACCGTGGTGGCAACCAATAAATCAAGTTCGCCTGTTTTAAACTGATGCATGATTGATTGTTTTTCATCTGCTTTTAAGCGCCCATGAACAAGACCGACTTTAAGCTCAGGCAATGCGCTTGCTAAAATCGTGGCGGTATCTTCAGCCGCTTGGCATTGCAAAACTTCTGACTCATCAATTAGCGTGCATACCCAGTAAATTTGTCGTTTATCGCCTAACGCTGAGCTTCGCACTCGCTCTACTATTTCGCTACGGCGAGTATCAGGTAACACAACGGTTTTTACGGGTGTTCTACCCGGTGGTAATTCGTCTATGATTGAGGTATCCAAGTCAGCATAGGCAGTCATAGCTAGTGTTCGCGGAATAGGCGTGGCGGTCATAATAAGCTGATGTGGATATTTGCCCGATTTTTCGCCTTTTTTACGCAGCGATAATCGCTGATGCACCCCAAAGCGATGCTGCTCGTCAACAATCACCATAGCAAGGTTTTTGTATTCAACCGCATCTTGAAAAATAGCATGCGTACCCACCAATAGCTGCGTTTCGCCACTAATTAAAGCTTCTAAAGCTGCGGTACGGGCTTTACCTTTGAGCTTACCCGCTAACCACCCTACTTTAATGCCAAGCGGCGTCATCCATTGTTCAAAGTTTTTCGCATGTTGCTCGGCTAATAGTTCGGTCGGCGCCATTAAGGCCACTTGCATACCACCACTAATGACCGACAACGCAGCAAGTGCAGCCACAAGCGTTTTGCCCGAGCCTACGTCGCCTTGTACCAAGCGCATCATTGGCTGACTTTTTTGTAAATCACGCTCAATATCAGCCACGACTCTACTTTGTGCATTAGTGGGCGAAAACGGCAGTGTCTTTAAAAACTTATCCTTGAGGGCTTTGTCTAGTTTAACCGAAATACCCGGGTCTTGATTTGACTCCGCGCGGACTTTTAACATGCTTAAATGGTGCGCCAGCAATTCTTCTAAGACTAAACGATGCTGGGCAGGATGTTGTCCTTCACTAAGCATGTCCATATTTACGTCAGGCGGCGGCTTATGCACCAAGTGTAAGGCCTGCTTTAGGCTGAGTTGATCTGCATATAAGCCACTAGGCAGTAAATCGGGCAATGCGCCTTTATCTAGTTGTTGCAAGGCTTGCTTACTTAACTTTCTTAAGGTTAATTGATTCACGCCTTCGGTCGTTGGGTACACTGGTGTTAAAAATTTCTCTAAGGTAACACTGCCCGTGTCATTCACCACTTTATATTCAGGATGCATGATTTCCCAACCGGTGTTGCCTGCTCTTACTTCACCAAAGGCTCGAACCGTTGAGCCTATTGTAAAACTATTGAGCTGCGCAGCCGAAAAATGAAAAAACCGCAGGTTAAGCACATCGGTATCGTCAGACACCTGCACAATTAGCATGCGTTTGCGCCCGTATTTGATGTCGGCGTTTACCACTTTCGCCACAATAGTGGCATGAATACCGGCGTACAAATCTTGAATAGGATACACGCGAGTGCGATCTTCATATCGCAAAGGCAGATGAAATATAATGTCTTGAAGGTTTTTCAGACCCAGCTTGGCTAATTTTTCAGCGACTTTAGCGCCTACCCCTTTTAAGGTAATTACCGATGTATCAGCCAGTGACAGCATGCATTAAGTCTTTGTTTTATAAATGTCTGAGTAAAGAGTACCAAAGACTGGATTTTTCGCCAACTGTTCTGCTGAACAGGCTAGCTTTGCCATTCTTGTATCAGGTCATGTTGCCAATCATTTAACTAAGTGCAACCTTCAATCTTCTTACCCGATTTATCGGCCAAGTCATACCACATTTCCATAAAATCAGCGGTGAGTTTATGCTCGAGTTCTAGCGCTTTTTCGGTTGGGCAAAACAAGGTGATATGCGCCTTAAAATGCCCAATGTCAGTAGTGCTAAATCTTATTTCGGGCTCTGGACCGGTTATTTTGGCATCAAGTTTACGTTCTAAAATAGCGTTATATCGACTTGCGACTTCAAAAAATTCTTCACAATAAAAGTAAGCTCGCTCAATAAGCTTTGGGTGCAGTGGATATGCGTTGATATTCTCGCAGCACACTATTTCAAAAGAATGCGTCACATAACGCTTTATAAAATTAAGGTTTTTAATGCTGCTGGTCACCAAGCGACTATTAGGAATGGTGATAGTGCGCCGTGAAATCTGATAAGAATTCATGTCTATTTCTAATAAAGTCGTTTTTACCCAATCAATTTCGGCGACTTCTCCGCTGTGTCCGTCTACCTGAATCCAATCAGCGACTCTAAACGGCCTCGCGGTCATCAAATAGAAAAAGCCAATCACCGATTGAATAAATTCTCGCATGGCTAGCACAATAGCAACTGCAAACGCCGCCATAGATAGCGCAAAGTTCTGGATCTCTGAAGACCAAAGCAGTACAAGCAACACTATGGTTGTGATGTTGATTAAATGCCGAATGCTATGAGACATGTACTTAGTATCACTGTCTCTTTTTGCCTTGCTAACGCGGGCGACTTTGCTAGTGATATATTTTAAAACAAACGAGATTATCAATATAGCAAAGCTAATAAAAACGGGGTTATCAACGAGTGTTATGAGCATGTTAGGCTGCATGTTAAATATAATACCTCGGAGTCAAGCAGATAGTCAGTCACGATGTGTTTGATAGCGTAGCATATTTTGACAGATGCACTAGGGCCTAATACTGTTCGGTTAAGCCAAAATCCCGTCATTCCCGCCAAGGCGGGAACCTATATACACCCCCTTGGAACTGCGCGATTTTAGCTAAGTGTATGTTTTGATACGTTTTGCAATAACATCAACCAGATCCCCGCCTTCGCGAGGATGACGAGGAAGTCTTAACCGATCAGTATTAAGCGTAGGCCTAAACAAGCGCATGTCCCAATAATGGGACTACAGTGATTTTTTCCAATCCCACTTTCGGTATTAAATCATCTCCCCTTACTTATGAAAAGTCGTATCACCATGAAATATAATGACTTTTTATTTGGCACAGCACTTGCTGTACTCAAATCATCTCCTTACTCATTTGCTAAGCATTGAATAAGAAACACACTTTGACACTCGCAACACCTATGGAAACGTCATGGATATAGTTAGAACAAAAGATAAAACGAGTACCGCCAAAACGATTAGTACAATTGCAGTCGCCATGTTGTTGTTAATAGTGGCTGTATATTGGTTTTTATCATCAACCAACAGTAGCCACATAGTCGACAGTGACTTACTACTGACCGATACCGTTGTGCAAGGCGAACTCACCGTTAACGTGCGCGGCATTGGCGTGCTGGCCCCCAAAGATGTGCGCTGGCTATCAACCACCGTAGAAGGCAAAGTTGAACGTATATTTGTAAAAGCCGGTGCTTTAGTCCAGCAAGGTGACGTGATTTTGCAATTATCTAACCCTCAGCTAGGGCAAACACTTGAAGAAACCCAATGGGAGCTTGACGAATTAGACGCCCAAGCCATTGCCTTAAAAGTATCGCTTGAATCAGAACAGCTAGATCAAGAAGCTGCCGTCATCAACGAAAAGCTGAATTACGAACGCTCTTTGTTGACGCTCAACGCGCAAGAAACTCTGCTTAAGCAAGGCGTAAACGCGGTCTCGCAAATTGACTACGAAGCCATCAAAATTGAAGTTGCCCAAAACAAGCAGCGCTGGGAACTTGAAATAAAACGCTTAGAAAAACAAAAAGAAAACGTCGCCGCACAACTTACTGCTAATCAAGCGCGACTAAACCGTATGCGAAAAACCCTAGAGCGTGTGCAAACACAAGTAGACGACTTAACCGTGCGCGCCAGCATAGACGCTATTGTGCAAGCCATGCCAATGGAGCTTGGCCAGCAAGTCAATACAGGTACCAACCTAGCCCGCCTCGCAAAACGAGATGAATTTATAGCTGAACTTCGTATTCCCGAGAGTCAAATTCAAGATGTGGTGATAGGACAAAGCGTCATGCTTGATACGCGTTCAAGCCAAGTGCAAGGTTTTGTTACCCGCATTGACCCAACCGTCAACAATGGCGTGGTGCAGGTCGACGTTGAACTTGCCGAAGCAGCGCCAAGCGAAGCGCGCCCAGAGCTCACGGTAGAAGGCATCATAGAAATTATGCACATTCCAAACACCTTGTATGTAAAACGCCCAATGTTTGCAAAAAATTATGGCACCACGCAGGTTTATCTTGTTGATGGCGAGGGCGATTATGCGAACAAACAAAACGTGACGTTTGGTAAAGCATCAAGCACGTATATCGAGATTAAAAACGGCCTGGAGCTTGGCCAAGAAATTATTGTTTCTGACGTATCTGAGTGGGAAACACATCAACAAATAAGAATTAACTAAGTAAGGATAACGACTATGACAACGACGACAAGCACACAAGAAAATAGCAAAAACGAAGGCCTAGTCCAGTTAAGCGGCGTCAAAAAGATCTTTTTCACCGATGATGTTGAAACCCATGCCTTAAATGACATCAATCTTAATATCAATAAAGGTGAATATATTTCGATTACCGGCCCATCAGGCTGCGGAAAATCAACACTATTATCTTTGTTAGGATTGCTCGATACATCTACCGATGGCAAGTACTTACTAGCAGGCCATGATGCAATGACCCTTGACAGAGACGAACGGGCTCGCATACGCAATAAGGAAATTGGCTTTGTGTTTCAGGCATTTAACTTAATTAGCGACATG
Source organism: uncultured Glaciecola sp. (assembly GCA_964446865.1). Taxonomy (GTDB): domain Bacteria; phylum Pseudomonadota; class Gammaproteobacteria; order Enterobacterales; family Alteromonadaceae; genus Glaciecola. The sequence goes on from CAYURD010000100.1 coordinate 6,106, forward strand.
AGCGTTGCCGAAAATATCGAACTACCGCTCACTTACCGAACCGACCTTAGCAAAGAGCAGCGTAAAGAAATGGTCACTAGCGCCTTAGAAAAAGTCGATATGTTGCATCGAGCAAACCATTATCCGTCACAATTATCGGGCGGACAACAGCAGCGCGTAGCGGTCGCAAGGGCTATTTCAGGCAACCCATCCATTATTCTTGCCGATGAACCAACGGGTAACCTTGATTCAAAAAATGCGCAATCTGTCATGACTTTACTTGATCAACTGCACGAGCAAGGCGCCACCATATGTATGGTTACGCACGATCCTAATTCAGCAGCCCGCGCACAGCGCACTATTGAAGTGTTTGATGGCAAAATTGTGTCTGACCAACAGACTCAACAAGCACCCGCCATCGCCATTTAATTACATGCACAAATAGGAAGACGCTCATGTCACTCACTATTGATATTAAATATGCTGCGCGCTTGCTCAGCAAAAAACCAAGTTTTACCGCCTTAACGGTAAGCATTGTTGCTGTTGGGCTTGGCTTAACACTCTTTACCTTTTCATTGCTAAACGGGCTCGTATTCAAGCCATTGAGCTTTGCTGATGGCGAGCCGGTGTATGCGGTTGAAGCATTATATGACCATACCCATTTATCGCGCCGCAATGCGATGTCGTATGATATGTATAACTTACAACAAGACAAAACCTTGTTTAAAGACATGGGCTTTTATCAAGAAGGCACCACCTTTGTGGGCGGCGCTGGCGAAGGTTTACGTAAGTTCAACTCATCTTATGTGAGCTCAAATTTATTCTCTTTTACCGGCGTACAACCCTTAATGGGCCGAACCCTAGTTGCTGAAGACCATTTTGAAGGCGCAGAAGATGTGCTCGTGATTGGCTTTGAAATGTGGCAAAACTACTTTAATAGCGATCCTGAAATTGTTGATAAAATAGTGCCGATTGATGGCGCCGATCCGGCGCGTGTTGTGGGCGTTATGCCCGAAGGCTTTGCTTTTCCTTCAGTAGCCCAAATGTGGCAACCACTTGAGCAATCAGCCATTGCACCAACCGAACGTAATTTCAATTTTGTATATGGCTTTGCCAAGCTCGCCGACGGTGTTAGCTTCTCCCAAGCGAGTATTGCGATTGAGAACAAGAGTGCCGAAATTGCCGATAGCATCAGCGAAGATTTTATTTGGCTAATTAGAGACAACAAGCGTTACTTATCAATCGAACCCTTTAAAAAAGCCAACATCACGCAATACTACGGTATGTTTATCGCGCTGTTAATTGTGGTGTTTCTTATTTTGATGCTCGCATGTATTAACGTTGGAAACCTGCTACTTGCCAGAGTCAACGAACGGATTAAGGAAGTCGCCATTCGCGTCGCCTTGGGCGTACCTAAAAAACGCTTAATTTTACAAATGTTATGGGAAAGTATCTTTATTTGCTGTCTTGGTGGTTTCCTCGCTATTTTGCTAGCTGGCTGGGGTTTAGATATTGTGAATCAAGTCTTTGATAACACCTATGCGGTTGATAAGTTAAAGCCGTTTTGGTGGACGCTTCAGCTTGACACACAAGCCATTGGCGTACTGGTGTTAGCCATTGTGATGATGGTATTGATCACGGGCCTTATTCCCGCATGGCGCTCGCTAACTGGTGACTTTAACTCGGTATTACGAGACGGCACACGCGGCGCGATGGGTAAAAAAGCCGCCAAAACAACAAAAGTATTGGTGGTTTCAGAAATACTGCTTTCGTGCGTCGTGCTAATTATGGCGACGGTGTTGTTGGTATCGAGCTTTGCGGCTGGTATTGCCGACTATGGCGTAGAAACAAAAAACAGACTTACCGCACAATTACAACTGCCGCCTAGTGACTACCCAATTAGATGGGATACAGAGTTTGAATACGAAGACAGACTGGCCAGAAGCAAGTTCTACTATGATTTAAAAGATGAACTAGAAAGTCTACAAAACATAGAAGGCGTCGTGTATATGTCTCAGCTACCTGGCACTGGCGGCGGCACAAGCCACTTTGAGATAGAAGGCAGAGAAGCGGCTGTTTTTAATGAAAATCCTTATAGTAATAATGAAGGCGTATCGCGTGATTCGTTTGGTACATTGGGCATGGAGATTATTCAAGGAAGAGACTTTGACTATCGCGACGTAGGCGAAGACGTGCATAGCATCATTATTAACGAATCTATTGCCCGTGACTTCTTCCCAAATGGTGATGCCATTGGCAAAAAAGTTAGGCAGGTACGCCGTGATTCGGCTCGTGAGTGGAATACCATTGTTGGTGTAGTGTCAGATAGCTTTCATGGCACAACAATGGATTTCTCGAGTGCTTCTTATAACTCGTATCACCCAATGGATAATTACGGGGCTTTTAGCATCATGTCTGCTATCCATTACACTGGCAGTGAGACAGTTGCTCGCCAAACGCTGTTTGAAGCGGTCAATAAAGTTAACGCAAATGTTGGTATATTCCATGTGCAATCATATGATGCGCTTATTCAAAAACCCATGAAACTAATTGCAGCGGTCAGTAAAATATTTTTACTCTGCGGCATTGTTGCGGCGTTTTTAGCGGCTTCAGGTATATATGCTGTGGCTGCCAATAGTGTGCAACAACGCACACAAGAAATTGGCGTACGCCGGGCATTAGGTTCGTCAGATGGACGCATTATGCGCTTGTTTATGGGACAGGCCAGTTGGCAATTGCTAATGGGCATTATTGGCGGGCTTGCTATGTCAATTTGGCTAATTAGTTTGATGTCACAAACCATGATATTTAGCAGCGTTAGCTACATTATTGCGATGCTAGGTATGCCATTGCTAATTGCTTTTATGGTGCTGGTAGCAACGTATATTCCGACTAAAAAGGTGGTTAGCTTAGAGCCAAGTGATGCACTTCATCATAACTGATGATAGGTAAATAACTTGTAACAATATCGCTTAGTATGCTCGTGAATTTGCGCAAAGCACAGTTACGAGCATACAATGCAAATTCGACCGTTATCATTAAGGCCGCCTAATTCAGGCTCAACTAAATCCGCACAAAGGAGCACAACATTTATGAACAATCGGATTTTGGTTGCCGATGATGACGCGAGTGTGCTCGCTGCTTTAAACATGTTATTAAAATCACAAGGCTTTGAAGTAAGCGCGGTAACAACCCCACAGGCATTGATAGAGCAAGTAAAAACGACTGAATTTAGTGCTGCCTTGATAGATTTAAACTACCAAGATGATACGACGTCTGGCAAAGAAGGCTTGTCATTAATCCAAGAAATCAAAGCGCTTGAAGATACCTTGCCAATCATTGTGATGACTGGATATAGCAGTGTTGATATAGCGGTTGAAGCAATGAAACTGGGGGCCTCAGACTTTATCCAAAAGCCTTGGTCCAATGAACGCTTGTTGCACAGCATCCGCACACAAATCAAGCTGCATTCTCAACTTCATGCAAATGCCAAACTTACGCAGCAAAACACCTTATTAACGCGTCAAGCACAGCCGCCCGTTGATGAAATAATCGCTAAGTCAGATGCGATGCAGTCGCTCTTAGCACAGCTCTCAAAACTGGCGCAAAGCGACATGAGTATTTTACTCACCGGCGAAAATGGCACAGGTAAGAGTATGCTTGCCCAGTATATTCATAAACAGTCTGCTCGTAAAAATGCTTCGTTTATTGCGGTAAATATGGGGGCCATTAGCGAGAGTTTGTTTGAAAGTGAAATGTTCGGTCATATAAAAGGTGCATTCACCGACGCGAAAGATACCCGTATTGGCCGCTTTGAACTTGCTCAATCAGGGACAATTTTTTTAGATGAAATTGCTAATATTGGCACTGCTCAACAAGCTAAACTACTGCGCGTATTAGAAGAGCGGCAGTTTGAAAAAGTCGGCAGTAGTAAAACACAAAGTCTTGATTTACGGATTATTTCAGCCACCAACGCTGACATACAAGGATTAATAGACAACAATCAATTTAGGCAAGATTTATTGTATCGTTTAAATACCATCGCTATTCATATTCCGCCCCTTAGAGAACGATTAGACGATATTGAGCATTTAGCCAACGCTTTCATACATCAATATGCTGAAAAATACCGCTTTGCAGCCGGTGAGCTAAGTGTTGATGCAATTAATGCTCTTAAACATTATCACTGGCCAGGTAATATCCGCGAGTTAGGACATGTGATTGAACGCGCCATGTTTTTGCGTCAATCAGATGTTATAGAAGCCCAAGAATTAGGCTTACCCGGCCATTCTGCTAAGGTAGCCGAGGCTCAAAAAAGCGAGTTTGATGCAAGCACACTCGATGAACTAGAAAAAACAGTCATTCAAAAAAGACTGGCCATTTTTGATAACAACCCACAAAAAACCGCAGATTCATTAGGCCTTAGCCGCAGTGCTTATTACCGGCGCTTAGAAAAGTATCAATTGCTAGACGACGACACACGTGCTAAATAATAGACACAACGTGTATAGCATCTGAGAAAGTGATTGTTGGATAAAAAGCCTAAGTCATTCATAAACAATACAAAAACAACCTTTGAAGATAAGCTTGTCAAAATCGCATTGGTTGGCAGCTTATTGCCCAGCATCACCAGTCTTATTTTTATTGTGACCAGTGATTTGTCGATTTACTTGCGCATATTGTTAATATTTGTCATTGCCGTTGTGGTGATTTACACCGCGTTTTTAATCCGCCAACAAGTCATTTTTCAGCTTCGGACATCCACTAACTTAGTCGAGGCCATGACGTCGGGCGATTACACCTTACGCGCCAATAACAAAGATATTCGCGGTGCATTAAGTGACTTTAATATGTTGTTGAATAGCTTGGCCGACAGATTAGCAACGCAAAGCCTAATCACTCGCGAGAAACAAATACTGCTAAGTAAAGTCACCGACCAAATTGACGTTGCCATTGTCGCCTGCGATGAGCTTAACAATATCACGCTAATGAACCCTGCCGCTGAACGCTTATTTAAAAAAAGCGTTGAAAACGTGCAAGGCTCACCGCTTAAGACTCTCGGTTTACAGTCTGTAATTGGCCAGTCAATCAACAAAATTACAGAGTTTGAAATATCCCAAACCAAGCGCAAAGTATATGTAAGAACCGATACCTATTTCGAACTTGGGAATAAGCATCAACTGATCTTTATAACTGATATTCAAAACTTATTACGAGAAGAAGAAAGACAAGCTTGGCAAAAGTTATTGAGGGTATTAAGCCACGAAATCAATAACTCTTTGACCCCAATTGCCTCTATTAGCGAAACACTATCGCACATTGTTGCGAACCAAGACTCAGAACAAGCATTCGCCGCGCAAGACAAACAAAACATGAGCGAAGGTTTAGCCGTAATTACAGAACGTGCTCACTCTTTAAATCACTTTATTCAAGATTATCAGCAACTGACACGGCTTCCCCTTCCAAACAAGAAAACCTTTGACCTATTGGCTCTTTTTCAATCCATTACCTTATTGTTTGAGCAAGCCAATTTTTCATTTCCAAAAGACAATATTCAGGTTTATGGCGACAGCGAACAACTACAACAAGTATTTGTAAATTTGATTAAAAATGCACACGAAGCCAATGTCTCGTATCAGAAAAAGCAGAATAGAAAGGCGTCAAATATCAGCATTAACTGGGTTACTAATGATAACTTTGTAGTCATTACGGTGATAGATGAAGGTGCAGGCATCAAAAACGAAGATAACCTATTCGTCCCTTTTTACACCACCAAAAAACAAGGTAGCGGCATTGGCTTAACGCTTAGTCGTCAAATTGCGTTAAATCATGGCGGGGATTTGCGTTTAAGTAATAATGTACAAAAAGGAACGGAGCAAATTGAAGGAGCAATAGCTGAGCTCTCGCTTCCTCTAGCTTAAAATGAAACTCGTCATTCTCGAGGCATCGAAGTTCTCTTATAAAACCACGTCATTCTCGAGGCATCGAAGTTCTCTTATAAAACCCCGTCATTCTCGAGGCATCGA
>CAYURD010000100.1:12210-14542 GCA_964446865.1 uncultured Glaciecola sp.
CATTCTCGAGGCATCGAAGTTCTCTTATAAAACCCCGTCATTCTCGAGGCATCGAGAATCTCCTTGGAACCAACCGATGTTAACTAAGTGATTGTTTAATCGTATTTTTCGTAAACATCAAACAGATCCCCGCCTTCGCGAGGATGACGAGGATGACGAGGATGACGAGGATGACGAGGATGATCAGGAAAGATTAAGCGCTAGAACTTATTTAGTAACTCAACTGAAAAGTTATCCGCACTCACATCAAGATTGAACTTCTCGGCTAGTTTATCAAGCTCAAGCTGAGCAACCGCAAGTTCTTCCATTACAATGGCATTGTCGTCTAGCTCCCAAAGCAAGCGAGAACCTGAGTAGCTATACTGCATGGCAGTCATGGCATCGACGTCGCCTTTTTCAGCAGCGATTTTAATTTTAGCCATGCGGCGAGTGATTTTATTAAGGATTTGTTTTAGATCCCAAACGTAGGTGACTTCAGTCATAAAGTCATGGCCACGGAACTTATTTAATATAAAGCCTATGAGGATGCTGGTAGCAACAACACCGATAAGGTTCCAATGAAAATGGTCGCCTTGAGGATCTGGAAATACAGCGATAAGCGTTTGAGAAATAGACAAACTGCCAACAATTAGGGCCGCTATTGCGCCCACTATTACGAACATTAGGTGTTTACGATAGCGAGCTTTATCAACCTTAATTAACTGCATGTTTGTCTATTTTTCTGTTTAGTTATTTGGGTAGAGTGTACTACTTCTCATCTACTTTTTTAACTAATTTAGCCGCACTTAACACGAGCTCAGCCGACGGTCTTACTCTAAAGTTAGGATTAACGTAGCTAAATACTATTTGGCTGTCGGTATTAGTAATAAAAATAGCTGGCGCTGGTAAAACACCGCGTTTATTTTTATCTTCTGCTAAGTCGATGTTAAAGCCTTTGTAACGCTCGCGGGTTTCGTCGGGTACGTAAAAACCAACACCAAAGGCTTTAATCGCTTCTAGGCCTTCGTCAGATATAAGCTGAGCAGCAAATTCTGTTTCAAGTTTTTGCGATTGCAACTTTTCAACGCTTTCAGGTGAGATAGCGATTATTTGATACCCTTCTTTCACTAACTCTTCTTCAATATCTTTAAGCTCGGCTAACTGGCGCGAGCAATATGGGCACCAACCGCCCCTGTAAAACACAATAACCGACGGCTTTTGCATTAACATGCCTTGCAAGCTTACTGGTGAGCCATCTGCGGTTTTAACTTTGACATTCGGCACGGTCATGCCGTTGAGTAGTGGTGTAACGTCTTCTGCGTTATCTCTTATTTGTGTTCTATCAACCGCAAGTACTTGTAACGACAAGAGGCTTGCGAATACAACTAGTAACAACTTTTTCATGTTGGTTCCCTAAGGTTAAATTTAAAATAAAATTTTGACCAACATGAGACCGTACAAAGACAAAAAAACTTTCAAAAAATAAGAAATATTTATGTCAACTAAATTGTAAGGCTTGCCACCACTCATCTGACGCCTCTATTTCGCCATTCTCATTAATGTGCGGAAAGCCCAAGTTGCGCTTTATGCACTCGGCGTACAACACAGGAAAACCACCTTTAAACAATATGTGCTGAGCTTCACTTTCATCAAGCACCGGCTTGTTGTACATGCCTGCCAGTTCACGTTGGCGCTGTGCTTCGTATAATATGGTTGCAGCAGCAACCGAGACATTAAGAGATTGCACCATACCTACCATTGGAATAACGATCGATTGATCTGCCATAGCAACGGCCTGTGCAGTTGCACCGTCTTTTTCTTGGCCTAATACAATCGCTGTGGGTTTTGTGTAATCAATGCTTCTAAAATCAACAGCGTGTTCGTCAAGATGGGTCACCAACACTTGCATGCCTTGTGACTTTAAGTGATTAATCGCAATTTTAGTGCTTTTATGCAAATCCATGTTGACCCAAATCTGGCTGCCTAACGATGTGCCCTTGCGAATTTCAGTATTACCTTCCCACACCGCATGCATGCGGTGAACACCCACAGCGTCGGCACTTCGGATCACCGCCGACACGTTATGTGGTTTATGCACCTCTTCAAGCAATAAGGTAAGGTCGGGTTGGCGCGTTGCTAAAAGCGCACGAATACGCTCATAACGCTCAATAGACATTGCATGTGTGTGTGCCATTTACTCGGGTAGCACCATTACGCCATCAATTTCTATTTGTGAGCCTTTTGGCAATGCACTCACTTGCACAGCGGCTCTTGCTGGGTAAGGTTCGGTAAAATAGCGAGCCATGACTTCGTTTACTTTGGCAAATTCACCTAAATCAGTTAAGAAAATGTT
>CAYURD010000101.1:0-14186 GCA_964446865.1 uncultured Glaciecola sp.
AGTCAAAATTTATAGACATTTTCTTTTAGATTTTTTCCGAGCAGTGTTCCTAATAATTAGTAAGCACCAATAACCTGTGGCTTTACCACGGTTTAGCATGAACACACTCGCACTGCGCATGCGATATCAAACAGCTTTTTTTAAATTAATATCCGACATTGCAATTGGTAAACCACTGTGAAATTTAAAATCGCTGTCTGGTGTTGAAATAAGTTCGGCTTCGACCTGTCCAAAAAACGCGACTCGTTCACTAATATCTTTTTGTGCAATCTCAGTTCCTAGTGTTAAATAATCTTGATAATGACGAGCTTCACTTCGTAGTAATGACACATAGAAATCACTTAACTTCTTATCAAGTTTGGGCGCTATTTTGGCAAATCGTTCGCATGAGCGTGCTTCAATATATGCGCCGCAAATCAATTTATCGACCAAGGCGTCTGGCTCATGGGTTTTAACATGCTTCAGCATACCTTTTGCATAGCGACTTGAGCTAATGTTTGCATATTCAATTTTATATTCGTCCATCATCTCGAGAACCTGATAAAAGTGGTGCAGTTCTTCTTTTATCAACAGCACCATTTTGTCAATCAAATCGCCGCTGTACGTTGAGGTCCCCTTCGCGATCATTGATTTATTCAGCTTTACTTTAGGTAAATCCTGCCAGCGCCCTTCTTGACGATAGGTAAAAGCCTCGTAGGGTTTAAGCCAAGCTAATAGAGCATTAGCAGATTCACTATCAACCGCATAGCGGCGTATTAAAAACATGGCACTTTGCGCGGCCTTGAGCTCACATATGAGATGATCAGTAAGCAATGTGGCGAGATTTTCTTTTTTCGCTGCCTCAATCGTCCACTCGTCGGGCGTTTCACAATGCAAAAATGCCTTAATGGGCGCTAATAATTTTTCCAAAATACTTCTCTGCTCTAATTTTGTGCGCCCTTATTAAATAATCAAAATAAGGCGCTTAATGACTTTCTAAATTATCTCATACTTAAGGCTGAGCTACAAAAAACCTCATGTAAACGCATTTAGCTTAACTAATGAACAATCGGTATAACAAATCCCCTCTTTACCTTGAGTTTAGCGGTGTATTCTGTATCCTTCGTCGTGAATTGTGCAACACAGCAATATTGAGGCGAAAGGCTTTTGCCCAAATAGTCGTAAGACACAACTCACCTCTCATTTTTTCATTAATTAAGGATAATTTAATGACATCAACAGTAGTAAATATCTTTTCAAAATCACTCGTAGCATCTGCACTAGTTGCCAGTACACTAATTGCAAGTACACAACATGTACAGGCACAACAACCAAGTCTATCGTTTGTTGAAATAGGATACGGTCAAACCGAACTTGAAGGCATTATTTCGGATGACGAAAGCTTTACAGGATTCAATGTTGCAGCATCGTATGAAGTCAGCAACAACCTTTATTTTCCTATTAGTTACTATAGATATAGTGCAGATGAATCAGACCGCGAAGTTCAGACTTTTGGTGACATACGAGAAACTTTTGGTTTTGAAACAGAAGTCGCTTTATCTGAACTTACCATAGGCATTGGTTATAAATTTGATATAAGTGATAGCAGTATTTTAGCGACCGACTTTAGCTATTTAGATTTAACAGTAGATATTGATGCATCTTCGACCTTTCTGGCTGAAGACACTGATACAGGCCAAGTACTAAACAGATTTTCGGACAGTAGCAGCGGTGATATTGGCGAAAACGGGTTTGCACTTCGCTCTACATTTCAAACCTTATTTGACAATGGCGTCCAATTAAATGTTGGCTTACAACACAAGGTAATACGCATAGACGGTGAAAGTCTAGACGATACACTTGCCGTTGGAGAGCTTATGTATTTTGTTAACGACCAATTTGCAGTAAAAGTAGGTGCCTATGCTGGCGATGATACGCAATTTGCTATTACGGGAAGATACGTGTTTAATTAGGGCATGACAGAATTAAATGGTCTTACCTTTTTTGTAAGCGGTGCCGGTAGCGGCATCGGCAAAGCACTTGCTATTGAGCTTGATAAATTGGGTGTGCATTTAGTTCTAAACGACATTAATCCGCAGAGTCTTAATGACACTGCGGATTTACTCTCTCAAAGTCCTCTTTGTCTTCCTTTTTCAGTGGCCGATGAAAGCGCGTGGCAAGGCTGTTATTCTCAAATTCAAGCACATTACGACAAACTTGATAATCAGGATTTTACTGGGATTGATGGCATTATTAACAACGCAGGCATCGCTCACGATGCGCTCGACGTTGACGCTTTTAAAATGTCAGACTTTAACACCGTCATGGATATCAATTTTTATGGTGTTGTTTATGCGACAAAAACATTCTTACCCCAATTAAAAAGTAAGCCCAAAGCCTGGGTAGTCAATGTTAGTTCAGTTTTTGGTATCGCAGGTATTGCTGAGCAAAGTGCTTATTGCAGTGCTAAATTTGCAGTAAAAGGATTCACAGAGTCATTAAGGATGGAAGCAAAAGCCAACTTTCCTAATGTGACCATCACCACCATCCATCCTGGCGGTATAAATACGCCTATTGCAGACAGCGCTATTGCGATAAGTGATAAACCTAAAGAACAACGAGACAAACAAATTAAGCAGTTTAATAGTATGTTACGAACATCTCCCACCAAAGCTGCCCAAGATATCATCAAAGGTATTGTGTCTCACAAACATCGTGTATTAATTGGCAAAGATGCTAGCTTGCTCGATTTTGTTGTGCGTGTTTTGCCCGTAAAATATACCTCAATCATACTCAAGTTTATGAAATCACGTGGAGTGATTTCATAACCTTGTCTTAAGCACTGATTAAGCGAGACACCATCAACTTACTTTGCGTGATCATTTCTGTCGTGTTTCGTCTTAACTTAAGCAGCAGTAAATAGCTGATAGGCACTAAAAATAAGCTAGTTATCGTGCTAAATAACAAGCCGCCTATAATCGCGATTGCAATGGGCGCATACGGAGGTCCATCGCCACCAATATTTACATCTCCAAGTGCTAGAGGTAACAATCCTAAAATGGTGGTCGATACGGTCATTAAGATAGGCCTAACACGACTTAAACAGCCATCTACAATTGCGTCTGGCACGCTATAACCTGAGTTGGCGAGTTGGTTTATTCGGTCAACTAAGACAATGCCGTTATTGACGACTATCCCCATCAGTATCAACATGCCTATCATGCCAAGCGGTGTCATGGGTGTGCCGGTTATAAAAAATGCCCAAAATACGCCTGTGAATGAATATAATAATGAGGTTAATACCGCAGTAGGTAACAACAATGACTCAAACAACGCGGCCATTACCACATAAATCATGATGAGCGCCAATAGCATGTTGGTTAACATGATAGACTCGTCTTCGTCTTGTCTTTGAAAACTGCCGTCTAAAGACCAAGTATAGCCAGAGGGTAGCTCAATATTCTGCATTATGGCTTCAATGCTTTCTCTGGCATCATCAACGGTAAAGTCTTCTTCCAAATTAGCGCCTAAATCAAGAGATGTTTGTCTTGATGTACGCTGAATTTGCGACATTCTTGGCTTAACCTGCATATCGGCAACCATGTCTAAGGTAACGTTTTGATTAGCGTTTCTGTACAAGGTTAGGTTTCTAAGTTTTTCAATAGACGATTGTAAAGATTCGTCATACATTAAACGGATATCTATTTCGCCTTCAGTATCATTTCTGAAGGTGCGTAAATTATTTCCGCGAAGTGCCGTGCTAACGATTTGGGCGACCATATTGGAATCTAAGCCAAAACGAAACGCTTTTTCACGATCAACCTTTATTTGCATCTCAAAATTTTGCGCATCAATATCGGCTTTGACATCGGTTAAGCCTTCAACACTGCTTAAAATAGGCACAATCTGATCGGCAATTTCCATAAGGGTTTCAGAAGACTGTCCAAACAAATTTATTCTAATGCCGCCTCCCGAGTCCTGATTCCACTCAAAAGAAGGCTTAGCTCGTACAAAGTCAGGCATATCATCTTTAATTTGCTTTTTAAGTTCAGCAATCGTGATCGGTAACTCATCATTAAGGGTTAATGCTGAGACTGCGTGCCCTGCCCTAAAATAGGTGTATACCTGTTTTATATGAAAACGCTCTTGATTTGAATACAAGTAGTCTTCCATTTTATTCACAGTTAACTCGACTTCATCTAGGCTATAGTTGCCCTGCACGTCGTAATTCATCCAAATTCTATCTTGGTTGTTATTGCCTTCACCGTCACTTTTCATAAACTCTAAAGGAATAGCTGTTGTCGCTAGAATAAAAAGGGCAATCAACACAGTTTTGCCTTGATTACGCAGTGTCCATCTTAAAATATTTGCGTATTTAATCGCTAACTTAGAAGGCGTGTTATTGACAGGTTTTGGTTTAATGTTGAGCTTAGTGGTTAACAAAGGAATAAGCGTTTGCGCAAGAATTAGCGATGCAAACAAAGATATGCAAATTGAAATCGCAACATGTTCTAAAAAGACCGTTAATTCAGCTTTTACACCAACAATGTTAGGTAAAAAAACAATCGCCGTAGTAGCGGTACCAGCAATCACGGCTAAGCTAACCAAGCCTACACCTTTTTTAGTTGCGCCTACGACGTCGTCTGTTTTTTCACGTTCTTGGAAAATACTCTCGGTCACCACTACGGCGTTATCGACTAGCATTCCCACCGCAAGCAACAAACCCATTAAAGATAGAATATTAAGGGTATACCCCAAAAAGTACATGCAGGCTAAGGTAATGCAGATAGCAAAAGGAACCGACAACACAACCACCATTGTGGTCGCTAAATTGCGTAAAAATAAATACAAAACTACAATCGAAAGTGCTGCACCAACCAATCCAGAATTAATCAAATCTTGCAGGGAGCTCGTCACGCTATCAGCTGTATCTTGCATCACAAACAAGCTGATACCATTAAAGGCATCACTGTTTCGAGCTGCATCAATTTGCTCCATAACGGCTTCAGAGACTTCGACTAAATTAGCACCCGACTCTCTAAAGATATTTAGGCCAATCGCGTGTGTTTTATCTAGATGTCTTCCTTCTTCAGCTTCAGGTGTTTCAAATTGAATTTGGGCGATATCAGCCAAGCGAACATTACGAGCAACGATTAGACTTTTTATCTCTTCAAGACTTTTATACTCACCCGATGGGTTAACCGTGATTTTTTGGCCCATATCGAAAAACTGCCCCGCGGTCATCGAAAAATTGGCATTACTCAAGGTGTTGGTTAAGCTAGCTGTGTCAATATGCAGCGCGGCGATGCGGTCTGGATCAAGCCTAATGGATATTTGCTTTTTATTTACACCATACAACTCTACTCTAGACACGCCTTTAACGCGTTCAATCGGCATTTTTAAGCTGCGCTCAAGCATGTCATAGGAATTAGAGATATCCCTATCACTCGATAATCTTAATTGAAAAACGGGCATGTCAGACAGGTTAAATTTATAGACCATTATTCGGTCAACATCACTGGGTAACAAATGTCGTATAGCGTCTATTTTTTCTCGCGCTTCAATACTCTTTGCTTTTATATTGGCTTCCCAAGCAAAACGAATCGAAATGCCCGCGCTGTTTTCATCTGAAAACGAACGCATGCGCTTAATACCCGACATAGTCGCCAACGCTTCTTCAACTGGACGGGTAATCATTTTTTCGATTTCTGCAGGCGTTGCATCCTGATAAGGCACTTGTATCCAAAGTTCAGGAAAATCAATACCTGGAAATTTCTCTAGTGGTAGCATTCGACTCGCGCCAATGCCTAGCAGTAACAAAGAGAAAAATAGCATTGAAATAGTGACAGGTCTTCTGATGGCAAATGAGGCTAAAAAGGCACCTGCGTGAGCAAACTTATCCATAAACTGTCTCCCCATCTGACCCATCTTTCTTGTTTTGTGTTGTGTTATTTATGGAGTCTTTATCGTCTGATGACACAGCTTTATCAAAACGTTTCATATCAAAAAGACTATACAAAACTGGGATTAAAAATAAGGTCAGCAAACTGGCAAACAACAAACCAAAAATAACCGTGACCGCCATTGGCGTGCGTATTTCAGCACCTTCACCTAAGCCTATCGCCATTGGTAACAAGCCCAATACTGTGGTTAAGGTTGTCATTAATATAGGGCGTAATCTGCTAGTGGCCGCTTCGGTAATAGCATCGGTCTTTTCACTACCGTTAGCGCGTAACTGGTTAATCCTATCAATCAATACTATGGCATTGTTGACAACTATTCCCGCTAGCATAATTAGGCCTATAAACACCACAACGCTAATGTTTGTGCCGGTTAAAAACAAACCATAAATTGACCCTGCACAGGCCATGGGTACCGTAAATAAGATTAAAAAAGGATGCAATAAAGATTCAAATTGTGACGCCATCACCAAATAAACCATGAAGATAGCTAATGCCAAGGCCAACATCAAAGAGTTGAAACTTGCCTCCATTTCTTCGCTTTGTCCTGCTACCTTTGCCTGTAAATTAAGGGGCAAGGTGACATTGTCGATTGCTTGTTGCGCATCAATTGCTGCAGTACCAAGGTCACCAAAGGCTAAATTAGCGGTAATTAGCACAACGCGCTGTTGACTCACTCTCGATATTTCACTTGGACCAATCGACATATTAATATCAGCAACTGCCGCCAATGAAATGGCCGGTGAAGCACCAGGGTTCACAATCAATTGAGCAATATCTTCAATTGAATCGCGTTGAGCTTCTTGGTTTCTGACTAAAATATCGACCTTGCGGTCGTCGACACTAAACTTACTGGCAATTTCACCGCCTACTTTTGCAGCAATAAGCCTTGATACATCTGGTGCGTTTAACCCTAACTGCGCTAATTTAGCATGGTCAAATACCACTTTTAATTCTGGGTTACCATTTTGCAAAGAGCTCTTGATATCAACAAAGCGGTTATTTTTAGACATTTCTTGAGCAATTAAATCGCCATAACGTTTAAGCTCTGCCAAGTTATAACCGGCTAACTGGATCTCTAGTGGTGTACTAAAACTAAACAATTCAGGAGAGCCAAACTTACTGTTTACGCCCGCTTGCTCGGCTAAAAATGTACGCATTTCTGCCTTAACGCTTTCTTCATCTTGCGCCGTTGCGTCATTGGCCATCACCACATTTAACTTGCCCCAATGGTCTCCACCTTGCGCAGGCGAGGCATTCATGAGACTACCGGTTCCTGCGATAGAATAACTGCGATCCACTTTATCTAGTGATTGAGTGTAGGTCGCCAAATCAGACAAAATACTGTCGGTGTTTTCAAGTCTAGAGCCACTAGGTAAGGTAATTTCTACATCAAACTCACCTTGTGATAAAGGTGGAATAAGTTCTAGTCCAACCTTTGGCAATAATAGCAGTGACAACAGAGACACGCTTAAGATACCCGCTACGACTAATAAACGTGCTTTAAGCGCCCACGACAAGGCAACTGAATATAAGCCTGCCAAGGCATTATAGACCTTATCAAAGACCCACAAAACTGGTGAAAATAAAAGCCCAAAGAATTTTGATAAGCTTCTAAAAACCGTCACAATAATAGCGGTGACCGCAAAAGGAAGGATAAAGAAAACGCCTTTTGCAATATACTTAAACGGCAAGCCGATATAATAAAAAACTAATGCGAATTTGCCATTAGGTTTTTGCTTTTCTTTGCGTGGCCCCAAGTCGAGCGCTTCTTTTTGATGATTAGATTTTTCACGTGCGGCTAACATTGGGATGAGCGTGAGAGCGACCACTAATGACACCGCTAACGCAAAGGTCACGGTTAGCGCTTGATCGCTAAACAACTGGCCTGCAATCCCATCAACAAAAACCAGTGGAAAGAAAACTGCCATCGTTGTTAAGGTTGAAGCAACAATAGCCATCGACACTTCTGATGTACCTTTAGAGGCGGCCTCTAAGGTATTTTTATTTTGCTTTTTATGTCTGTCGATATTTTCTAGTACAACAATGCTGTTATCAACCAGTAAGCCAATGGCAAGTGCAATGCCGCCCAAACTCATAATGTTAAGGCTGATATCATAGCTGTACATTAAATTAAACGTAGCAATAATTGATACTGGTATCGAGATAGAAATAATAAGCGTGGGCCAAATATTCTTTAAAAAGAAATACAAGATAAACATGGCCAAAATACCACCAATAATGGCTGCTGATTTCACTTCATTAATGGCACTATCAATAAATAACGACTGGTCGTAAACACTTTGCAGGTCGTAGTTTACAGGCATATTTTCTTGTATACGGTCAAGACGCTGTTTCACCGCCTGCGCCACTTTTACGGTGTTCGCATCACCTTCTTTATAGATAGCGATTTCAACACCTTCATAGCCATTAAAGCGCGTAATTGAATCACGCTCCTTATAAGTATCAACTACTTCGCCAATGTCACCTAGTTTAATAAAACGTCCTTCGCGAGTGGCAATGTAAAGGTTTCGCATATCATCAAGCGTATCGAATTGATTAATTGTGCGCACCAAATATTCTTGCGAGCCGTCTTCTACTCTACCGCCAGACGCATTGACATTTTCGTCTTTTAATCGCTGGATGATTTCATTTAATGAGATGTTAAGTTGGCCTGCGCGCTGTTGGTTGATCAATACTTGAATTTCATTTTCAAGACCGCCACCTATGCGAACCGATGCGACACCTTCAACCGATTCTAATGAACGTTTAACGTCTTCTTCAGCAAAGTTTCTGACCCGCTTCATTAACGCGACGCTAGATGCGCTTGCTGGACTTAACAGTGCGTTTGATTCGTTGACGCTGTCGTCACCTTTGAGTCCTAAGCCAAAGCGCATTATCGGATCAAGGCTTGGGTTAAAACGCAGCAATAAAGGGCGTTCAACATCAAGCGGCAACCACAGTACGTCTAATTTTTCACGGACTTCGAGACTCGCGGTGTCCATCTCGGTGCCCCATTCAAACTCGAGCACCACATCAGATTGCTGCGCCTTAGACGCTGAAACTACTTTGCGTACGCCTTTTACCACGCCAACCGCTTCTTCAATAGGTTTAGTGACAAGCTGCTCTACTTCACCTGGCGCCGCGCCCAAAAAATCGGTACGAATGGTCAAAGTGGGATATGACAGCTCTGGTAGTAAATTTAGGGATAATCTTGATAATGATACAAAGCCAAATAGCAATACGGCTAAAGTAAACATCCACACGGTAACCGGGCGCTTGACCGCCACATCTATTAAGTTCATCTTTAAATCCTTTTATTAACTTAGCCGTTGATGATGTTAACGAGTGCTTTGTCTTTTAGGTTTTGATGGCCGGTAATGACCACTTGTTGATTTGCGCTTACGCCTTCAAGAACCTCAACAAAATTGCCTTCTTGATAGCCAATGGTGATCGCCTGTTTACTAGCAATGCCTTCTGAGTCAACCACAAACACGTTTATGTTATCATCAAGCGCGAGCATCGCTTTACGAGGAATTAAGGTAGCGCCAGTGCGGGTGTTATAGTTTAAGCTCACTTGCGTAAACATACCTGCTTTTAAACTATTTTCTTCGTTAGGGACGCGCAGTGTCACCTTAAATGTACCTGTTTGCGCATCAATCACTGGGCTTATTCTTTCTACAAAAGCATTGATTTTTTGATCGTTTAATGCGGTAACGACTAAGCTTGCTTTTTGGTCTTTGTGTACACGGCTAAGCTCTTTTTCTGGCAAATGCACAATGCCATACAACTCTTTTTGCTGCACAATATGAAACATACGTTCGCGCTGGAAGGACTCAGTTAAATTGCCGACTTTAGCGTTTCGCTCTGCGATATAACCACTAATAGGCGCTAACACAGTCGCTTCTTTTAAATCCAATTTCGCAAGTGCTAAGGTCGCTTTAGCTGACTCATATTGCGCAGTTATTTTATCGTAGTTGTCAGAACTCACTAGGTTTTTGCTATACATCTTATTGATTTTTTCAAGCTCTTTTTCAATGCCTGTTAAATCGGCCTGTGCGCGCTGAAGATTAAGCTCGTAGCGCTGTGGCTCTAGTTTGGCAAGCACTTGCCCTTTTTCTACATAGTCGCCTTCTTCAACTAATATTTGCTCAATAATGCCTGATGCACGCGGCACCACAAACGCTTCTTCTTTCGCTTCTAGCACTGCGGTTGTTGTGTAGTTTGAGGAAATATCCCCGATATGGGCAGTGTCAATCTCAACCGGCACTGGAATCACTTTTTTCTCTTCTTCTTGCATCACATCTTCTTTACCCGCTTCGGCATCTGAGCATGCCGTGATGCTCGCAGTCATCGCTAAAATACCGATAATTGAAAGATATTTGATAACACTTTTGCTAGCTAGTTGTGGATGAGTACCTAAAGTTTCCATGAGCGTGTCCAGTTGTTTTGTCTGTAGTAAAGGTCTTTTGTATGTAGATTATATTTTTTTCTTTCGTTTACTTAAGGTATCTACTTACATCGGTTTTGCATGTTTATCGGTGATATTGCTTAATTACTTTGCATTTAATTATCAACTTACATGCGCTTTGTTAACACTTTGCATTCACCATGCCAGTTTTATTTATATATATTATTCAATGCTTTACGTGATTTTTAGAATTCAAAAACTTGATATTAGTAGTAATATTGGCGAAATTAACTAAAAGTTGGTTTATTCGCTATTTGTTTTCTAAACACAAAATTTTGCAAGTCCTTAATGCTTAGTCGCGTGCCTTAATCAAAAGGTTTAAAGAGAGAAAATGCTGGATATTCGCCTCTACAACACCATCTTAAGCCTGTACGAGTCCAAATCATGCCGACAAGTTGTAAACAATTGTAAGCAAAGGTGTCTATTAAATGACTGCCATTGAGACTTTCTGTTTTTCACACTACTATTAAATAAAGTTGCGAACAAAATTGCAGCGCTTCCTTACTTCATTAAGAGCGGCACCAAATACCATGAAAACGATAATAAAAACCACGGTCATCCTTGCTACGCTTGTTTATTCTGCCACCACGCTGGCACAAGTTAATCCACAATGGGTACGCTATCCAGTCATTTCCCCCAATGGACAAACAATAGCATTTACCTACAAAGGCGATTTATATCGCGTTGATACTGCTGGCGGACAAGCAACACGGTTAACCTTTCATAAAGCACACGATTTTAATGCGGTGTGGAGTGAAGATGGACAGTCTTTAGCATTTGCGTCAGACCGCCATGGCAATTTTGATGTATTTATTATGGACGCAAATGGTGGAGAGGCGACGCGCTTAAGCTATGACTCAAGCAATGAGATTCCCTATTCTTTCAGTGAAAACGACAGTCGAGTGTTGTTTAAAGGCCAGCGCATGGATTTAGCCACTCACCGGCAATACCCCAGCAGTCGTTTGCCCGAGTTATATTCAGTTGCCGTAACTGGCGATAGAGTGAAACAGGTTTTTACACTGACTGCTGAACATGTGCAAGTAAGCGAAGATGGCAAACAGTATGTTTATCAAGATTCAAAAGGCGCAGAAAATGAATGGCGCAAGTATCATAAGTCTTCTGCCACTCGCGACATTTGGACCTATGATCTTAAATCAGGTAAACACAAACAAATCACAACATTTGAAGGTGAAGATAGAAACCCAATTTATGCCAGCGATAACAAGAGCATTTATTATTTAAGCGAACAAAGCGGCAGCTTTAATGTGCATAAACTTAATCTTAATCGCCCTTCTCGACAACAGCAGCTTACTGAATTTACTAAACACCCGGTTCGCTTTTTGTCAGCGGGTAATAATAATGGACAAGAAATTTTAGCCTTTAGTCATCATGGTATTTTGCACACAATGGTGCCCGGCGAAAAAGCTAAAAAAGTCGATGTGACTATCCGCACTCAAGATGTCAGTAATAACGAAGAGCTTATTAGCATTGCTGGCGAAATTAGTGAAATGCAAACATCCCCTAACGGCAAAGAGATTGCGTTTATTGCCAATGGAGAAGTGTTTGTTGCCTCGGCAGATGGTAAATTTGTAAAGCAAATTACCAAAACACCCGCACAAGAACGCTTTGTTAGCTTTTCTCCCGACGGCGACTATTTGGTGTATGCAGCCGCGAGAGGCAATAATTGGAGCATATACAAAGCTACCAAAGTAAAAACGGCTGAGCCATTCTTTTATGCTGCGTCTTTAATTCAAGAAAGTTCACTCATTGACAATAAAGTAGATAATTATCAACCCAAATTATCACCCGATGGAAAGAAATTAGCCTTTATAGAAGATAGGCGTTCTTTAAAAGTCATGACCTTAGATGACAATAATATCGTCACGCTTGTTCCCGCTAGTGACATGATCCACATGAGAGATGGCGATCAAACATTTAGTTGGAGCCCCGACAGCGAATGGCTGCTTTTTGAAGATAAAAAGCTGCTTAACAACGCTGACATTGCACTTGTGCATGCATCAGGCAACGATAGTAAAAAGGTGCTTGTACCAAGTGGGTATTACGATGCCGAGCCTAAATGGGTGAATGAAGGCAAACAAATTATCTGGTTTAGTAATCGTCTCGGAATGCGCAGTTATGCAACCAGTGGGCGCAGCCAATATGATGTTTACTCGATGTTTTTTAACCAAGATGTTTGGGATGAATTTAACTTAAGCGAACAAGATTATGAGCTTAGTCAAGCAATTGAAGAAGCTGCCAAAGAGGCTGAAAAAGAGGCTAAAAAAGCCAAAGATGATGCTGACGGTGATGATAATGCTGAAGGTGGTGAAAAGAAAGATGAAATCACTAAGCTCGAGATTCAATGGGAAGGCATAGAAGATAGAACAAGCCGTCTTACCATTCACTCTTCAATATTAAGTGATGCCGTGTTAAATAAAGATGCAAGCAAACTCTATTATTTAGCTCAGTTTGAAGACAATTACGATTTGTGGGAAACCGACTTACGCACAAACGAAACTAAAAAAGCTATTTCCTTAAATGTTCGAAATGGCTCTCTTCAATGGGATGCAAAACATGAAAACCTTTATTTACTAGCACAAGGTAAAATATCTACCCTCGATGTTGATGGAGGCGCTTCAAAAGGCATCAACATTAGCGAACAAATGGTGCGCGACCAAAACTCGTTAATGCAGCATTCGTTTGATCATGTGTGGTTACGCACATCTAAAATCTTTTATGAACCTACTTTCCATGGCGTAGATTGGCCTGACATGCGCAGCGAATACAAGCCCAAAGTGGCTCACCTAGGCAATGGTCGTGAGTTTGCTGAGCTATTAAGTGAAATGCTTGGCGAGCTTAATGTCTCTCACTCTGGTGCAGGATTCAGAGGACAATCAGGTAATGGTGATGACACAGCTTCACTGGGCATATTTTATGATTTTGAGCATGCGGGTGATGGCATAAAAATTACGGAAATTGTGAAAGGCGGACCACTAGACAAAGCTAAATTTGATGTTAAAGCGGGCATGCTAATTACGCATATTGACGGCGTGTTAATTACACCAAGTTTTGATTGGGCAAAATTACTCAATCGCAAAGCGGGTAAGTTCATGCTCCTCACTTTACAAGATACGATATCAAAAGAAACCAGTGATATTACTATTAAGGCCGTGAGTCTAGATGATTTAGGTCCCTTACTTTATCAGCGTTTTGTTAAAACAAACGAAAAAGAAGTCCTTGAAAGAAGCAATGGACAATTGGGATATGTGCACATTCCTGGTATGGGCGATGGTCCATTTAGAAGCATCTTTGATGACATGATGGGCAAACATTTTGATAAAAAGGGCATGGTCGTTGATACTCGTTTTAACGGCGGTGGCGATTTAGTCGCAGACTTAGCCATGTTTTTTACCGGAGAACGTTTTTTAAGCTACGAGATAGAAGGCAAAGTCGTAGGTGGTGAACCCACCTCACGTTATACCAAGCCTATCATCACTTTATTTAACGAATCAATGTACAGTGACGGCCATTGCTATGCCAGTGGCTACGCCGACCTTAAACTAGGTAAGTCTGTTGGCATGCCAGTACCCGGCACATGCAGCTTTGCCGGATGGGAAAGACTACCCACTGGCGGCTTTTGGGGAGTGGTCCCTGTTAGCGCCAAAAACAAAGCAGGCGAATGGTTAGAAAACAACCAAACCCCGCCTGATATTTTAATTAAAAACCAACCCGGTGTTATAGATTTTGGTACAGACCAACAGTTAGAGAGAGCCATA
>CAYURD010000102.1:0-7667 GCA_964446865.1 uncultured Glaciecola sp.
GCGGTTATGTGGCTGCCAGAAGGCGGCGAAATGGTTACCGAAAGCTACGTAAACCTTATTCCTACTGCGCAAGGCGGTACGCATGTAAATGGCTTAAGGCAAGGCCTGTTAGACGCTATGCGTGAGTTTTGTGAGTTTCGTAATTTGTTGCCAAGAGGCGTTAAAATTACCGCTGATGATATTTGGGAGCGTTGCTGCTATATATTGTCAACAAAGATGCAGGACCCGCAGTTTGCCGGTCAAACAAAAGAGCGCTTATCATCACGTCAAGCTTCAGCCTTTGTGTCGGGCATTGTTAAAGACGCGTTTAGTTTGTGGCTTAACCAACATACTGACGTTGCTGACTTACTTGCAGAAATGTGCATCAATAATGCGCAAAAAAGACTTCGTCAAAGCAAAAAAGTCGCTCGTAAAAAAATCACTTCTGGGCCAGCCTTACCCGGTAAATTGACCGACTGCTCAACCCAAGACAACGCGCATTCAGAATTATTTTTAGTAGAGGGTGACTCAGCAGGCGGCTCAGCGAAACAAGCACGCGACCGAGAATTTCAAGCAATTATGCCGCTACGAGGTAAAATTCTAAACAGTTGGGAAGTAGATTCGTCACAAGTGTTGGCGTCACAAGAAATTCACGATATTTCAGTTGCCTTAGGCATTGACCCTGATTCTGACGACTTAAGTGGTTTGCGCTATGGCAAAATATGCATTTTAGCGGATGCTGATTCGGATGGTCTGCATATTGCTACTTTATTATGTGCGTTGTTTGTGAAGCACTTTAGAACTCTGGTTGATACGGGACACGTTTACGTTGCAATGCCGCCTTTGTTTAGAATAGACATTGGTAAAGAGGTATATTACGCGCTTGATGAGAGCGAGAAACAGGGGGTGCTAGACCGTATTGAGGCTGAGAAAAAGCGCGGGAAAGTGAACGTGCAACGCTTTAAAGGTCTAGGCGAAATGAACCCATTACAGCTTCGCGAAACCACCATGGACCCCAATACACGCCGCCTTGTCCGCTTAACCAGTGAAGACGCCGAAGGCATGCTAGAACTTATGGATATGCTGCTCTCTAAAAAACGCTCTCCAGACAGAAAAGCATGGCTAGAAAGCAAAGGGAATTTAGCGCAGGTATAAGCGTTTTTTTACAAAAGGTACTTGATGCGTAGATTAATTAAAGCGCTGCTTTTATTTATTTTTTTGATAACAGTGTTGATATTAATATTAGTGGTTGATTTGTCGCCAAGCGTTAAAGCTAACTCTGGCGAGCAGGTCGATAACGCGGAGTCTGTGCAGTCGCTTATTGGCGAGCTTAAGCAAAGTTTGCGAAGTCGTTACGATCCACAAGTGGTTAATATAAGTGTTGCACAAGCTGATAGCTTGTCTGGGTTTATTCATCGCGCCGTTAACAAAGCAAACGCGGTGGTCGTATTTTCTGATAAGCAAATTAAGGTCAGTATTAGCTATGAGCTAAACAAGAGCATTATTCCTTTATATCTTAATTTAGTTGCCTATATTGATGAAGGCGAAGGCATGAAAGTAGACAGAGTCAGTTTAGGTGATTTAACCCTGCCTGGCAGTTTTGCGTTAGATGTTGCCGAGTCATTAGCAAACACCTATACAAGCAGCGAAGTCGCGACCAAAGCTATTGCGACGGTAGATTCAGTTGATATAAAAACAAGCGGTGCCAGCGTGCAACTCAAGCCTTTGGATAATCTGTTACGAGAGTTTAAGAATATCCAAACAGGTGGCAGCAGCGAAGACACTAAAATCCTTAAGATTCGAATTGCGCATTATTTACGCCTATTAGATGGTCTGTATATTCCACCTTCTGCAAATAGCCCTGCAAATAGGAAAGCAGGTCAATCACTTAGTTACTATTTACACGCAGTAATGAAAGAGGCAAAGGCCTTAAGCCCGCAAAGCTCGGCGACGCTTGAAAATGAAGCCGCTATTTTAGCCGTAGCTATTTATGCCGGTAGCTGGCGCTTTACCGCCTTTGTTGGTGATTTGTCTTTTGCTATTGAGCGCATTCCAACCGCGTCTCCTAAACCAGTATTAGCAGATCGTCGCGATCTAAGCCTTCACTTTATATTTTCTGCAGCCATTAAACTATTGTCTGAAAAAGGCGTCAGTATTGCTGTGGGAGAGTTTAAAGAATTGATGGATAGAGGGCGAGGTGGTTCAGGTTATAGTTTTGTTGATTTAGCGGCTGATTTATCGGGTGCACACTTTGCGGATTTAGCAGTCAATCCTGAAACCGCAAAATATCTGCAAGAGGTCATGTCTGCTGCGCCTAATGAAGATTTGTTTATGGTGCCTATTCAGGGCTTAGAAGAAGGCTTGAGTAAGGCCGAATTTGAGAACAAATATACAAAAGTCGACAGCGACAAATACAAAGAAGTCGTAGTAGAGATTGAGCAACGAATTGCTGCACTTGCCGTCTCTAATTGATAGTTTTGACCTGCCAGTGCGTATTATTAACTAGTGCTTTGGTATGTCCATTTAATAACGCGTTTATTGCATTAAAGCACCTGCTAGACGAGCTCTTATTCAGCAGCATGGAGAAATTCTCAGAATGACTTTCAGATTAGTGATAATACTTTGCCTACTTTTGGTCAGTACTACTGTTTTATCGGCGCCTGTATTTAAAATTACAAAGGGCGAAGATGTTGTTTATATTGGCGGTACTTTCCACTTATTGACTGAAAAAGACTATCCGCTGCCAGACAGTTTTGAGCTTGCTTATGATTTGTCTGATGTCTTGGTTTTTGAAACCGACATAAACGGGATCACTCACCCAGACTTTCAACCCCAGCTTATGAGAATTATCACATATCAAAATGGCGGTTCTTTAAAACAAAACCTGTTGCCAAAAACGTTTAAGCGCTTAGAGGAATATGCAAAATCAAGGGGTTTGATTATGCAGCAGCTTAGCCCATTAAATCCGACGGGTATTATGCTCACCGTTGCTATTATGGAATATCAATCAAGAGGCTTTGTGGCACAAGGCGTTGATAAATTCTTTTTTGACAGGGCGTTAGCAGACGAGAAAGAAATATCATGGTTTGAAACACCCGAGGAGCAACTTGCTATTCTGGATGGCTTTGATAATGATGATCCCGATGGCGCTGTTAATCAAGTATTAGATGAAGTGTTAAGTTCTGACGAGGCTATTAAGGCTTTGCACGAAAGCTGGCGCAATGGTGATATGGATAAGTTAACTGCTCTTGGTTTATCTGATTACTTAGAATATCCATTGGTGTATAAAAATGTCATTAAAGATCGAAATGATAAATGGGTCGAAAAAATCGAAGCCATGTTTGATAATGAAAAAACCGAATATGTATTAGTTGGGGCCTTGCATTTACCCGGAAAAGACGGCGTGCTTACCCAATTTGCCGAAAAGGGCTATAAAGTAGAGCGCTTATAAGGTATTTTTGAATTGCTCTAAGGTTTTAAGCATTAGCTCAATTTTTTTGACTAATGCCGGCAAGGCTATTTTTACTTGCGCTTGCGGTGCATCCGCTAGTACTGATACTTCACCGGCTAGTTCTTCTACATAAGGACCAAATCGTTTGCTTCTTGTGACAAAGCCAGAACCATCTGCAAAAATAGTATTAAACTTACCTTTACCTTGCGATTGTAGCGAATTTAAAGCGCTATCTGCATCTACCGATTTACGATAAATAACGCGTAAATTTTCGTTTAGCGCCTGTACAACTGAATTCATGAAACCCCTTTAATTGTCGATATCTTTTACGTGGGCAATTGTGCCTGCATTTGTTATTCGCTACAAGCGAAGAAACAAAGTCTTGTCACTCTCTTTATAGAGAAACAAAGGAAACGCAATGGAAATAAGTGGTGCTTCAGGTGTTGCTCATACCCTTCAAGTTAAATCTGCAGAAATGGCGAATAACCAGCAGAAACAAGAAGGGCAAGCGGTATTACAGCTGCTAGAGTCAGCACAAAACGTTCCAGCGCCCAGCACTTCGTCCTCAGGCAGTATTATTAATACTTTTGCTTAAGGTAGAGTCAGGGCTCGAGTCCTAAATCGATCGGTGTCTTACCGGGTTGTCCAGCAAGTTCTCGAACTAGCTTGGGCACTAAAAAACCCGGTAAGCGCTTTATTAATTCTGCCATTAATTTAATCGCTTCTTGTTTGCTAGCATCAAAGTGTGTTGCGCCTTTAACTGGGTCAAGTAAATGCAAATAATAAGGTAAAATATTCGCGTCAAACAAAGCATTACTTAAGGCCTCTAAGGTGTCAGCATTATTGTTAATACCTTTTAGCAAAACCGATTGATTTAACAGCACCACGCCTGCTTTTTTCAAGACCTGTGTTTTTTCTTTTAAATCTGCGCCTATTTCGTTTGCATGGTTAATATGTAACACCATCACCACTTGCATATTAAGTTGGCTCACCCAATTCAAAAAGTCTTGGTTTATCCGTGAGGGGATAACGACAGGTAAACGAGTGTGAATTCGTAGGCGCTTTATATGTGGTATCTCATTTATTTGATTAGCGAGTTTTGCCAACTGCCGATCGTTCGCCATTAAGGGATCGCCGCCCGAAAAGATAACCTCATTTAGATGAGTATCTTGCTTGATATAGTTAATCACCACATCATATTGAGATTGATTGAGTTTATTGTCTTGATAGGGAAAATGTCGTCTAAAGCAATACCGACAATTAACCGCACATCCACCGCGCACAACAAGTAACAAACGGCTTTTGTACTTATGTATTAGACCAGCGGTTTTACCACCTTGCTCGCCAAGCGGGTCTTCAATAAAGCCGGTGTGCTCTACAAATTCTTCTTTATGAGGAATAACCTGTTGCAGTAGTGGGTCGTGCCAGTTTCCGCTTTCCATTAAATCAGCAAAAGGACGAGGTACTCTCATTGGGAACAACTTGCGTGCATCATTGTGTTGTGCAATCAAATCGGATGAAGGGATATTGAGGTAATCTAGCAAAGATTGCATATCTATAAACGCGTTTGCCAACTCTTTTTGCCAATGAGTCTCTACAAGGGGCGTTTTTTTAGGTATTATCTGCACATTATTTATATTAATCAAATCGTATTAAACCAAATTGTTAGAGGATTGAATGGCTAATTTCAGCACAAATGAATTTAAAGCTGGCCTTAAAATAATGTTAGATGGCGAGCCTTGCAACATTTTAGAAAACGAATATGTTAAGCCAGGCAAAGGCCAAGCATTTAACCGTGTTAAAATTCGTAAACTTATTTCAGGTAAAGTGCTTGAAAAAACCTTCCGTTCAGGCGAAAGCGTTGAAGGCGCTGACGTCATGGATACCGACCTTGCTTACCTGTATACAGACGGTGAGTTTTGGCATTTTATGAATAACGACACATTTGAACAAATTGCTGCCGATGAAAAAGCCGTCGGCGAAAATGTCAAATGGCTAGTCGAAAACGATATCTGTACCATTACTTTGTTTAATGGTAGCCCAATTGTGGTAGCGCCACCAAATTTTGTTGAAATTGAAATCACTGAAACTGACCCCGGCCTTAAAGGCGATACCGCAGGCACAGGTGGCAAACCTGCTACGCTATCGACCGGTGCTGTGGTCAGAGTGCCTTTGTTTGTGCAAACTGGCGAAGTCGTTAGAGTGGACACTAGAAGCGGCGAATACGTATCGCGAGCGCAAAAGTAAAGCGGCGATTGTCAGCATCGATAGATTAGTAGTATCCAAGAATTGAAAAATCAATGGCAAGCTACGGCGAGTATTGAAGTGCTGCGCAAACGCGCAGCCATCATTAGTCTTATCCGCCAATTTTTTGCTGATCGTGAGGTGCTTGAAGTTGAAACACCTTCGCTGTCACATCACACAATAACCGACCCATATTTACAAGCACTGAGCACGATGCACACGCTGCCTGGTGCTGAAAGTTCGCGAACGTTTTATTTACAAACCTCACCTGAATACGCCATGAAACGTCTACTTGCATCAGGTAGCGGTGATATTTATCAAATAGCCAAGGCTTATCGTAATGATGAAGTTGGGCGCTTACATAACCCAGAGTTTACGATGCTTGAATGGTATCGAGTGGGTTTTGATATGACAGCACTAATTGAAGAAACGGTAGATTTACTCAAATTATGCTTACAAACAGACTTTGTCGACAAATTTACTTATTCATCATTGTTTGAGGAGCATTGCGGGTTTAATCCGATTGAGATAAGCCTTCAAGATTTAATGCGAGCTTGTAATCGTTTTTCTTTACAAGACTATGCTAAGACGCTTAAAGAAAGTCTAGATGACGCTGGTGTCGATAATAATCAAAGCAATGACAAGCGCAGTGAGCTGCTAAAAGACAGCCTTTTGCAAGTCATTTTCAACCAAGAAATTGAATGTAAGATTGGTCAACAACATCCGTGTGTTGTGTCAAGCTTTCCCGCGAGTCAGGCCTCTTTAGCGACATTAAGTGACTGTGGGCGTGTAGCAAATCGCTTTGAGGTTTATTACAAAGGGATTGAGCTAGCTAATGGATTTCATGAATTATGTGATGCTGATCAGCAACTAGCGCGATTTAAAGACGATAATCAAAAGCGCTTGAGCCTTGGGCTAGCTGCGATGGAAATTGATTCGTTCTTTATTGATGCATTAGCACATGGTTTGCCTGATTGCGCTGGTATTGCCTTAGGTATTGACCGCTTGCTCATGCTTGCTTTAGACAAGCCGCATATAAGAGATGTGCTTAGTTTTAGTTATGACAATTGTTAGCTAGTTCGTAACGCCGCTTATGGCATATATTCCACCGCATAAGCTCTTATATTAGCCTGTTGCATTAAGGTGTTACGTTGACCCGTTGCATAAGACAAACTTATCGTTTATCGTTTCTTCTTATACCGCAGTATTTACCACAGAGAAATATACATGAGTAATCAGGTAAATCCTCATGCCAAAGTTCAGTTTGCCCAAATTGGCGTCGACAAAAGCCCTGTTGTGATTGTTGACGATTTTTTAGTGTCGACCGAAGCTGCCATATCAGAAGCTAGAAGCCTCAATTTTAACCAGCTTGGCGATGATCGCAATCGCTATTACCCGGGTGTGCGCTCAAGTATTGGCGGTGATTACGGCATGACGGTTTTACGCGCAATAAGTGGATTTTTGTATCAACAGTGTAATGTGCCTTCATCTCTTACGCTTTATCCAATCGATGGCGTGTATTCCCTCGTATCTACTCCGGTAGAACATTTAGATTTGTTACAGTGTATTCCCCATTACGATAATAACGAAGCGCATAGTTTTGCCGCCTTACATTATTTAAACGAAGGGGATTTTGGTGGGACAGGTTTTTTTAGGCATATACCTACTGGATACGAGCAAATAACGCAAGAAAGAGTAGCTGACTATTTACGTGTGGGTCAAGAGCACTTTGATATTGATGGGCCGCCCAAGCAGCAGTACTTTACTAAAAGTGAAGGTCAATTTGAGCTATTTGAACAAGTTGCCTACCGGCCCAACCGGCTTGTGTTGTATCCATCAACGCTGCTGCATTCAGGGCTTATTAGACCTGAAGACATTAACGGTGACCCGTTGACGGGCCGCTTGACGGCTAACTTCTTTATTGGGTTTGGTTGACGAGCAAATTAGCTTACGCTGCGTTTGCTCGTTTGTTGGCTTAGTTGCTTCGTGCTCT
>CAYURD010000102.1:7767-13754 GCA_964446865.1 uncultured Glaciecola sp.
TCTACTCGCTTCGCAATGCAACATACTCATCATCAAGCTGTAGTGAGTAATAGACAAAGTGGCCTACAAAACCAAATGCGAGGGAAAGGGCTATCCATTTACCGCGCTTTTCTTTTTTCAATAGTTTGCTACTTGTGGCTGCTTTTACTGCAAAAACAATGTGCAAGGATGCATACAAGCCAATCATGAACATTTCAAACATTTACTACCTCTTCACCGAGCTAAATTCGGGCAAAACAATATCACAAAAAATTGTGTGAAAAGCCCAATAACTTGATGCATGATTATACATCAGTATGTTTTTGGGCCATTTGTTTATTCATCGTTTTTCGTTGAAGAAATAGTTCGAAAAAAGTGACCATTCAAGCAAAAAGTTCAGTAATAATACTCACACTTTAGTTTTCTATTAATTTTAACCATCGGAAGCATCATGTATAACTTTGAATTTAAAAATCAAACCGAAATCCTTTTTGGCAAAGGCCAAGCCGCAAAGATTGGCAGTCGCATTCCCGCTAATGCAAAAGTTCTGTTTTTGTATGGCGGTGGCTCTATAAAGAAAAATGGCGTTTATAACGACGTTTGTGACTCACTGAAAGACATTTCGTTTGTTGAGTTTGCCGGTGTTGAGCCAAATCCGACATATGAAACCTTGATGAAAGCCTTGGCAGTGATAAAAGAGCACAGCGTTGATTTTATTTTAGCGGTGGGTGGCGGCAGTGTCATTGATGGGGCAAAATTTCTAGCAGCGGCGACTCATTTTGAAGGTGAGCCTTGGGATATATTAGAAAAAGGCGCTGACTTTTCTAATCCATTGCCAATCGGTGCGGTGTTGACCCTGCCGGCAACCGGATCAGAAAGTAACGGTAATTCAGTCGTGACTAAAAAAGCAACCCAGCAAAAACTGCCGTTTGGTAGTCCTACTGTTCAGCCAGTGTTTGCGGTACTTGACCCAGTATATACGTTTTCGTTGCCAATCAAGCAAATCAGTAACGGTGCGGTTGATGCATTTGTGCATGTTATCGAGCAATACTTAACGTATCCGGTCAATGCACCTATTCAAGATGGGTTTGCTGAAACTATCTTAAAAACCTTAATCCAAGAAGGGCCAAAAGCGCTTGAAAACCCTCAAGATTATGACACCCGTGCAAACGTAATGTGGGCGGCAACAATGGCCTTAAATGGACTAATTGGGCAGGGCGTGCCACAAGACTGGGCGACGCATATGATTGGGCATGAATTCACCGCACTTTACGGGCTAGATCATGCACAAACACTCGCCATCGTATTGCCATCATTAATGCGTAAACAAAAAGGCAAAAAGGCTGAAAAAATTATGCAATTAGGCCGAGAAGTCTTTAAATTATCTGCAGATTCGGATGAAGCACTTATTGATCAAACGATTGATGCTACTCAGGCATTTTTTGAATCGATGCAAGTGAAAACACGCATATCAGATTATGGACTTGAACGCAGTGCTATTGATGAGGTAATGGCTAAGTTAAAAGAAAATCAGCGCTTAAAACTAGGTGAGCACCAAGATATTACGCTTGATGTATCAAAAGAGATCCTTGAGATGGCTTATGCATAAATAAGCTTGGCCACTCTTTACACGCGTTTAAAAGCCAAGCATCACAAGTAAATATCACTGCCATGCTTGGCTTTTTTGTTAGCGTTTATGGGTGTGGATTACGCAACACCATTAATCTAATTTCGGTCATATCTTCAATGGCATAACGAATGCCTTCTCGCCCTAAACCTGATTCTTTTACACCGCCATACGGCATGTTATCCACGCGCCAACTTGGTACATCGCCAATCACGACACCGCCAACTTCTAGGGTATCCCAAGCTGTATGTGCTTTGTATATATCGCGTGTAAAAATACCGGCTTGCAGGCCAAATTGACTGTTGTCGACTTCTTTTAAGGCTTCGTCAAAATCATTAAATTTACTCAGCACAGAAACTGGGCCAAACGCTTCTTCGCTGTTTACATCACAATCGTTAGGCACATTTTCAAGAATAGTGGCTTCTAACATTGCGCCTTCTCGTTTACCACCGCACAGTAAATCTGCACCTTTAGATACGGCTTGTTTAATCCAATCTTCTAGACGTTTGGCTTCTGATTCGGCAATCATGGGACCAATAAAAGTACTTTCATCTAAGGGATCGCCATGGACGAGTTGGCTGACTTTTTCCACAAAGGCCGACTTAAATTCATCATATATTGATTCGTGGACAATAATGCGTTGTACGCTAATGCAGCTTTGCCCGCTTTGGTAATACGCACCAAATACAATACGTTCTATGGCATCGTTTAAATCGGTATCGTGGTCAACTACGCATGCCGCATTGCCACCAAGCTCTAGTATGACAGGCTTTTTACCTGCTTTAGCTTTTAGCGCCCAGCCAACATCGGGTGAACCCGTAAAGCTTAGTAACTTAAAGCGATCGTCGGTGGTAAATAAGTCAGCGCCGTCTCTACTGCATGGCAAAATAGAAAATGAGCCTAGTGGCATATCAGTTTCTGCCAGTACTTCGCCCATTATTATTGCACCAAGAGGTGTTCGGCTGGCTGGTTTTAGCACAAAACAACAGCCTGCAGCTATAGCTGGCGCCACTTTATGCGCGGCTAAATTAAGTGGGAAGTTAAACGGTGAAATAAACGAACAAGGGCCAATTGGTACTCGTTTACTCATGCCAGAATAACCACGCGCTCGTTTGGTAATTTCAAGCTCAATCACCTCACCGGGTATGCGCACGGCTTCTTCAGCTGCAATTTTGAAAGTGTCTATTAGTCTTGTGACTTCACCGCGAGCGTCTTTAATGGGTTTGCCAGCTTCGATACAAAGCGCGTAGGCAAGTTCTTCAAAGCGCTCCTTAAATCGCATCACGCAGTGTTCTAATATTTGTTGACGTTGATAAGCCGGCATCTTGTTCATTGCTGGCTGAGCTTTTTCAGCCGCCGCTATTGCGCTATCAATAACGCTTGCATCGGCCAATGCAACTTGTGTGGCAACTTCTTGAGTATATTTGTTGGTGACATTTAAGTCGGTATTAGCAAATACTGCTTTGTTTGCTAAATAGTAGGGGTATGTTTTGTTAAGCACTGTGTGGCTCCTTATTACAGTTTGCTACTCAGTTCACGAATACTGACGTTGAGTGTCTCATCGTTTAAGCTGTAGTCAACAGGCAAATCAATAAGATGCACCGCAGGCTCAGCAAGGCATTGCTCTATTTGTGAGCGAATATCAGCAGCGCGGCTTATGCGCCACCCTTTACCGCCGTAACTTTCCACATATTTTACAAAGTCAGGGTTGCCATAATCAAGGCCATAGTTTTCAAAGCCCATATTGCTTTGTTTCCACTTGATCATGCCATAGGCATCATCGCGCAATATGATCACAACAATGTGGAGCTTTAACCTTACCGCGGTTTCAATTTCTTGACTATTCATCATAAAGCCCCCATCGCCGCAAACGGTTACCACGGGGCGCTCTGGATACACTAACTTTGCAGCCATGGCAGATGGCAGGCCTGCGCCCATCGTCGCAAGGGCGTTATCGAGAAGAAGCGTATTTCGCATGGCTGCAGGATAGTTACGTGCAAACCAAATTTTATATACGCCGTTATCAAGGGTAACTATACCTTCTTTAGGCATTGCTGCTCTGAGCTCTTTTACCATGCGCTCTGGGAGCACTGGAAAGCGGTCGTCATCTTCCGATTCGCTTCTGTGCGCAATGTAGGCATCGTGCACGTCGGTATAAAAATCTAATTCCCATTTGCATGTTGCGTCGATGGCTTCTTTAATTTGCCAAATGCTATTAGCAATATCGCCCACAACTTCTAGCTGAGGAAAATAAACTGGGTCGACAGCCGCAGAGTCAAAATTAATATGAATGACTTGCTGGGATGAGCCCGTTTCCATAAAGAAAGGTGGCTTTTCTACAACATCATGGCCAACGTTAATAATGAGGTCTGCGCGAGATATCACTCTATGCACGAAGTCGCCAGAAGATAAGGCTGTATTACCCATAAATTTTTCATCGGTTTCGTCGAGTACGCCTTTACCCATTTGCGTAGTAATAAATGGGATGCCGGTTTTGTCGACAAATTCACGTAGCATTTTTGAGGTGAGCTTACGGTTAGCGCCTGCGCCAATAAGTAATACTGGCGATTTTGCGTCCTCGATTTTCTCAACCGCCGCTTTTATAGATTTGTACTCGGCAATGGGGCGGCGAACTACACTAGGCGCTAAAATAGGCACTGATGTTTGTTCGTCTGCAATGTCTTCTGG
Organism: uncultured Glaciecola sp.; assembly: GCA_964446865.1. GTDB lineage: Bacteria > Pseudomonadota > Gammaproteobacteria > Enterobacterales > Alteromonadaceae > Glaciecola. The sequence goes on from CAYURD010000102.1 coordinate 12,062, forward strand.
TAATTCAATATGCACAGCGCCGGGTCGTTCTTCACTGGCGAGTCTAAACGCTTCTCTGACTACTGAAGGTATACGATCGCCACTAACGACCTGTGTGGTGTATTTGGTGATAGGGCGCATCATATCGACCACATCAATTACCTGAAAGCGACCTTGCTTGCTGGTCTTAATTGGCTTTTGCCCGGTGATCATCAATATAGGCATAGCGCCAAGTTGTGCGTAAGCGGCAGGTGTCACTAAATTAGTTGCGCCGGGGCCTAGAGTAGATAAACATACGCCCACTTTCCCCGTTAGTCGTCCGTAGGTTGCCGCCATAAAGCCTGCGCCTTGCTCGTGGCGAGTGAGAATGAGTTTAATTGATGAGTTACGCAGGGATTCTAGTAAATCTAGATTTTCTTCACCAGGGATACCAAAAATGTATTCAACGCCTTCAGCTTCAAGCGCTTTTACCATTAGGTCAGATGCTTTCATATTCGTCCTCTTTAATTGATATATTTGTGAGCCAATTGTGCAAAAGTCATTTTTGAATATAAGCGTACTTTTGCATCCTGACACGGAATTAGCTAGGATTTACGCCCCTAAGTCTAGCGTTAACTGATACATAGTAAAGGCGAATACGAAAACAATGAGCTCACACTTTACAGTCGAATCAAGCCTTGCATTGTTAACTAAACACGCAAAGCAGGACGTGCTGTCTCCCATTTTTACATCTCACTTTGATGCTAGTATTGTCGTGACTGATAAGACCGATACCGACACCTTGGGCACATTTGACAATGCAGTTGCTCGCACCTTAAGGCCTGACGAAGCGGCTTTAAAAAAAGCGTATTTGGCATGTCAACATACAGGATTAAACCAAGGACTAGGCAGTGAGGGCAGCTTTAACAGTATGATGGGCCTGGGCGTTGTTGACGAAGAAATATTAGCTTTTGTGGATATAAAAAGAAATATTGAAGTCATTGCTAGTGCCAAGCAATTAATTGGGCTTGATGCTATAAACGCTAATGACGAGGCAGATCTAGAGGCTACGCTCGCGCCTTTTGTGGAAAAATATGCTGATAAACAACGCTGGTTATTACAAGATGACGATGCATGGATTAAAGGACTACGACCTAACGACATTCTCCAAAAAGTTAAAAAGTGGCCGGTCAGGCTCGACCCTGATTTTAGAGCGATGAATTGTCCAGCACGCCAAGAGATTATTGCCCTTGCGGCTAAGGATCTTGTAAAACGACTAAGTCACTTATGTCCCCAGTGCAATAGTGTGGACTTTGTGGCGAAGCATGATCCTAACAATCTTAAATATTTAGCTTGTGAGTTATGTAGTTTGCCTACCACTAGACTAGCGCCACCAGTAACAAGTTGCGACCACTGTGGTTTTGTTGAGGAAGTATCGGAAGCTGGAAATACGGCTAGCACAGCGAGTGCGATGTATTGTACTTTTTGTAATCCATAAGGTGGCTAAATAGCACTAAAAAGTGCTTAGGGTAATACAAGCTACGTCATTCCCGCGCAGGCGTAATGCTGTTCGGTTAAGACTTCCTCGTCATCCTCGCGAAGGCGGGGATCTGGTTGATGTTATTGCAAAACTTATAAAAACATACATTTAGCTAAAATCGCGCAGTTCCAAGGAGGTTCCCGCCTGCGCGGGAATGACGTAGTTGGTTTTGCGGGAATGACGTAGTTGGTTTTG
>CAYURD010000103.1:0-3039 GCA_964446865.1 uncultured Glaciecola sp.
CGGGAATGACGGTATAGATCACCGCCTGCGCGGGAATGACGATATAGATCACCGCCTGCGCGGGAATGACGATATAGATCACCGCATGCGCGGAATGAAGGTGTACATTCACGCCTTCGTTGCAATGACGAAACGGCTTTATGCGGTCCAATCAAGGATCACCTTTCCTGACTGTCCTGAATTCATGATGTCAAAACCTGATTGAAAGTCATCTATTGGCATCGTGTGCGTTATAATAGGATCAAGATTTAAACCGCTTTGCAGCAGGCTAACCATTTTATACCAAGTTTCAAACATTTCTCGGCCATAAATACCTTTTATTGTGAGGCCTTTAAATATTACTTGGTTCCAATCTATCGATACGTTTTGAGGTGGTATTCCTAACATCGCAACTTTGCCGCCGTGATTCATTTTAGCTAACATATCACTAAAGGCTGCCGGTACACCCGACATTTCGAGGCCAACATCAAAGCCTTCTGTCATACCTAAGTCTTTCATCACATCTCCAAGCGATTCATTTGCGACATTGACTGTACGCGTAGCACCCATTTGTTTGGCTAAGTCTAATCGGTAGTCGTTAATGTCGGTAATAACGACATACCTTGCGCCAACATGCTTGGCAACTGCTGCCGCCATTATTCCAATAGGGCCTGCGCCGGTAATTAGTACATCTTCTCCTACTAAATCGAAAGACAATGCGGTATGGACAGCGTTACCAAAAGGGTCAAACACGGCGGCTAAATCATCGCTGATATTATTGGGTATTTTAAAGGCATTAAAGGCCGGGATGACTAAATATTCAGCAAATGACCCTTGGCGGTTAACGCCTACGCCAATGGTATTGCGGCATAGATGGATGCGCCCAGCTCTGCAGTTTCGGCAATGGCCACAGGTAATGTGCCCTTCTCCTGACACACGGTCGCCAAGGGCAAAGCCTTTCACTTCGCTACCCATATTAACCACTTCACCCACGTATTCATGACCCACAATCATAGGGACAGGAATAGTGTTTTGTGACCATTCATCCCAGTTGTAAATATGCATATCGGTGCCGCAAATGGCGGTTTTTCTGATTTTTATCATCAGATCATTAGGGCCGAATTCGGGCATGGGGTTATCGACTAACCAAATCCCTTTTTCAGACTTTGTTTTTGCCAAAGATTTCATTCACTAGGCCTCGTTTGTACTAGCTTGAGTAGCGCTTGGGCTGCCAATAACGCCAAGCTCTTGGCCAACTTCAATAAACGCATCAACCGCTCGGTCAATTTGCTCGATGCTATGCGCAGCCGACATTTGTGTGCGAATACGAGCCTGTCCTTTAGGGACAACAGGAAATGAAAAGCCAACAACGTATATGTTTCGCTCAAGCATTTTTTCGGCCATTACACTGGCCAGTTTCGCATCGCCTAACATCACCGGGATAATAGGATGATCTTTGCCCGACAGCGTAAAACCAGCGCTTTGCATGCGACTGCGGAAATGTTTAGCATTTTCGCGTAGTTTATTACGCAAATCAGCGCCTTGCTCCATCATTTCAAACACTTTCAGTGAGGCGGCGACAATTGGCGGTGCGACTGAATTAGAGAACAAATAAGGACGTGAACGCTGGCGCAACCATTCAATGACTTGTTTTTTACCTGAGGTAAAGCCGCCCGATGCGCCGCCTAGCGCTTTACCTAAAGTACCGGTAATAATATCGACTCGGCCCATGACCTCACAATATTCATGGCTGCCTTTGCCATCTTCGCCAACAAAACCAGTCGCGTGGCAGTCGTCCACCATCACCATGGCATCGTATTTTTCGGCTAAGTCACAAACGCCTTTTAGATTCGCAATCACGCCATCCATCGAGAATACGCCGTCGGTCGCAATCAATTTGAAACGCGCACCATCTTGCGTGGCGTGTTGTAACTGCGCTTCAAGCGCGGCCATGTCGTTACTTTGATAGCGATAACGCTTACACTTAGATAATCTTACGCCATCAATAATACTAGCGTGGTTTAGCGAATCAGAAATAATAGCGTCTTCAGCGCTTAAAATAGTTTCAAACAACCCTCCATTCGCGTCAAAACACGAAGGATACAAAATAGTATCTTCCATGCCTAAAAAGTCGCTTATTTTTGTTTCAAGCTGTTTATGAATATCTTGTGTACCGCAAATAAATCGCACGCTGGCTACACCAAAACCATGGGTATCTAAGCCGTTTTTTGCGGCGCTAATTAGACTATCATGATTAGCTAAACCCAAATAATTATTAGCACAAAAATTAAGGACTTCTTGACCGCTTTCAATATTAATATTTGAAAATTGTTGAGAGGTAATAACACGTTCGTTTTTATATAAACCTTGCGCTTTCGTATCATCGATTTGTTGTTGTAAATGCTCAATAAATGCTGCTGACATGGCCTGCTCCGCTATTTTGCTACCAGCATGCTGTTGGTAATCTCTCAACCAGCCGCTGTGATCATCTATATGCGGATACCTGCGCACAAGATGACTATTGTTAATCTATTTAACGGTCATCCTGACCCAATTGCTCTAATTTTTCGCACGTGATTGTAAACGAGACGATGTAGGACATAATCTCTTTTATTGCGTTTTTTATGGTTAAATGCGCGATTGTTTTTGTGTTTATGGGTTGAGTATAGAAGAGACTTGCGCTCAATGGCAAACTTGACGCAATCTTAGTGTAATTCTGGGTTAATTTTTGAGCTTTTTGATTAATATATATGCGGTTTAGAGATTAATACGGATTGTTGAAGGTTTTTGCCTTCCTTAACACTGATAGTTAAAGCAAAAATTTCGTCATCCCCGAGAAGGCGCACGTCATTCCCGCGAAGGCGCACGTCATTCCCGCGAAGGCGGGGACCTCCTTGGAACCAATCGATATTTGATAAGCACATGTTTTATATTGTTTTTCGTAAACATCAACCAGATCCCCGCATTCGCGAGGATGACGAGGAAGACTTAAGCGAACAGCATTGCGCATTCGCGAGGATGACGAGGAAGACTTAAGCGAACAGCATTGCGCATTCGCGA
>CAYURD010000103.1:3139-13640 GCA_964446865.1 uncultured Glaciecola sp.
CGCATTCGCGAGGATGACGAGGAAGACTTAAGCGAACAGCATTGCGCATTCGCGAGGATGACTCTGACCCCTTGGTCGGTCTTAACTATGATGAAGTATTTTTTGCACTAATGACTTCACCTCTTGCACGCTAATTTCGGTCATTAGGTCTTTTCCTTTTACACGCGTTCCCCAGGGCAACTGTTGCCATGTTTTGCCATGTTGCCTTTGCACGGCCTGTTCATAAGCAGAAGCGGTGGTGTGTAATGACAGATATGGTCCCGTGCGACGCGGGTTACTGTGTGCATATAAGCCTAAAACAGGTGTTCCTTGTGTGGTCGCCATATGTGCAGGCCCGGTGTCGGGAGCAATTACTAGTTGTGCGCCTTTAAGCACTGCAAGCATTTGTTTTAAGGTTGTTTTACCAACTAAATTATAGTGTATATTGTTTGTATGCTGAGTAATCGCATTAGCGGTATCTTTATCTAAAGCACCCGGTCCACCGCATAGTACGACCTCTAAATTTTGAGCAACAAGATAATCGGCTATTTGCGCATAGCGCTCGGGCAACCAGTTACGCTCTGCCTTTGACGCTGTAGGACTAATTACTGCATAGCGTGTATTGCCTAATGTTTGCGTAACAAACGTATGGTCATCTTCGCTAATCGGGATTTGCCATTGGGGTTTGTCGAGTGCGGGCACGCCCAGCGCTTCTGCAAATCCCATAAAACCTTCAAGCACGTGAGCATGTTTGCGCGGCGCAATACGTTCGTTAATAAAAAGTGAGTGGCCTTCTTTTGAGCGTTTATAGTCAAAACCAATGCGTCTTTTTGCCTTTATAACTCGCGACAGCAAGCCTGCACGCAGAGCAACCTGCATCACAAACAAGGCATCAAATACTCTTCCCTTTAGCGCATCTTTTACTGCTTGCTTTGCTTGTTTGCCAGCGCTTTTGTCATAAATCACAAACTCAACATTGGGCAAATCTTTTAACAATTGATATTCAATTTTACCAATCACCCAAGTGATTTTTATATCGGGTTTATGTTTAGTAATCGCATTAACCATAGCGGCGGCATGGCAAACATCACCAATTGCCGATAATCGTATAATGCAAAGCTCAAAAGAAGTTGACATAGTGACCTATTAAAATATTGCGTCTAAGAAAGATAATCCGCTTTTAAAAAACGCCATGTTACCTAAAAGCCCTTGAAATAAAAGTGCTTTTCTTTTTTTAGTGACATAAAGCTAAATATTGCTGAGCCACCTTATCAACACTAATTTTTTCTAAAATAGGGGACGTTGGCGCAATGGGTAAATCTTCAAGTGCGCTATTTATGGCGCCAGCTAATAAGTCGCTTTGCCCCACGGGCACCAGATATTGCGCTAAGTGTTCAACTAAAATTTCACTCGGACCATGCGGGCAATTAGTCGACACCACGGGCGTCCCGCACAACAACGCTTCGATTAACACTAATGATAAACCCTCGTGATCAGAGCTTAGCACGACTAAATCAGCCCGGCTCATCCAGCTATATGGATTGTCGCTAAAACCTGGCGTAATTACACGCTCACTCACACCGTATTTTTTAGCCAGCTTTTTTAGCTTTTTAGCGTTTCGGCTTAAACAAACAAGTTTGTATTCAGGATTCACTTTTTGTAGGGCTTTAAATAATACGTCGTGTCGTTTTGCTTTAGCTGCACGTCCAATATGCAAGATGAATTTTGTAGATCCTACTTGTCCAAAATCGTCTGGCTCATCAAACGATAATTTATGTATGTCTTGAACATTAAAAGGATTATAAATACATTTTACTGAAGCAGGCGTAAACAATGTTGATTCTCGTAACTCTTTTGCAACGCCTTGTGAAACCGCAAGCAAGTGCTTACCATCGAGTCTTTTGATAATGTTTTTTAAATAGAAATACTTACTAGGCCCCATAAACATTTCACGTTTAAGTTCTTGATTAAACGAGTTGTGCACAACGTAATATGGGTTAGATAAATCGCAAGTACTCGCCACTCGATAACTTTCTTGCAAATTGACTAAAGTTAAATCAAAAGCGCCGTCTCGATCTTCTATGGCTTTATATTGTGTTCTAAAACTGGTGGAGAGTTCTTGTAGATTAAACCAACTACGCAGCGATTTATTGCGGTGAGCAAAAGGATAAACAACCGTAAGGCCCTCAGGCGGCTGGTAAGTCTTGGTAGGCTTGAGTGAAAAAAGCACGACTTGATGGCCTAAGGCAATAAAATGCTCGCTAAGGGTTAGCATTACTTTTTCGGCGCCACCACCGGTTAATGAATTGATAATGATCGCAATTCGGCGCATTCAGTCGTATCTCTCTAGTTACACTGGTTAAACAATAGGCTACAGAGTATAATACACGCCATAAAGTTCAGATAAAATCCTTATGAGCATATATCAACAAACAATCGATACCAGCACCTTATTGCTCACTCAAGCAGGGCGAGACTTGGGTGTGGGTTTACATGATTTTGATCCAATTTCATTAAACAAACGAGAATTGGTGATTGCTCAAAAGCAAGGTCGTGGCCAAGTGTTCTTTTTCACACTAGCCAAAGCTAACAACGAACAGAGCTTTGCGCTGCGTCATTATTGTCGGGGCGGCTTAATGGCTAAGCTTTCTTATGATAAATTTTTATATACTAGCGTGCCAGAAACGCGATGTTATGAAGAGCTCGCTATCTTAGAGTATTTGACCCAACATCATGTGAATGTGCCAAAACCCATCGCTGCAAAAATAACACGCCGCGGCATATTCTATACCTCAGACTTAATCACCGAAGTAGTGCCCGAGACCAAAGAGCTGCATGAACTAATAGCAACCAAACCCTTATCAACCGAAGATTGGGAGAAAATTGGCCAACAAATCAGGCTCATGCACAACGCCCTTGTTTGTCATGATGACATCAATGTTAAAAACATATTATTACAAGAACACGAAGGTGATTCTCGTGTGTTTTTGATAGATTTTGATAAATGCACAATTAAATCAGAAGGTGAGAAAGGCTGGCAACAAAAGAATGTAGAGAGATTAAAGCGTTCTATCACCAAACAACAAAAGCTGCATCACGAATATTATTGCTCTGAGCAGAATTGGGACGCGCTTATGTTTGGTTATCAAAAAGCAACTTAAGCGCAATCTTTTACGCTAACACAACTGAGCTAATTCTCACCGCATAAAGTGAGCTTATTATAGCTTTAGTAATGTTTAAAACGCGTACTGAGCCTTAAGATATATCAAAGCATCAACTTCATCATCAATATCATCAAACTTGCGATTGGCAACAGAGCCACCGGCTTTTAACAACCAATCACCCACTGGCCTTTGGTAAAACCCAGATATTTCTAGCAACTCCTCGCTAGCAGAATCCGTTAATATGGGTGAAGGTCGCTGCTTATCGGCGTTTAAATCAGCGCTGCGCAAATACACTTCCATCATATCACCACCGGCTAAACGTATATTTGCACCGAGAGTTAGCTGTTTGGCATCACTATCAAATGTACTGCCAATAGTGCGTCCGTACATACGATAACCATCGGTGTAGGTGCCATGCTCATAATAGCAATTAAAGACCGCATCGTTAGAGCTACAAGCAACGTTAGTATCGCTAGTTTCAATAAATATCTTAGCGCCGCGCCAGTACGTCGACAAACCAAACAGATTCGCGTTATCTGTGATTTTATAGCCATTTACAGAGTCTTCACCAACTCTTTGAGCGTAAATTGTAAGCGGTCTATCAAACACGCGTGTTGTATAACTTATGTCAATCCCAGCCAAGTGGTTGCCTCGTTTAGACAGCTGCGAATCATCACAAACACCGCCTGGCTGAAAACATACATTTTGAAACGTAAGCAGTTCGATAAATTCTTTAAAACCTTCTGACTGGCCATCACCCGACCACATAGCACTCCACGACAAGCCAAATTCTAAGCCTTTAAATGGCCTCGCATTAAATCGATTCATGAACAACCTAGCATTGGGCACTGCACGGTTTTTTTCGAGTTGCCCCATCTGAGTGGTAAAATACCACGGCCCCAACCAACTTAGCCACTTGCTTTGTGAGCGGGTGTTGACCGAACGCGACAGCGCAATGGCTTTAACAGGGCGTGTGTTGTTACTCATGATTAAACTCGATGATTGCGCAGGCCCCCACCATTGATCAAGTGAGCCTAGGCGCAAATTCCAATCACCAAATTGATAGGCAATAAAGCTATTGTCGTAGTTTCGTTTTGAGTTGCCGCTGCTGGTGTAATTTACCGACACCTGACCAGAAATCCTGCCCGCATAAAATTCGGTCGATATTGTTGCTTTGCCCTTATTCTCAACGCCATCGTCAAAGCTTCTGAATCTCACATCATCGGAGGCAGCTTGTAGGCTTAAAAACTTGCGGCTGTCTCTTCTTTTGTTAAGCATTAAATAATGACTTAACCGCAAGTAAGCTTGGCGGGGCCTAAATGGCATATCGGCGGCGGTTAAATCGTCTAAGCCTGAGGCAATGCCCTTCCACGGTATCGGGTAAGTATTAACGGCAACATCCAAATACCCCCATTCAACCAAGGTCTGTAAATCGTAATGTAATTGTTTGTCTTGGGTGCCGACATAAGCAGAGGCTGCCACATAATTAAGCGACAACATTGTAAGAAAAAGTGAATAAAAAATACTACGCAAAATGAGCAATACATAATCCTTTTTTGAAAAAGCGAGCTGATTCCTTGCTAGCTGTTAGATACTGAAACTTGTGTGAATAATATAGTAAATTGGTCGCTAGTTGGAGAATTTATTTAGATAAAATTTGCTATTCACATGATCATTTAGTTATGGTTCATAAACGCGCTGATCAAAAGTCGTTGTGGCAATACTCACTAAAAAAACGGAAACATAGGTTTATGACAAGCTTGGAAAATAAAAAAGACAAACACAGAGCAATTTATCCTGGCACGTTTGACCCTATTACTAATGGGCATGCTGACTTAATTGAGCGGGCAGCCAATATGTTTTCTGAAGTCATTGTTGCTATTGCCTCTAACCCAAGCAAGCAGCCTTTGTTTTCACTCGAAGAGCGAGTTGAGCTCATTACAAAGGTATGTGCTCACTTAGACAATGTTAAAGTGACGGGCTTTACCGGTTTATTGGCCTCGTTCGCTAAAGAAAATAACGCCGATATTTTAATTCGAGGACTACGCGCAGTAAGTGACTTTGAATACGAGTTTCAACTAGCGAATATGAACCGTCGCCTAAACCCTGATTTAGAAAGCGTATTTTTAACACCTTCTGAAGAAAATTCGTTTATTTCATCTACGCTGGTAAAAGAAGTCGCTATGCACAAAGGTGACGTGGCGCAATTTTGTCATCCAATCGTTAATGAGGCGCTTGCTACGCGTTTGGATGAGAGAAAACGCTGAAACACCGAGAACTAGCGCTGACATACCGAACAAAAAAACGTATTTCTCTGCCCAATAGTTTTTGACTTGATGATTGTCCCACATTTGCCACATTCTTCACCCGCCCGGCCGTAAACGTGTAAATGCTGTGCAAAATAACCAGGGTTACCGTCAGCTTGCGCAAAATCTTTTAGGGTAGTGCCGCCCTGCTCGATGGCTTTTGCTAATACTATTTTAATTTGTTCGCCTAATGCCATATACCGTTTGAGGCTCACTCTGCCGGCGGCGCGGCGAGGGTCAATACCCGTATTAAACAAGCTTTCATTTGCATAAATATTACCAACGCCGACTACCACCGAGTTGTCCATAATGAAATTTTTCACTGGCGATGTTCGGTTTCGGCTTAATTCAAACAAACGCCGACCATCAAAATCGCCACCTAGTGGCTCAGGACCCAAATTGCCTAAAATAGATAAAGGTTGGTTATCATTGGGGTCTTGCCACAAACAGCTACCAAAGCGCCGGGCGTCGTTAAGTACTAGCTTTTTTCCCGACTCTAGTTCAATTTCAATATGATCGTGCTTTTGGCGAGCTAAATGGGTATCAACCACGCGCATTTTACCCGACATGCCTAAGTGCATTACCATGTCACCAGCGCTCGTATGAATGAACAAATACTTGGCTCGGCGCGTGACCTGTGTGATAAGTAAGCCTTCACTTAGGTGCACTTGTTCAGGCACTTTCCAGCGTAATTGTGGCTGATGAACATGCACTTTTTTAATGCGCTGATTTAGCAGGTGTGGCGAAATGCCTAGCCGCGTAACTTCTACTTCTGGTAACTCTGGCATATCTACTGTCTAACCTGAATAATGGGCTCTAACAAGGCACTAATGGTAGGTGAATTTAATATAAAGACTTCTTTTTTGATCACAATAAATAACTGCTCTTCTACTATATTTAGGGCCACCACCGTTGGCGTACTCACACCTGCGAGTGAAATGACAACTAGCGAACTTGGCACCCCAAAAAGCGCTGCATCAAACTCAATCCCAGCGGGCGTAATATAGGCGCGTTGCCATGCACTCACTATGTCTTGTAATTGCTGAGCATCGGGCAGCACGCTTGGCTGGATACCGTTGGGATCAATACGCCAAAGCTGACCCGCTTTTTCAATTTCAACGTTGTTGATTTGCATACTGATAATGTACTCGCCCTCAGGCACAACCAACCTAGCGGTAGGCTCATCACTCCCAAAACGGTCGTAATTGAGAATAAGAATAAGCGTAAGCATCGAAAATATAAGAACATTATTCCACGCACGTTTAGAGAGTCGGAGCATTTTATAAGCACATTTTTATGTTGAGATAATGAGGTGAGTATACCAAAAGAAAAATAAATGTCTGCGATTGGTGACTTTTGTCACTTGTCCGTTTTGCGTATTTGTTCAAAGATAATAAGCATACTAACCGTCGTGTTGATTAAAGAGCTTGCAAACAAGTCACTTTACTAACACGTTCATAAAGAGAAAACGCTTATGAACCATTATGCTCGCCTATTTGCAAAGCAACTCACTAAATCCTATGGCGATGTCCAAGCGCTTCGTGGGATTGACATCAACATTGACCGCCCAGGTGTTTTTGCAGTGCTTGGACAAAACGGTGCTGGTAAAACATCCTTAATAAAATGTGCACTTGGCCTAGAGCCTATTGGTGACGGCCAATTAACGACAATGGGACATGCACCTGGGTCGATGACAGCAAAACAGCAAACAGGCGTAATTTTGCAAGACACTGATTTGCCCGACACCTTAACGGTAAAAGAGCATATTGCATTATTTGCCAGCTATTACCCACAAAGCTTTTCAGTCAACGAGACCATTGCTATGTGTGAATTAAGTAGTTTTGCGCATAAAAAATATAAGCAACTGTCGGGTGGGCAAAAAAGGCGTGTGCAATTTGCGCTTGCCGTGGTTGGCGACCCAGAACTCATTTTTTTAGATGAACCAACAACAGGCTTAGATATTGAAGCGCGTCGTAATTTGTGGGCAGTGATTAGAGAATTTGCTAATAAAGGCAAAACCATTGTATTGACCACTCATTACCTAGAAGAAGCCGATAATTTAGCCGACCAAATCATGATCATGAATCAAGGGCAAATAGTCGCCAATGCAACACCTGCTAACATTCATAAACAGTCAAGTGGGAGTATTGTGCGCTGTCAAACATCGCTAAACGAGGAGCAAATACAACAATTAGCAGGCGTTGAAGCAGTATCTATCTCAGGGCGATTTAGCGAAATACGGACCAGCAAGGTCAACCAAACAGTCGCCGAACTGCTCGCCTTAGCGCCTGACTTGCTTGACCTCACAGTTAGCAAACCCAAGCTAGAAGACATTTTTACGCAGCTGTCTAATCCAGACCTTAAACAAAGTTCAAGCTCTGACTCAGCTGGGGCGCATTAGGCTTAACGCATTTTTGCACAATTCGCATCAACACGTAACACGCAACCACAAGGACGCTATTACACATGAACACTGCCTTTACCTCCTTTAATTTAGAAACCGGCGCAGAGCTGCTAAAAAGCCTTCGCGCGCCAGAGTTTATTTTACCCACCATGTTAATGCCGGTGGCGTTTTACGCCCTATTTGCGATTGTTTTACCCAATAATGCAAACGCAGCGGCTTATTTACTAGCAACCTATGGTGTGTTTGCCGTGATGGGACCGTCTATTTTTGGCTTTGGCATAAACGTGGCAAACGAGCGTGACAAAGGCTGGCTCTCGCTCAAACGAGCAGCGCCAAGTCGCGGCATTAATTATATTGGCGCTAAAGTCGTCAACACGCTGATATTTTCGAGTGTTGCAGTAGGCATCGTATACGCAATGGCAGGCTTTGTTGCAGGTGTAGCGCTGCCCATTTCCACTTGGGCTTTACTGTTGTTAACCCATGTTTTAGCGGTTTTTCCATTTATATTAATAGGATTAAGCATTGGCTTTTTATGCAACTCAAATGGTGCTGTTGCGATATCGAACATTGTATTTTTAGCGTTTGCCGCACTAGGCGGACTATGGATACCCGTCTCTGTATTTCCTGCTGGCTTACAGAGCTTTGCACATTTTTTACCTAGTTTTCACTTAAGCGAAATTGCACTTTATGTGTCTGGCGCCCCAGGTGAACGTGATGTTGTTTATCATGTAATAGTAACGGGCATTTCAACGCTTGCGCTGTTGGGCATCACTATTTTAGCTTGGTCAAAGCAGCGTACTAAATAAAGGAGTATTGATATGATTAAACACATTTTTTTGATAGCCACGGTAGTAGTCGTCATTGGATTAAGCGCACTATTATTCACCTTACCTACGACAGACGAAAATCAGCAGTCAAGCGCTAATGATGAAGCAGCAACAAGCTCAAATAACGTGTTATTCAGCAATGTCAGTGTTTTTACCGGAACAAACTTAATAGAAAACCAATATGTGTTGGTAAAAGACGGTCTTGTGACAGCCATTAGCGATTCATCGATTGATGTTACGAATGATGACAATGTGCAAGTAGTTGATGGTCAGGGTAAAACACTCCTGCCTGGCTTACTCGACTCGCATACTCACTCTTATGGTTCTGGCCTTAATGACGGTTTGCGTTTTGGCGTGACCGCGCATTTTGATATGTTTTCAATGGAATCAACGCTAGCAGCAACACGCGCAAAACGCGATAGCCTTCAAGCCACCAATGAAAGCGATCTTTATAGCTCGGGTACCATGGCAACAGTCGAGGGCGGACACGGCACTCAATTTGGTTTTAGCATTGATACAGTCGATAGCGTAGATGAAATTGAAAGCTGGGTTAGTTTACGTAAACAAGCCGGTGCAGATTATATAAAGTTAGTATATATACCTAATCAGAGTCGCATACCCAGCTTAAGCCGAGCTTGGGCTCAAGAAGTCATTAATCAAGCCCATAAGCAAGGCCTTAAAGCACTCGCACACATATCTACACACCAAGCGGCACAAGATATGATAGAAGATGGCATAAATGGCTTAGTTCATATATTTGCCGACAAGCTAGCGTCAGACGAACTGATTAATTTAGCCCTGCAAAACAACGTCTTTATTATTCCCACTTTAGCGGTCATTGCCTCGGTGGATTCTACTGGCTACGCTCAGGCACTTGCCACACGCGAAGGCATAGAAGCACGTTTGTCTTCACAGCAAAAATCGACTTTACTAGCGAGCTTTGGAGCAGACATTCCCGGATTTGAGTTTGCACTGGCCAAGCAAAATGTGAAACGATTTTATGATGCAGGTGTGACTATTTTAGCAGGTTCAGATTCGCCCAACTCAGGGACAGCATTTGGCATTAGCTTACATCACGAAGTCATGCTGTTGGCCGAAGCTGGCTTAAGCAATCAACAAGCTATTAGCGCCGCCACTATTGTACCCGCTGATATCTTTGACGTAGAGCGAGGCCAAGTGAAAGTTGGTAGTAGAGCAGATTTGGTACTTATTGACGGTAATCCATTTGCTGAGCTCGATGTACTGCTAAATGTCGATAGTGTTTTTAAAAATGGCTATCAAGTTGATACCTCCCTAGCTTCTCAAAGTAGTAAAAATGAAAAGTTAGACGATATTTCGCTTAGTAACTTTGATACTCAAGGCCTAGCGACACTAAACGGATTCACCTGGGCAAAATCTGACGACAGCATGGCAAATGGACAGTCTTCAGCGCGCATCGAATTAGCCCTTGACCAGCAAAAACAAAGTACAGTGCTTGTTGTAAATGCAAAAGTAGACGCAGCCTTTGCCTACCCTTGGGCAGGCGCGGCTGTAGGTGATTTTATGCCACCAGTACAAGGCTTTGATATTAACGCTAATAGCGAGTTAATGATTGATATTAAAGGTACGCCGGGGACTTATCGAATAATGGCATTTGATGCCAACGCAGCTGGTATTCCGCCAACACAAACCATTGAAGTGAATGAACAATGGCAAACGATTACAGTGGCACTAGATGATTTTGCGGGCTTTGACCCTGCCGCGTTTTCAGGCTTTGCGATAGTAGCAGGGCCTACGGTTGGTGAGTATGAGTTCTCGCTTGATAAAGTTAATTTAAAGTAA
>CAYURD010000104.1:0-5004 GCA_964446865.1 uncultured Glaciecola sp.
GCATAAACCAAAACGCTTTTTTGGTGCTGCGCGTAATGTAGAAGAGGGCGGGAGTTTAACGATTGTTGCCACTGCACTCATTGATACTGGCTCTAAAATGGATGAAGTTATCTATGAAGAGTTTAAAGGTACGGGTAACATGGAATTGCATCTTAACCGTAAGATTGCTGAAAAACGTGTATTCCCAGCTATTGATATTAACCGTTCAGGTACGCGTCGTGAAGAGCTACTCACATCGCCTGAAGAGCTTCAAAAAATGTGGATATTACGCAAGATAGTCCATGAAATGTCTGAAATAGACTGCATGGAGTTTATGATCAGTCGTTTGGCGATGACCAAAACGAACGACGAATTCTTTGATAGTATGAAACGACAGAAGGGCTAAGGTCTTTCACCAAGGTCTGCTGACCTTTGTATTTATTAACGGCTTGCATTTTGTGCAGGCCGTTTTGCTTTGTGCATCGCTATTATCAAAGTAATTATTTATTGCTACTGCTGTTATTACTACTACTGCTGTGCGTAATCAAATACGCCAATTGCATTATTATATAACGAGCCTAAATATAATTTTCCTTTGTGAGGCACGGCACTGGTTATCTCGGTATAGGCAGACGCGCCCTGATAATTATGAGTGACATTGCCTTTAAGGTCGACACCCAGTACAAAACCATATTTTGAACTGGGTTTTAGCATGCTTAAAGGTACGCCACCAATAATTTTGCGAATAGTAGGATAAGTGGCTAGCTTTTCAATTCTCCAATCTCGCAAAGTGATTAAACCAATCCAAAAGGTTTCGTTTTCGTCAAAGTAGATATTGTCAGGCATCGCGGGCAGTTTATCGATGAATACGTTTGTTGTGCCTGCATTTTCGCCTGTCAGTATATGTTTTAAAACACGTGAGCGGCCCGTTTCGTTTACTAATAAAAACGCATCATTAGGGCTTAGTGCGATGCCATTGCCAAAAAATAGATTATCAATCAGTAGTTCAGTTTCTTGTGTCGCGGCGTCGTATTTAAGCACTTGGCCTGTGGCACTAGCTTCTAGAAAGTCTAATAGGTAGTTGCTGACATCGTATTTTTGACTGGCATTAGAAAAATAAATATCACCGTTGTCGGCTACGTCTAAATGGTCAACGAAGACAATTTTTTCACCCTCAAAACTATCAACTAAAATGTCTACATCACCACTTGGGGTAACGCTCAATATGCCTTTTATAGCATCTGCAACAATCAAATTGCCTTGTTTGTTAAAGCGCATGCCCAATGGACGACCGCCCGTGTTAGTGACTTCGATAATATTGCTGGACTGATCGGGTTTAAATTTTACAATGGCGCCATTTTCAAGACCTGTATGCAGCCAACCTTCATCATCAAAGGCAATGTCTTCACTGGCGTTAAGTTGCCCTTGTCCTAATAAGCTTACGGTATCGAGTTTATTGTTGGCTTCAAATTTACCACTTAGGGTCGCCATTGGCTCGACTTGCCAACTCACAGGGTCGATAGGCGACCTTAGGTAAAAAAATAGCACTGAGGCAAATAACCCCAGTGCTATGAATAGCGTTATTTTACGCATCGGTAGGCTGCGTTATACATGTTAGGTCTTAAGAACCTCATCTATTTAAGAATGTCATGCGCAGCTTCTCTCGCTGGTGGAAAGGCCTGTGGCTTCATGTCTGGTACAGGAGACTTCGCTATTTTATCTTGAAGTAGTTTAATAGCCGCTGCTAATTGCGCATCTTCCCCTTTGTAGGTAGCATGAGGTAGGTTATCTACTTCTATATGTGGTGCTATCCCGCGTGCTTCTGTTATCCAGCGTCCATCCATTGAGAATACTGGAAACTCTGCAACACGCGCAATCCCGCGGTCAACAAGGCGATTACCACCCGACAGCCACACGCCTGCGCCCGCAGTTTGTTTACCAATTACGGTACCAATATCAAGTGCTTTTATGCCTGCGGTAAATGTTTCACCGTCTGAGTATGTGAACTGGTCGGCCAATACCACAATATGCCCTCTAAAAGCTTGCTGCATGTTGGTACTGGTATACCCGTTGGGCCAGCGCCAAAAAGACCAAGCTCTGCGCATAAGCTTTTCGATAATGATACTATCTACATTACCACCACGGTTGCGGCGAACGTCAATAATCAAGCCTGGTTTGTCGTATTGCGCGTAAAAATCTCTGGCAAATGATGCAACGTCACCGCCGCCCATTGCGTAAAGATGCAAATAACCAAGGTTTTCGTCAATTGATTGCACTTTATTTAGGTTTTTGTGTACCCAATGTTGATGTCTAAAGCGCACTTCTCTGTTTGCAGCGGCTGGGACAACAACGGTTTGTATTGCTTCTCGACCGCGCTCTATACTAAGTAACACTTGTTGACCGGCTTGATTGAACAAAGCTTTTTGCAAATCGGCAACGTTTTGTACGTTTTGATTGTTGATGGCTGTAATAATGTCGCCTTCTTGTGCATTAACACCCGGGCGGGATAAGGGCGGGGCTTGCGACAACAACTCTTTGTCGAACATATAAAGTGTATCAATTTGCACACCGTTTTTACCGTCTTTTAGACTTGCACCTAAGACAGAAGGGCTGGGTGCATCTGGGTCATCTTTTAAGTCGCCACCACGCACTTGCGAATGCAATGAATTAAGCTCGCCCATCATCTGTTCAAATATATCATTTAGGTCTGAACGCTCGGTCATCCGCGCTAACAAAGGAAGGTACTTTTCTTTGGTTTTTTGCCAATCCAAGCCGCGCATATTGGCATCGTAGAGCGAATCACGATGCATCAACCATGCGTCTTTAAATAACTGCTGCCACTCTTCTTGAGGTTTAATGGCAAGACGCCAAGCGCTCAAGTCTATTTGATAGTCTTTTATCTCTGATGGATAGCTGTCATTGGCTGGAATACTAAAAATTTGTGTTTTATCGCCCGTACCTTTTATGACCATCAAATGCTCACCATCGGCTGACGCTTGGATGTACCTCACGCCTTCTGTCATATCTTTGAGTTTTGCGTCATGTTCAAATAACACGCTTTTAAGATTTTGTTCTTGTCTAAGCACTAATGCTTTTTTGGTGGCGACCAGCTGTGAGTAATTATCTGCTGGGATGCTGACTTTCCAGAGTCGGTCTTGAATGCCGGTAAATGCTACTTCGACGGATTCCTTGTTTTCTTCCGGTTCGTCTTCATCATCTTTTTTGTCGCTGGCTTCATCATCATCTTTTAGACTTAGCTCTGTCGGCGGTGCATATGGAAATTCTGCATCAGGCGTTAAAGCAATCGCGTAAACCTCTGTACGTTTGTCAAATGCAGGCCCCATATTGCGATCACCCCACGGGCTAGCCGGGTTAGGGCGATAAGCGCGGTCAGATAAGAAGTAAAGCCACTGCGAGTCAGTGCTGAAGGAAGGCGAGTATGAGCTATATTTGTGACCCGTTAATAAGCTTGATTGATTAGTTTTCGTGTCCATTAAGAAGATTCGGGCACGCTCTTCTTTAAAGCCTGTAAGTTGAAACGCAAGATAACGACTGTCTGACGAGAATGTTAAATTGCTTATGCCGTTATTAGGTTCGCCATATATAAGCTCGCTTTTGCCGTTTTGTACATTTAAAAACCAAAGTTCGCCAGATTTTTCGGTGTAGGCAAGTGTATTGCCGTCGGGAGATAAAAATAAACTTGTTTTTATGACGTCACCGCCAGTTGTTAATTGCTCTGCGGTATTATTGCCATTTGCGTCAAAACGCCAAATTTCATAGTCGCCACTCGCATCACTAATGGCATAAACAGATTTACCATCATGGCTTAGCACTGCATCACGATTTCTTGATGTAGGATCGCTTGCTATTGTGACTAATCGAGTTGATTGATTGTTGGCGACTGCCATTTTTCCTCTGGCGACAACCACCGCTTTTTCGCCACCATTGGCGATGCTGGCATCTTCAAAATAGGTCAAGGGTTTATTAATATAACGCTGGCGCAAGTCGACAAAATCGGACCTTAGGCTTATATTTATATCGCTCACACGATCGTTTGTGATATTAAACGATTTAATATCTGCGCCATGTTGAAACACAATTCTATCGCCATATAAGCTTGCGTCTCTCACTGCCCATTGTTCAAACTTGGTGTGCTGCTTAAGGTCTTTGCCGTCTAGCGTCATTGACCATATATTATCGATACTGTTTTGGTTGCTTAAAAAATAAATACGGGTGTTCTCTTGCTGTTCATAGAGCATGGCTGAGCGAACCGAGCCTTCGTGTGAGCCAGTCAGCAAGACCGCTTCGTTACTGCGGCTGCGTGAATCTAAGTCAAAACGCCACATTTCGCCTGCTGCGCCGCCTTTGTAGTGGTTAGCATTATCGGTTGATACTTGTAATCCATGCTGAACAAATATTAATGTCTCGCCGTCTTTTGTAATAGCCCCTTCAACTGCATCCGACAACGGTAAACTTTCAACGCTCAGCGTATTAACGTTTACCTTTTTAAGCACCCAACTAATGTGCATGCCAGTATCGTGAGTGGTGCTAATTAATACATGTTCATCATCGAGCCAGCTGTGTAATTTTGTTGCGCCAAGTTCAAAGGTGATTTGCTTGGCAACGCCGCCTTGGGTGGGGATAAGGTGCACTGCTTGCATGTTGTTGTAGCGAGCAATAAACGCGATTTGCTCACCATTTGGAGAAAAGCGTGGACTACTTTCCATATTGGCGTGCGTGGTCAAGCGCACGGCTGGCGCTGTGCTACCCAACTGCGTTAACCACAAGTCACTTTGCGCAACAAAAACAAGCTGGTTGCCATTTACATTTGGGTCACGAAAATAGCCTTTCTCATTAGCGAACACATTAATAGTGAGTATGCTTAAGACGGTGATAATGAGTAATTTTCCGATACGGATTGACATACAGTCCTTCTTTTTTAAGTGATGTTAAACGCCTATTATTTATGCAGAATATAACAGTTTTTGAAACGTAAATCTTGCCCTGTATTTATAGCAGGAAACT
>CAYURD010000104.1:5104-13387 GCA_964446865.1 uncultured Glaciecola sp.
ATACATATTGGCACATACTCAATAAAGTTAGCGTGCGCTCGAATGGCTTTATTCAAGGTATCGATACTGCCATCTCCTAAACTGACTTTGCCAGCACGTCTTTCTTTGACAACCAAAACGGTAAGGCCAAAGTAAATAATGGCCAAAATTGATGCGTAGATGGCGGTTAGTTGCAAACTCATGAATAGCCTTCTGTATTGTTGATTGAATATAAGTTAATTGGATGACTAGCTTATGCTGTAACATAATAAACAGCAATAGATTTGCAAGGCTTTACCGCATCACGCAAAGTGGTGTAAGGTGTGAAGAAAAAAGGAAAGCCTATATCATGTTTAGAAAAACACTTCTTTCAAGTTTGTTTGCCCTTAGTCTTTGTTCACTTGGCGCGAGTGCATTTGCAGACGGTCATGGCGCACATCACGACAATCATGGGGTTGCAGCAAAAGCGGCTGCCATCGAGTCTCAGGTGATTAAGTGGCGACATCATTTTCATCAATACCCAGAGCTTTCCAATAGAGAATTTGAGACCGCAAAATACATTGAAAAATACATGCGCGAGCTTGGATTAGAAGTCCAAACAGGAGTCGCCATTACCGGTGTTGTTGCCGTACTTGACTCTGGCAAGCCAGGTCCAACGGTGGCGCTTAGGGCCGATATGGACGCACTTCCGGTAAAAGAAATGAATGACTTACCGTTTAAATCAACAGCAACAGGCATACTTGAGGGTAACGAAGTACCTGTTATGCATGCTTGTGGCCATGACACCCATATTGCTATGTTAATGGGCGCTGCAACCATACTCACCGAAATGAAAGGCGAATTAACTGGCAAGGTTAAGTTTATCTTTCAACCCGCCGAAGAGGGCGCACCTGCAGGCGAAAAAGGCGGCGCAGAAGTCATGGTGCAAGAAGGTGTGCTTAAAAACCCAGATGTAGATGCCATTTTTGGATTGCATATTAGCGCAAACACCGACGTAGGTTCTGTACGCTATCGCCACGGTGGCATTATGGCAGCCGTTGACCCGTTTAAAATAGTGGTAAAAGGAAAGCAAGCACACGGCGCATATCCTTGGAAAAGCGTAGACCCCATTACTACCTCTGCTCAAATAATTATGGCGCTGCAAACTGTTGTTAGCCGCGAAATAAAAGTGATTGACGATGCGGCAGTTGTCACTATTGGTTCAATCCATGGTGGTAACCGTTCCAATATTATACCGTCTGAAGTAACAATGGTTGGCACTATTCGTACGCTTAACAAAGCGGCACGCGAGCACATGTACGAGGCAATTCCTCGCAAAGTTAAAGGAATAGCCGATAGCATGAGAGCCACGGCTGAAGTCACCTTGCCACTTGATTATAACTACCCAATTACCTTTAATGATCACGATCTTATGGATCAGATGTTGCCAACCTTAGTTAGGACGGCAGGCCAAGAGAATGTGATTAATTCAAAAGCAGTCACTGGCGCAGAAGACTTTTCATTTTTCCAAGAAAAAGTGCCAGGTGTATACTTGTGGATAGGCGGTAAACCATTAGATGTTAGTGAAGAAGACTCACCCGCACATCATACGCCAGAATTTTATGTGGATGATTCGGGGATGAAATTAGGTGTGAAGTTGCTGACTAACTTAACCTT
The DNA here is from genome assembly GCA_964446865.1 of uncultured Glaciecola sp. Classification (GTDB taxonomy): domain Bacteria; phylum Pseudomonadota; class Gammaproteobacteria; order Enterobacterales; family Alteromonadaceae; genus Glaciecola. Next base: position 6,740 of record CAYURD010000104.1, read on the forward strand.
AGATTATATGGCCGCCGCCAAGTAGCAGTATGTTTGAAGGTAATAGGGTTGAACGCATAGTGTTGAGCGCATAGTTCTGGGCGCATAGTTCTGGGCGCATAGCACTGTAAAACCACTATTAATATCGACTAAACGACATAAAAAGAGCGGCAAGGGTCGCTCTTTTTTGTGGATTCTCGTATAATCACCGACTTTTCTAATTTCAAGCTTGCTGTTTATAGGGCTTTTTAAGCCTATCGTGACTGCTTTGTTTGAAACAATACACCAAATAAAGAGAGTAGATCATGGCGCAAGTCGCAATCGTAATGGGTTCTCAGTCTGATTGGCCAACCATGCAAAAAGCCGCCCTCATGCTTAAAGAGCTAGGCGTGAGTTTTAAGGCTCAAGTTGTGTCGGCGCACAGGACACCAAACCTTTTAGTCGAATTTTCGGAAAATGCAGAACAAAACGGCTACCAGGTGATTATTGCGGGTGCTGGTGGTGCTGCCCATTTACCAGGCATGATTGCTGCCCATACGCACTTGCCGGTGTTTGGCTGCCCTGTGCGGTCTAGCCAGTTAAGTGGCTTAGATTCCTTATTGTCGATAGTTCAAATGCCAAAAGGCGTTGCCGTGGGTACATTAGCCATTGGTGAGGCTGGCGCTGCAAACGCTGGCTTGCTAGCGGCACAAGTGATTGCCTTGCAAGATAAAGATGTACGAGATGCTATTGTTGCCTTTAGAGCTAAACAAACCGAAACAGTAATGGCTAACCAAACGCTGGAGCTTGAATGAAAGTCTTAGTGCTGGGTGCTGGTCAACTAGCACAAATGATGTACTTAGCAGCAGCTCCCCTTGGGGTTGAAGTACAGGCCGTTGATGTAAAAGACAACAGCGTTGTGCATCCTGTGAGTAAGTTGCCCCTTGATGTAACGCTAGAATTTGCGATAGATGACGTGAATGCCATCACGGTTGAATTTGAACACATCCCAGAAGACTTACTCGCGCTTGTTGAACGAAGCGGCAAGTTATACCCCAATTTGCCATCTATTATGGCTGGCGCCGATAGAGTGCGAGAAAAGCAGTTGTTGACCAAACATGATGTCGCAAATTGTCAGCATGTCATTATTGATGATGTGGCTCAGCTAGACGGCATAGAAACAAAGCTTGGTGAAAAAATAATCTTTAAAGCCAGTCGCGACGGCTACGATGGCTACGGCCAGTGGCGCATGAAGTCGTCGGCAGATATCGCTACCTTAAAAGACGCATTTTCAAAAGTTGATTTGCAAGCTGTACCCTTGGTGGCTGAACGTATGTCAGACTTTGATCGAGAAATTTCGGTCGTTGGGGCACGCGACATTAACGGTAAGATAGTATGCTTTGATATTAGCGAAAACTTACATCATGATGGTCAGTTGCACGTTTCGATAGCGCCTGCCACACATTTGCACGAGACACTGAAAGCGCAAGCGACCGAACTTTTTAGTAAAATTGCAAATGGCCTACATTACGTAGGCGTGTTGGCGGTAGAGCTTTTTCAAGTCGGAGATGAATTATTGGTCAATGAAATTGCACCACGAGTTCACAATTCTGGCCATTGGACACAAGACGGTGCCGACACTTGTCAGTTTGAACAACACATAAGAGCTGTTTTAGGCTTTCCTCTAGGGAGCCCACATAATCATCAGGTTAGTGCGATGGTGAACATTATTGGTTGTACTAGCTTTAGCCGCGATTTAATTGCTATTCAAGGTTGTCATTTACATTGGTACGGCAAAACCTTACGAGAAAAGCGTAAAATGGGGCACATTAATGTGGTGGCATCCGATTACACTCAATTGAGCGAAAAGCTGGTTGAGCTTTCACAACATTTACCGCATGAGTATTTTCCATTGTTAAGTGGCGAAGCAAAGCGTCTTGCTTTACTCGCAAAAAACTAAAATACTACTGCTGACAACTCGATTTTCATATTCAAGGAGATTTTTTGATGCGACGTTTCTTATTCAATTTTTCGCTTATTCTAGCATTAGCAGTAAGCTCGCACTCACTATTTGCACACGATCATGCAGGTAAACATGACAAAAACTCTGATAACAAAAATTCGATGGCAACTGGTTTGCTTATTACTGACGCATGGGCCCGCGCTACATTTGCACTGGCAAAAACCGGCGCAGCTTATTTTACCGCCAGCAACAACACTGACGAAGATATCCTGTTAAGTGCAGTTAGCGTCAATAGTGATGTTGCGATGACCGCAGAAATTCATCACACCGTTATGCAAGAAGATATGATGCAAATGCAAGAATTAAGCGAGGGCGTTTTGATAAAAGCGGGGATGAGTGTCGAGTTTGCACCTGGTGGTAAGCACCTAATGTTAATGGGTTTAGCAGGGCCATTAAATAAAGGTGAGTTTGTGATAATTAAGCTTGAGTTTAAAGATGGTTCGCATGTGTTGCATCGATTCCCCATTAAGGATAAGCGTAACGCGACTCACTGAAAACGCGTCGAGATGCACTAAACCCGTTTTAAGACGTCGATGATGAATTACCTTCTGCGGTAGTCGTGGATAGAGTGTGAATGCACGAAAAGACCGATTGGATGTTTTGCGCAATCCAGTTAATCATATTTACATGTCTACTCTACGATTAAGTTCGTCAAACCTTGACAAAAAAACGGAGACACAAAGGTCTCCGTTTTTAAAGCGCGTTATTTTGGGATATTATCTAAAATACGTAGTTAACACTAAACTGAACGATGTTAGTATCAACAGGCGCGTCAGGACTTAACATAGATTCTAGCTTATTATCAAACTTAGTCACTTCTGCTTTTAGCGCTGTATTACTAATAATATCGTAGCGTAAACCTAGGGTAATCATAGAGTAATCTGCGAAGGTAGCTGCTTGTAAACCAGCATTAGCTCCTCCCAGAGCTGGTTGCAACGCAGCTGGAAGACTTGCTACCGTATCTTGGAACTTTATCTTACCGTCATTAAATGCATCTTTGGCTTGGTAAGTAATGTGAGGTGTAAATTTGCCAAGTCGTGTTCCTGCCGTTACGTAGTATGCAGTATTCTTTGGATTAAACGACTCTTTTACATCAATAGTAGTGTATTCGGCGCTCACGAACCATTCAAAGTTATCATATTCGAAACCAACACCTACAAACACTCCTGAATCATCATTTAAGGCAAGTTCGTCAGCTAAGGTAGGAGACGCTGCCGCCACCCCTGCTAGTATATTATTAACAGACTCTCGCTGTGATGTGTTGTCAGCGCGACCAATTGCAACGCGGCCTTTAAAACTCTTATATGTACCTTCAAAACTGGTTAAGAATAAATCCGTTCCTGTGGTAACCGACTCACCGGTATCTTCTTTGTAATTACCATATGACACTTGCCATAAGTATTCAAAATCACCTGAATAATTGGCATAGTCATATCTCAAGCCCGAAATGTTGTTAAATGGCACTACATAAACGGTTTCTGGGGCAGTAATCCAGTGGTACGAATAACTTACATCGATTGACGCACTGTATCGAAACAACGGAAGTCTAAACAAACCAGCTGTAATCGTACTGGTTTCACTCATGTTATAAGTTAGATAAGCCCATTCAAACTTTGCTGAAAAATCGTCACTTCCTGACCCGATTATTTGAGCGGTTGCGGTAACATTTTCAGTTACGTCACCAGAAAGTTGAAGTGCAAACAAACTCTTGCTTGCAAAATCAAAATCTTCTGTTGTCTCAAATATATTAGTATCCTCAGTAGTAACGCCAGCTGTTAAATTGGCAAAACCATTGATTCGAATGTCGGCATGAGCTTGTGCAGAGAGCGCAGTTGCTAAAGCAAGGCCTGTGTATATTTTTGTATATTTAGTCATTATTAGGCCCTTATAGGTTTACGACTTTAACTGCATCAGTAACTGACGCGCTGTCTATATACCCAATTGCGCTTGGGTTTTTTGATACTAAATCAATAACCTCCGCATCACTTGAGACTTCTTTAGGTGGTATACCTTTACCGGTAAATACCAACTTAGACCAGTAGGCCGATACTTGGCTAGAATTCCGTCCTAGTACTTCTTGATCAAAATTTTCACGCAATGCACTGCTTGCGTCTTGGTTGATAGCTATGGTCTCGGTGCCGTCTTTGTACTTTTTGTCTTTTCCTAAGAAAATACGTTGGACTATTTTACCGTCGAGGGCATTTCCATTTGCGGGGTTTACTACCACCACTAAGTCGGCAAAAGATGACGAGGATGCTATTAGCAAACTCGTGATTACTACTATTTTTTTCAACATTGTTGAGGTTCCTTTATCGTTCAATTTTTATCACTGCACCGAAAGCCGTTTTCCTCACTCGGTGCTTGTACCGATAAAGTGAACTTTCCTGATGGGGTATTCATAAAAGTGGCATTTTCACCATTCTTTCGTATGCAGTTAAACCGTATGGTGTATCGACAGAAGACTCATAAACTTGATACGACTATCGTTTTCTAGTTGACAAATACACATTAACAACCAACGGTGTATCGTGAAGATAACAATTTGTGTACATCTAAAGGTATTTAAATTCATACCTTGTTATCTGTTTTAGACATGCACGTCTCAAAGAGTTAAACGAGACTGACTATCGTGAAAAGGCGAAATGGTTAAGCGTTGATTTAATGAGGGGCGTATTTGGTATTATTGCAGAATTAGGTGTATGTCAAACTGAGATGTTTCTACTCACTTGGCGCACTGAAACCTGATTGTTACGACAGTTTCACTTTGCCGATAATGATATCTTTAAACATGACCCAGTCGCCCATTAGGCTATATAAGGGGTAAGAAAACGTTGCTGGTTTGTTGTTTTCATAAAAAAAATGGCCTACCCAAGCAAAGCCGTAGCCAATTAAAGGTATACCCCAAAGCAATACATAACGTGCAGTTACCAGTGAGTAAACAATTAATGCAAGGACTAATATAGAGCCGATAAAGTGAAGGAGGCGGCAAGTAGGGTTTGCGTGTTCACTTAAGTAATAGGGATAAAACTCCGAAAAACTCGAAAAACGTTTAGCTGTCATAGTTAATCACCTTTTTGTTGCTGGTAGTTTGTTGCTCTATTTGCGTATATTAAATCGATGATAAATATAATGCCAGCGTTGGCTAATATAAAACAACACTTAACTGTTGGGTGCTATTTGCAAATAAGATTGTGCAAGATTGTTTCTCATATTGTAACAGGTATTTAAGAGGTAGTTCGCTTGCAAAAAACACAAACACCCCCATACTTTGTATCAACCAAATAGTTTATAAAATACATCATTAATCACCATGAATGAAAATCCAAGTACCAATATCATTACCCTTAACCTTGAAAATTTTAAGAATATTATGCTCGAAGAGTCAGCCACCAAGTTGGTTGTGGTCTATTTTTGGGCGCAATGGGACGAACCTTCAATGCAGCAAATGAATGTCATTCAATCGTTTGTAAGCAAATACCCCAATGATATTTTACTCGCCACGGTCAATGCCGATGAACAAGCCGAAATAGTTCAGCAATTTGGTGTAAGAGGGTTACCCACCACCATGCTAGTGAAAGATGGTCAACCCTTGGATGGTTTTGCAGGCCCGCAAAGCGAGCAAGAACTACAAACAACTTTTGCTAACTATTTGCCCAAACCAGAGGATGAGTTGCTGAATCAAGCAAAAGTCGAGATAGAGCAAAATAACTACCAACAAGCGTTTGGCTTGCTAAAACAAGCGCACGAAATAGCCCCTCAACGCCCAGAGATAACCATTGCTTTTGCTGATGCGTCGGTTGAAACGGGTAATATTGAACAAAGTAAAGCGCTATTAACAAGCATTGGTCTAGTTGATCAAAATGCAGATTATCAAGCCGTTTTAGGCAAAATAGAGCTTGCCGAAAAAGCATCTGAATCCCCTGAGCTTTTAGAGCTTCAAGAAAAGCACTTGCAAGATCCTGACGATTTAGAGATTAAGACCGAACTAGCTGTGCAATTGCATCAAGCGCATAAATCGGAGCAAGCACTGACCTTGTTGTTTGAAGTGCTCAAAAAAGATATGGCCTTTGGTGATGCTAAAAAGAACATGCTAGATATCATTAATGCTCTGGCCGACGGCGACCCTTTAAAATCTAGTTTTAGACGCAAGTTATATAGCCTACTTTATTAACAACAAGCAACATAGACGTTATTACTAAGTTCTATTTTATACGGTTAGTTGTTGGAGCTTGCTGTCTATTGCCGCCTTTTTGCCATGACTACCCAGTTAAATTTACGTTTGTCGATTACCCACTTAGCATGTCTTGAGTGTCATGTTTTTTAACACTACGTTTACCCGAGGGTAATTAAAGAAAAACATATAGATATTGATTGGCTTGAAATATGCTGGCTACTTGGGACACTGTTCTAGGTGGTGGCGTTGCATCTGATTTCTTAAGTGACAACCGATGATGTCGAAACGCCTGTTTCAGCGCCTAGCTCACTTATTTTTGTTGGATTGAGTCTACTTGCATTGAGACTCAGAAAACGATAAATTAATTCATAGTTTACAAACAGCCCCAGACGATTACTCTGGGGTTTTTTTTATCCATTTTTTAACTCATTTTTTTTTAAGGTTTACTATGTTTCTTTCGATAAGGTGGCCTAATGCATTCTCAAAAATTAGC
>CAYURD010000105.1:0-12625 GCA_964446865.1 uncultured Glaciecola sp.
ACAGACAAAAAATGTCCCAAGGCATGATGGAGCTGTATAAGAAAGAGAAAGTAAACCCAATGGGTGGTTGCTTCCCATTGTTATTGCAAATGCCTATTTTCTTAGCCTTATATTGGGTCCTACTAGAAAGTGTCGAATTAAGACATGCTGACTTTATGTTTTGGATCACCGATCTTTCTATTCCCGACCCAGTATTTGTATTACCTGCATTAACCGGTTTAAGCATGTTCTTATTGCAACGCTTACAACCTATGACGATACAAGATCCCTTGCAGCAAAAGCTAATGCAATACATGCCAGTCGCTATGGCAATATTCTTTGTATTCTTCCCTGCGGGTCTCGTTTTATACTGGTTAATCAGTAACTGCGTCACCTTAGTTCAAGCAAAAATTATTTACGCATCTATGGAAAAACGCGGGTTAAAATCAAAGTAAACAAATGCTCCATTAAAAAAGCCCGCTAATTGCGGGCTTTTTGTTATGACTATTTGCTACACTCATAAAATAAAACTAAAACATATACGGAGAATAACCATGCCATCATTTGATGTTGTATCTGAACTTGATACGGTAGAAACCAAAAACGCCGTTGACAATGCTAATCGTGAGCTAAGCACTCGCTTTGACTTTAAAGGCGTTGATGCAAGCTTTGAATACGTTGAAGAAACCGTTGTTATGAAGGCTGAAGCCGAATTTCAATTGCAACAAATGCAAAGTATGTTACGAGATGCGTGTTCTAAGCGCGGTGTTGATACCTCTGCGCTAGACCAACAAAAAATTGATCATACCGGGCGCACATTTAAACAAACCATCAGCTTTAAGCAAGGTATTGACCAACCCACCGCAAAGAAAATGGTGAAACTGATTAAAGATAAGAAGATGAAAGTGCAAGCGTCTATCCAAGGTGACCAACTTAGAGTAACTGGCAAAAAGCGTGACGACTTACAAAGTGTAATGGCGGTGCTTAAAGCTGAAGATTTTGGTCAGCCATTACAATTTAAGAATTTCCGCGACTAGTGAAAAGCGAGATGACGCACGCCTATCAAAACGACACCATTGTTGCGCAAGCAACTGCGCCAGGAAGAGGCAGTGTTGGCATTGTAAGAGTATCAGGCCCGAATGCACAGCAGGTTGCTAAACATTTGCTGAAAACCTGTCCAGCGCCGCGACAGGTCGTTTACCAAGCCTTTTATGATAAGCAGCAGCAAGTCATTGACCAAGGTATAGCTTTATTCTTTAAAGGCCCTAATTCGTTTACCGGTGAAGATGTACTTGAACTACAAGGGCATGGTGGACAAGTTGTCATGCAGTTGTTGGTTGAAGCTTGCTTACAAACCGGTCTTGTTCGCTTAGCCAAGCCGGGTGAATTTAGCGAACAAGCCTTTTTAAACGATAAAATGGATTTAACTCAAGCAGAAGCTATTGCCGACTTAATAAACGCCTCGTCTGAGCAAGCGGCAAAAGGTGCATTGCGCTCTATGCAAGGTGACTTTTCTGAACGAATAAATGAACTCGTCGATAAGGTCATTCATTTACGCATGTATGTTGAAGCCGCCATTGACTTCCCTGAAGAAGAAATAGACTTTTTAGGCGACGGCATCGTGCAGGGTCACTTAGATAAGATTGTTAATCTCTTAAACAGTATTAAGCATCAGGCCAAGCAAGGCTCGTTGCTACGCGATGGTATGCAAGTCGTCATAGTAGGCCGGCCAAATGCGGGTAAATCGAGCCTGTTAAATGCCTTGTCGGGCAAACAAAGCGCAATCGTGACTGAAATTGCCGGTACCACACGTGACGTCTTAAAAGAGCATATCCACATAGATGGCATGCCCTTGCATATTATCGATACTGCGGGGCTTCGCGACAATGCAGATATCGTTGAACAAATTGGTATTGAACGCGCTTGGCAAGAAATTGAACAAGCCGATCGCATTTTGTTTATGCTCGATGCCAGCCAAGAACAGGGTACGCAACCTGAAGAAATTTGGCCAGAATTTTATGCCAAATTACCCGACAACTCAGCGATTACCGTCATCAGGAATAAATGCGACTTAAGTGGTGAAAACACAGGCATTGATACTAGTCAGGTTTATCCACTAATTAGGCTTTCTGCAAAACAACAGGATGGCTTAACGGTATTAACTGAGCATTTAAAAGACTGCATGGGCTTTGACCAAGTCGGAGAAAACCAAGTGATTGCGCGCCAGCGTCACATAACAGCATTGTTAGAGGCTGAATATCACATTACAATAGGCAAAGAGCAACTTGAAGCCAGCATGGCTGGTGAATTGCTGGCCGAAGAGCTACGCATTGCCCAAACACATTTAAGCGAGATCACCGGTGAGTTTAGTTCGGACGATTTACTGGGTAAGATATTCTCTTCTTTCTGTATTGGTAAATAAACTTAGTCAAAAACCACATCTATAAAAATAGGATAAGCACTTTGAAAATTGATATTGTGATTGGCTCAGTACTTGGCGCTAGCGAATACGTTGCTGAAGCAATAGAAGCGATGTTGCAAGAGAAAGGTCATAGCACTACCTGTCACTTTACACCTTCTATTAACGACATTAGCCTTGATAATTTAATGGTGGTTGTTACTTCCACCCACGGCGCAGGCGATTTACCAGACAACATTCAAGGCTTTGCTGAAGATTTAGCTAAAACAGATTTATCGACCTTAAAAGCCATCATCATTGGGCTTGGAGACTCAAGCTACGATACGTTTTGTCAGGGGTCTGCCACTATCGAGAGCATTGTCAAAAAAGCGGGCGGAAATGTTATTTTACCGGTATTTCAGATTGACGTTCTGCATCACCCTATTCCTGAAGATGTTGCTGTAGAATGGCTCGCTAAACACATTGATACTATTTAAATGTTATGTCTATACATAAAGAGATACCTTGAACACGCTTGAACTAGAATCATTAAACACCCCATTGAGTAACTTAGCTCGCGTGCTTTACTGCGTATATCTGCGCCCGCAATTACAGCAAAATTCACTAAAAGTCACAATTAATAACAAAGCAATTTTGCAGCTGATTAACAACAAAAAACAAGTGCTTACCATGGGCAGGCAGGTGAGCTCATTGCTTAAAGAGCTACACAAGGTAGGTTTGATCGATGCTGGTGATTCGCCTGATTTTACCAAGAGTTTTCACAACCAGTCGGTAGCGTTGCCATTAAGCGTGTTACCGCAATCTTTGGAAGATCCTCAGTTTCACTCAGCCCATACATCAATGCGATTAGATTGGCGTCCTCAACAAAGCATATTTGAAGATCTCTGTCATTTGGTAGGCGTCATCGAAAAAACGTACAGCGCCGATGAACTAGGCGAATTTATCGCCTATTGGCTTGGCCGCATCGATACCCAATGCACGGCTTATCAGTGGACACAAAAATTAGTTATCCATTTAAAACAACGTCGCCAACGTTTACCATTAGCGCAACAAAAAACAGCGACAGGGCATCAATACGTTACCCCTAGCGCTGGCATCGTATTTGATGATAATGTTAAGAAGCTAATCGAAGAATATAAAGACCAAATATAAGCATCACCTAAAGAGCGATTATGAAAACCTTACAAGACCGTATAGCTGAATTAAAAGGCGCGATTGGAATAGATCGAGAAGGCAGCGCCGCCAATGCAGACTTACCTGAGTTTAATTACGAAGAAAATCGCAAACGCTTTGAAGCATTGGCCAATGCCGACTTGCAAAAGTTACAGCAAGAGAGCAAACAACAGCGCATTGCTCAATTACACGGTCGCTCTGAGCTTAACCCAAAATGGAACTTTGATAGCTTAATAGAAGATGCCCCAGACGTAATTGAAGCAGTGAGCATTGCTCGCTCTTTTATAGCCGCACACAAAAATCCAAAATGGCATGAAAAAGGCTCTCATATGATGATTTTTTATGGCGATTATGGCCGTGGTAAATCGCATATTGCCGGTGCGATTGCTCATGAACTCATCAATAAATACGAAACAAGTGTGCTTTATAGGCAGCTTCAAACCTTACTCGATATGCGCTTGTACTCATACGACTATCAATCAGAAGACAAATCATCTTTGCGTTATCGCGAAGTGAGCCAGCAGCTGCTAGACGTCGACTTGCTCATTTTAGACGAAGTATGCGTTAACGAAACGGTGCTTAAAAAGAATGCACAGTCTTGGTTAGGTAACTTATTGCGTCAGCGTAAAATGGCCGGTAAAAATTGTATTGTGATCACCAATCATACACTACATGATCTGGAACATGCGCTTGGGCGTTACTGCTTTGAGTCTATCAGAGAATATATAATGTATCCGGTTAGGTTCACCGGCCCTAGCCGACGCGCTCCACTAAGTGAGCCTATCGCACAAACAGCTCCTAGCGGTTCGCAAAACCCATCAGAGAATAAAACCAGTGGGTATCAACCTAACCAAATTACATATGGAAAAGATAAAAGGTAATTTTTTGCACCTGCCTAAATGATTCTAAGATAGGTCAATATTACGGGTTATTGGGTATTTCGTTCTCTGATTGATTTTGTGTAAATGCAAAACAAAATCTAGCACCGCCTATCGCTGATTGCTGCGCCCAACATTCACCGCCGTGCCAAATCATGATGCGTTTTACGATTGCAAGACCTAAACCTGCGCCTCCGCGCTGCCTAACTCGGCTTTGATCAGGCCTAAAAAATGGCTCAAACACTTTCTCTAAGTGCTCTGTTGCTAAGCCACGACCATCATCATCAATACAAACGACAACTTTGTGCTCGTGTGATTTAATATCGACAACAATTTTACTTTTTGCATGCCTAAGCGCATTTTGATACAAGTTATCAAATACGCGCTCAATATAGTGTTCGTCTGCTAAGACCATGATGTTTTCGCCCCTAATTTGTATATCAATAAGCGGTACAACATGCTCATTAAGAATGTTTATTCTTTGTTCACATAAGCTTTTTAAGGGGATTTCTGAAATATTTAACTCGGGCTGATGATTCTCTAAACTCGTGTAACTCAGCATTTCTTGCATTAACTTTTCAAGTTCAATGATATCTTGGTTAATGGCGGCTTCGTTTGCATTATTTTCGCTAGTGTAAGCGGCCATCGCAAACTTTAATCGCGATAAAGGTGTTCTAAATTCGTGGGCCACTGCACCAGTAAGCTCCATCTGCGTTTTGATAAGTTCTCGTACTTTTTTGTTTAACTCATCAAGCGCTTGCCCAATTGGATGCACCAACGAATGCTTAGGAAGCGCAGTAGGCGCAAACTTTAGACTAAAATCAGTTTGTTTTGCGGCGGCTTTGAGGGCTTGTAAGTCTCGCCATAGCGGCCATGCCCATATTGCAGTGCCTAATGCGAGTAAAACAAAGAACAGCGCGCTATACCAATAGAGCTTTTCAGGCTCTTGATGAATAGGTGGCAAATCTATTTCGTATAAACTGCGTTCGTTTATTTTAAAATAGGCTTGGCCAACACCTGCTTCATCAAAAAGCACCAGTGCTTCGCCTTTCATCAGCTTTTCTTTATCTTGTATTGTCCAAGGCATATCTAAATACAACACTTGCCTGAACGCTAAGCCACTTTGTTTTAGGAATTTGTTTTGCAAACCAGTGTTTTGTTGCACCGCGCTTAATGTATTTAATAATGGCAGATGATGATGGCTAGGGTCTTCGTTTTGCGCAAAAAACACGTGATTGAGCACCGCGCTTAATACCACTAAGGTAATGGCGATAAACGCGTACAAACTTAAAAATAGTCGAGTCATTGCAAGCGCACCAATTTTAATCCCATGCATCGGGGACAAAGAAAAAACCTTTTCCCCAGATTGTTTTTATTCTAAAAGGCTTTTTGGGATTATCATGCAGTTTTTTTCGAAGCCGAGAGATGCGCACATCGGCAGAGCGGTCTAAACCGTCATATTCTCGCCCAATGAGCTCTTGATACAATTTTTCGCGCTCTATCAGTCGTGCTGGGTTTGACGCAAGCATCCACAACATATCAAACTCATGGCTAGTCAACGAAATATTCTGCTGATCTAACACTACCTGTCTAGATTGTTTTTGAAGTGCAAGCTTGCCAAATTCAAGTTTGTCTTTGTCTGCACTACTGGCAGTTTCTATCAACTCACTTCGTCTTAAAAGTGCCTGAATGCGGGCTAATAGAACTCTTGGCTCGACAGGTTTTATCACATAGTCGTCAGCACCAAGCTCTAAGCCAATAACTTGGTCAAAGTCCGAACTTTTCGCCGTCAAAAATAGCAGCGCACCATCATAATTTTGTCTTAGTTTTCGACAAATACTAAAGCCATCATCACCGGGTAGCATGATATCTAGTATCACAACTTTGGGTGCAAACTCGCGCATGACTTCTTCGATATCCTTACCATGCCTAAGTGCCTTAACTAAAAAACCCTGCTTGCTTAAGTAATCACTAACTAACTTGCTAAGCCTTTCATCATCTTCAATTAATAGTAAGGACGTACTCAAAATAGACTCCAAGGATCACGTACTCTTCTCACGTTCGCGTTACTTTTTCGGGTCTTTATTTCCAGTATTTGACTGTACAATATTTCGTGCTTAACGTTTTGTGTTGAAGCGTTTTGTTGCGTGTTGTCTGTATCATTGTCTGATTCGGTTTGTGCGTTATTTTCCGAGCGCTTAACTGCTCTATTTGCTAAAAGCTCCGTTGGCAATTCTCTGCGCAATTCCAATAGCGTGTCATTTTCTAGCGTCACTTGAAGGGTTACAACGGGACGGTCATGCATAAAGCATGTTAATTTTACATTTTGTAAAAAGTAACAATACTTACCTTCTGCTAATGGTGGAATATTAATATTCAAAGTAAGCTCACAGGTGTCGCCAAGCTCTTGCACAATGCATGCTTTAGGCTGAACCAACCATTGATGTAATGCCGTTGACTGCGTAGCGGAAAATGCTTGAGTGTGTCCACTTAATAAAATGCTGGCAATCAATAAAACACCTATCGAAAGTTTTAATTTCATAAACTAAAACCTATACCCTGCACCAACAAACACGCTCACAACTTGTTTATGCTTTACCAAAGGACTGTCGGTCATTCCGCCGTTTAATCGCACATACGATGCACTGCTAATTAGCTGCCAATCTTCTGATAGCTTGCGAGTGTACAAGAATGAAATGCCCGGCTGAAAGCCGCCTTTCCCTTCATAAAAGTCTGATGTATCCACGTTGTCACGCTCAGACAAACCATAATAATAATCGATAAGATTATTGCTCTTCCAAGCAAGACTAGGCCTAACACTAAAACGCCAATCTTCACCAAACCACGACTTTTGATACGAAACTAAAATGCGTTGCCCGTTATGCACGCCACTTAAGTCTGTCTCTACAGCGATACTGTATTTATGACTATCTTGATAATAATTAAATCGCCCGCCAAGTAGTGCCGCCCATTTGCGCGTGGCTATATTGTCTACATTTATTTGTTGGCTTGGCTCTTTGTCATTATCTTCATCGTCGGCTCCATCGTTGACACCATCACTAGCGCCGTCGGTGCCAATCGAACCCGTATTAACAATAATATTAGCAGGGTCCCAAAAACTAAAGAATGCTCGTTCTCTATCAAAAGTAAGATAGGACTCAAAACCGTAATCTTGAGTGTCTATAAAACGTATACCCAATTCGCCGTTGTCAAAGTAGGCATAATCTCCATACCAAGCAAGGTCTAACAAGACCACTTGAGGGATAGTTGAGCCTCCTTCTACTGGATTAGATCGCGCTCCCAATCCAACAGCAATACCTACGTTAATCTGTTTTTTCTCTACACATTGATCTTGCTCAGCGCAAGCTTGGGCTGTACTGGGCAACATAGCAAGTGAGCCTGCAACGAGCACCGTAAATAATACGGTAAGTAGCACAGCAGAGATTCTCGCCATGCATAAGCTCATCGTTGCAAAAAGGGCCTTGTGTATTGGCTGTAAAGTGTGAGTAATATCTGCCTGCAAAATAAAAACCTAGTTTTGCTTAGTGTAGATTAACCAAAATAGTTAAACGTCATGCTCCCACATTAGCAAAAACTGACCCTAAGCTCATTAGCCGATTACAATTCTTTACATTTTGAGGCAATTCGTAGCAGTATATAGTGTAATCCTGTCATAAGATTAACGCTCGATAATCAATAACGCCAAACGTTAAGGATGCACAACTATGTTAAACCGAGCAGCTTCAACTCGACTATTTTGTATCTCACTCACTAGTATCTTGACATTAGCGGCCTGTGGTGGAAGCAGCAGTAATGAAGAAACTAGGTCACTGCAACCACCCAATAATCAACCACCCCAAATCAATCAGCCAACCGCGATTGCAGGACCTTTAAGCCAAACCACGTCTGATAATGTTGAACGTTTTATCAAAAATGGCATTTATGCAACAAGTGTCGCTGATAACACAACATCTACTCCAGCAGCAGAGAACAATGTCAGTGATAGCGCGGGTAACTTTTCGACCACTAACACCATTGAACAAGGTGTAGACGAGGCAGACCGTGTTAAATACGATGGAAGCTATCTCTATTTAGCGCAAACCAATAGTTACTTTACTGAAGCTAACTCCACACCCACCGTGAGGGTGTTAAAACGTAACCCAGATTTTACCCTGACAGCATTACCCAAGATCCAAAGCAGCCTCGATTTTTCTGTGATAGATGGCATATATTTGCATGAACAAACCTTAAGCGTGATTGGTAATGATTTTGATATTTACACCACGGTCAGCGACCCCGCCACCACTAACAGCATTCCCGCTGGAATCACTAGTGACAAAATTTCAATTAGCATATTTAACGTCAGCGACCCCGCTAACGCTATTGAGACGCTTAATTTACAGATAGATGGTGATATAAGTGCGACGCGCAGAATTGATGATAATCTCTACATTGTTAGTAATTACTACGCAAGCTACAACGACGTAATCTCTGGGGCTAGTACTGATGAAGAAAAGCTTCAAAACTACACGCAAATTAACAGCGCGCCAATAGACCAAATGATGCCTAAATTAAGCATAGATGGCACAGAGCAACAATTAACTAACATCGAAAACTGTTATATCCCCGAGCAAGCAAGCGAAGACGATGGTAATCCTAGTTTTGTGTTCGTGACCAAAATTAACCTTAGCAACCCTAACGAGATAGAAAGTTTATGTGTGAGTGCTCATTCTTCTCTCATTTATTCTTCAGCAAATAACTTGTATGTCATCGACACAGATTTTATTAATACAACAAATTTCCATAAAATTTCCTTAGATGATTTGAGCTATCAGGCCAGCGGCAGCGTGAGCGGCGTTTTAGGTTGGCGTTCAGACCCCGCATTTAGAGTGGATGAAGCAAATGGTCAATTGCGAGTCGTTAGTAGTGACTATAGTCAGACCGAACCGCAACACACGCTTAACGTATTAAGTCAGAATGGTCGCGAATTACAGTCAATTGCTCGCCTTCCAAATGACCAAAACCCAGAAGCTATTGGCAAACCAAGAGAAGATATTTTTGCGGTTCGGTTTATTGATGATAAAGCTTACATAGTCACGTTTGAGAGAATTGACCCTTTGTATGTCATTAACTTGAGCGATGGCGCTAATCCTTACATTGAAGGCAGTTTGGAAATCCCAGGATTTTCGAGCTATATACACCCACTTAGCAACAACTACTTGCTCGGCGTTGGCCAACAAGTTGCCCCAAATGTCGTGTTTCCAACCAACGACGAAGTTACGCCACCTGCTGTCACATCTGGCATGAAAATAAGTCTATTTGATATAAATGACCCTAGTGCACCGATTGAATTAACCAACATTGTGACACCATTTGCGTATACACCTGTCGAATTTAATTACAAAACCTTGAGCGTATTAGAAAATAGCAATGCCTACCAATTTGCTATCCCATATCAACAATGGGCAAGCCTTGGCGAAAATGGCGAACAAGTAAATCTAGATAGTAGTATTAATGCCTTAATGTTATTAGAAACAAACACAGCCGATGCGACACCGTCTTTGGACTTAATAGAGGCCGTTAAAACACCTGGAGATGGCTTTTTCTATTATACCCCGTCTGACAGAAGCATCATTCATGGAGACAAGGTGTATTACCTACGCGGAAACGACGTTTATTTGGCCGATTGGGCAGCACAAAGTGAGGTGCTTGGTCCGTTTTAAGCGATAAATGACCGGCGAGCCCACGGCTTATTTTGCGATTACACCAAATCTGGAAAAATGCGTTTGCGCTGTGCTGGCACAAGACTCCAATGTTGCTTTAAGGCTTCAAATGCCCAATAGCGAACGTCGCTGGTGGGCATTAAATCGCGCTCTTGGAACAATTGATGTTTAGCTAGCCCCGGCCAGTCTCCCAAAACTGAACCGCCATAAACAGTATTTCCGTTTATGTTGCTTTTAGGTAAGGCGCCGCCAGATAAGAACATGCTAGAGGCAGTGCCATGGTCAGTCCCTTTTGTGCCATTAAGCGCGACCGTACGACCAAATTCAGTATTAATCACGACCAATGTGTCTTGCCACGTATCGCCTAATGCAGTGTGCAAATTTTTAATCCCTTCGTCGAGCTGCATTAACATGCGCCCAAGCCGAAACTGCTGGTTATTATGCGTATCCCAACCACCTAGTTCAAGCATTGCGCAGCTGGCTTGTGGGTCGTTTTTAAGCAGCTCGCCGCAACGAGATGCCAAATATAAAAAGTTAGGCCTGCGTTTTTCTTTCATATCCATGGCAGGATTTTGTTTTTGCATAATCAGGGTTTGTAAATTGTTGTTAAGGCTTTCATCTTCTTGATATAAATCACTTAAACGAGCCAATAAGTCATCGCTTGCTTCAGGAAATGTCGACGGGTACCACGTTTGCGTGCGCATGGTTTGTGAGCTTGCCTTGTGTCTCAGCGCAATAGGCACGCTGCGAGAAATCGCAATGCCAGTCCCATTTACTTCGTTTGCGGCGCGCGCTAGCCAACCGTTGTCATGATCGGTTGTATTTAGGCCTGACTCCATTTGGTCTTGCGCTTCAAAATGAGAACGCTGCCTATATCCACTGGCAACAGCCACAACAGGAGACATTTGTTTTTTCTGATACAGTTGATGCATAAATGACAGTTTAGGATGCAGACTATATTGAGCATTTAAGGGTAATAATTCATCAGCAATTGGCTCCACTAAGCTCTTTCGATAAGATGCAAAATCTGGATCTGCCATTGGCATAACGGTATGAAGCGAATCTAAGGCTCCTCGTAAAAATATCCACACCACTTTCTTTTTTGCTAAGGCATTGCCGGCGGCTAAACGAGCACTTGCGTTTGCATAAGCGCCGGGGGTTTGCATTAATACCCAAGCCGCTGCGCCGCCTTTTATAAAATCACGTCTTTTCATATTTTTACCTACGCTGAAAATCAGGGCTTAATAACAACAAGGCAAGCGCTTGCTGTTTGCTTTCTGCTCGTTTTATAGCCGTTGCTGTTGCTTGACTAAGTAAAGGTCCAAGCGCACGTCTAGCAAGTGTTAGCGGCTCCGGATCTTTACGCTTAATAATTACATCAGCAAAATGACTCGCCCATTCTATTCTTGCATTTAACGCCGACGCGCCAATCCATGCAGCCTGCTCGTCGGGATAACCCGCTGGTGAACCTGAATTAAAAAAGCCTTGCCCCATTAATTCAAGCGCTTGGAATAAATCTGGACTGGATCTGTTTACGCCACAAGCGTTACAAGCACTAAGTACAAACGCTCTTGGATTTTTAAATTTTTCAGCGTTTTTTTGCCAACTTAAGGGACTTAAGATAAGCGTTTTCATCACTTCACTGATATCGCCTTTTGATTGTAGCCAAGTCTGTTTCATAGCAGCGACAAGCTCGTCTGATACAGTATCACTTATAAAATATTTGGCGATTTTACGACTCACATGTTCGGCAGTAGCAGGATGAAGCGCTAAATCATCTAACATTTTTAAGCCCTGTGCCATTGCAGGCGTTTGTTTGGCAAGCGTTAATGCTAAACTGCCTTCCCTAAATGAAAGGTCTTTACTGGGGTAGGTTTGCCCCAAAAGAGCACGTGAACCTGGCTCATGCATGAACTTGCGAAACCTAAAACCTGGTTCTTCGCCGCGTTTTACATTGCCAAGGCTCCATCCCGTAATACCTCGCGCAAGTTCTCCTACGTCTTTTTGCTGATAGCCAGCATTAACACCTAAAGTATGGAGTTCTAAGATTTCACGAGCCAAGTTTTCATTCAGGCCACCGCTAGTTGCACGTTTTCGTGCTTTTCGCTTTTTACCCATGGGGCTATTTGGCCCCATCGAACGTTCATTATTAAGGTAAAGCAACATAGCAGGATGCGTGCTAACTGCTACCAGCATGTCTGAAAATGAGGTATGCAAATAAGGAGCGATAGCTTCGGTTTCGAGTGTTGGTGTAAGTATTGTTAGGGCGAAGTTGGCCCGACTAACCGAAAAATGATTTGAAAAAAATTCGAGTAGTCTTGATGGTAAAACTTGTTGTGTTTTAAGCCCTAGTAATGCGTTTTGTTTGGCAAGTGTACGAGAGGCATTAAGCATGCGGCGGCGGATCTTTTTTGACTCCATTTGCATGCTTTTATTCCCAGTCGCTTGCATGC
>CAYURD010000105.1:12635-13215 GCA_964446865.1 uncultured Glaciecola sp.
TGTTTTGTCCTTCAGTTTGCATATCTTGCATCGCATTATCGTTTGAGACTGCTTGCTTTTCTTTGTCTTGTATCTGCTTAAATCCGTAATAGCCGCGAATCGCTTGCTCACTACTCCATTTAACATCTGGCAAAGGGTAAGGACCCAACTGTTTAACTAACCATGATTGAGCATCCGACATACTAGCGATATTTTTTACTGCGCTATTGAGCTTAGCATTTGCGCCATAACCAAATCGATTCATTGCAAGATATGCGAATTCATTGGCCATAAAAGTCTCCTAAAGCAGATACATTGTTTAATGTTTGTTTTGTGCATTTTTTAAACGGCTTTTAGTATAAAACGAATTTTTATGGCGACAAGCAGATTTACACTTTACTTACATTGTTCTCGTAAAATCCCCTGTCGTTCTTGCGAAGGCCTAATACTATTTGCTTAAGCTAAAATTATGTCATTCCCGAGACATCGGGAATCTCCTTGGAGCTAATCGATGCTGGCTAAGCCTCTGTTTTTAATAAGCTTTGTAATAACATCCACCAGCTCCCCGCCTTCGCGAGGATGACGAGGAAGTCTTTAACAA
>CAYURD010000106.1:0-3923 GCA_964446865.1 uncultured Glaciecola sp.
TATGCTTTATAAGAAGGCCTTTTTTGCATTCGTGTAAACCAGCTTTGTAAATTGCTTTGCTCGTCACTTATTCGTATATCCATTACCCGAGCAAAATCTATCGCGCACGTGGCAGTGATATCAGCAATGCTAAATTTGTCACCGGCCATATATTCATTATCAGCGAGCCTTTTTTCGAGCACGCGTAAATACTTACTCGCATTAATACCGGCTTCTTTGCCATATTCTGGTACTGGCGTCATGCGGTCTTTAAAGTGCCCTGTCGAATGTTGGAAACACATGCCGACTTGCATAAACAAACAAAATTCAATTTGACGTTGCCACATCGCAATGGTGGCTTTCTCTAATGGCGATTTACCCATTAGCCAAGGATCGGGCTGCAAGGCTTCAAAATAGGTGCAAATCGCATCGCTTTCGCCAATACAGGTGCCATCGTCTAATTCTAAAATGGGTACTTTGCCAATTGGGTTTTTGGCACGCATCTCTTTGCTAAGGTTTTCTGCTTTGCCCAAATCAACTTGGACGTACTCTATATCTATACCTTTTTCGGCCAGAAATATGCGGACGCGTCGGGGTGTAGGGGCGGTTTTTGTATCGTAAATTTTCATTATTTTGCCTTTGTTATTCTTATACTAAGCGATTTCAAAAAGCTTGTTTATCCCAAACGTTCATAAATTTGCACATAATTTACAGCTAAGCTCTTAGTTGTGCGCCAGCGCTTGGTAAATAGACTATATGCCATGCCTATTTCGCCATATAACCGCATACGAGCGACAGATGCCATACTGTTCAATTCGAATGGGGTGACAAATAAGTACCAGCTATGCGTGCCTATTGGCAAATAGCGCATAATGTACTCGGCACCAATAATGCCAACTAAGAAAGACTTTATGGTGCGATTAAGGGTAGCCATCACAACACAGCCGCCAACTTTACAAAGCTGCCCGCATTCTTTAACAAGTGCTTTTTGGTCAGGCACGTGCTCAATTACTTCTGCGTTAACGACTACGTCAAATGGCTCTTTGTTTTCTTGCGCAAAATTTTGCGCGTGAGCATGAATATAGGTGATATCAAGCTCAGATGTAATGGCATGCCTTTTAGCGACTTCTACGCTCATTTCGCTTACGTCTATACCGGTTACCTCTGCGCCTGCTTTTGCCAAAGGTTCGCACACTAACCCTCCGCCGCAGCCCACATCTAAGATGCGCAAGCCTTGTAGCGGTTTATCTGCGCTTGAATCTAACTCGTAATAAGCACAAATTTGTTCAATAAAATACTCAACGCGAGCACGATTAAATTCAAGCGCAGTCTTGTATTTGCCATTAGGATCCCACCAATTTTCGGCCAAGGCATCAAACTTTGCTATTTCTTCTGGGCTGAAATTAGCATTGCTTGCATCGGCTTCGTCACTATTTTTTTGCAAAGTTGTAAGCTGACTCTTGTCTAACATCGTATGTGTACTATCCTATTATTAAAACGTCGTAGTCTCTTATAAAGTAATCTGTTATTAATTAATCAATTTTCAATCTAATTAATAAAGACCGGAATACGACTATAATCATTCTAAGAGCAAATAAAAAATGGCAAATCAGTTTAACGTACTTGGCACTCGTTTGCAGTTATGTTGTGGTAATACGGGATACACCCGAGAAGGGTTTTGTTATGTACCCGAATCTGATTTTGGTAACCATAGTGTTTGTGCCATTATGACGGACGAATTTCTGCAGTTTTCAAAAGCGCAAGGCAATGATCTTATCTCACCTAATCCGATGTATGACTTTGCTGGTTTAAAAGCTGGCGACAAATGGTGTTTATGCGCAGTGCGCTGGTATCATGCGATTGCTGCAAATGTTGCGCCGCCAGTTGTGCTTGAAGCGACTAATAACCGAGCGCTGCAAGTGGTATCACTTGATGTGCTTAAAGCCCACGAATACAAAGCATAGCGCACAAGGCATAGTAAGAGTCAGCCGCTATTTAACCATCAACATCATTGTGATTGTTACTATCATTGTCACTATCATGTAGGGCTTGCTTTGCATGCCAATCGTCCAATTGGCGCTTAGCCAAGGCATCTATTTGTTCTTTGTTTTCTGACACCCACCACGATTCCATAATGCGGACATTACGCTGGTTAGCCTTGAAAAATAAATCCACCAAGTCACCCACAATAGGGAAAAAACCTAAGCAATAATCGATGACCGAATTTATCATCATTTTTTTCAACAATGGCTTGGGTACGCCTATTTTTCGCCCCAAATGAATAATACGCAATGAGGCAAACAACATTAGCATGTCGCCTATTCCTGGTATTAAGCCAATTAAAAAATCGAGACCTAAGCGGATGGGAATAAAGGGTATCTTTATTGCGGTATCTAATAGATTAGCAAGTGACTGCGCTTTTAAAAGTTCGTCTGGTGCTCTAAAGTTTTCATCTACTTCTATCTCTTTTTGTAATTGTTGAGATGGCTGATGTATTTCAACGCCGCCTTGCAATGGGTTTAAAGATGCGCGCTCGTCTTTATTATTTTCACTGACTACTGTTGACGGGGTTTCTTCTTTGTCACCTGTGGCTGGTGATTTTTTATCGCTCACTTTTCGGCTCCCATTTGCCTGGCGCGCTCACCGCGTTTAACAAAATCTTCAGGGCCTAATTCTACTTGCCAACCTTGCATATGCTGTTCTAGTAATTCAAAAAGCATATCTAAATGCGCATCGTCTGAATTTAAAGAAGGGATATATTCATATCGTTCCCCGCCGTTTTCCATAAAGTACTCACGATTTTCCTCGCCAATCTCTTCTATCGTTTCTAAGCAGTCAGCACTAAAGCCCGGGCATATCATTTGGACTGATTTCGTGCCCTTACTCGGCAGGCCTTTTAGGGTGTCGTCTGTGTACGGTTTTAGCCATTCTTCACGACCAAAGCGAGATTGAAAAGTCGTCATATAGTCGTCATCTTTTAAGCCGAGTGCTTCAGCTACCAAGCGCGTTGTTTTATGACACTGGCAATGATAAGGGTCACCGTTGGTTAAATAACGCTTAGGGATACCATGATACGAAAACAAAATTTTATCTGCTCTACCATGCGTTTCCCAATGTGCTTTTATGCTGTTGGCAATGCAATTAATATAAGGTTGGTGATCAACGTATTGATTAACAAAGCGCAGCTCAGGCAGCCATCTGCGTTTTAAAAAGTCTTGCGCCACTGCGTCAAAGGTAGAGCCGGTAGTCGACGCACAATATTGCGGATAAAGCGGCAGTACGATGATTTTGCGTGCGCCAGCATTAAGCAAACTATCAATGGCATTATCAACACTAGGCTGACCATAACGCATCGCAAAATCGACAATCACATTGTCACCCCACCTTTGTGCAAAACGCTTTGCAATCCCTGCGGCTTGATTTTTGGTATGCACCAAAAGTGGTGAACCCTCGTCACTCCACACTGTGGCGTAGGCCGCGGCCGAGCGCTTTGGGCGAATATTTAAGATAATACCATTTAGGACAAACCACCAAATAAGCTTAGGGACTTCGACTACACGCGGGTCTGACAAAAACTGTTTAAGATAAGGCTTTAGCGCCTGTTTGGTCGGCGCTTGTGGCGTGCCTAAGTTAGTAACTAACACGCCTATTTTGTCTGCCTGTTTGTGAGTAAAGGCAGTTTGTGACTGATATTTCATTTGTTGATTTTCGTCTTAAGAGATATTTGAATATAAATACGTTTCTTTTTGTTTTTTGGACTTTTGGTAAAAATTTGCGTCATTCTCGAGGCGTCGAGAATCTCCTTGGAACTAAGCGATGTTTACTAAGTGATTGTTTTATACCAAGGAGGTCGTGGCCTTCGCCACGATGACGGCGCTTCGTTGGTGTACACGATGACGGCGCTTCGTTGGTGTACACGATGACGGCGCTTCGTTGGTGTACAC
>CAYURD010000106.1:4023-13207 GCA_964446865.1 uncultured Glaciecola sp.
GTACACGATGACGGCGCTTCGTTGGTGTACACGATGACGGCGCTTCGTTGGTGTATAAGAGCGCTTCGTTGGTATATAAAAGGCATTGTTACGGCGTATAATAAGTTGGCGCGCCTGGCCCAACAGGTAAGCCAAATGCAAATACCCATAAATAAAACATTAGGGTCCATCCCACCATAAATATCATAGAGTACGGCAGCATCGTGGCTATTAACGTACCAATGCCTAGGTCTTTTTTATACCTAACGCCAATCGCTAATATCAAACCAAAATAACTCATCATCGGCGTGATAACGTTGGTCACAGAGTCACCAATACGATAAGCCGCTTGAATAACTTCTGGCGAGTATCCAATTAGCATTAGCATCGGCACAAAAATGGGTGCGGTAATGGCCCACTGCGCAGAGGCGCTGCCTAGCGATAAATTTACCAAGCCACACATTAAGATAAATAAAACAAAGACTTCAGGCCCATCTAAACCTGTTGCCTGTAGCATTGCCGCACCTTTAACCGCAAGGACAGTGCCTAAATTAGTCCATTTGAAAAACGCAACAAACTGAGCTGCAAAAAACACTAACACAATATATAAGCCCATAGAGCTCATAGATTTTGACATGGCGTCAATAACGTCGCGGTCGTTTTTCATCGTGCCGACTATTTTGCCATACACAAAACCTGGAATGGCAAAGGTAACAAAAATGTAGACAACAATGCCTTTTAAGAAAGGCGAGCCTTTTACTTCACCAGTTTCTTGATTCAGCAATATGCCATTTTCTGGAATGACAGTGAGTGATAGCAATACTAACAATCCTAGAAATGTAAGCCCTGCCCATTTCATGCCTTTAATTTCAAGCGCAGTCGGTTTATTCAGTTCTTGTTTACCTAAATCGATAGTGGCTTCGCTAGGGTCGTATTTACCTAATCTGGGCTCAACAATTTTCTCTGTCACAAAGGCACCTAGGCCCGCCACTAAGAAGGTACTGGCAATCATAAAGTACCAATTAACCTCTGCACTCACAGTATATTCAGGGTCGAGAATTTGCGCAGCACTTTCAGTAAATCCAGCTAAAAGCGGGTCTACCGTGCCTATCAGTAAGTTGGCGCTATAACCCGCCGATACGCCAGCAAATGCTGCCGCTAAGCCAGCTAAAGGATGTCGTCCTAAAGAATGAAATATCATGGCAGCCAGCGGTATCATCACCACATAGCCAAGTTCAGATGCGGTGTTTGAAACAACGCCGGCAAACACCACAACGATAGTCACCATACGCGGTGAAGCGTTCATGACCATTGAGCGCATAATGGTGCTAAGTAAACCAGAATGTTCAGCCAATGACACACCAAGTAAAGCAACTAGCACTGTCCCTAATGGTGCAAAACCTGTGAAATTTGTGACTAAACCAGTAACTATTTGACGCAGGCCGTCAGCATTTAACAAGGATATGACCTCAATCACGCCGTCAGCTTCACGGCCTTTAGCGCCAACTGGACGTGGGTCCAATACGCTCATCTCAAAGTAGCCTAAAATGCCACTTAAAATTACGATAAACACTGCAAGTGACGCAAACAAAGTAATGGGATGAGGCAGTAAATTACCTAACCATTCTACGGTTGCTAAAAACCGAGAAAACCAACCGCTTTGCTCGGGGTTATTACTGGTGCTGCCTGGGGAACTGGGAGTGTTGTTACTCGACAAACCGACCTCTTCTACTGTTTTATTTGTTAATACAAACGCGTTTTTTCTAAATGTAGGAACGCTTTTATTATTATTGAAGAATGTTACACAAGTGTTAAATCATAGCAAAGTTTGCGATTTCATACATCTGCTAAATCCTAATTTTACACTTAGCCGTGTGATTTTTGTGCAAAATAACTAGTCAAACTTACTGTTTTAGTAGATAGTGATGGGCGTATCTGAAGTTTATTTCAGTTTTGCAAGTGATTGATTTAGGGATAGGAAAACCTTATGGCGACTAAAAAAAGTGCGGTTAACGTAAAAGATGCATCAAATGACGCTTTTAGTGAGTTAGAGCAACTCAGGTTAATCGTTTTTGGCCAAGCTAAGGCTGAATTAGAAGACAAAATAAGCAATTTACAAAATGAACTTAGCACAGATATTCAGTGCCTCAACGAGCAGTTTCAGAAACGAATGGACACGCTCGACACTCACCTAAAAGAGCAATTTAGTGCACTTAATAGCAACTTAAACGAACTTGATCAGGCGCGAGAAAGTGATAAAGCCGAATTAGAAAAAACGCAGCAACAATTAAGCAGTCAACTAGAAATGGCTGAGAATGCTGGAAAAGACGACGCCGAAACCTTGCACAAACGCCTTGATGAAGAAGTAACAAAATTAGAGTCCTCGCTTGATTCTTCGGTTCAAGATTTACTGCAAAAGCTTGAAAACGTCACCAAAGAACTGTCAAACACCAAAACTGACCGTAAAACACTCGCGATGCTATTGGCAAACATGGCCAGCAACCTAAACGACGATTCTAACTAAACCGTCTTTGATATGAGCAATAGCAAGCGTGAATCTGACGCGCCGCAAAATATAGATGACCAAGCGTCTTTACAGGCGCTCAAAGACTTGGACACTATTCGCCAAATCATTGCTAGCCCCGCCATATCAGAGCAAGAAAAACAAAGAAAAGAAGAAGCACGCAAGTTTGTTGCTGACGTACTGACTGAAGCACTGCATGAACGTGAATATTCTGATGCATCCATAAGTCAAGCGCTTGCCCCTATTGTCGATAGTAGCCTCAAACGCTCGGCAAAAGCGCAGCGCAAAGAAATGACTGACTACATGTTTCCATTGGTGGGTGAACTGGTAAGAAAGTATGTCACGGCGTTTATCCGAGATTTTATAGAAAAGACGAATGAGATTGTTGAAAATAGTCTCACACTAAAAAGCTTAAGCTGGCGTTATAAAGCATGGCGAAGTGGCGTTAGCTTTTCTAGCTATGTTGCTGCACAAATCTATACCTATCAGGTTCATCAGGTATTGCTCATTCATCGTGAAACTGGCATATTGTTAAATTCGGCGAGTTTGCAAATAGACGACAAACACAACGCTGATGTGATTTCGTCAATGCTTAGCGCAGTCGCAGATTTTGTAAGCGATTCGTTCAAGCAAATTCCTAGTGAACCAAATAAGAGCGAAATAGCTCAAGCTAATAAACAAGAAGTTGAGCTGGAAAATAGACTGCCTAACAGTCAGCCAAATAATACTAGTCAAGACTTAAACGAAATCCGCAGCGGTGATTTTACCTTGCATATAAAACATGGCCCACATGCCTTACTTGTCAGTGCCGTGACCGGTTCAATTTCTCCGCCAGCAAAAACAAAGCTTCAATATACGCTTGAACAAATCCATTCTTTGTACTCTAGACAACTAAGCGACTTCTCTGGCGATACATCAGTATTTGCTCCAACAAGTCTAACATTGCAAGAATGCTTGATGTCGGAACAAAAGGATGCCGACAGTAATAAAAGAGCCCCATGGTTTGCCTTTATACTTATTTGCATCGCTATCGCTTTAAGTATTTGGTATACGGCTGTTAGTTGGCAAACAAATACCTTACACGAAAAAATTTATGCCCTTCCAAGCGATCAGGGAATTATCATTAACCACAGTGAAGTCGTTGGTCTTAAACAGATTAATGTTAGTGTATTGCGCGACCCTAATGCTGTGACTTTTGCGCAATGGATCAACAATAATGGTATCGATAAACAGGCCAGTTGGCTCATAGTTGAAGAAGTGCCATTTGTGTCAATATCAGAAACGGTGGTACACGCTAAAATTGAGCGGATTGTGGCAAAAGTCAATCAGTTATCTGGTAGTGAATCACTGCAATTTAACGCAGACTCAAATGAGCTAAACGGTGAGTTAAACGCTGTTCAATCTGCGCTTCTGACAAGAGAACTTTCCAAAATTACTGGCTTAGAGCAATTTTCATTAACACAAAATATCGACAAGCAACAATTAACACCGCAAAATGAAGATATAAGCGAACGAGCAATGACCTTGCTGAGCGGTGAAATTAGCCAATTGCAAATAGACTTTGCACTCGCGAGTGCATTATTGGATGAAGAAGAGCTCAAAAAGCTCTCTCATATTAGCGATACCTTCGCGCAACTAGTTTATTTTGCGGATGAGTTAGGGCTTGATGCGAAATTGCTTGTGCTTGGTGCGAGCGACAATGTTGGGTCTTTGTCGGTTAATCAAGCTTTAAGTATTGCGAGAGCACAAAATACCGCAGACGCTTTAGTAGCGCTCGGTATTGATAAAACCCAAGTGATGACATCGGGTTTAGGTATTATTGAAGATGCACCACCTAATACAAATGTGCGTAAAGCCATAATTCATGTCATAATCAACAATAAATAAACAGTAACATCAAGGGCTTCGTAGTCAGTATGCTTCAAAAAAAGGTATGTGTGTTAGGCCCTACTGGTGTTGGTAAAACAAGTTTGGTTAAACAATATGTAGAGGGTATTTTTTCTGATAAATACCTCACATCAATTGGTGTCAAAGTCGACAAAAAGCTAGTAGAAACCGACGTACCGGTGCAGCTAATGATTTGGGACCTTGAAGGGGTCGATAAGTTTTGTGGCTTTAACCCACGGCATTTGCGAGGCGCTTCTGGAATGTTAATTGTGTGCGACCATACCCGTTACTCGTCCTTAGCTGAAGCCTTAGAAATTCTCTTTTTAGCGAAACAACACAGCGATATTCCGGCTATTTTAGCAATCAATAAAACCGACCTTCCCGTTTCTCAAACCTGGGATCCATCTATTCTAGCCAGTCATCAACACCAATTTGAACATCTTATTGAAACAAGTGCCAAAACGGGTGAATCAGTCGAGCGCATGTTTACACTAATGGCTAAACTGGTAAGCACTTAATGAATTTATCTATTTTACAAACCTTAGGTATTGTTGATTGCGCAATCTTAAAACGCGTCGACCACAATCGATTTGTTATCAATGACAGCGCCGGCGGTTGGGTAAATATACTGTTTCCTGAAACTAGCCACGGCGAAACTATTCATATAGATAGCAATTTGATTTTTTTACATGATTTTTTAATTGATGCCGAGAATTTTTGGGCACGCAATGAGCCGTCTCAAATAAAAAGTGGAATATGGACAGAAGAAATTGGCCGCCACACTCTATATTTAGAAGCTTTTGCGAGTTGCGTAGAAGATGAAAACTTTCTTGTGATTAGAAATGCCGAACAGATGTATCATGAACGTAAACAAACCTTGCAAATCGCTCGGGAGTTAACTATTTCAAATCATGAAGTAATTGAACGACATGATTATTTAAACGAACGCTTACAATCCATTTTAAGCGAAGTTAACCTCAATCAAGACAAACTACCACTGCAAGAAGCTATCAGATACGCAAGCATCGGTATTATCATTGTAAATGCAGAGCTCACTGTGCTCGAGATTAATCCTGTCGCCTTTGAAGTATTCGACACGAATTTACACCTTGACCAACAAGAATTATTTAATGAATTGCGTGAATTAGTCACTAGGCAATATCCTGAAAAAGCGATGTTTAACACTAATAAATCGTGGCAAGGAGAAGTATACTTGCATATGCCGCCAATGCCCGACAAGTGGTTAAGTGTTAACATTAATCCTGTTTTTTCAAATCTAGGCAAAGTTAGCCATTGGATTATTAGCGTTAGCGATCAGACGCGGATCAAACATTTACTCCAAGCAAACGAGTCACTGGCCTTACATGACCCATTAACGGGCTTGCCTAATAGGCAGTATTTTTGGAACCAGTTACAAGAGTGTATTAGCGCTAACAATGATTTTTATTTAGTCAGCATCGACATTGTTAACTTTAAATTTGTAAATGAGCTTTATGGGTATTTGCAGGGCGATGACTTATTAAAACAAATCGCCAACAGACTCGCAAAAGCACTAGCAAGCAATGATTTTATAACACGTATTGGCGCCGATGAATTCATGATTATCCGCAGTAAAAACGCCAGTAATTTACGCGCAAATCAACTCACCTTTGAACAAGACGCTTTAGTGTTTGCCGATAAATTACAAGACATATGCTTGCAAGCTTTTTACACCTCAGAAAACAAACGTTGCGATTTAGCAATAAAAATTGGCTTAACACAATATCCAAAAGATGCGAATAAAGCGGAAGTATTACTCAATAATTGTGACCTAGCCTTAGGCTATGCTAAAAGTCAGACGACAACGTCCATTCAAGTCTACAATGATGAATTAAAGGCAGTATCTGAGCGGCGTCTAATGCTAGAGAACGCACTTAAAAACGCCATTGAAGATGAACAGTTATGCCTTTATTTGCAGCCTATTTTAGACATGAAAACTCAACAAGTTGTTAAAGCTGAAGCACTGCTGCGTTGGTCATATAACGGCGAAATGATCATGCCTGACGAGTTTATTCCCATTGCAGAATCATCCAATTTAATCAACGTAATTGGCCGTTGGGTGATTAGCAAAGCCTGTGAAATTGCCCGAGATTTAGATAGTAGTATTCCTCTTAGTATTAATTTCTCGCCTAATCAAATTTACGACCTGAATTTGATTAGCTTTATTCGCTCTAATATGGAGCAGATGCAAATACAGCCTGGCCTT
Source organism: uncultured Glaciecola sp. (assembly GCA_964446865.1). Taxonomy (GTDB): domain Bacteria; phylum Pseudomonadota; class Gammaproteobacteria; order Enterobacterales; family Alteromonadaceae; genus Glaciecola. The sequence continues at coordinate 10,659 of CAYURD010000106.1, forward strand.
ATAGAGCTTGAGATCACCGAAGGTATTCTTGTTAATAATTATGAAAAAATGAATAAATTTTTGCATGAAATCAAACAACAAGGAATGACGGTATCGGTGGATGACTTTGGTACGGGCTACTCATCTCTCTCTTATTTGAAAAACCTGCCAATCGATACACTTAAAATCGACCGAACCTTTATTAGTGAAATAGGCAACACTGAGGGAAATACGCTAGAAAACAGCAGTGCCATTGTGACCGCTATTATTGCCTTGGCCCAAGAGCTGAAACTTAATATCATTGCCGAAGGCATCGAAACGCTTGAACAACAGCACTTTTTGCTTGAACACAACTGCGTTACTGCGCAAGGTTTTTTGTACTCTAAGCCTTTAAAGGTGCCAGACTTTATTGAACAATACGTCACCAACAGAAGTAAACAGATTAGCTAATGCGCTTCACGCACAAAATTCTGACAAAAAAAGGGGACCATTACGGTCCCATTTTTATTCATCAATATCTACTAAAATAGCAACTTGATTAAGGTCTACCTGAGCTGTTATTCAGATAGCGGAAGAAGTCACTATCAGGCTCTATTACCAATACGTCTTGCTTGCTTGCAAAACTATTTCGGTAGGCATCCATACTACGTAAGAAGCTATAAAACTCTGGGTTTTTGTTATATGTCTGTGCATATATCTGCGCCGCTTGCGCATCGCCTTCACCTTTGAGCTGGCGGGCATTACGTTCAGCATCAGCTAGCATAACTTCAACACGAGCATCGATATTAGCTTTAATGATTTCACCTTGCTCTTTACCTTCAGACCGGTATTCTCTGGCCGCAGCGGCACGCTCAGCGCGCATACGGTTAAAGATTGAATTACTGATCTCTTCAGGCAGGTTAATCTTTTTAACTCTTACGTCAATAATACGAATGCCAAGCTCGTCAGACCCTTCAGATGCTTGTGACATCGCTGAGTCCATTAGCTCACTACGCTCGCCAGATACAATTTGCTGGATAGTACGCGTACCAAATTCAGAACGAAGACCGTTATTTACCTTTTGCTTTAACAGTGACTCTGCTTGTAGCTTATTGCCACTGGTCGATAGAAAGTAGGTACCAAAGTCTTCGATTTTCCACTTCACGTATGAGTCAACAATCAAATCTTCTTTTTCGCTTGTGACAAAACGGTCAGCTCGTTCATCTAGTGTTTGAATGCGAGCATCTAAGGCTTGAACGCGGTCAAATATAGGCCACTTTATATGAAAGCCAGGCTCGTAAACTTTTGTTGCGCCTTCAGATGTTTGCGCCACCTTACCAAAGGTGATCACAATCGCGCGAGTCCCTTCTTTGACCACAAATATCGAGCTTAAGCCAAGCAAAGCAAGGACAACAAGCAATATAATTGAAAAGTTTTTCATTGTTTAGTTTCTCCCTGAACGTGAAACACCACGTGTACTTGAGTTGTTTTCAGGTAATTGATTTTGGATATCAGCACCTTGATTACGCAAACCCTCGAGCTGTCTCATCGTCCCCGTAGAGTTATTAGTCGCGTTTTGGCGTTCCATTATCTTATCAAGTGGTAAATACATCATGTTGCCACCACCTTCGGTGTCTATCATCACCTTAGTTGTGTTTGAGAACACACTTTCGAGAGTTTCAATGTATATGCGCTGACGGGTCACCTCTGGCGCTGCTTCAAACTGAGGTAGTAGCTCTTCAAAACGAGCGACCTCACCTTGCGCTTCTAGAATGGCACGCTCTTTATATGCTTGAGCTTCCTCGTTCATTCTATTCACTTGGGCACGTGCGCGTGGCTCTATCTCACGAGCGTAAGCTTCAGCTTCACGAATGAAACGTTCTTCATCTTCTTGCGCAGCAATGGCGTCATCAAATGCCGCTCTCACTTGCTCTGGAGGACGTGCGTTTGAGAAGTTAAGGTCAACTATTTCAACACCCATTTGATATGGATTGATGATGCCTTCTAGCTCTTCGAGTACACGTTGACGAGCAACTTCTTTACCCGCGGTAAGGACGTCGTCCATGCGTGAATGGCCTACCACATAACGAATGGCACTATCGAATGCCTGAGATAAGCTCTGCTCAGGATTAATAACAGCAAACATCCACTGCTGTGGGTCAACCACTCTGTATTGTACTTCCATCTCAACGCTAACCACGTTTTCGTCTTCGGTCAGCATCGAACCTGCTGAGCCCATTGCACGGATGGTTTGTACATTGACAGGCGTCACTTCATCAATAAAACGTAAGCGCCATTGTAAGCCCGGTTGCGCTAGCGCATGAAACTCACCAAAGCGAAGTATTACGCCACGCTCAGCTTCTTTAATGGTATAAAATCCACTAACACCATAAATAAAGATAGCGATTGCCACGACAATAGCAATCCCTTTGCCAGTGATACTAGGCCCTGACGACTTACCATCACCACCGTCGCCACCACCTTTACCAAATTTACCAAAGAGGTTTTTAAGTACATCGTCTATGTCTGGTGGACCTTGCTCTTTGCCACCGCGATTTTTCCATGGGTCGTTTTTGTTACCACCCGGCTCA
>CAYURD010000107.1:0-13185 GCA_964446865.1 uncultured Glaciecola sp.
CTGTAGGTCAGTGTATCACCTGCTTGCACTGGCTCGGCGTCTTCGTCTATGGCTAAAGTTAACTCATTTGTGCTAGTTACTGTTAATACTAGTTCTGGTTCTGCTATAGATGTGCCATCCTTTGACAATACAGGTTCAAAAGTGATTGTGTCACCGCTCAATAAATCATTTGCAATCGGAGCAGGTATATTTATCGAAATAGCTTGACCGGGATTAAGCGTCCCTATATCAAAATTTAGAAATTCAAGCGCCGAACACGTATTGGTTGAGCTTAATTCGTCACAAGAAACAGCTCTCGGACCAACTATTAAGACTTCAGCGATATCACTCAACCCAACCGGATACTGCATCCGCAAAGTCAAATCAGATTCTTGCGAGTTACCATTATTGGTGACGATCATTTGAATAAATGCAATATCGTTAATGTCGACAGTTCTCTTGTCTGCATCTATTTTAATATCAACAGCCGAATAAGCCATGTTTGAAAAAGTAATCACCAGCAGAGTTGATAAGTAAAGTAATGCCTTACTAACAAATTCTTTTGAGCGATTGCTTGCGAGATGTAAGCTTAAAAGTGAGTTCACAATGAAATCCTTTTTGTCTGCCTTTCATTTTAAAAATGACAGTTGTTACTGAGTCAAAGCAAAAAACAGATGCACTTTGTGTTTATACCAACAAAGTTATTCTGACATTGCGGCTTAGCGTTGGTGTTGAAGGTGAGTCAAAGAGCCAACGCTTGTTGAAATGTATAACAGATAAAAGACTTATAAATGAGGCAATTAATTACACTTAAATTCTTAAGTGTTCATAAGTACATGTAAGTGAATGTAAGCACATAATCAAACGCTTACACTTTACAAATATCTACTTATTGGCTAAATTACATACAACTATAAAAAAGCACCAACAAAAAACGTTTAAGTGCAATAAATTGAAGTAAGGGATTACGTTGACAGAGCGAAAGCGAGTTCGGGGAGTTCAAGCATCGCGTGAAAAGCTAGAGAAAGCTATGCTTAAAAATGGACTGGAAACTCAAGTTCAACTATCCGCTAAAATTGCAGAAATAGAATCTCTTACAAAACTCCCAAATAACCTAGTCAATAAAGTATTCCAAGAAAAACCCGTTACACATTACAACTTAACTCGTATTGCAAATGCACTTAACGTCGAAGTACATACTTTATTGCCAAGTTCAATTGATACGCTTGATATACAAACTTCAGAAAAAGTAGCGCAAGTAAATTCACCCTTAGAACATCTAGATACCGACACTGCCGAACCAACAGAGAACAATAAAGCAGTTAGCATTTTTGGGTTGCATATTCCTAGTCCTCTAATTTTGGCTGCTTTTTTTATAAGTGCCTTTTTTATTTATCTGTTTCTAATTAGTCAATATGCAGATAACAACGAAGAGCCATTAAACAACCAGCTAATTCACGTTTCATCTAACAAACCTAACTCAATAGTGGCGAGTTTATTAGTGGAGCAGTTGATTAATGAAGGACACCCTGCAAAAATTTCAGCCGCCGTTGTGTCTGCACAAGGCGTCACTAGTTCTGCCCTTAGCAATAAAGCCGCAATGACAATTTCAATAACCGAAACAGATTTAATTAGATACACGGTTTTTAGAGTTCAAAGTTCTGGTTTATCTGATGTTAGCGAGGGTCGCAGTGGTTTAGGCTTGATTATGTCGGCCGATATTGCCAGAAAATCGGCTGATGTAATCGCTAAAGCATTAAGTGATAAATTGATTCACGATCGGTTTAGCGAAATTATTGAGATCCAAACATTCAATGATCCGGAAGCATTTTATGAATATAGCAGAGGCATCGATGAACTTTCCAACGCACATATCGAAGAGCATTTTGTAAGAGCAAATAGCCATTTTAGCACAGCTAAAACAATAGACCCGTCGCTAACAAGCGCTATTGCAGGGCAATGTCAAACCAGTGCAATGAAGAGTTGGTTAAATGATGCCAAAGATATGCTTGAATCGGCTAGATCATCTTGCGATTTAGCAGTAGCCGATGCACCGGAAACTCTTTCAAGCAACTTGGCATTGGCAACTTTAGCTATTCATTCTGGCGAAACAGAGACCGGTATAGCGATATTAAAGAAAATGCTATCCTACGCTGACTTGCGACCCGAGATATATTACTGGTTAGCACATGGACATTATATGCTATACCAATCAGATTATCTGGATGAGCGTGCTGACGCAGTCTTAAAGTGGGCCACTAAAGCGACTGATATTAGTCGATACCAGTGGCGGGCATATAACAGGATAGGAATACTTAACTGGCAAAAGGGAGAAATAGACAAAGCTATTATTAACTTTAATAATGCTAGCACCTTTGATAATCAACAAATACTTGCAAACTTGGGTGTTATGCAGCTTTGCAGAAATCAAGTAAAAGAATCGGAGCTAACATTTAGTCGACTAATCGATAAGGATCCATCCTCTTATTTGGCATACGAGCAGTTGGGTACTCTTGCATATCTTGGAGGTGAGTTTAATGATGCCTTAGCGTTTAAATTAACCTCTTTAGAATTAAACCCCAACAGTAATATCCATCAAATCCCAGCTTCGATAGCAGATATTTATTTGTCTCTTAACAAGCCTGCCTTGGCAGAAGAGCACTATAGAAAAGCAATAGAATTGGTAGATGCCGATACCGAAAGCGGCGTAGCAGGCCCTTCTGATTTAATCCATAAGCATTATTATTTAACACAAATTGCAATTATCAAAAATGATGAAGTCGCCATACAGGGAATTGAGACCTTTCTCAAACAAGATACTATTAGGGAAATAAATATAGGTACACAAGCAAAAGCGCAACTAGTATTTTTGCATTTAAATTTTGGGGATAAAAATCTTGCTGAAACGCTAAGGGATGAAATATTTTCAATTTGCCCAGTATATAAAGGTCTGCCCTATATCGCATTTGATTCTTAGTAGTTCATTTCAAGGTTTTAAGACTGATTACTTTGATAATAATGTTACCGCATAATCTATCCATTTATATTCTGGCAAGGTTGAATCCATAAAGTAATCGGGTTGGATGCCATTATCGTCTAGGTGCATTAATGGATGCCTAAGACTTCTAGATTGTCCGTACTTAAGTTCAAATAATCCAGATGGCGAGGTTTGTATATTCAGATTTGAAATATCAATTGCGCCTCCTGTTGGCCTTCCAAGTAATTTGACCTTGGTACTTTGTTTTACTGCTAGTACAAATTGTTCGCTTGTGCTGCCTGTAAACCTATTAATTAGTATGATGACATTTTGGGGGTTCTGGAAAATTTCTGCTTGTTTGTATATTGAAAAGGGTTTGTCATTCAAGCGAATGAATTTACCTTCATTTCCAATCATACGTTTTAAAGCGTTTTCATAGAATGTCTTGGCATTTGGTATTGTTTCTGAAAACCCTTTAATGGCTTTTTGACTAGTTTTTGTTGAAAGCCATTCTACGCTTACAGACCTAATAGGGTGTGTATATAAATACGGTAATAATTCTTGATAACTTCTATCCGCGCCGCCTCCATTATTTCGTATGTCGATAATAAGGTTGGGGGTACTTTTAATAATATGCTCGTTTTTTTGTAGAACACTGTCTATTTTGACTTTTTCACTTGGATAGAAGAAAGGAATATGCAAATACAATGTACTAGCATTTATTTTTTCAATAAACGGGCCTTGTTGTTCTAACGCTTTAAAATGCAATTTTGTGCTTATAGAAGTTTCTTTACTTGGGTTTTCTCTCTGAAAATCTATATAGCCCATGACTAGATAATTATTTCCTGTTATTTCTGCTTTGGTGAAAGAAACAGGCGATTTGTCCCCCATATAATAGGTAGCCGAACTATCTGGATTGATAATGAATTTAATGTCTTTCGGTTTCCAATTTTTGTTTTTACTGGATATGACAAAGCCATAATATCTATTGTCTTTCTTTTCTACGCCAACTCTATACGTACCACTATTCCATATACCTAAAAAGCCTTTCTGAATCGCCTTTTTTTGGCTTTCCAAATATTTGTCTATATCGACATCCACAGAACCCGAGCTTTTGGATTCAACTTCTACCTCGTCTTTATCTGCTACATTGCCTAAATATTTTATTCCAATATGACCCTTTCTAAAAAAGTGTAACCAATCGCTTAAATATGATTCACAGTCAGCTACCGAAGTACTATTAGCAATGCGTTTTTCAAATAACTGATTATGTAATTGATACGCATCTTGTCCTTTTTGGTCGATAGTCCGCTGAAAACCAGCATCGTTTGTTTCGAAGGTGTTTTTTAGCCATGCAAATTCTTTTGGACAATCAACGCTTTGAGCTATCGATAGAGAGCTCGTTAAAAGAAGAAGCATAAATACTGAGGATTTCATTTTAGTTAGTTTCTGTCGCTCTTGGGGTTATGATTTACGTTACCATTTTAGACTCAAGTTGCCAAACACCGTCAAAAACAGAACTGTATACCATGTAAACTTGGAGCTGATACGAAGGGTAGTTTAAAGCGTTAATTCCACTTATACTTAAGCAAAGAATATAGTAAATTCATAAGCCATCCTTGCTGGTAGTTTAGTATTGATTACATTCATTCTTATCACTACGTTGGATAAAACTAATCTATGCCGCTTTTTCAGCTATATATTTGGATTTCAATACGATGAGTTCGGTTCCCAATCTAGTCGCAAAGTCATCAAATCCAATCAAAGTACAGCTATTTGGTCGTTTTCGCATCTTAACTGCAAATGGCAACGAGATTATTATAAACGGGAAACGGGCTCGGGCACTGTTAGCGATACTGTGCTTAAATCCGGGGGAGGCCATCGAGCGAGAACACATTAGTCAACTGTTGTGGAACGGCAAATTCAGAGCACAAGCAAGGGCGAGTTTGCGCCAGACACTACTAGAGCTGAAACAACAGCTAGCTGAGGTTTGCGACGATCCGTTTATAGGAAGCCGTGAGCATGTCGCGATAAGTGCTGAAATAGTGAGTTCTGAACTGATCGAATTTTACGAAGCGCTGGCTAAAGGTGATTACGAAACAGCTCATTCACAACTGCAAGCGATTGGCAAACAAGCACTTCTTGAAGAGCTAGATAACGGGCAAGACCTAGGGTTGGCATTTGCTGAGTATCTGGATGCGAAACGTTGTCAAATTGATGCTCAACTTCGCCATGCAGTTGAACAAATACTCGACGGCACAAATGCGCATAAGCTAGATTACATTCGCAGTTGTTTGCTTGATGCCGCAGAGCGGCGAGGGCAAGATGACAACACTCATGAAGGCTTGATCCGAATTGCTGTATTACCCTTTGCAGTGCAATCAGCAGAAGAATCATTGCAAATATTTGCCAATGGTTTATTTGAAGAGTTAATTACCACACTGGCTCAGGTACCTCAATTGCGAGTGGCCGGTCGAGGCTCAGCGCGTCAGTTTGCTTCATACACATCAGCTATTGATACAGCGTCCAAACTCAAAGTCACCAGCTTAGTCGAAGGTACGATTCGCCAGCAGGGAAAGTCGATTGTCGTGCACGCTGCTTTGCTCGACAGTGGCGACGGATGCCAAAGCTGGTCTGGTCGTTTTGATGGTCAAGCCGATGACTTATTTTCTCTCCAGCAAACACTGGCTTTAGCGCTTACCGAAGAGCTGGGTCTAGCACTTAAGCGCCAAATAAAACCACCTTCAGCACGCCAGCGCACTGCGGTTAATAAAGAGGCCTACTCTTTGTATCTGCAGGGTAGAGCCTTAACCGTTAGAGCCATTGGTGACGGTGTGCTGGCTAAAGCCATTGAGCTACTTGAAGCTGCTTTGGAGATTGCCCCTGACTTCGCCGCTTGTTGGACGGCATTGGCTGAAGCACATGTTTACACCGCGGTATATACGCCCTGCTTAGATAGACTCGGGCAATCACAAAAAATGGCCTTTTGTGCTGAACGAGCCATTGAATTTGACCCAAAACAAGGCCACGCTAGAGCGATGCTAGGCATTCACCGCTGGACCGAAAACGATCCACTTGGCGCACTAGATTTAGCCTTTGAGGCGTATCGTTTAGAGCCAAATAATCCGGATGTTGTGCTGCGTCTAGGTTCTTTTTTGCTGTATATCGGTCGTACACGCGAGGCCTTGCCCTATATTCAAGCCGCTGTTGACCAAGATCCAGTCAACGGTCGCAATTATGCGATGCTATCTGTCGCCCAGCTTAACTTAGGCAATGTTGATGCGGCCATGGAGGCGGGAAAACGCATGGTCGACTTGGGTCTACCGTCCATGTGGCTTGGCGTTGCCACTGCTGCATCGGGTAATCGCAAACTTGCAATTGATCAATACCGTCAAACGATGAAGCTCATGAATAAGACCATGTTCCCACCGGCTGGCTCTAAGCCTCTCACTGGTGCGGCGCTTTACGCTTTTTGGGAGACCGCCGCGCGCGGAGTGTGTAGTGGTAATACTATCCCCCGAAAACTATACTGCGTTATACTCGATCGTCTACATTCAACACTCCATGACCCATACGATACCAGTATTGTGCAACCGGCAATCTGGATGGGATATGCAGACATGGTCTTTAAGACTTTAGGCACCCAGATTACACCCGCCAATATGTTTTGTATGATGTCGCTGTGGGCCGATTTGGAGCCAATCAAGCAGATTCGTTTACATCCGGATTTTCTACCCTTTGCCAAACGCATTGGGTTAGTGGCTGCTTGGGACCGATATGGCTGGCCAGACTTAACGGCCCCCTCCAATTGAAGTAACGCTACTTTAATACTGGCGAAATTACGATTTAGCTATCTTGTACGCTAAAAATTGCGCGCTATAAATGAGCAATGCATTTAATTTCAATTTGAAGTTCGCTTTGAACGAGTGCAACTACCTGCACAACGGTTTGACTAACCTCGGGCATACCACCATAAGCAGATTCTCTTACCCCATATACGGCTTCAAGGTTGTCCATCAAGGTACTCATGTCCGTGACAAAAAAGGTTTCATCAACAATATTATCCATAGTTGCCCCAAATTGCGCTAGGACATGTTTCATATTTGAGTAAGCAATAGCTGTTTGTTCAGCAATGGTGGCTGGCACTGTTCCGCTTTCGTCAATCCCAACTTGTCCTGCCATATAAAGCACGTTCCCTACTTGAGTACCTTGTGCTATAAAATCTTTGAATGGGCCATCTCGATACGTTTTTTTGTGAATTGCCATGATTGAATCTTCTTTTAGATAGTGAGCCATTATTTATCTTCAAAAAAATTATTATAAAGTTAGCGGTATTACAATGCCGATAGCGTTAAAATGACGCTACTTTGACGCTAGCAATATTGTGACCAAACCATATTTCTCGTAACGTGATTAATAGGCTGAGTGTTGTTCCCACTAGCAAGGGGCTGACGGGCATCACCAGCTTTTCTAAACGAGAATATACCTAATGAAACCTTTCAAAATTACCGCTCTGTTGTGCCTTTTTACAAGCTTGTCGCAGGTTCATGCCACAGATTGGGACATTATCCATGCAGGCAAACTCTTAGCCGTGCCGGGAGATAGTGTGAATACCGAGCAAAGCGTCATTTTAAAAGACGGTAAAGTTTTTGATATTAAACGTGGCTATATCGATGTTAATGACTTGTCGCTAGACACTAACGATTCAATCGACATCCACGATTTAAAAAATCATTTTGTGATGCCAGGTTTTATTGATGGTCATGTGCACTTAACCTTAGCCTTAGCGCCCGGCGCAGCGCTTAGTTGGGTGCAGATGTCGGATGCAGATACCGCTATGCTTGGCGCTAAACATGCCCGAGATACGCTTATGGCCGGTTTTACAAGCGTAAGAGATGTAGGCGACTGGACCGATGATGCAATTTTTGCAGTGAGAGACGGCATCAATGCAGGGTATATTGTTGGCCCCAGAACCTTTGTAGCTGGTAATCCTATTGCGATCAATGGTGGCCATGGCGACTTTACTCATAGCTATAAAGAGTCGATTGCAAACGTGCTGCGCACATCTGGCGTGTGTGATGGCGTTGCAGAGTGTCGCAAAGCGGTAAGAGACCAAATAAGACGCAAAGCCGACCATATAAAATTAACTGCCACGGCAGGTGTGATGTCTGACAGTAATGCAGGCTTAGAGCAGCAGTTCTTTGAAGATGAATTAAGTGCCATTATGGATACCGCCAAACTCATGGGACGCAGGGTAACTGCCCATGCTCACGGTGCCCAAGGTATAAATGCAGCACTCAGAGCGGGCGCGAACACCATTGAGCACGGTACATTTTTAAATGACGAAAGTATTCGTCTTTTTATTGAAAATAATGCTTATTTGTCGCCTACGCTATCAGCCTTCGAAACAGGAAGGTCTTTACTCAAAGACCCTAATAGCTATTTAACCGACAATCAGCGCGTAAAGGCTGAACAAGCGGTGATCGCTGCTAATAGTTATGTCAAAAAAGCCCATAAAGCCGGCGTCAATATCGCGCTGTCTACCGATGCAGGCGTGGGTCCACACGGTGATAACGCTAAAGAGTTTGAATTACTGGTTCAATATGGCGGTATGAGCCCAATGGAGGCGATTATTGCCGGAACGCTCAGCGGTGCTGACAATCTTGGCAAACTCGATGAATTAGGTAGCTTAGAAGCAGGTAAATGGGGAGACATCGTTGCAGTAAACGGCAATCCGCTTGACGACATTACAATATTGCAAAACGTGAGCTTTGTGATGAAGGGAGGAGTGGTATACAAAAAAATAACAGACTGAGTTTATAAATTTGCGTTGATGAAAATGGCTAAAAAATAACAAGGATAGATGAAACGATGAATAAACCCAGTTCTGCTGCTGTTGATGCAGCGCCAATACCAACTAACACACGCTATGATATTTTAGATGCCTTACGCGGATTTGCCTTATTCGGTATTTTCTTTGCGAATGTACCGCATTTTGCTGGTTGGCTGTTTTTAGACTCAGAAGCAAAAGCGAGTATAGCGGGCGCAAATATTTATGATGCGTTTATGCTGATGATTATTGATGGCCGCTTTTATACCATTTTCTCGTTTCTTTTTGGCCTTGGCTTTGCACTACAATTATCGCGCCTACAAGATAAGGTTGCAGCTAAAGCTAATCAGCTTTATTTGCGTAGGCTCAGTATATTATTGCTTATCAGCTTGATACACCTGTGTGTGTTTTGGATTGGCGATATTCTTCTTCTCTATGCATTGCTCGGCTTTGTATTATTCTTTATGCGAACATGTAGCGACCGCAATTTGTTAATTATTGCTGCGCTATTGTTTTTGCTACCAATCCCCGGATATTACTTATTTTGGACACTCGGCATCGATCCTTCCTTGGGTTTATATCAAGTAACAAGTTATTTAGTTGATGGAAGTCATGATATAAGTGGCTTTTTTGCAGGCTTTTACGAAACAGTTCATACCACGAGTGTCGTACGTTATTTTGAATTAAACATGGAAATCGCTATTGGCAGGCTCGGATACTATTTTGATACTTGGCGCATTCCAAAGGTATTAGGGATTATGCTAATTGGCATGTGGGCGGGTCGCCAATTAATAGCAGGCAAGTTACTAGAAAACACCGCACTATTAAAAAAGACCATTGTATTTGGCTTAATTGTGGGCATTCCTTCAACGCTTGTATATGCAAATCTATCAGGGTTAAACACATTTCAAGCACACTCGAAAGATGGTTTTTTATCGGTGATTGTTTATATGCTCGCCGTCTTCCCACTCGCCTTTGCATATATTGCAATATTTACTTTATTGTGGCGTAAGCACAAGTGGATACTGACGGTGTTTGCCGCGCCAGGACGCATGGCACTCTCTAATTACCTATTACAGACCTTTTTTGGTATTTGCATCTTTTACGGAATTGGCTTTGGCCTACACCTTAAAGGTGCACCTTGGAGTCTAGTCGCCATCGCTATTTTAGTTTTTATTGTACAAGTTGTTGTATCAAATATGTGGTTGAAAGTGTTTATGTATGGACCTGCCGAATGGATTTGGCGCATGTTGACTTATGGTAAACGTCTACCCATTAAACGCTAGCGTGAAACAAGCTTGATCATAATACATATCCGACACCGTTTATAGTAGAAGGCAACTGACGTAACATTGTTCTTTACTTGTTAAATAAAAGCATTGAAATGATGACGATACACCTCTCAACAAGTAAGAAAAGTAACCTTAAAAGACATATCGCTTATTAAAACTTACATTTAATCCACTAATTGCATTCTAAATTGCGACGGGGAAGTGCCCAGTACTCTGCGAAATTCCTTATTAAAGTGAGATTTAGTACTAAAACCAGACTCATACATTACTTCGAGTAGCGGCATAGTTGAGTGAGTCTGAATCAAGTGCCGAGCTTCTTGTACTCTTTTATCATTGAGATATTGAGAAAAACTAGCGCCATATATTTTGTTAATAGCACTAGACAGTAACCTTGCCGGCACTTGGAGTTTTTTTGCAGCCTCAGACAAAGTAATCCCAAATTCTTGTTTGTACAATACCTCTTTAGTAACTAAATTTTCCCACTTTTCAAATAGGTGTTTTTCTTCAGGTATCAGCGATTTTCCTTCATCAAACTTTTGTAAACCAAATTCGTGCATCCACTCAATAAGTGGGTTTCTTCTAAGTACTGCAAACGCAACGATTGTATTCATTAAAATAAAAAGGTTGGTACCAACAAACAGAGCAATACTTTCGTGTAAACGTTTGCCTGAACTCGTTTCAATATAAATAGCAATTTCCAAAGCAATATTAATTGCCATCATTGCTGCCAGCACGCATAACCAGCGGTACGGCCTTTGTGCCTGCTTGCCCAAGTGAGATAAAATTTGATGACCTTTGAACATTGGGTAAATCATCAGTAAAAAATACGCGCTAAAGCTACTAATAATGATGCTGTCAACATTAGAGCGGTAACTACTCTCAGTAATAAATGCGACCAGCACCACTATGCTCGGTAATAAATGAAGTAAATCTAGTGACTTAAGTTGGGATTCCCTGCGCTTTATACTTATAAAATAGAGATAAAAAATGGGTCCTAACAACATCGCCGTGCTGGGGCGAATAATAGAAGAAAGTTCAGTAGCCTGCCCACTCACAATACCAATAAGCAATATGCTCTGACAACCATATAGTAGGTAGTTGACCCCCAAAAGCTGAGCTGGCAGCCTCGTTTTTGCGCTTAAGAATAATAAGTGAAGCGCCAAAAGTAAGCATATTAATACGTTTGCCGCTTGGGCGTGCGTGAGCAGTTGTTCCATATTTCCTTTGACCAATTTATCACTTTTTTGTCAAAAAACGCCGACCTCGATCGCGATTAAGGTCGCCATATTGAGTGGATATTTGCGAAATTGGTGTTCGCTATCCCACATATTAATTAGGATCTCTATGATTTCACTTAGTTTATATAGCATTACTCGAATTTACGCATGTTATTTTCTATTTTTTGCTAACTTTTTTTTTGTTGATGATACTCATGCACAAAACATCATTATTACAGATGTAAGCATTATAAGTGGAGAGGATCCTAAGCCTAGCGAGCCTGTTGATGTGCATATTAGCAAAGGACTAATTACTTACATTGGTAAAAAAACCATAGACGAAAATGCTAAAAAGGTTGTTAAGCATATTAACGGAAAGAATAAATTTTTAATCCCGGGTCTTATCGATACTCATGTGCATTTGTCTGGAGGTGTTCCTGGATTAAACGTGCAGGGCTTGCAGCAAACCGGAATAGAGGAAGAGGCTTTATCGCAAATTCCAAAAAGTTATTTGTATTTTGGATTCACAACGCTTCTCGATCTTGTTTCCTATTCGGATTTTATTGACCAATGGAACAAGCAGAAAGTAGCACCAAAAGCATATTTTTGCTCACCCATCATTATCCCAAACGGCTACCCAATAATGCCAAACCAGCGCCAAAACCAATTCGAATCTAATCAAGCTGCACATATCATTTATAACCCCGAACAAGCTTCTATATACCCAAAAGGTTTTCCCAAAGAAGAACGGTCACCAAGAAGTCTGATTCAAAAAGCTAAAAACGATGGTGCCATGTGTATTAAAGTCTTTTTTGAAAAAGGTTTCGGACAGTGGCGAAACCTGCCAGTGCCATCAGCCTCTTTGGTAAAACAGATTGTTAAATATGCACATGCTCAATCAATGAAAGTGTATCTCCATGGAAATTCTCAATCGTCATATGAGTTTGCTCTTAGCACCAAGGTTGACACGTTAGTTCATGGGATGTGGCTCTGGTATAGTTTATTACAAGCAGACATAAGCAAAGTCACCCAGTTTGCAAGAGCCTTAGTAAATGCCAATATCGCTGTTCAACCGACGATACAAGTGATTCACGGGGAGCGGGAAATATTCAATCCCCAATATTTTGATAACTCACTGGTTACACATGCAATACCTCAATCGCTCATCTCTTGGTATAAAAGCGACGAGGGGCAGTGGATGAAACAAGTTCTGCAACGAAGGTATCCGGCAAACATCGATGAAGCAAGAGAGCTGTATAAACAGGTTGTTAACGACTATGAAAAGCCTATTGCAAACGTACGATCAATAACCAAACTGTTCTCGGAAAACAAAGGCACGCTTTTGTTTGGCAGCGACACGCCGAGTGGTCCATTTTATACCCAGTTTCCGGGTGTTAACGCTCGTATGGAAATGCAACGTTGGTATGAATCCGGAATAAGCCTCATAACGCTTTTTGAATCAATGACGGTACTTAACGCCCAAGCCTTAGGTTTAGCAAACGAAATAGGTAAAGTTGAAGTCGGTATGAAAGCCGATTTACTTCTCCTTCACGAAAACCCTTTAAAAAGTATTTCAGCATATGACAGTATTGAAAATGTAGTCATAAACGGCAAAGTAGTAGAAAGAAGACGCTTGTCTGCAACTAGCAAAAAATAAAAATAAGACGGTTGTTATAATTACTACAGCCTTTTGCATTAAGTGCTTTACCTAACAGCACTACCTAAGCGGCAAGTATCATACTTTGGATAAAGCCTTTCGGCGGAAAAGGATGTGTTGTTCTCCTCCACAATACAAGACGCTTTCGGCCCTTTTAGAGGTGAGGAATGTATCAATTACGCTAATTTTTACCCAATCACCTGAAAAACCTTACCTTGCTTCTCCATCTCAAG
>CAYURD010000108.1:0-12699 GCA_964446865.1 uncultured Glaciecola sp.
CCATTTGTGCGCCCATGTTTTCAAACTTGTCTTCAAGCTCGATTTCTTTTGCAACCGATACACCGTCTTTAGTGATTGTCGGTGCGCCAAAAGACTTGTCTAAAACAACGTTACGACCTTTTGGACCAAGGGTGACTTTTACTGCGTTTGCTAAAATGTTTACGCCTTTGAGCATTTTTACTCGTGCGTCATCGCCAAAATATACTTCTTTAGCTGCCATGATAATTTTCCTCTAAACTTTTGTAATGACCCGTTTATAGGGTTTCTAAAGTGTTTTAAATATCAGTTTCTGGAGAAGCACAAGCCCCATTTGGGTTGAGCTTCAAAATCTACGTGATCTGCGACTTACTCAACGATAGCTAAGATATCGTTTTCGCTTAGGATAAGTACTTCTTCACCGTCAAGCTTTTCTGTCTTAACGCCGTAACCTTCACTGAAGATAACGCTGTCGCCAACTTTCACGTCTAATGGCTGGATGTCGCCATTATCGAGCACGCGGCCTTTGCCGACTGCGATGATTTTACCGCGGGTTGATTTTTCTGCTGCAGAACCCGTTAGCACGATCCCGCCTGCGGATTTGCTTTCAACTTCTTCGCGTTTGATGATGACGCGATCATGTAAAGGACGAATTGCCATTTTCAAATCTCCTGAAAATTTAAATTACTATAGTGTTTAATTAATCATTCAATTCAAGTGTGACCCAGTGAAACTATGCCAAACTTGAGTTTGAATCCTTTTTAATTGCAAGCAATGGGTATCCACGCTTAACAAAATAATTGAGCTACATTTATGTGTAGTTGGAAAGTGGGGATTGACACCATAAACTCAAGGGTAAAAACCAAAATTTTTTAATTTAGGCGATTTTTACCATCTTTCGTGTCTTCATTTTCGGTTTTGTCAGTATATTCACCGTCAATGATGTCTGCGTTTGCGCCATCATTGTGTGGCCTGTGTTGTGAATTTTGCTCAAACTGGTCAGCAAAATTATCGCTTGAATGAAAAGTGTTTTGTTGAAATCCACCCGCTTGTTTCAAAGTTATTTTTGTCATTAAAAAGGCAGCAATGGGTTGACGGCTAAAAGGCAGTGTAAATAAAAATCCGATGATATCGGTAATAAAACCTGGCGTTATCAATAAAACGCCTGCAATTAATAATAGTAGCCCTTGCGCCATTTCAGTACTTGGTGCAGTACCCGTCCCTAGTTTTGATTGGATCTGAGCGATAAGCGCAAAGCCTTGTTGACGAACAAAATACGCACCAAAAAATGCAGTCGTGACTACGATAAAAAAGGTGTTCCAGCCGCCAATGCTATCCGACACGTTTATGATCAGCATAATTTCAGCAATCGGTAAAATAACAAATAGCAAAAACAAAGGGAGCATGAATATTTCCTGAGAATTTTAGTTTGGGTCAGCGTAATTGTACGCTTTATGTATAAGTTGGGACACCTATTGATAATTCAATCTACAAACTGATTTACAGAGTGTGTTATGTTTAGCGCGTTTAAATTTACGCTATATGATTTTAAAGGCATTGAGACGTTTAGTAAATTTAATGAAATTTTTTTTGCACATATAGGGTCTATTAGCCTTAATTGTGAGTATGCAATACTGTAACAAGTATTGATGATGTAAATAAGCGTGCAACGGTGGCCTTAATCGCTTATCCAACATCACAAAATCAACCCAACAAGTATCGCTAAAGAGGAATTTTAACGTGTATCAAAACACTACGCTGACAAAACGAAAAACAATATTAGATATCGCTATAAATATGTTTTGTCGTCCTTTTACGAGTGTACTTGTATTTTTATTCGCGCTTGTTCTTGCGTCTGTTGGGTATGCAAACGCGCAAACCACGCCCGAATCTATTTTTAGCGACTCACCCACCTTTTTAAAAGTTGACGAAGCTTTTGGTTTTGATTTTGAGCAGCGTGGTGACAAACTCATTATTAAATGGGACATTGCAGACGGTTACTATTTATACAAAAAACAGTTTAAAACAGCGACCAAAAACGTCACCTTGGGCGAACCACGTTTTCCTGAGTCGGTTCAAATTGAGGACGAGTTTTTTGGACTGTCTGATGTGTTTTTTGAAGACATGGAGTTTGAATATCCAATAATCAAAGCCAAGCAAGATGGCTCGGTAAAATTACGTTTTCAAGGCTGTGCCAAAGCTGGCCTGTGCTATCCGCCAACCACCAAGGTAATATTTTTAGAAGCCTACGACAGCGGTTTGTTAACACCTGAACAAGCCTTTACGACGCAAGTCTCGCAACAAGACAATACGATTGTTATCGATATAAGCAGCAAAGATACTTATTTTGTGCTTGCAGACAGCATCAAAGTTAATGCCTTTGCCCATGAGTTAGGCGAACAAGTTACAGAACATAGCAACGCAGCCATTAGCGAAGATACAGTCTCGATTAATGGTATCGACACTGCGGTTTTCGCCAAGCAAACTAGATTGGAATACCCAATACTCTCTTTTGATGCTGAAAGTGGCGCACCACCCGTTATTGAAGTAAGCCTTCAAGGTTGTACGGCAACAGGCGCTGGACAAGTGCTCTGTTATCAAGAAATCACCACAGGCGTTAATCTTGATGAAGACCAGTCTACGGCAAATAGCGCTGGCTTAGCCGACAATTCGAATATAGAAGGCACTGCACCGCAATCAGAGCAATTTGCGTTAGCAGACATGCTGAGTAACGAAAACATTTGGATCAGTTTAGGCGTGCTAACACTTTTGGGCCTTGGTTTAGCCTTTACCCCTTGCGTGTATCCTATGTACCCTATTTTGTCTAGCATCGTCATTGGCAAGGGTAAAAAGCAAATTAAAACCTCGCATGCGTTTACGCTATCGTTTGTTTACGTGCAAGGTATGGCCATCACTTACTCTATTATTGGCTTAATTGTCGCTTATGCGGGCGTGCAATTTCAGGCTGCGCTGCAGCACCCCGTGCTGCTAAGCGTATTTATAGTGTTATTTGTTGTGCTCGCACTTGGCATGTTTGGTTTGTATGAAATACAACTGCCGGCAAAGTGGCAAAACAAGCTGAACAATTTAAGTAACGACCAAGAACAAGGCAATTACCTTGGTGTATTTGTGATGGGCATCGTGTCTGGTCTAGTGGCCTCTCCCTGTACTACTGCGCCTCTCACCGCTATTTTAATTGTTATCGCAAATAGCGATAGCTTAGTCTTTGGCTTTTTTGCCCTATATGCCTTAAGTATCGGTATGGGCATACCGCTCATCTTATTTGGTATTACAGGCGGCAAGTTATTGCCGAAGGCCGGCGCATGGATGAACGTGGTTAAGGTGACCTTTGGCTTTATGATGTTAACGGTTGCTATATTGTTTGTTGAACGCTTTATTGTAAGTGAATGGACCGATTTATTATGGGCAATACTAGGCTTAAGTTTGTTCAGCTACTGGTATACCGTTAATCAAAATACAAACATTACCTTTGTTAAAGGGATCAGAACTTTAGTTAGCATTGGCGGTTTGGTATTAAGTGTCATATTTACTTTACAAACCTTACAAAAACTAGACCTTATTCCGCCACTGCTTGGCAATGCAAATCAAAGCAGTTACAGCGCTAGCCAAGATACAAAAGGCCATCCCGAGTTTACGGTGGTTAAAAGTCTGGCAGATTTTGAAGAAAAATTAAAATCAGCTAATAATGACGGAAAAACAGTCATGCTCGACCTGTATGCTGATTGGTGCGTAGCGTGTAAAGAGTTTGAAAAATATACCTTTCCAGACGCACAGGTGGTTGATGCATTATCGCAAACAGTTTGGATGCAAATAGACCTCACCGATAACACCCCTAGTAACCTTGAATTCCAAGAGGCTTACAATATTGTAGGCCTACCTACTATCATGTTTTTTAACAAAAATGGCGAAGAATTAAAGCGCTCACGAGTCACAGGCTTTATGAAAGCAGATGCATTTGCCGCCCACTCCAGAAATACATTACCTAAAAGCTAAACTTTTAGGTAATTCATACGATAACCCTCTTAGGTAAGCATATTAATAAATATACCTTTTCTTCTTAGCTTGTTTTTTAATTTGCTTCGAAGCGTTGATTAGTGTCAATTTTAAGGCGCTGACGTCAAATCTATGTCGTTGATTTTAAAGGCGTAGCGGTATATTTTACCACCCCTACAGAGTATAAATGTATGATGTTTGTGTCACCTAAAATACTGGCTAAATGTGCTTTTGTTGCAATCGTATCAATCTTGTTGATGGCGTTTGGACAGTCTGCTCCGAGTCTTGCCGTCGCCTTGATTGGCATGAGCTATTGCCTTTTCCAAGTAGCCAAAAGCAATCCTGAATCAAACATCACAGACGATGCAGAGTTTGTTACCAGCAATCAAGATTCAGACGTCTTAGTTAATGTTGAGCAAATGGAAAAAGTAAAAGAAGAAATTGTGCCTGCCATGACTGAATGCGAAGAGAATCTCGCGGGCATTAAAAGTACTCAAGACGACGCGGTAATCACATTAAGTTCAAGTTTTACAAATCTTCAAGACTTGGTTAGGGTGCAAGCCGAAACAATTCAACGCTTGATCAAAGCTGACGACAGCGGCGATATGTTGTACAGCGAAAAAATGCGACTATTCGCAGACAACACAGGCGATACGCTTGATAAATTTATAAAGTCAACGGTCGATATGTCTGCTTCTTCAATGGCACTTTTAGATCAAGTGACACAAATTTATCAATCGGTACCCGAAGTTCTAAAGGCAGTTAAAGACATAGACAGCATTGCCGACCAAACAAATTTATTAGCCTTAAACGCAGCAATAGAGGCCGCTCGTGCTGGTGAACATGGCAGAGGATTTGCCGTTGTTGCAGACGAAGTTCGAAGCCTTTCTAATCGTTCATCTCAATTTAGTGACGCCATCCAAAGTCAATTAAAAGCCATGTCATCTCAAATTGAAGGTTTAACCAGCGAAGTGGGCGAATTGGCAAGCTACGATGTGAGTTACGTAATAGACGCTAAAAAAGATATTAACGATGCACTCACCAGCATCATTGAGAAAGCCGAGTCAGATTCAGTCGTTACTGCCGGTCTTGAACAAGTCGCCCACGATTTGGACCACTCGTTATCAGAAGCGATACGAGGCCTGCAGTTTGGCGACATAAACGGACAAAATCTCGAATACACATTAAATTCACTGACATTTATTAGAGAACAGGTTAGCGCGCTCTCGCTTCAAAATTTAAACGAAACGACTGAAATGCTAAACCAGCATGTCAGTAACTTGAGAGAAAGAAAGACACAAGCACACAACCCTGTATCAGCCACAAGTATGGATGCAGGTGAGATTGATTTATTTTAAGTAGATTTGTTTTTAAAAAGAACACAAAAAATTATTTAGGTAAAGCATATACAAGCATCCTAAAACGAGCAGAGTATAAATAGTAGGAGTAGCACAATGAGCGAAAGATCACTACAAATTCCAGAGCGTTTTGATTTTGGTTATCACAAAGAATTTACTGATCAATACCAATCAATTTTAGATGCAGGCTCGGTCACCGATATTGCATTGGATTTTAGTAAAGTGAGCTATTTAGACAGCTCAGCACTTGGCATGATGGTCTTATTCCAGAAAAAAGCAAAATCACAAAACGTGAATGTCAGAATTCGTGGCGCAAAAGATAGCGCTAGAGAAATTTTGCAGATTGCCAATTTTGACCGCTTATTCAATATCAGTTAACGGACTATTATTGCTATGCGCATCCTAATCATCGAAGACGACAGTTTGTTTGCAGAAATACTACAGACCTTTGTAGAAGATAAAAGCTGCACCACTATAGTTGCTGATACGCTTGAGGCAGCCAAGCAGCAATTGTCGACTTCGGTATTTCAGTTTGTATTGCTCGACAACCATCTGCCCGACGGCGATGGTATTAACTTTATTGAGCAAATTAAAGCAACATCGGTTAAACCGATACCGGTGATGATGATCACAGGGGATGACAACCAAAATTTGATGTCAGAAGCGTTTGAGAAAGGCGCTGATGACTTTTTAGTTAAACCACTTTCTTTAGACTTGTTATGGCAAAAGCTTCAGCGAGTGCATAATTTATACGAGAAAGAGGCACAATTAGAAGACAAGACTCTAGCTCTGACAAAAATGTTAGACAACCAAGCGCGTGAAGAACAGCTTGCTCGTTATGTATATGAACATGTGTCAGCCCAACTTCAGACTGAGACAGAGTGTGTCGACACCTATTTACAATCGTCTAGTTCATTTAATGGCGACGTTTTTATATGCGACACCGCACCTAACGGCAATCGCTTTGTTGTATTGGCCGATGCTACGGGGCATGGATTGTCGGCAGCAATTAGTATATTACCGCTAGTCACTACTATTAAAGCAATGATCAGAAAAGGCCTATCGCTTGCTCACATTGTACATGAAGCAAACAAAAAGCTCTGCAAAGAGCTGCCAGATGACAAATTTGTCGCGTTAATTGGTGTTGAAGTCAATTTCCTAAAATGCAGTATGACGCTTTTTAATGGCGGTATGCCAGATATCGTTTCGGTAAGACATGACAAAACCTTAGAGCGTATACCTAGTAACTCTTTAGCGTTGGGCATTATGGAGCCTGAGGATTTTGACCCAGGGATTTTGACGATTGAAACACATCCTATTCGCAACCTGTTCTTTTTCAGTGATGGGCTCATAGAACAACAAAATTTGTTCAACGAAGAATTTGGCATGGACCGAGCCATGGAAATTTTAGCTCATTGGGATTCAAAGGAGCCTTTGTTGAGCAGAATGGTAAATCACTTTACCGTATTTAACGAAATGAACGAGCTCCAAGACGATTTATCAATCTGCGACCTGCAAGTTGACGCCTTGATGGACAGCCACCTCTACGACAAAAAATCTAAAGACAATAAGAAAAGTGGCAAATTCCTTGCATCAATTGAATTAGAGGGCGCATTAATTGCCGCTAGTGACATCATTGGCATTTTTGACAGTATGATGCGATGCACCGATGTGGTAGGTGATTTAAGACAGAAAGCCTTTACCGTCTTCGCTGAATTGATTAGTAATGCGCTTGACCACGGTATTTTAGACTTAGACTCCAAGCTAAAAAATGACTTTGAGGGCTTCGCCGAATATTTGGCGCTTAAAGAAGAGCGCTTAGCGAATATGAAAGAGGGTGACACTTTACAAATCACCTTTAGCTTTACCCCTAAAACAGAAGAAATGAGTTTTAGTATCAAAGATTCTGGCAATGGCTACGACTTTGAAACGAAAAAAGAAATCGATGATTCAGCACTATCTGGGCGCGGTATGCCTTTGATAAACAAACTTTGTGAACAAGTTGATGTGGAAGCACCGGGCAACAACACATCAGTAATTTTAAAGCGGGATATTTAATACATGAGCAAACATATATTGGTTGTAGACGATTCACCTTCTATTCGTCAAATGGTTCAAGTCACCTTGAAGTCTGCGCAATATCAAGTGACTACGGCTGAAGATGGCCAAGCAGCATTGGATTTGTGTAAGCGGATGCAATACGACTTTGTGATCACGGATCAAAACATGCCTCGCATGGATGGTCTTACACTCATTAAGTCATTGCGCGGCTTGGCCCCTTATCGCGGCACGCCTATTGTTGTTCTGACAACAGAAGCAAGCGATGCCATGAAAGCACAAGGCAGAGCCGCTGGTGCAACTGGCTGGATGGTGAAACCATTTGACCCACAAAAGCTGTTAACAGTCGCGGCAAAAGTACTGTCATAACAGCAAGCTTTAACGCATGCGCAAAACAAATAATCAATGCATCGAGCACTCGACGTTTATCAATAGTGTTCTAGTCTAGCACCAAGCTAGATGCAAAGGGGAAACGAAAATGTCAGTAGATATGAGTCAATTCTATGGCGTCTTTTTCGAAGAAAGCCAAGAACATCTTGAAGAGATGGAACACCTATTGATGGAGTTGTCGTTAGATGATCCTGATAGAGAAGAACTCAACAGCATATTTAGAGCAGCTCACTCAATAAAGGGTGGTAGTGGTGTGTTTGGATTTGACGCACTCACTGGTTTAACCCATGTTATGGAAAACATTCTCGATTTAGCCCGCAAAGACGAACTTGCCTTAACAAAGAAAATAGTCGACCAATTACTCATCACCGTTGACACCCTTAACCAAATATTAGCATGCTATCAAAACGAAGAAGAAATCGACTGGGATAATATAGAGCGGGGCACCAAAGCACTGGAGGCCTTGCTTAAAGACGAAGAAGAAACTCAAGCTAGCGAAGAAAGCGACGAAGGTTTTGGATTGTACGACAATCCAGTGACCGAGTCAGATGACGAGGAGTTTGGCTTTTTTGATGTTGCTGAAACCGAAAACGTTGAAAAAAGCTTCGGTATTTTTGCTGAAGAAGATGAAAAGTCAAAACAGCAAGAAGCATCAGCCTCATCGCCTTCAGATGATGTAAGCCCCGATGCAAACAAAAACGATGACGACGATGATTCTTTTGGATTTTTTGAAGAAACTGTCTCGAAAGATGCTCCAGAGCAAAACACCGACAAGCCCGTCTCAAATAATGAACCAACACCAAAGTCGAAAGAACAGGCCGTTAAAGCAGAATCAAAACCACCTACACCGTCTGTTGTTAAATCAAAAAGTAAAAGTAAAGCGCCTGTCAAAAAAGCCAAAAGCGACACTAAAGAGTCAGGCTCAATACGCGTAGATACCTTAAAAATAGATTCGCTCGTCAATTTAGTAGGTGAATTAGTGATCACACAATCGATGATTAAAATCGTTGGCAAAGACGTGCATGGCGAGACCGAAGAGAAGCTGGATGGCGCGATTAACGAGCTATCTAGAAACATTCGCGAAATCCAAGAAGCAGTAATGTCTATGCGCATGTTGCCAATGTCATTTGCCTTTAACAGATTCCCAAGAGTTGTGCGCGATTTAGCTGACAAGCTCGAAAAAGAGGTCGAATTAATCATTGAAGGTGGCGCTACCGAAATCGATAAAGGCTTGATTGAGAAATTAGTCGACCCGTTAACACACCTAATCAGAAACAGTGTTGATCACGGTATTGAGACCAAAGAAAAACGCGTTGCCGCAGGCAAAACAGAAAAAGGCACGGTGATACTTGGCGCAGAGCAGCGCGGTGGCAGTATTATTATCACTATCACCGATGACGGCGCTGGCTTAAACCGCGAGCGTATATTAGAAAAAGCCATGACCAATGGCCTCGATGTTAGTGAAGACATGCCTGATGAGAAAGTCTGGCCCTTAATTTTTGAAGCTGGGTTTTCGACCGCAGAAGCAGTAACCGATGTGTCGGGTCGTGGCGTAGGAATGGATGTGGTTAGACGTAACATTGAATCAATTGGTGGCGTGGTAGAAATTGAAAGTCATCAAGGTGTAGGCAGTGTATTTAGAATTCGTTTACCACTGACCTTAGCGATTGTCGATGGCATGTGTGTGTCGGTGGCAGAGCAAACCTTTGTGGTACCACTAACGAATATTATCGAGTCTATGCAACCTACCGCTGACCAGCTAAAAACTATCCAAAACGACCATTTATTGTGGGTGCGCGGCGAATATTGGCCGCTAGTTCCACTTCATCAAATGATGACAATAGATGGCGCCATAAGTGATCCAACAAAAGCGATTGTTGTGCTGGTAGAAACCAGTCGAAAACGCTTCGGCATTTTGGTTGATTCATTAGAAGGCCAACAACAAGTCGTGATTAAAAGCTTAGAACAACATTACAAGCGGGTGCCTGGTGTCGCAGGCGCAACCATTATGGGTGATGGCAGTGTCGCTATGATCCTTGATGTAGAATCAATTGCCGCCGACGTTAAAACTCTAGTACCTCAGGAGGTGCCCATTGCAAGCTAGCATGTCAAAACCAACATCATCAACTGCCCCAGAAGCTCATGCTAACAACGAAGAACAGCAAGAGTTTTTGACCTTTGTCTTAGGTAAAGAAAACTACGCATTAGACATCATGACGGTGAAAGAAATTCGTGGTTATGAAGAAGTGACCAAAATCGCCAATGCGCCCTCTTACATAAAAGGTGTATTGAACCTGCGCGGCGATATTGTCCCCATTGTTGATTTACGCCTGAAGTTTAACGTAGGCGAAGCAACATACGACGAATTTACCATCGTTATTATGTTAATGGTAGGCGAGAGAATTGTGGGCATTGTGGTTGATGAAGTCAGCGATGTTATCAAAGTTAATGATTCAGAGATTAAAGCGCCGCCAGAGTTTGGTGTGGCTTTTGATAGCGCCTATTTGCATGGCCTAGCGTCTATTAACGAACAGATGGTTATTTTAGTGAATATACAAAAATTGATTTCAAGTGATGAGCTTGGACTTTTAGACGTCAATGCGAGCGCTGAAGCGGAGCAAGAGTAATATGAAGATTTTACATGTGTTTGACAATATCAAACTTCCTATCAAAATGGGGTTTATTGGTCTGCTTGCATTAGCCGGTCTTGCTTTGCCTACATACTATTACACACAATTATCGGTAGATGGCCAAACATCGTCCGAAATTGAGCTTAAAGGTATAGAACCAACCTCTAATGTGGTAATGCTGAAAAAGGTACTGGCAGAACATCGCGGTTTATCTAGCACAATGCTGGCAGGCGACAGCTCAAAGTCAGCAGCCGTTAGCGGCAAAGCGACGGAAGTTGAACAACAGTTTTCAAAAGTAAGTGCGCTTTTATCAAAAGCTAGCACAGACAACGGCTTGTCGAACCAACTGCGCGATATTAAAGGTTCGTGGGACCAAATTAAAGGCCGTGTTGCGGCACGTTCGGTGTCTTCAGGTGAGTCGTTTCAGGTTCATTCAGACATTATGCAGCGGGCTGATATGTTGATATCTGAGATGTCGAAGTACTTTTTACTCAGCTACGACCCAGCGGCGGCAAGCTACCATACCATCATTGCTAATTTTCAAAATCTACCAAGACTTGCCGATTCTTTAGGTAAAATTCGCGGTGCAGGTGCAGCTGCACTTGCATCATCTGAAATTACGCCAGCGCGTAAAGCCGCTATTAGAGGATATTTGAACAACTTACAAACGCCCTTGCAAGATCTAGCGTACAACATGACATCAGCATCAGATGCAGACGACAGATTTAGAGGGCCGTCTCAAAAAGCTAATAATTTGACCCAGATGGTAGATAGGCTGCGCGCAACCGCCGAACGTGAAATTCTTGATAAAAATGTGGGGACTTACAATCCAGGTGATTTTTTCAGTGAATATTCAACAGCAATTAATCAATTATTTGATATACATAACACGAGTATAGGCGTTCTAAATACAGTCATTGAAGATAGAATTGATCAAGCTGCGTCTGAACGAGTTAACACACTTGTGTTATTGTTGAGCATGATTTTACTGTCGGGTGTGATTGGGTTTGTTATCGTTCGCTCATTAAAAAGCTCAGCTAACACATTAATCCACTCATTTAACGAAATTGCGAAAGATAATTTTAACCTAACGTTTAATACTGAACGCAAAGATGAGATGGGTATCATTGAGAAGTCGCTGTCAGCCTTAAATGCTCAACTAAAAGAAGCAGCAGTGGCGTCGCAAGAAGCGTCGAAGATAAAACAAGCGCTTGATGCAAGTTCTATGTGTTTCATGATGTCTAATTCGGATCGCGAAATCACCTACATGAATGATGCTGTTTACGAGTTACTTAAAAAGTGTGAAGCGTCAATACGCAAGGATTTACCTCAGTTTAATGTGGAAACACTTATTGGAACACGCATCGATAGTTTCCATTCAAACCCTGCGCATCAGCACAAAGTACTAGATCAGTTAACGTCTGTCCATGAGGCGAAACTAGAGCTTGGCGGTTACACATTTAAATTAAACATCAATCCAATTCGTGATGAGAATGGAAACGATCTTGGTAACTCTGTTGAATGGTTGGATATGACAGAGATATTTGAAGAAGAACGTCGTGTTGCAAGAATACTTGAAGCACTGGATTCTGCATCAACCAACGTCATGATTGCGAATGCTGATAGAGAGGTTATTTATATGAACCGCTCTATCGAGAAAATGTTGCAAGGGGCTGAATCAGAATTGCGTAAGGCGCTGCCTAATTTTGACGCGTCAGATATCATCGGTAAGAATATTGATGTATTCCATAAAAACCCAAGTCATCAAAAGCAAGTCATTGACCGCATGGCAGAAAAGTTTGTAACTGAAATCAAAGTCGGCACGCAAGATTTTAGATTGACAGCAAACCCAATCAATGATGCACAAGGAAATAAAATCGGTACTGTCGTTGAGTGGTTGGACAGAACAAAAGAGCTGGCCGCCGAAAGAGAAATTGCCAGTATTGTCGAAGCTAGTTTGGCGGGTGATTTCACAAAACGAATCAATGAAGAAGGCAAAGAAGACTTCATGCTAACCTTAGCTCAAGGCCTTAATCAGTTGATAAAAACTACCGAAAGTGGCCTTAATGAAGTGAGTAATGTATTACTTGCTCTTAGTGAAGGCGATTTATCTAAACGAGTGACTAGCGATTATCGTGGTACATTTGAAGATCTTAAAAATTATTGTAATACCACCAGCGAAAATCTCGCTAATATGATCACTAAAATTAGAGAAGCAAGCGACACAATTAATAACGCTTCATCTGAAATTGCCCAAGGTAATTCAGACCTAT
>CAYURD010000109.1:0-12514 GCA_964446865.1 uncultured Glaciecola sp.
ATTCAAAGCCGTCATTTTCGATTTTGATGGCACCTTAGTCGATTCAGAGCTCTTACATTTTCAAAGTTGGAACGAAGCCATCAAACCTTTTGGTATATCCCTTACAAAAGATGACTACTTTTCAAACTTTGTGGGCGTACCGGCCTTAGGCAATGCTGAGCTTATATTGGCAAGGCATGCTTTACCTGCACTGCCACAAGAACTAGTGGCTTCAAAAGAAGCGGCACTGCTCGCACTTGCTGACACCGTCGATACGCCATTTATGCCATTTGCAGAAGAGCTCTTAAAGCAGCTTTACGCCCAAAAGATCCCCATGTCAATTGTATCGGGCAGTCACAAAAGCGACATTTTGCGCGTTGTACAACGGACTAATATTGGTCACTACTTTCAGCATATAATTTCGTGCGATGATGTTGCTGCAAATAAGCCCGATCCCGAGGGTTATTTAGCATGCGCTAAAAAGATGGGCTTCAATAAACATGAATATTTAGTAGTAGAAGACACAAGTACAGGCACGCAAGCCGCCAAAAGTGCTGGCTTAACTTGTTACGCTGTTCAACATGAAGAAAAGTATCATAAAGGCCTAAAAGATGCTGGTGCAGATCAAGTGTTTCTTAATTTGGATAAAGCGTTCGAAGCAGTGCTTGTATAGTGAGATGTTTCTATAAGATGGATTATCTAGCTATCGTAATAGCAACATTTTGCCTAGCCCTATTGCAAACTGGCGCGGGGTTTTTGATAACAACACTATAGTGATTTTATTAGCGTTGTTTATTAGTAAATTACTAACCCGCCATTCTCGAAACACGACGTCTCATTCTACGAGAAGTTAGTACAATAAAAGTGGAGCAAGCATGACTGTACAGCCAATGAATTCCAATAACATCCCCGAACAAACACAAAAATCGCTTTACCCTTCACCTTTTAATGAACTGATGCAAGGTCGCATCAAGCGTAAATTGGGCGATTTCTTTGGTTTGAGTAATTTTGGCGTTAATCAAACAAGTTTGGCGCCAGGCGCGGTGTCTGCGCTTAATCACATGCACAGTAAACAAGATGAGTTTATCTTTATTATTAGCGGGCAAGCTACCTTGGTTTATGGCGAGCACACATACACAATGCAAACAGGCGATTGCTGTGGGTTTAAAGCTGGGGAAGGTGTTGGTCATCAACTTATTAATAATAGTAATGACGAGCTTGTTTATCTTGAAATAGGCGATCGCTCCCAAGGAGATAAGGTCACATACCCCGACGATGATTTACAAGCCAACATGGATAATAAGGGTAAGTGGGTCTTTTCACATAAAGATGGTACTGCGTACTAAATTAGCCAATGTCTCTAAAACGTGTTAACAATAAAGTACGCATACCAGTTCACTAGGAATAAAATGAAACACTGCCTCGGTCTTTTTTTACTACTAATATCACTACAGTGTGATTCATACGCAGCAACACTCGATGTTGAAGCACTTTCTAAGAACTTTATCAATAAGCTCGCAGCAAAATCTCAGCCTAGTGCTTCTGAAGCCGATATTGACGCTTATTTACATTTATTTTCTGATGATTTTGTTGACGACCATGTTAAAAGTAACTTTCAATTTAAAGATAAAGCGCAGTTAAAAAAAGCATTGATGAGAAAACTAGATGATGAAGTTCATTATTTACGCGTCGACATAAATAAAGAAATATTTGGTCGTACTAATGTGTTCATGCAAATTACCACAAGCGCAAAGGTAAAACCCTTTCATTTAGACAGCGTCATTGAGCATTCGACCACATCACTTATTTCGATAGAGTTTGATGATAAAGGCTTGATCAAACGAATCATGCGATTTCCAGGATAGTGAGCAATTCAATTGGGGTATTTGGGACTACGAACATGTATGCCGGCCTACTTTTCTTATGGCTTTTGATTACTTGCCGATAACCTAGCATCGGTCAGATAAACAAATAAACTAATGTCAGAAAGTAAAGTGATCAAACGTTGTTACTATTCGCTACGAATTTTTGCCATTGTTGGTAGCATTGTTCTCATTAGTATTAGTGTTCTTAAACCTGAAAAAAAGGTTAATGTTTTTCCCAATATGCCAGCTAAGCCGGCTATTTTTACTGATTCAATAGATGCCGTTAATCAGTCAGAAGTGAGCTGGTTAAATGAAGAAAAAACTCACTTTAGATGCGCCATAAAGGCACAATACGCGCGAAGAGTTTGCGGGGCAGAATACACTTTTCAACACGCTAATCCTGTACCTGACAACCCAAGAAACGATTTTCATGCTAACTCTACAAGTATCGATCTTTCAGACTATGAAGGTTTGCGTCTTTCAATAACGTATAACAATCCCGGAGGGGCGCCTACAGATCAAATCAATTTTAATATGAGAATGCTTGCAGCTGATCAAAGCGAAGTAAGGCGTATGAACAGTCAAAAAATTGCAGGCGCTTACATCAAAGCTAGCGAATTTACCGGGGTAATAGACGTAAAATTTGAAGACATTAGTGTTGCTGATTGGTGGATTTCTTCTAATAACAAGACAAGAGACGAACGTCGTTTGCAATTAGATAAATTGGTACAAATAGGGATTCTTTTAACCAGCCGAGCACCCATAGGCATACACGAATTTAAAATTAATAACATTGAAGCTTATGGCCAATGGGTGTCTGCTGAAAAATTATACTTGTCAATTATTAGCTTATGGATTGTCACGATTATTCTTGAAGGCTTGATGCGTTTAGTGAACATGAGTTACCGATACAAGCAAGAGCAAGATACTTTAAAGAAGCTAAACTCAAAGTATGAAGATGTAAAAGAGCAAAGTCATCGAGACCAGTTAACAGGCGCCTACAATCGTCGCGGCCTTGCTAAAATTACTAAGCATCTTGAAAGAGAGTCCAATGACTTAAAATTTGGTGTGCTGGTAATCGATCTTGACCATTTTAAAAAGATAAACGATACAATTGGGCATAGTGGTGGTGACAGGGTTCTTGTTTTAGTGAGTGAATTAATGATTAACACTTTGCGATCGCAAGATACATTTGCGCGCTGGGGTGGTGAAGAGTTTGTTGTTATCGCACAATACCAAAAGCAAGAAGAATTGCATGCTTTAGGTGAGCGCTTACGAACACTAATTAGTAAAAGTAAAATGGAATTAAACGATGGAAAAAATGTATCGGTCTCAGTCAGCATTGGGATTACTCGAGTTCGTACCAACGAGAGCTTTAATGTTGCGTTTGAACGCAGTGACGAAGCGCTATATGAAGCTAAGAATTCAGGTAGAAACTGCTGCGTTTATAGAAACTAAATAAGCTTATAAAAAAAGACGATAACCTTTATCGCTATCGCCTTGTTACTAAAAAGCACTGATTACCGTATTAGTCTTTACCGACGGCGCCAATATTATGGATGCTTAAATCGGCACCATGATACTCTTCTTCTTCGCTAAGTCTAATCGCAGACACTTTACTAATCGCGCCATAAACAATAAAGCCGCCAATGAGTGCAACAGCAATACCGCCAATGCTACCAATAATCTGTGCAACCAAAGAAACGCCGCCTAAACCGCCTAGTGCTTCTAAGCCGAATATTCCTGTTGCAATGCCGCCCCATAATCCACATACACCGTGCAGCGGCCATACGCCTAACACATCATCGATTTTTTTAGACTGCTGTATAAGCGTGAACATTTTTACAAATATAAAGCCAGCAACTAGCCCAACAACTAATGATCCCATTGGATGCATTACATCAGAGCCTGCACAAACCGCAACTAAACCAGCAAGAGGCCCATTATGAATAAAGCCTGGGTCATTTTTACCAAAAAACAGAGCCGCTAATATCCCGCCTACCATGGCCATTAATGAATTCATGGCCACTAAACCACTGATCCCGTTAACCGCTTGCGCAGACATCACGTTAAAACCAAACCAACCAATGCACAGTATCCATGTACCGAGTGCAAGAAAAGGAATGTTTGATGGCGCAAAGGCAACCAGCTTACTATCTTTTAAACGACCGTTGCGAAGCCCTAAAAAGTACACGCCAACAAATGCCAACCAGCCGCCAACACCGTGCACAACAATTGAACCGGCAAAATCGTGAAATGGTGCGCCAGTGACTTCTTCTAACCATGCTTGTAAGCCATAATTACCATTCCAAACTATCCCTTCAAAAAACGGATACACAAACGCGACTATTAGCCCTGATGCAATTAAAAACGGATAAAACTTTGCACGCTCGGCAATACCACCCGAAATGATGGCCGGAATCGCCGCAGCAAAAGTCATTAAAAAGAAGAACTTAACTAAGTCATAACCATTGTTTGCAGATAATTCGGCAGCACTGCTAAAAAACGTTGTTTCATAGGCAATGTAATAGCCAATAAAAAAGTAAGCGATGCACGAAATCGCAAAGTCGGTAATAATTTTGACTAAGGCATTTACTTGGTTTTTATGCCTAACGGTACCAACCTCCAAAAATGCAAAACCAGCGTGCATGGCAAATACCATTATCGCGCCAATCAATATAAAAAATGTGTCTGAGCTTTGCACCAGTGTTTCTACGGCGCTATTTATTTTGTCCATACGAGTT
Organism: uncultured Glaciecola sp.; assembly: GCA_964446865.1. GTDB lineage: Bacteria > Pseudomonadota > Gammaproteobacteria > Enterobacterales > Alteromonadaceae > Glaciecola. The sequence continues at coordinate 4,589 of CAYURD010000109.1, forward strand.
CTCTACTAAATGTTCTATTTTTATGAGTGTTAAGTTTTGTGATTAAAGTGCTTCGTCGTTTTCTTCGCCTGTGCGAATGCGAACGGCTCGTTCTAAATTAGTGACAAATATTTTGCCATCGCCAATTTTGCCGGTTTTTGCAGTTTCTTGGATAATCTCGATACAGCGGTCAACCTGATCGTCGGCCACGCCAATCTCCAATTTAATTTTGGGTAAGAAATCTATTTTGTATTCTGCTCCCCTATAAGTCTCAGAATGTCCCTTTTGGCGACCAAAGCCTTTTACTTCGGTAACGGTTAGTCCTGCAATACCCGCTTCGCTTAATGCTTCACGTACATCGTCTAATTTGAAGGGTTTTATGATTGCCTCGATTTTTTTCATAGGTGTGCACTTCTTATTATGTTTATTTACGATTGACTAGGTTAACAAAGTTTTTACAAATTAATACTACTTATGCGCTTTTAATTCATAAATATGCAGATTTGTATCCACAACAGCCTACAAATTGCTCAATTTTTAGCAATGCTCATTTCGAAGCTAGATTGCAGTCATAAATATTTAAAAAAACTTAGCTGCCTGCAACCTTATTAATTTAATGGCGTAATTGTTATTAGAAAACTAAAAACGTCTGTGTTTACACCATTGAGCAAATGGTTGACTAAGTCGAAATTTTTAAGGAAAAAAAATGAAATACAAAAATTTGTTAGTACTTGCAGTAATGCTAATGGGCAGCTTTTCGTCCTTTGCGGCCGTTGTCTCGGTTACAAACAATGAGTTTGAAATAATAGATGGTAGTAATAGTTTAAAAAGTTTTGTGTTCGATGATTCCTTATTTCAAGGTAGCAACATTATTACCGACATAAGCTTGTCAGTTACTTTCAGCAAATGTACCTTCGAAGTCAGTGAAACCGGCTGTATCGCAGGCGGGGGACAAAGCCTCCCATTTAACAACGAAATTGGTCTTGCTCTCATTGGGCCCAATGGTGAGTCAGTATCTTTAATAGAAAATGTCGGGGGCGATGAAAGATTCGAAACCGGCGTATTTAGTACCTTTATTACAGGTCGCGGTGATTTTAGTTTCGTGAATATATTGTTTTCGGATGCAGGACAAGATTTGTTTAATGACCTTGCAAGTGTGATTGATGTTAATTCAAATGTTTTTGCGCCAGAGGGATTTTTGTCAGATTTTATTGGGATATCTGGCGCAGGATCGTGGCAATTGTTTGTTGAAGATGATTCTAACTTTGACCCTTTAGCCTTCCATTCTGCGACACTAAATATCACTACCGCACAAGTAAGTGCACCAGCTGTTTTCGGCATTTTTGCCTTCGCAGCGTTAGGCTTACTAGCAAGACGTAAATAATTTTTAGTAAAAGTTGTGTGTTGCCGTTAAGGGCGCAGTTTGCTCTTAGCGGTTTTTTATATCCTTAGTGCTAAAAAGTAATCATACTTACCGCTCAATCTAGTTCTGCAACAAATTCATAATCGCTTAACAGCAATTCTAAACTCTCTTTGCACGTTTATTTTTAGTTCACGCAACGTTATAGAAATATCGTAGAAAAAACGGTGACGGTGTTAGCGACTTGTTCAGATGGCATGGTCATTCCCAGTAATTGAGTTACCAATATTAAAACATAAAGAAAAATGAGGTTTAGGCTTAAGGGATAGTGAGTAATGCCGATAATCGTCTTGTTGATTGTCAAGCTGAAGCAATGCTTGCCGATAGCCTGTATGTAATTGCAAAGAAATAAAGTTTGCTAAAACCAACTATCTGATTGATTAAGGGAAAAAATGAATTTATCGTTGAAAGCTAAATGGACTATAAGTATTGCTGTTTCCGTAGGTTTATCTTTATTAATTTTAGGTTTTTTTACTTTGTCAATAACCAAGCAACAATTGAAAACTGAATTGTTGAATAATGTCGAGCAAAACCTTACCTCACAAAGAGTATTGGTAAAAAGTAAAATCGATGACTACTTTTCGACAATTGAGAACCAATTGCTAGTGATGGCAAAGAGCGAGCAGACAATCCAAGCTACCAAGAGTTTTGCCTCAGCATTTTATCAATATGAAAATCAGTATGAAGACAGCAAAAATCGCAGCGATGTAAAAGGGTACTATGATAAAGAGTTTGGCCGCGTATACGCCGGCAAAAACGACGCGAACATTAACTCAGCACAACTCATTGCTCCCCTTAGCGAACGAGCCGCGGCGCTTCAAGCAGATTACATTGCAAGAAATAAATTTGAGCTTGGTGCAAAAGACTCTCTAAATGCAACGGGTAGTGGCCAAGCGTATGATGACGCGCACGGTCAGTACCACCCCGATTTCGCTTCTTTCGTTAATACTTTTGGTTATTACGACTTATTCATTGTTGACGCTGAACAAGGAAACGTCATATACAGCGTATTTAAAGAAGTTGATTTTGCAACCAATCTTAACGATGGCTCCTTTAAGCTATCTGGCCTAGCAAATGCATTTAAACAAGGTGCAAAAATCAGTGATGGAGAGTTCTTTTTAACCGATTTTGAGTCATATAAACCCTCTTATGAAGCGCCCGCAGGCTTTATTTCAACGCCAATTTATGATGGCAGTCGACTATTAGCTGTATTAATTTACCAGATGCCTATCGATACTATTAATCAAATAATGATACAAAATGCTAAATGGGTTGATAACGGCTTTGGCGAAAGTGGAGAGGTCTATTTGGTCGGTGCAGATGAAACACTTAGAAGCGAGAGCCGCTTTTACGTAGAAAGTCCCTCTGCCTATGGTGACTTAATGAAAAGCTTAAATGTGCCAGAAATAGATAAAATCCTATCTCAAGAAACAACCGTTACGATACAAAATGTTAATTCAAGCTCTGCAAAACAAGCATTATCGGGTAACTCTGGCTTTGATATCATCGAAGATTACAGAGGCGTAAAAGTGTTGTCGAGCTATTCTCCGGTTGTTTTTGGTAATCTGAAGTGGGCAATACTAGCAGAAATCGACGAAGAGGAAGCGTTTAGTTCAATTAATGAATTAGAAAAAACCATGACGACGTCTACCTTGGCTGGTGTTGTTGTTTTGACGACTGTATTTAGTATTTTATCAATGATACTTGCCGCAAAGCTAATTAAACCGTTGGTTGAAATAGGCGAATACTTCAAAAAGCTAAATTCTGGTAGTGCTGATTTAACTTATGCTATTCCAGATTCTCCAACTCCTGAAGTGAACGCTATAAGTCATAGCTTTAATACCTTTGTTAATCGACTGCGTGAGATCATAGATGAAGTAAAATCAAATTCCTTAATTGTTGCCTCTGCGAGTGAAGAATTATCAGTGTCGACAGGACAATCAAGCAATGCAGCGCAAGAACAGTTAAAGCAGGCAAAAGATGTCAAAGAAGCTATTCGAGAATTTAGTTTGAGTATTGAGAGCGTATCTGAACACTCTCAAAACGCATCTGAAGGAATGAGCGATGCCAAATTGCGGACCGCTGAAGATAGGGACTTATCGGCTAAGGCATCTGACAATATTAATAAACTAGTCGCGGAAGTGAATGAATCCGCATCGACTATTGCCCACTTAAAAGATGAAGTCCAAAATATTAATGACGTGCTGGTTGTTATAAATGGCATTGCAGACCAAACCAATCTACTAGCGTTAAACGCGGCTATAGAGGCAGCAAGAGCTGGTGAGCACGGAAGAGGGTTCTCCGTTGTAGCAGATGAAGTTCGCACGCTTGCTTCAAGCACACAAAAAAGCACTATAGATATACAAGATAAAATAAAAACCTTAACGACAGTTGCTGAAAACGCTGTGAACTCTATGGAGCGTGCTTCAAATTCGGCAACGCAAGGAGTTGAGCTAGTTGAGAGTGTCAGTTCTGGGCTAAATAACATTTCAAAAAATATTGAATCTCTCGCCACAATAAACCATCAGGTCGCCACTGCTAGTGGTGAACAAAAGACTGCTAGTCAAATCATTAATGCCAATGTAGGGAAAGTTAGTGATGCTTCCGAACAATTATCTGGCGCAGCACTTGAATCTAAACAAGCCGCTCAAGAATTAGCAAATGTTTCAAATAATCTTCAACAATTAGTGAGTGGTTTCAAAACTATCAATGAGTAACTAGATAAACATTTCGTACATACCAAAGCTAGTCAAAACGGACATAAGACTACAAACTAACAAAGAGATGATATTAAGCATCGCGAAAGAACGTAAAGTGGAAATCGTCGCATGTAATACGTCAACTACACCATGACTAAAAGTAATTGAGTAAATTTGCAAGAAGTAATCTATATCTATACTTTTATAGCTTGCTGTTTGCGCGCACACCTGAATACGAGTAGTTGTCTTTTACCAGAATGGATCCTAATGACAGCTTTAGGTTGCGAGTTCAATCGGTCTTTCTTTAACTAACTGTCATTTTGGCAATCTTTGGTTTACACTTTTGTAACATGTCCACCATGTAGTCCGAAGTTTTCTCTTTTGAGCAATGCAGAGTTGGTGTCGTTTAGACCAACAATTGATCAAAAAGGAAAATCAATGAAAAGTATCTTATCTGGCGTTGTTTTTACCCTCACCTTAAGTTTTGCAGCGGGCGTACTTGCAAGCGGCAAGTCTGATGATGATGTTGCCTACGAAGTATGGGCATCAGACCAATCAAATTCTGTGTCGGATGCAGGCAGTCGAGGCGTAAAAGGTTCTTATATCTGGATTTGGGATTCAGAAGATATTAACACTCAGTTAAGTGGCGGCCCCGATGCAGTGCCCTCGGGATGTGACCGTTTTAGAAGGGATAGACCTTCGTCGCCAGGCCCATGCGACTTACTAGATGTATTTCCCCAAGACTTAAAAGAATACAATGCTGACGGTCAGCCTACGGGTAATACTCTAGCTGATTTACAAGGCTTTGGGCGCTTACACGGCATGTTGATTGACCCACAACAGCGGTATTTGACAGTCAATATTTTTGCACCTTCTGGTGGATATGTGGGCGTTATTGATACTCATTTTCGAAACGCGCTCGCGCTCTTTAGAGTCACTGGTGCAGACAACGGCAATGCTGTTAATCGTAATGTACACATGTCGTTTTGGAATGCCGATGGCAGTCAAATTATCATTGCCAACCTTGCTGGAAAACTCTTAGAACGAATTGATGTTAAAAGAACTTTTTCAGGCAGAATACGAGATATTTATTTTAATAAAAGCGCGACCTTGAGCGTAGGCAAGGGACTTAGTGTAGGCGCAGAGGCCACCTTTTTTAAAGGCAGAAATGCGCATGGCAGAAAACTAAAAGGAAGAATAGTCGGCGAATATAGTGCCGAGGGATTTTCAGATTTAACGCCTAACGGTGTATGTAAAGAAAATGGTTGTACGCAAGGGCCTGACGCTGCGGCCGGTGGGCGACCTAATAATGTGATTATTTGCCCCATTCCATCCGAAAACCGCAAAGCGTATGTCACCATGGGCGGTGGCGGTTTATTAGTAGTTGATACTGACAAAACCCCTATGGGAATAGTCGGAGAGTATGGCAATCAAGTTATTAACGGTGCAGGCTGTGGTGGGGTACAAACGGGTCCTCAAATGTGGCTAAACGCGGGTGTATCTGCGTCACCCGCAGGTGCGACTCAATCGACATTTACTATGTATGTGCTAGATGACTTTGCGTTTGATAGCCAACCCCTTCCTCAAAATACGCCGGTGCCCACGCTTGCTTACAAAGACCCAAGTAACACAGCAAGCATTGGTAACGTAGACAGTGTGCTACCGAGTAATCCAACAGGCCAACTGCCAAGCCAAACCACTCGCCGAGATGCCCACGGCGTAGCGGCAACGCTTGACGGACAATATGTACACAATGTTGATCGTATTAGAAACGTGGTGGAAGTGTTTGATACCAGTAATCTTGCTCGTTTTACCTATGACTTAACGTCAGAAGATGGTAAGGGCAACGGCTTTGGTGCATGCATGGCTAAAAGCGTTAGTGACGATCCAATGCTAGAGCCAAACGATCCTGCGCCTGATTTGCTTGAACGCACCCCTGACGGTAAGTATTTGATGATTGCTTTTAGAGGGCCTGCGCCGGTATCGGTTATCCATAGTGCACAAGGCTCTTGCCCCGGAGTTGGTATAGTTGAATTGACAGAAGGCGGTGCCTCAGGTCGCTTAGTTGGGGTTTTACGTTCAAGCAATGAAGTGGATAATGCCTCTGTGAGTGCTCCCGGTGGACACGTTTATACAGGAGCAGAAAGAAGTGATGTGCATGGCGCTATTGTGGTTGAAAAGCGAAATCGTCGCGTGATATACCGCTAGTATTAGAAGGTTTGTTGCGAGGTTCCCACATTAGTGTAATACAGTTCGGTTAAGCCAAATTCGTCATCCTCGCGAAGGCGGGGATCTGGTGGATGTTATTGCAAAGCTAACTAAAAACAAATACTTAGCCGGTATCGATCAGTTCCAAGGAGATTCCCGATGTCTCGGGAATGACGATGATTTTGCTAAAGTGAACAGTATTACGCGAAGGCGGGAACCTCTAAACAGAAGGCAAACTTCCATCTAACTCTCGCATTTGAGCAAATACTAAATCGGCTAATTGAGCAAATCCGGCTGGAGTAGGGTGGATTTCATTAAGCCAATCGTCATCAACGCCCGGCCGCAAAGTACCGAGCGTATCTACAACATAAAAATTATCATGTGACTCAGCTAATTCATCTAGCATCTTTTTGTTGGTGTCCATTAGCCATTTCACGATCTCAAGTTGCATATTCTCAGGGACGTTTTTCATGCCAATAGATACCCAAGGGCCTATAATTTGGATAAGCTCCCATAAGATCCTGACACCGACTTTTGAGGGCCTAAAGTAGTCATAGCAATGGGTAATGACATGTGCATTTGGCTGTTTTAATTTTGCTGCATTGATGTGTTGTTCAAATGAATTTTTGATTTTTTTGATAGTGTTATTAAATTCTATAATATTAATATATGACATTACGTCATTTACATCGCCGCTTGGTTCTTGGATGATATGGCGAGTAATATCATCTTCGCCCGCATAGTCGTTGCCACCCATTGAAAGTAAAACAAAATCAACTGCTTCAAGCTCTAGACCTTCCAAAAAATCCTCAAACTCATCTTCTTTGGCAAGGCATTCTGCTTCGGCTCCGATGTTTTCTAAACGCAAAAAGTTAGCATTGCCGTAGAGTCTTTCGACAATATGATCCATGATATTGGCGTTCTTAAAATTAGTCAGCTCGCGAGGGAAATCAAACCAAGAGTCGCCTTGAGAAATAATGTTCCATGTTCTTGGTTTTTGTTTGACGATTTTTTTAAAGTCTGATGGGCGAGACGTAATACCCGTAAGACGAGCTTTATTGAGTCTTTTTTGTGAAGGCGTTTGTTGTTTTGGCATCCTATTTTCCTCAAGGTTAATTAAGCGCCATTCATTCAAAAACAACATGTACAAACAAATAGTGACAAAGGCTTGTTTACCTTACTATAGTTGGACGTATGTTGTAATTTAAGTCTTGCAAAAAGTAATCGAGTTTTATAAGTTCTTATCATGAATATTGAACAGTTTAATGCGTTTTGCAAAGCCTTACCTGCGACAACTACCGTTGTTCAATGGGGTGGCTCACACGTTTGGAAAGTAGGTGGTAAAGTGTTTTCACTTGCTAACATCGACAAGCACGAAAAGATGGGGATTTCATTTAAAACCTCTGAAATGAATTTTCATTTTTTAAACGAAAAACCTGGCTACCGACCCGCACCGTATCTTGCGTCACGAGGAATGCTGTGGATACAGCAATACGACGCTGCCGCGCTAGCTGAAGACTTAGATGAAGAGCTTATTTACTATTTAACCGAATCGTACAGACTAGTTGCCAACGGGCTTAGTAAGAAAAAACAGAAAGAGCTTGGTTTACTCACTGATTA
>CAYURD010000110.1:0-12423 GCA_964446865.1 uncultured Glaciecola sp.
CATCAAACCATACTGAAAAGCAGCTGTAACATTGGGTAGTAAATAGCTTTAATTCGAAATAGTTCTTTGCGTCTCATGCTCTATTCCTCCAGTCGGGTGACTCTGCGTCAAGTATGCTCTCTAGTGTCTCGATTCTATCTGCCATGACTTCTGCTTTTTCAGATAGATTTTGTAACGAACGAAGTTCAGTATCCGACAAACCTTGGCTGACTTGCTTTCGGCTTTTATAATGTAAGATTAACCAAATTGGGGCTACAAACACCATAAAAACAATAAACGTGACGCCTGTTAATATACCGAAAATTTCCACTGCTCTTCTCCTTATGATGTTGTAGATGACTTGCCACTATGCCTGTTTGTTAGGTGCATGCTGTGGCAAGTATCTTTGCAATGAAAGCGCTTATAACGAAGTGACTAAATTATTAAGCTTTTTACTAAGCGTTCTTTATTCCGCTTTTTTTAGCTTTTTTCACTTCAGACACAGTTGCCGCTTTACGTTTGCCCCGCCATTTCTAAGAAGGTAGGAATCTCCCAACGCTACTGTGAAAATTAACCATCACAATGCTATAACCATTTGAATATGCTACAGTAATGAATACAATAAAAGAATAAAGAGTAATTTTGTGGAATACGCTGAAGAACTAATAAGCTACGTGCTTTTGGTCATAGGTGCTTTAATACCTATCGCTAATCCTTTCTCTACCGCGCCTATGTTTCTATCACTAACCGCTAGTTTCGATAAGGCAGAAAGACGCAAAACCGCCACACTAGCATGCCTATATATGTTTGGTTTGCTTACTATGTTTTTGCTAGCAGGTGTATTTTTACTGGGATTTTTTGGTATCTCTATTATTTCGCTCAAAATCGCTGGCGGACTTATCATTTTGTATATTGGATTTAGAATGCTATTTCCACCACCAGAAGCTCCGCAACAATCTGAAATTAACAAACAAGATGCCGCAGACATTGCTTTCGTACCTTTAGCAATGCCAATGCTTAGCGGCCCAGGGTCTATTTCAGTGGTGATAGCTATTGCAGCAGAGGTTGGGCAAATCGAAACCACACAAGGACAAATCATTGGTTACTCAGTAGTGGCTGCAGGTATCGCAATAGCGTCAATTATATGCTGGTTAGTTCTATCAGCCTCAAACAAAGTTGTTAGATTTCTAGGACAACGCGGTATCGACGCAATGACTAAAATTATGGGGTTTTTCTTAATAGCTATTGGCGTTGAGTTATTGGGCGGCGGTATTACAATTTTGATGGGGGTTACTTAAAGCACACAATTTAACTGTTTGGATTGTGTCTCACAAAAACGATCGTTCACTATGACACTCGATCTTCAACTAATCCTCCCTAAACTCCTGCACCACACTTCGCGATTTTTGGTCATTCAGGCTTTGCGTTTGCTGCAATACTGCAATTTTACTTTGTACCAGTTTTTGCGAAGTGGTGGCGTAGTCATCTTCTATACGAACGCTGCCATGCAGTTGGTTGTGATTAGCATTGGCATTGCTGATATCGTCTAAGATTGCCAGTTTAAGCGCAGGATAGCCGCTGTATTTTAGCTTTTGTGCAAACTTCACAACACTGCTTTGGCTCACCCCCACCTTACTGGCCAGCTTTTGTGAAGATAGGTCTCGCAGTGCACTTGGGCTAGCTAGAATAAAAGACGCCAGTTTGTCTTCACTTTGTGACAGAGAGGGCAATAATGCCCTAATTTTGGAGAATGCAGCCATATTTTCCTTAAATTGCGTGGTAACACATAAGCACTTTTCGAACAACGAGCGCGCAATTTTTTTTCTCCCGTAAAGGGGCTTTGCTGTTGATAGCTGAAATAACGTTTTCGGCCTGTTTTGACGTGTTGCTGCCATAAGTTTACAACGAAGAATCGTCATTCCCACGAAAGTGGGAACCTCGCACAATCAGCGCTGTAACAAGTTCAGCGTGCTTTTTACGAGGTTACCGTTTTCACGGTAATGACGATTCTTCGTAGCAAGTGTTTAGTCCGTTATTAACCTGAAACCTGCCTAAAGAGGACGAATTTCTTACTTCCGCTTTCCGCCACAAAGAGGCTTGAGTGTGATACTTTTTTGTCAATTTTTTTAGTAGAGTTCTTTAATGCGGAATAGGAAGGTAAATAGCGTTTTAGCGGTCTTCAATTACCCAAGTGAAAACCGCTCCTTTTTTATCTTCTCGATTATTAAGAGAATGCTCAATATCATGCAATCTTAATATCTCTCTAACCAACATTAAACCAACACCTTGACCAAACTCTTTTGAGGTAAAAAATGGCGTGAATAACTGGCGCTCTATATCGCTGTTGATGCCGCAGCCAGTATCGCTTATTTTTAGTACTTTTTCGGATTGAGATTGTGTTAAATCAATTATAATTTCGCCGTTTTCACCGATGGCCTCTACTGCATTTTGAATAAGGTTAACGAGTGCTTGTTCGAGCAGGTTGGCATCTGCCACAATGTTGATGTCATCTTTTGCATTAACGCTAATCTTGATATTTAGTTTGTCGCATTGTGCGAAAAACAGCGTGCCCAAATCTTGTAGCATTTTTGATAAGTTGAAGCTGGTCTTAATCGGCTTTTCGAGCTTCACGACACTGGCGTAGGCCTGCATAAACTTATTCAAGCTCTCGCTGCGCTTAATCACTATGTTAATAGCATCGTCAAAATCGCCTCCGGAATCTGCATCTAATTGCGTTTTGTAGTGAAGGCAGCTTTCAAGCAGTGAATTAGTAATGGCGATGGTGTTATTCACCTCATGTGACATTAGGCGAATAAGCTTTTCGTAGGCGAGTTTCTGCGACTGTACTATGTCATTAGTCAGTTCGTACAGCATATAAAAAGAGCGATTAAAACCTCGGTCTCTTATGACGTAGTGCGCTACTTTAAGCTGGCGTCCTTGCTCAGCCTCTATCAGTTGATGGCTGTCTACTTCAATGTCGCGTAAATACTTGATTTGACTATTGGCGAGTTGTGGGAGATTTTTACCAAATACCTGCTCTTTGCTAATGGCAAGGAGTTTTTCGCACGCGGGATTGATATCGGTAATATGACCTTCGTAGTCAAGCAACACTACTCCAATAGGTGACTCAGCCATGAGCTTTTGGAATATACCCTTTTGCTCACCTATGGCTAGTCTTTCGTGGTGCAGCTTTTCTAGCATAACGTTAAACTGTTGTATTAACTGGTCTAGGTCGCTTTGTTTTTGTTCGCTAAAGCGAGCCGTGAATTCTTCTTCTTTGATGAGTTTAGAAAAAGTCTCGACATAGTTTAATGGCTGCATCGCTTTTTTGATTAAGGCTATAAAACAAAAGGCACTTAGCACAAGAATCGCTTCGACCAGTACGATATAACTGCCTAATTCCTCGAAAAAAAAGAGCGCTACGCTGAACAAAAAAATATGCAATAAAGCCGTTACAAGGTAGAGCTGCGTTTTTAAACTCATACAGAAATGCCGTGTTTCTCTATTCTTCGATACAACGCGGCTCTGCTTATCCCTAATGCTTCTGCTACTTTTGACAGGTTATTGTTGTATGCTTTGATGGCTTTCACGACCATAAGCTTTTCCATTTCATCAAGCGTTAAATCGCCAACCGGCAGCTCTTTTGCTTCATATTCAAGCTTGCTGGTATTCAGTTTTTGTTCGCTAAAGTCTTTGAGAGTTAATTCAGGTGAGTTCGCCATTAAGGCAGCGCGCTCAATCGTTTGCGTGAGCTCGCGCACGTTGCCAGGCCAAGGCTGTTGAGTCAACCAGCCGATGGCGCTTTCGCTTAGGCTTATATCCTCGATATTATATGTTTTGGCGATGGTATGTAAATGCTGTATCGCAATCGCCGCAATATCGCCACGACGTTGTCGAAGTGGTGGAATATTCAATACAATTAAGTTGATTCGGTATAGCAAGTCTTCTCTAAAACTGCCGTTGCCGACCATGTCAGTTAAATCTCTGTTAGTTGCAGATATTACCCTTACGTTGGCTTTTTTACTGATAGATGAGCCTACGGGTTGAAAACTTTGGTCTTGTAATACTCTTAGTAGTTTGACTTGAGAGCTGGGATCTAAATCACCAATTTCGTCTAAAAATATACTCCCGTTGGTAGCCAGCTCAAAGCGTCCTATTCGGTCTTGTTTGGCGTCGGTAAAGGCGCCTTTTTTATGCCCAAACATTTCGCTTTCGAACAAGGTCGCGTTCATACCGCCCAGGTTGACTTTAACAAAGTTTTTGTCATGTCGTTTCGAGTTTCGGTGTATGGCATCGGCGATGAGTTCTTTGCCTGTGCCACTTTCTCCCAAAATAAGCACCGACGCATCGGTAGCGGCTACTCGAGCGACTTTTGACAAAACTTCGACCATGGCAGGGTCTTCACCAATTATCATAGAGAAGTCATGCTTTTGGTCAAGCATTTGGCGAGTGCTGGCTTGTTTGGGTTCGCTTTCATGCAAAGCTAAACTAGTCGTGATGGTTCGCAGAAGTTGCTGGTTATCCCATGGCTTGGTAATAAAATCAGCGGCACCTTGTTTAATACCTTCAACGGCTAGTTCGATTGAGCCCCACGCGGTCATCAAAATAATAGGTAAATCTGGAAAGTCACCTTTGATTTGATGCAACAAGTCCATGCCTTCTTTTCCGCTGGTATTGCGCGAAAAATTCATGTCTTGGACAACCAAACTTACGCCTTGTTGTTGCAATATTTCAAGTGCTTCGTTGGGATTACTTGCCAATAAAACGGTAAATCCATTTTGTTTAAGCAGCATCGCAATTGACGCGTTAACGGATGGATCGTCGTCTACTAGTAATATGTGTGATGCTGGATTGGGGCGATAACTCATTCGCTACTACCCCAAAAATTAAAGCTTAGGTTTTTATCGACATTGTACATATTTGTTTTGGCTTTACTCTTAATCATAATGCAGGGCTTGTGACGGTGAATAGCTTGTAGCAATTTTGCCAGGATAAAATGCACACGCTCCTGCCAACGTTATCATAAATAGCAGGGCTGCCAATAGACTCTTCCAAAAAAGAACCCAGTTAAGTTCTTGAAATATGCCTAGCATAGGTAGTTGAACCAAGCCAACAAATGCGATGCTAATCCCCATTAGAGTAACAATAATCAGCTCTGTAATAATTTGTTTATGAATACCCATGCTGGTCGCGCCAAGCGCTCGCCTTAAACCAATTTCGTGCGTTCTGCTAGTGACGTTTTGCCAAAGTACACCAAATAAGCCCATTGCTACCATGAGTATCAAGAAGCTAGCAATAATCCCCAATATAGTAAAAGGCATAAGCGTTTGCCTGAGCTGGCTTTCGCGATTATTAGACCAAGAAGTAAAGGAATAGCTAAACTCTGGTGCAAGCCTTTTAAGCATCTCCAATAAACGTTCTTCAAAAGCAGGGTCGATGCTATTATCTAATGTCAGCTCAAGACCTAATACCCTATCAGGCTTTTTAAATTCCGTTCGGTAAAAAACGTAAGGGGTAATTGGCGAGAGCTCACCAAACTGCCGAAAGTCCTTAAATACACCCACAATGCGTTCTTCTCGCGTTTCTTTGGGCGCAGTGGCGCCATTTGAATCGTCGCTGCGACTGCTTTTTTCATCACTGGCGATATTTTTCCCTATCACGGACTCATTTGGGAAATAGCGCTCAGCAAATTCTTGATTAACAACTACAGGGTCGTAGTTTTGATTGCTGTCTTGCTCGCCAAACCAACGTCCTTCGAGTAAGGTCATATCGAAATGTTGAGGGGCACTGTCATCAAAACGATTCAACACAAATTGAAGCCTTCGACCATTGACCTCACTATTACGAGTAGAGCTCCAATTTCTAAAAGTAGGGTTTGCTAATAAATTGAGCTTTTCTACTTCAGGCAGTTGTTTAACCGCATTGATAAGCTGAATAAGGCTTTGCTCGTCTTTGTCATCCCATGTCCTAGAAGGAATAACTTGTACGCGCCACATATTTTCGTAACTGTATCCTAATGGAATTTGATAGAGCGTGTAATTGCGAATGGTTAGCACTGAAATAGCAAACACAACCACAAAAGCAATCGCAACTTCAAGAATGATTAAGCTGTTGGTGCGCTTTCTGTTCCAAATCATTTTAAGTAGATGTAACCACATATTATATTGCTCCTTTAAGCGCTGCCACAGGGCTAAGACGAGACATTTTATAAGCAGGGTAGGCGCCTGAAATAATGCCAAATATCAATATAAGTGCTAGGCCTACTAAGAATACTCGGTGATTAAATGAAAACTGCATGTAAGGAATAATGCCACTTGCTTCGATGCTGTTTAACATAAAGATACTTAAAAGCATGCCAATGACACCGCCAACCAGAGTGATTAAAATAGTCTCTATGATAAATTGCATAAGCAGCTGTGCTTTAGATGCCCCAAATGCTCTGCGTACACCAATTTCTGAAGATCGTTCCATAACTCGGCTAACGTTCAAATTAATCATGTTGATGCTTGGCAACAACATGAATATAAAAACCATTCCCGTGATGACCGAAATAAAAAGCCCAACATATGTCTTGTAGCTATATTCCTCCCAAAATACTTCGCGCGAGAGCAATTCCAATTTGTTGAATGCACCGCTAAAGGCTTTGCTATAGGTTGCTTCAGCATCTAATTTAAGGTCATTTTTAAGTAGGTTAATATATTCTTTATTAGCGTCTTTCAAAATTTCGGGGTTAGAATGATACAAAATTACGCCCCATTCTCCGCCTATTTCTTGCTTGTAATCGTTTGTCGCATTTGTTGTATATGGTACCCAAATATCTGACAGTGAGACTTCTTCTATTGCCGACACGTTTTGCACTACACCAATAATGGTAAAGGTCTGATTGCCAAAGGAAAGCTTTTGTCCTATCGCAGAGTTACCGCCATATAACTGTTCTTGGGTTTGCGCGTTGATAACGGCTACAAATTCCCCGTTCGTCCACTCGTTATCATCAAACCCTCTACCATCGACAAATTCAAAATCTAGTATCTTCCAAAAGTTAGCATCCGTCTTTTTCACTAGCAATGTGCGCTTAACACCTTCATGAAAAATGGAGGTGGAACGCGCCCCTGAATTGATAGACATCATTTCAGGGGTTTGTAGTCTTTTTACATTGTCTTGGATAAATTTGTATCCAAGACCGCCTGTAAAAGTATAATTTTGTTCATCATTGGTCACGACCAAGCGCTGGATCATTAGCATGTTGTCAGTATTTTTTTCAGGGCCCGATGGATAAAAATATCCATCAGCAATAGTACTAGTGACCATAAGTACCATAAGGGTTAGGCTAATGCCAAATAGGTTAATAAACGTGAAAAACTTGCGCCTTAAAAAGACCTTCCATGCGGTAAGAATATAGTTTTTGAGCATCTTAAATTCCTTTACTTATATTTAAAAAAATTATGCAATTAATTGCCCATCAAATACTCGAATAATGCGCTGGGTTCTTTTTGCCATTTGGTCGTCGTGGGTCACCATTACAATTGTGACATTGTCTTGGGTATGTAAATCTTCCAGTAGCTTCATGATTTCATCACCCATGTGACTATCGAGGTTGCCGGTGGGCTCATCGGCGAGTAGTATTTCGGGTTGGCTGACAATTGCTCGCGCAATTGCGACACGCTGCTGCTGACCGCCGCTTAACTGGGTTGGGTAGTGGTGAATTCGGGCCGACAAACCAACTTTTTCTAAGGCAGCTGTTGCCATTTGCCTACGTTCTTTAGACGATATCTTAGGTGTGGAACCGCTTCTGTATAACAAAGGAAGCTCAACGTTATCAATCACTTTTAAATCATGAATAAGATGAAAGCTTTGAAAGATAAAACCAATCTTACTATTGCGTAAACCTGTAATGTGCTTATCTTGATAAGATTCTATCGCCTTCTGATCAATTGCGACTGTCCCATCGCTTGGCTCATCTAATAAACCCATAATATTAAGCAATGTACTTTTACCGCAGCCCGAAGGACCCATTACCGAGACAAATTCGCCTTTATCAATGTGCAAATTAATGTCAGATAGTGCGATGGTTTCAATTCTGTCTGTTTGAAATGACTTACTCACGTTTTGTAGTGTTAGCATGTTTTATTCCTTTAGTTAACAGCAAATTTTGCTAAGTGTAGATAATCGGATACGTCTGAAATAATCACTTCGTCGTGCTCTTTCAGACCGCTTTTTATTTGATGGATGGTGGCGCTGCCGTGGCCAATTTCAATTTGCGTGCGATAAGCAACGTTGTCTTTTATGACGAATACATCTTGGATGCCGCTACCGCTAACATAAGGGCCTTTATTGAGGGCCAGCGTGTTGGGTAAAGTCTTAGTGACCAAGCCAACATCCACACGCAAGTTGTTTCTTAATAAATCGTTGTTAGGCCGATCAAGCGCTATCGATAGTTTCATTACCCCGTTTTCGATAGTAGGCGCTTGGTCAGTTAACTTGCCAATTAAGGTTTGGTTTTGGTAGTTTATTTCTGCTTTCATATTGGGAACAAGCTGCGAGGCATAAAAGTCTGACAAAGTGGCCTCAATTCTAAATTCAGAATCATCGACAATTTTCGCAATTGTTTGGCCGGCATTCACACTGCTGCCTTCTTCTTGGTTTATCCAACTCACTACGCCATTTCGTGTAGCAATTACCGAGGCTGCTTGTTGCAGTCTTTGTTGTTCTTTTAAAGATTTAAGCAAAATCGTTTTTTCAAGCTCGAGTGTGTCAATTTCTGCTTGGGTGGTTGAGCGTAAATCGGCGATAGACTGGTGTAGCTGGCGCATTTCTATTGTGGTGCGCTTCACGTTGAGCTGCGCCTCTAAGAGATCTTGGCTTGAAAAGGCACCAACTTCTTTGAGTTGATTGAGTTTGTCGAGTTTGGTAATTCGGCTTTCTAGGTCGACTTCGAGTAATTCGATGCGGCTGTTGATGTCATTCAAATCTTTCCCAATTTGTAGTTTTTTTGTGTTGATTTGGCTGTTTTTTAGCGCAACGTTTTCGTTGATATTGTCTATTTCAAGATTGATTTTTTGCGTGTCTAATTGAAGTAATTTTTGGCCTTTTTCGACGCGTTGACCTGGCAGCACAAATACTCTGCTGACAAAGCTAGCGGTCTCACTTGCTATCGATTCTTCAGTAATCGGCACAACTAAGCCACCAGCATTAATTGTTGAAGATATTGTTTGTGTTGATACTTTAGCGGTGCGCAGTTTGTCTCGCTTAACCGATGGGCTAAAAACCCAGTTTACTGCATAAGCGAGCAGGGCAAAGATTAAAAGGGCCGACAAGGATTTTAACCAAATCACTTTCTTTTGTTGATTTATGCGTTGATTGGAAAGTGGGATATCCATTGAGTGTTCTGTCTCGTGTTTTGTTTTATACCAATTATCTTATTTCTTCTATTACAGATTACGTGCCAACTAAGAAAAATAAAAATTTGCTATACTTAACAATGAGATAGATTTTTTGGGGAGTGTTACTAAGAAGCCACATCGTTCGATATCGAACACTTGTTCGCAAGCTGTTCAAAAGTGAACGGCTCACTACAACAAACTTGATTAGTTGCTTTGATGACGTCTGTCAGTATGATTGTTGAGCTTGGGGATTTAGTGAAAAGTTACGAAGAAAAGAATACACAAGCATTGCTTGAACACTTGTGTAGAAAATAAAGTGACTAGCTTTCTTGGGGTTCAGTGGGTGCTTGCTTTTCTTGTTTCATACCGACTGCAATCATTATTGCGCCAATCACAATCGCACCGCCTCGTATAGCCCAACCAATGTTTTCGCCCCAATTATCTATCCACATTAGAAGCTTAAATTCGTAGCCAAATTGGTTCAAAAGTATAGAGCCTATACCTGCTAAGAGTAAATAAATACCAAATGATTTCATTTTTCGTCCTTGTTGTTGTTAATAAAGTACCTTCTACTAGTACGCTATCATATTTGATAGTAAATGCCAAAATTGAAGTGCTTATCTCCATATTTAACCATTATTCAATTCGGCTAAACTCCATATCTTCGAAAGCCTATAATACTACTAACGTGTGCTTTGCCCTAAAACATAAAAAAGAAATATAAAAATATTTCATATTATAATGAGAAAGCATGAACCGGCGTGCTTTTCGCCTGTATAAGCAGTAATACTAAAACAGGTAAACGTGTGGAAAAGAGTATTATTAATCGTATCAGGCAAGGAGACAAACAAGCTTTTTCCTTACTTGTGGAACGTTTTCAACATCCGTTATTTTCTTACTTAGGGAAAATGGGATTGTCTCAAGCCGTTGCCGAGGAAGTCGCACAAGAGACGTTTATACGCGCTTGGCTTGCACGCGAACAATTTGATCCTAATCGTTCTGCGATTATCACTTGGTTATTTACGATCGCTCGCCGTCTGGCAATAAACGAGTTGCAACGAGCAACGCACAGGCAAAAGTACTATCTTGAGCAGCAACTAGCTAATACAAAGCATCAAAAGACTCCTGAGCAAAGCGGCAATAATGAGCATCATGTCGATCTAAGCGAAGATGCTCGACAGCAGCGCCTTTTGCAAGCCTTAAAGACTTTATCTGCAGATGATTGCAGCCTTTTGTCGCTTGCTTACATTCGAGAATTTGATCTAAGTATGATTGGTGAACTAGAAGGAATTCCAGTAGGCACAGTTAAATCTCGTCTTCACCGTATTCGCCAACAATTAAAATCCACCTTAAATGAAGGTATTAACCATGAATAAGCAAATTCAAAAAAGTATGACCGACATTGAATTAGATAAGGTCCTGGAAGCCAGCGATATTGTGAAACCACCCGCGGATTTTACACAAAGCGTTATGAACTCAATTAATGGCATAAGCAATAATGTTGATAACACTGCAAATACCAAAGTCACATGGTGGCAGTGGCTCGCTTTAATAAGTGGTGGTATCCCAGCAATCACTCAAACCTTAGCCCTTGTATTTGGCGCTTGGAACATAGCCAATATTGGTTAAAAAAAGGAGAATAAATATGAATCAAATAAAACCTAGAAAGCCATTATTGGCAGCCTGTATGTCACTTATATTACCTGGCTTTGGGCAACTTTATAACGGTGATGCAAACCGAGGCTTATTTGTATTTATCGCCTTTAGTTTGGCGACAATACCTTTGGTTTTGTGGGTAAGTTTGGGGCTACCGAGTAGTATGACCTTAGTGCTCTTGCTGTTAACCATTCTAATTAACGGTGGCATATGGATTTATGCGATTGTAAATGCTTGGAAAAGTGCTAAAAAGGCTGAATACTACGAAGTCAAAGACTGGCAATTACCCGCTGTCTACACCATCATATTTTTAAGCGCTGTATTCTATATTTCGCCTAGTATCAGCGAATATATGCGCGCTAATTTGCTTGAGTCCTTTGAAGTGCCCTCCACGGCGATGTCCCCATCTTTATTGCCGGGCGATGTTTTATTTTCTAATAAAAACTACAATTGTATTGGCTGTGCGCATGCTGCACAAAGAGGTGATATTGCTATTTTTGTCTATCCTAACGACCGCACCATATATTACATAAAAAGAATTATTGGTTTACCCGGTGACCGCATCAGCATTAAAGATAAACAAGTATTTGTGAACTCAATGCCTTTAAGTGTGGGTACGCCACAGCAAGCGGGAAACATGACCCTTATGACTGAAAAAGCCGGCAATATCGAGTATCGCGTGCAGTGGCATAAGCGTTATGACAAAGGAATGGAGGAGTTTATCGTGCCCAATGGTGAAGTCTTTTTATTAGGAGATTCGCGCAGTAATAGCAAGGATTCACGCTATTTTGGTACGGTGCCGCTTCAGGATGTGGTAGGTAAAGCTTCGCAAATATGGATGTCAAATGGTGAAGAAGGGCTTAGATGGGATAGGTTTGGCTTAGTGCTTGAGTAATTAATGAGTTTAGAATTTAAGGTAGTCAGTCGGCCTTGAGTTATGTATGTCGCTTGACTATCTTTTATTTCATCCCGTGAAACCGCAACTTCGCCCCGAAACGATTGAGCACCGCTACAAGCAATGCTACAAGTAAGTCACCTCAACTATATCTATAATCCGGATCCAACAAAGCAAATGCGCAAACTACTATTTTTGTTCTCACTTATAAGTCTCTTGGTAAATAGCGTTACTATCGCTTCTGCAAGTTCCAAAAAGCAAATTTCGCTAGTTAATAACGTATCTGTCGACAGTAAAAACGACCATCATCTAGGCGTTGGCAACGGATTTGTTGCACGAGTCAATGGTAAAGATTTTGCTATCACGGCAAAACACGTTATATTGATAGTGAAATCTGAAAAGCGAAAGGGCGTTAGCATTTCAACTGACGTAAAGCAGTGGAAGATGTCCGATAAACATGACCTATGTTCAAGCCAGTGAGGCAAGTGAAATAAAGCGATTTATAGACAGTCA
>CAYURD010000111.1:0-12415 GCA_964446865.1 uncultured Glaciecola sp.
AAGCTGCTAGTGCGTAGTTTTCGTCGTTTGCGACTATTTTTTTGCGGCTTTTTAAGGAGGCAAACCGCACCTCCGCATGCACCTCAAGCATCATTGAATCCTGTCGAATCCAGAGCAGCCCCAGTGTTTTGTGATCATAACATAACGAAGGCTCAAAGGCACAGCGCTATATTTCAATTAAATTACATTGTAAATGAGAAGTTCTTTGTACACGCTTAATTTTCACGCGCGCTAGCCACAACTATGCTCAATCACGGACAAGCACACACAATCAGGCATGCTTCATTATCCGTTCTTTTTGCCTTGACCAATCACGGTCTTTTATATCATTTCGTTTGTCATGTTCTTGTTTACCGCGTGCAAGTTGGATTTCTAGCTTTATCCAGCATGCTTTCCAATACATAGCCGTGGCAATTATCGTTAAGCCCTGTCGGTCTAAACCACCCATCAATTGCTCTATTTCTCGCTTTTTGAGCAAAAGTTTGCGCACGCGTGTTGGATCAGAGATAACATGAGAAGAGGCTTGCGTTAAGGCCTGAATGCTAATGTTTGAAACATATGCTTCGCCATTTTTTATAAACACATAGGCATCCGTAATATTAGCCTTGCCAGCACGAATACTCTTGACTTCCCAACCTTGTAATTCCATGCCAGCTTCAAATTTATCGATAAACTGAAACTCATGGCGCGCCTTTTTGTTAAGCGCTATTGTGTTGTTGTTATTTTGCTTCTTTTTCATAGGCTTATTATACCTGCAAAGCAGGCAAGGTGAAACGATACTTGGGAAATAGTCCAAAAAATTCACACCAAGCACAATATAGTAAACAGTATCTTGCCAGTTTTTTAATCTTTTTATTGAGCATTGTATGAGGAAAGGATTATTATTAGTGATTAAGCAATTTGTTGAACAACCTAAAGACACATATCGACTAACATAATGCCAAAAATAAGTAAAAACGCCTTGGTGCCATACAGCGCTAAGCAAATGTACGATTTAGTGAATGATGTTAATGCGTATCAACACTTTTTACCTGGGTGTAAATTAAGTGAAGTGATAGCGCAAAGTGAAGATAAAATGCTCGCCAAAATGGTATTGGCAAAAGGTGGCATTGAACAAGTTTTACTGACCGAAAATACGCTTACCGACGCGCGTAGTATTGAGATGCAGTTGCATGATGGTCCTTTTAAGCGACTACAAGGTGGCTGGACATTTAGCCCAATGTCAGATGAAGCGTGCAGAATTGCATTAGATTTAGAGTTTTCGTTTAGTAGCAAACTTATTGATATGGCCTTTGGTAAAATATTTAAGACGCTGACCAACAATATGGTTAAAGCCTTTAGTGAGCGAGCTAAAGAGGTGTACAAATCGTGACTGAAGCGACGCTTGATGAACATTCAAAAAATCTCAGCATAGAAATAACCTATGCATTACCTGATAAGCAGACTTTGTTAAGTTTGTCGGTTAAACAGCCATGTACAGTCAAAGAGGCTATCGAGCAATCGGGTATTCTTGTTACGCATACTGATATTGATTTAGGCCAAAATAAAGTAGGTATTTGGTATAAAACCACCAAATTAGATACTCAGCTGAAAGAGGGCGATCGTATCGAGATATATCGTCCGCTCATTGCCGATCCCAAAGAAGTTAGAAAACTTCGTGCTCAAAAAGCAAAAGAAGAGGGGCGAGCGAACAAAGTCACCGGTGGAAGAGCCAAACCTGAATAGTCGATTGCGACAGTTTTGCGTCGGTATTCAGGTATTTTTGTGCTCAGTATTTCTTGCGTTGCAAGCCCGTTGTGGCAAGGATCTTCGCCGATATTTCTTCTACCGAAAATTTTGTACTGTCTAAAAACGGTATCTTTTCTTTTCTGTATAAGTTTTCTACTTCTCGTAATTCCATTCGACACTGCGGCATCGAAGCATAGCGGCTGTTCGCTCTACGCTCAGAACGTATAGCATGTAAGCGATTGGCACTAATGGTTAAGCCAAATAATTTTTCTTTAAATCGCCTCAATGCGGGCGGTAATTTAAGAATGTCGCCCATGTCTTCTTCGGTAAATGGGTAATTAGCGGCTTTAATGCCATATTGTAGTGCGAGATACAAACTCGTTGGGGTTTTGCCAGAACGTGACACACCTACCAGTATGATATCTGCCTCATGGTAATCCTTTAGGTTAGAGCCATCATCGTTTGCTAATGCGTAGTTAACCGCTTCAATTCTAATATCATAGGTTTTTTCATGGATGGAATGCGTACGGTGTTTTTGAGGTTTTGATGGTACGCCGATGATTTTCTCAAGTGGCGCGACAAATTGGTCAAGAAAATTGTAATTGATCCCTGGCGAATTGCTGATTATTCGACCAATGTCTACATTCACCATAGTATAAAAAACCAGCGGTCTGTCGCCACTTTCTTCGTATGCTTGCTTTATTTGTTTAATTACCTCGTGGGCATGTTGTTCGGTTTCAACAAATGGCACGGTAATATGTTCAAATTCTACTGGGAAAAGTGATAAAAGAGCGTGTCCAAAAACCTCTGAGGTTATAGCAGTGCCGTCTGAAATATAAAAAGCGGTGCGCAATACAATTCCTTAACAATGTTGTAATTTAATTACGAAAAAAAATAAATTTTACTTTCACTAGAAAGCCAATTTACAATCTACATTCTACTAAGCTAGCACGATTTAGGCTTTTGTAATAGTTTGTGAAAGTATACAACTATAGTCTTATATTGGCTGGCATTTTCATTTTATAGCGCTTTTGGAGGCCCTACAGTGCAAGAGTATGTTCTTTGGTATCAAGAATTAGGTATGGATGACGTGAACCGTGTAGGAGGCAAAAATGCTTCTTTAGGGGAAATGATATCAAACTTATCAAATGCAGGTGTGCAAGTGCCAGGTGGTTTCGCGACAACGGCATATGCGTTTAATGAATTTTTAGAAAAAAGTGGTGTTGAAGCTAAAATATATAACTTGCTAGACGAGCTCGATGTTGACGATGTTAACGCACTCGCACAAGCGGGCAGTCAAATTAGACAGTGGATACTAGATACGCCATTTCAGGCAACGCTAGAAGATGAAATTAAAAGTGCTTTTGGAACACTTGTGGCTGATGCAGGCGAAAATGCTTCATTTGCAGTGCGCTCATCTGCAACTGCAGAAGATATGCCCGACGCTTCTTTTGCGGGCCAGCAAGAAACGTTTTTGAATGTAAAAGGCTATGATTCGGTTCTAGTCGCGATTAAACATGTTTTTGCTTCCTTATTTAACGATAGAGCCATTTCATATCGTGTCCACCAAGGCTACGATCATAAAGGCGTGGCCTTGTCGGCAGGCATACAACGTATGGTGCGCAGTGACTTATCGGCGTCGGGTGTAATGTTTAGTATTGATACTGAATCGGGTTTTGAGGACGTTGTATTTATCACCAGCTCATATGGCTTGGGTGAAATGGTTGTGCAAGGTGCGGTCAATCCAGACGAATTTTATGTGCATAAGCCGACATTAAGTGCCGGCAAACCTGCAGTATTGCGTCGCAATATTGGTAGTAAACTCACAAAAATGATTTATTCAGACGACTTGGCTCATGGTAAACAAGTCGATATCGTTGATATTGCCCCTGAAGACTCTTGTCAATTTTCACTTAGTGATGCTGAAGTCATGGAACTGGCTAACCAAGCCATCACAATTGAAAAACACTACGGCCGACCTATGGACATAGAATGGGCAAAAGACGGGACAGACCATAAGCTTTATATTGTTCAAGCGCGTCCTGAAACCGTGCGTAGCCGAGAAAACATGCAAGTTATCGAACGTTTCCAATTAAACGGCAAAGCAAAATTAGTATGTGAAGGGCGTGCCATCGGCCATAAAATTGGCGCAGGCGCAGCAAAAGTGCTTGCTTCAATAGAAGAAATGGACAAGATTGAAGTAGGCGATGTACTTGTTACTGACATGACCGATCCCGATTGGGAGCCTATCATGAAAAAGGCTTCTGCCATTGTCACAAATCGCGGCGGGCGAACATGTCACGCTGCTATTATTGCGCGTGAAATGGGCATTCCGGCGGTGGTTGGCTGTGGTGACGCCACAGAGCTCATTCAAAGCGGGGATGATATTACTGTATCATGTGCCGAAGGCGATACCGGGTTTATTTACAATCAAGTGCTCGATTATGAAGTCAAGACCTCTAACGTTGACGCGATGCCCGATTTACCGCTTAAAGTCATGATGAATGTAGGTAACCCAGAGCGCGCTTTTGATTTTGCGCGTTTGCCGCACGAAGGCGTTGGCTTGGCACGATTAGAGTTTATCATTAATCGTATGATTGGCGTTCACCCTAAAGCACTGCTGAATTTTGATGAGCAACCTGAAGATGTAAAAGAAGAAATTGGTGAAATGATTGCAGGCTATGAATCACCGGTTGAATTTTACATACAGCGCTTAGTTGAGGGAATTTCGTCGATTGGGGCTGCATTTTCGCCGAAAAAGGTCATAGTGCGCATGTCAGACTTTAAGTCTAACGAATATTTTAACTTAGTGGGTGGCTTTCAATTCGAACCTGATGAAGAAAACCCAATGCTGGGCTTTAGAGGGGCAAGTCGTTACATTTCAGAAAGCTTCAGAGACTGCTTTGCTCTAGAGTGTGAAGCCATAAAACGTGTCCGAAACGACATGGGTTTGACCAACGTTGAAATTATGATCCCATTTGTACGAACCGTCGACGAAGGAAAGCAGGTCATTGATTTATTGGCTGAGCAAGGACTGGTAAGAGGTGAGAATGGCCTTCGTATCATTATGATGTGCGAATTGCCATCTAACGCTTTACTTGCAGACCAATTTTTAGATATTTTTGATGGCTTTTCGATTGGCTCAAATGATTTAACACAATTAACACTTGGACTTGATAGAGATTCAGGTTTAATCGCCCACTTATTTGATGAGCGAAATGACGCGGTAAAAGTGTTGCTATCGATGGCAATTAAAGCAGCCAAAGCACGAGGTAAATACGTGGGTATTTGTGGTCAAGGGCCTTCGGATCATGAAGACTTTGCAGCTTGGTTAGTTGAGCAAGGCATCGATAGTGTCTCGCTTAACCCAGATACTGTTGTTGAAACATGGTTGTATTTGGCCGAGAAATCATAAGAGCTGCTTTAAAAGGTACATCAAGAGCAACATTGACATAGTAATTCACAATAACGAGTGAACTCGGAAGAAAAAAGGCTGCCGCTTAAAACGGGCAGCCTTTTTTATGCATAAGCTGTAAACTTTGCATCGCCATACTTCCTAGTAAATTCTAGTATTCGGGCTAGAGTCAAAGCACGTCTGTAGGTATACTACCGCCTCTTAACATAATGTAACGGGAGCCTTTGCTTGAATACACTTGAGCGATTATCAAATTTAGAGAGCATTGATGCGATTACTCAGCAATTTATAAAGCAATTGCAAGAGCAGCAAACAAAAGGGCTTTTTAACGGTGATATAGAAATTTCGTATTCAAGTCGATTGGCGGTTGCGACCGACAACTCTATCTATCAACAACTTCCCCAAGCAGTCTTGTTACCCAAAAATATTGCCGATTTACAAATGATAGCCACCTTAGCCTCCGTACATAAAAGTGTTAGGTTTAGCGCTAGAGGCGGCGGTACAGGGACAAACGGTCAGTCTTTAACGCCCGGCATTGTGGTTGATACCTCTCGTCATATGAACCAGATTTTAGAACTAAACCTTGAAGAGTCTTGGGTGAGGGTTGAATCTGGTTTGGTAAAAGACGCACTAAATGACTTTTTACGCCCTTACGGATTCTTTTTCTCGCCTGATTTATCGACTAGCAACCGCGCGACAATTGGCGGCATGATAAGCACTGACGCATCGGGTCAGGGTTCATTAGTGTATGGCAAAACAAGTGACCATTTGCTCGGCCTTGACGCTGTTTTAGCCAATGGTGAACGGTTAACGACGCAAGCGATTTCATTGTCTGAAGCAAAAAAACTAGCGAAAGAAAATACCGCAATTGGCGCGATTTATGCGCAAATTGTCGCGACCTGCGTCGAAAAGCGACAAAAAATAATAGATAAATTCCCTCGCTTAAATAGGTTTTTAACTGGTTACGATCTTGAACATGCCTATGATAGCGACAAGCAGACTATTGACGCCGGTAGGCTGATTGCAGGTGCCGAGGGCTCTCTTGCATTTATAGCAGAAGCGAAGCTAAACATTACCAAAATTCCTGAACACACAAGTTTAGTGAACATAAAATATAATAATTTTGAATCGGCCTTGCGCCATGCGCCAAGTATGATTAAAGCGAAGGCAACATCAGTTGAAACGGTTGATAGTAAAGTACTCAACCTTGCGCGCGCTGATATTGTTTGGCACAGCGTATCTTCCCTAATTAGTGATGTGCCAAATAAAGTCATGGACGGCTTAAATATGGTCGAATATAACAGTGAAGATGAGGCAGAAATAAGCGAGAAGCTGACGGCCTTGAGCAAAACGCTTGACGCGCAAATTGCGAATAACAATGAAAATGGTGTTATTGGCTACCAAATAACCTCAAATCGCAGTGACATCAAAAAGATTTACGCGATGCGTAAAAAAGCGGTGGGTCTACTCGGAAAAACCAAAGGCGCAAAAAAACCGATAGCGTTTGCTGAAGATACTGCAGTACCGCCAGAACACTTAGCTGACTTTATTATGGAGTTTAGGGCGTTGCTTGATAGCTATGGCCTAGATTATGGCATGTTTGGCCATGTTGATGCCGGCGTGTTGCATGTGCGCCCAGCACTTGATTTATGCGATCCCGAGCAAGAAAAACTAGTGAATACCATATCTCACGAAGTTGTTGCTTTAGTCGCTAAATATGGCGGTTTAATGTGGGGTGAGCACGGCAAGGGCTACCGAAGTGAGTTTGGTTTAGAATTTTTTGGCCAAGAACTATTTGATGAGCTTTGTAAGCTTAAGCGTGCTTTTGATCCACATAATAAAATGAACCCAGGTAAAATTTGTACGCCTTTTGAGAGCGAACATCAACTCGTTAAAGTTAGTGATACTAAGCGCGCAAGCTACGACAGACAAATTCCGATTGCCTTTAAACAAAGCTTTGAGCCTGCTATGAGCTGCAATGGCAATGGCTTGTGTTTTAACTACGATACTACCTCGCCCATGTGTCCCTCAAGCAAAATAACGCAAGATCGCAGACATAGCCCTAAAGGTAGAGCAGGTCTAATAAGAGAATGGTTGTACAGGCTCAGTAAACAAAATATTGACGCGAATAATATTGAGCATAGTAGTTTTTCTTCAAATTTATTCTCAAAAATTGGCAGGGCACTGCGTCCACAAGATGATTTTAATCATGAAGTATTTGAAGCAATGAATGGCTGCCTTGCATGTAAGTCTTGCTCTAACCAATGCCCTGTTGGCGTCGATGTGCCTGACTTTAGGGCAAAGTTCTTAGCCATTTATTACACGAGGTACTTGCGGCCTGCTAAAGACTATTTTGTTGCAAACGTTGAACAGCTAACGCCTATACTGGCAAAAGCACCTCGCACAATGAATGCAATTATTGGGTTACCTCCGGTAACATATTTTCTTAAAAAGGCGATTGGCTATGTGGATACGCCGGCACTGTCATCTCCTACCTTAAAAGAAAGGGTCAAAGAAGATGCATGGGTATTAAAAAGTGAAAGTGACTTGTCGGCCTTGCAAACAATAGACATTGCTGAGCGTGATAAGTATGTGATGGTGGTACAAGATCCCTTTACCTCTTTTTACGATGCACAAGTGGTTGAGAAATTAATAAAATGTATCAAAAAGCTTGGAAAAACCCCAATATTGCTGCCATTTGCACCAAATGGTAAGCCTCAGCATGTTAAGGGGTTTTTAGCGGAATTTACAAAAACAGCTAAAAAAACCAGCGCAATTTTGCAAAACCTCGCAAAATTGGAGATCCCATTAGTAGGGGCAGATGCTTCTCTTGTTTTGTGCTACCGAGACGAATATCAAAAAGTCTTGGGTAACGAGGCGATGAACTTTAATGTGCTAACAGTCAGTGAATGGTTAAGCGCTCTACTTGAGCGCACTAGCAGTGACAAGATAGCGACCATCAGCGCGCAAAAATCAACTGCAGGTAAGCTATCACAAGACATTCGTTATTCGCTACTTGCCCATTGCTCTGAAAAAACAGCGCTGCCCGAGACCGAAAAGTCATGGCAATCAATTTATGCGATGTTTGGCTTATCAATAGATATTGTTGCCGTAGGCTGCTGCGGAATGGCTGGTACTTATGGCCATGAATTAGAACACTTCGATAACTCAAAAGGTATTTATGAATTAAGCTGGTCGCATTGGGCTAAACAAGACCTAAATGCACAAGGAGGCACCGGTTTAAAGGGCTCAACAGGTGCTGCCAAGTCTAGTGCTAACGACAATGACCAGAAAACGACGCAGACACAAATTCTTGTCACCGGCTACTCGTGCCGTAGTCAAGTCAAACGTTTTGAAAAGTTTAGACCCAAACACCCAATCGAAGTGCTCGCGGATATATTATGATGTTTTTGGGCAGAAATACGTTTTTATAAGTAGTTTAATAAAATAAGTGAATATCAATAATGGCAGACCAACAAGTAACGATAGACAACCCTGAAGCGCTGAAAACGTGGGTTAGAGAGCAATTTCAGCGAGCAAATAAACATCTGGCAGAACAAGGTGTTTTATTTGAAACCGTGGTGATGGAAGAGAGTCGATACATGGCCCCACATATAGCTGTGTGGAAAATTAAAGATACTCAGCAGAAATTTTTCTGGGTAATTTGTGGGGATTTACCTGCTGATGCCGTAACCGCAAGTGTTGCGGCTAATGCGCGTGATGCGCTTAAGCATTTTTCAATGTCTTGGCAATTAAAGGCCGAAAAAATTCTGAGTAGTGAGACCGCCGATGAACAACAGCAGGATTATGCAAAGTTGCTAGGCGAAAAGGCTGAATTGCTATATGAAGTACAAGCAAACGAAAACTGGTGGCAAGAAAGTTAGTCAATCCTTAGACTTGGCTTGCCACCATTATTAACGCTATTCATCTGACTGCTGAGCGCTTTCTTCGCTCATTGCTGCTTTTTGCATTGTGTCTGCTTTTTTCATGTCAGCGAGTTCAACATCAAACGCTTGATTTACATTAAAGCTAGCAGTGTCGATATTTAGTTCGAATTTGCTAAGCATTTTAGTGTCACGCTGTATAGCATTTATTTCTTCAGATACTGTCGTTTTATCAACTGTAACAACTTGTGCACTAAAAGCACTTGTTGATGATGTAGTAGGCGTGTTCAATTGTGTAATAGTTGGTGATGTGACAGTCACTTGTAATGTGCCGACTAAAGCCAGCGCGGTCATGGTGGTAATCATTAAATTTCCTGTAATATATGTAAAATTGTGTATTAAGTTGTTAATTTCATGATAACGCTCTGGTTTAAATGTAAATACATGAAATATATGAATAAATTATTTTATTCAGGGTATGTTACGGCTGTATTTTTAAAAAGATAAATGACAAAAATTGATTTTTCACATTAAAAAATCTAATGTATAGGTATCTCAATCAAATAGCCTTGTCATGCAAAAACGTTTACCCCCTCTAAATTCACTTAAAGCGTTCGAGTCAGCCGCGCGTCATTTAAGCTTTACTAAAGCTGCAGACGAACTCTTTGTCACGCAAGCTGCGGTTAGCCATCAAATAAAAACCCTTGAAAGCTATTTGTCTATCAAATTGTTTCATCGTAAAAATCGCTCTTTACTATTGACCGAAGAAGGCCAATCGTACTTTCATGATTTACACGATATTTTTCAGCATATGCAAGAAGCGACGAATAGACTTATGGCACTAAGTGCAAAAGGTGCTATCACTATTGCGACACCGCCGAGTTTTGCTTCGCAATGGCTAGTGCCTCGTTTACACGAGTTCTCATCAATGCACTGTGATATTGATGTAAGGATCAAAGCAGTGGATTTAGATGATAATTTTTTAGACGATTCAGTCGATATCGCCATTTATTATGGCAATGGCAGTTGGCCGGGCCTGCATAGCACAAAGATACTAAGTGAGTTTTTAACACCAATGTGTTCGCCATTGTTGCTCGCGTCGGGTAAGCCAATGTCGACATTGAGCGATTTGTCGCATCATACCTTGTTGCACGACAATAGTCGGAATGCTTGGAAAACATGGTTAAAGAGTTTCAATATAGATAGTGTGAATGTGGATCAAGGGCCTATTTTTAGTCACACTATGCTGGTTTTGCAATCGGCATGTATTGGACAGGGCGTAGCTTTATCAGATACTGTGCTGGCAAAGCCTGAAATCGAGAGCGGTAGGTTAATTTGTCCGTTTGAAGAAAAAATAGAGTCTAGTCGTAGTTACTATCTTGTGTGCAAGGCATCACAAGCCCAGCAGAGTAAAATAAAAGTATTCAGCGACTGGATATTAGAGCAAGTGAGTACATCTTTAATATGACAAATAGCAATAGCGTTAAATCTGTAAAGGCTTGGTTAGTGGTGTCTGCAAGTTTATGCATGTTAAGTGTGCTTATTGGTGCGTTTGCTGCGCATGGATTGAAATCTGTACTAAACACATATCAATTAGGCATTGTTGAAACCGCCGCTAAATATCAAATGTACCATGGTTTGGCAATGATATTGACAGTTATAGTCGCAAACCAATTTAGAACACTTACGCATCTAAACCGGGTCAATGGCGCATTTTTAATTGGTAATCTTTTATTTTCCGGAAGCTTATATTTACTTGCATTGACCGGCATAAAATTGTTTGCTTATTTTACGCCAGTAGGCGGTGTCAGCTTCGTTATTGCTTGGGCGCTATTTATTGTGATGGCCCTAAATATAAAGCGTCAATAAAAGCAGAGTAATCCGTTTGTTAATATGACAAAATGTTGTGCTTTGTATTTCTATGCATTCTACATCGTCTATATCGTTTTTCGTCACAGACACTTACTATGAGCATTTACGTTTAACATGATGAACTTACTATTTTATTGTCGCAGTGGCTATGAAACCGATTTGCTTTCGGAACTTGAACAAAAGTGTGCGCAAATGGGCCTATACGGTTATGCAAAATTGACAAAAAATTCAGCGCTACTGCGCTTTGTCCTTCCACAAACTTCTTCTCCACAAAAGGATATATCGCCGCAAGATTTTTTTAAGGCAATAGCCAAAATTAAAACGCCGCGCTTGCAAGACTTAGTATTCGCAAGACAAAAACTGACAGTATTGGCTGATATCAACTTAAATAAAGACAATCGAGTCACTTCGGTCATAGAGTGTTTAACACCATTTACGCAAGCAGGCGGCTCACCCATGTTTTCTGATGTATTTGTTGAGCATGCTGATACGGAAGAGGGCAAAGAGATTGCTAAATTTTGTAAAAAGTTTGTCGTACCACTTCGAAGTGCACTTAGAAAAAATGGGTTGTTGACTAAGGAGTCAAGCAAAGCGCTCCCATTTTTGCATTTATTTTTTGAAAATAGTCAGCAGTGCACGCTTGCGTTCAGTGCAGTTAATGACAGGTCTCATCACGCAATGGGTATTCATCGCTTAAGAATGCCATCAGCGGCGCCTAGTCGTTCAACCTTAAAGTTAGAAGAAGCGATTAAATTATTTTTCAATAAGGCGCAAGCGAGTGCGCTTTTCACTGAAGGAATGCGTGCGGTGGATTTAGGTGCTTGCCCAGGTGGCTGGACGCATCAGTTGGTGGCTCGAAAACTAACGGTTGAAGCAGTCGATCACGGCTTGATTGAGCAAAGCCTTATGCAATCAGGCTATGTAGAGCATTATTCTGAGGATGGATTTTTATATCAGCCTCAGCAAGGTAATGCAGATTGGCTCGTGTGCGACATGATTGAACAGCCAAGTCGCGTGAGTAAATTAATGCTTGATTGGTTAAGTAGTGGTAAAGCTAACGCCTGTATATTTAATTTAAAACTTCCCATGAACAAACGAGAAAAAGTCGTTTCTCCGATAATTGATACTTTTAATCGCGTGTTATCAGATAGGTTTGATGGACATGTGCTTAAATGTAAGCATCTTTACCATAACAGAGACGAAGTCACGGTCATGATTTTGGTAAATTCTCAAATGCTCGCAGCTTACAATGAAAATTTACATAAAAAATAGATATATCAATTGCTTGTGAAGCTTTTTGTGCTAAATATGTGCAATCTATCGTTGGCTAAACACGCTTATATTAAAAATAAGTTTGAAAGTGGTGTAAATTCTGTCCAATGATCTATATAATTCGCCCGAAATTTTTAACGAACCAATAAAGTGGAAAGCATGTCAGATCTAGCTCATTACAGAAATATTGGTATTTTTGCTCACGTTGACGCGGGTAAAACGACCACGACAGAACGAATTTTGA
>CAYURD010000112.1:0-12348 GCA_964446865.1 uncultured Glaciecola sp.
CGATGGCGCGTATAGTTTTACTGAGGCTACGGTATTGCGCGAGAAAATAGCGATTCGAGACTTTGATGATTGTTATGTTCGCCGTAATGTAACAAATTGGCAGAGCACGCCTTTTTGTGAATTACACTCTGCAGCGCACAATCTAACACTATCGGTATTTTCTGACCAAATTGGCTTACAAGTGTATACCGGGAACTACCTGCCTCAAAAATATAATGCGATTGCACTTGAAGCACAGGGTTTAATTGATGCCGTTAACCAAGAAAACTTTGACGCTGATTGGGTCGGACCAAATCAGGATTATCACAAAGAAGTCGTTTATCAATTTAAACTGATGAAAACATCAATATAAAACTGATAGTTTGATTGTAATCATGTTAACAACTTGTTAGATTAAGTTTTAATAAAAACCAGTACCAAGCTGGCAAAACAAAGATTCACATCAGATATTTATCGTAAAATCAATATTTTATGTAATTGTATCGAAAAGGAGCCTCGAGTGAACCATCAGGTCAAATTGGCCATAATACTTGTCCTAACGTGGGTACTATTATCAGGTATGTTCGAGCCTCTGATGCTAGGCTTTGGCGTTTTTTCGGTGATATTTTCGATGTGGATCACCAACCGTATGCTCAAATTTGATCAAGAGCGCTACACCTTTTTTATGGGAGGTAGTTTTATCGTGTTCTTGTATAAACTTGGCATAAAGGTTATTCAATCTAACATTGATGTCAGCTTACGCATATTGGGCATTCGCCCTGTCGAATCGACATTTGTCAGTATTAAAATGCCTTTTGATGATGATGTCGCCAAAGTCCTTTATGCAAATGCTATTACGCTTACGCCTGGCTCATCGAGTATTGCCTTGTCGGATGACGTGCTGTTGGTACACACTATTAGTGAGCAAAACGCCATCGATTTAGCCAATAACGATATGCTCGATATTATGCCCAAGCAATATGCCTTGACCAATATAGAAGTGACTAAAAAATGAGTTTATATTTTTTAGTTTCGGGCTTAGCTATTATGATCACCATGGCCTTGGCGGTGTGCAGAGCGCTGCTTGGCCCAAGCGTATTTGACCGTATATTAGCCGTGAATATGTTTGGTACCAAAGCAGTATTACTCATTTCAATATTTGCGTTTTACACTGGGCGTCATGATTTACTCGATATCTCCCTTTTGTACTCCTTGCTTAATTTTGTGGGCGTAATTGCTGCGCTGCGTTTAGTTGAGCGCGGTAAGTTTTTTGCTGAAACAACAAAGTCCATTAATCCCAAGGAGATAGAATGAGTCTTGCTTGGTTAGACATTCTTAGTGCTGTTTTTATTTCATTGGGTTGTGCCCTTGGCCTTATTGGTGGCATTGGCATTCTTCGATTGCCCGACACCTATGCCCGTTTACATGCCGTTGGCGTGACCGATACTTTGTGCACGTTTTTAGTGTTAGTCGGCCTTGGTTTACAGGCTGGCAGCTTAATCATTTTTGCCAAACTTGTCTTAATATTCTTGTTTTTGGCCTTCACCAGCCCAGCGTCTTCGTACGCGTTAGCAAATAATGCTTGGCGTTGGGGCTTAAGGCACGATCAAAAAATTCATGTTATTCAAGCCGACCAAAAAGTAGAGAGAGAAAAGTCATGAGCCTAGTTATCAACTTAGTGCTACTGCTATTCTTACTTGTGGTTGCATTAGCAGTGCTTAAAACGCGACACCTTTTTGCCATGGCAATGATGTTTAGTTTATATAGCCTATTGGTCGCGGGGCTATTTGTTGTGTTAGATGCGCCCGACGTTGCCTTTACCGAAGCCGCCGTTGGTACGGGAATATCAACGGTGCTGATGTTAGTCACGCTCGCGTCAATTAAAGATGGGCACGAGGCGGTTAGTACTGGCAAAAACAGACCCGCATCACTCGTAATTTGTGTTGTGATGGGTGCCCTGCTCATTTACGGCACACACGATATCGCCGAATTAGGTGATGTACAAAGTGCACCTAATCAACAAGTCGCTCTGCGTTATATCGAAAAAGGACAAGAAGAAACAGGCGTTCCTAACCTTGTAACCGCCGTTTTAGCGAGTTATCGCGGCTTTGACACTTTAGGTGAAGTCACCGTGGTGTTAACCGCAGGAATAGGCGTTCTATTGTTACTTGGACAAAGACGAAAAATTCATGTCAAAACACGTGGCGAAAAACACTATTTATCCAAACAATTTAAAGAAGGCGATAAGTCATGAGCAACGACCTTATTTTACGGGTGGTGACTAAGTGGCTTTCGCCAACCATTATTTTGTTTGCACTTTATGTGCAATTTCATGGCGATTATAGTCCAGGCGGTGGGTTTCAGGCCGGCGTCATTTTCTCAACCTCTATTTTATTATACGCGCTTACCTACGGACTTGAGGCTGCCATTAAAGTCATCCCCGAGACTGCGCTAAAAATATGTGCGAGTTTTGGCGTATTACTTTACGCGGGTGTTGGCGTTGCCTCGATGTTATTAGGGGGTAACTTTTTGAATTATTCGGTGTTAGCAAACAATCCCGTCACTGGGCAACATATCGGTATTATTGTGATTGAGCTGGGCGTTGGTATTACCGTGGCATCTGTGATGATTTTACTCTTTTTTACCTTTGCCAGAAGGGTCGCACCAGAATGATGGATTATGTGCTAGGCCATATTAATTATTGGATGATTGTAGTTGTCATGATGATTGGCTTATACACCTTAATTAGCCGCTCTAACCTAATTAAAAAGTTGGCGGGTTTGGCGATGTTTCAAACGGCTGTTATTTTGTTTTACGTCAGTATGGGCAAAGTAACGGGTGGCACTGCGCCCATCCGGGCAGACGAATTTACAGTTTATTCAAATCCATTGCCACAAGTGCTCATGTTAACTGCCATTGTTGTAGGTGTAGCAACCACTGCCTTAGGTTTTGCTTTAGTGATTCGAATAAAAGAAGCTTACGATACCGTTGAAGAAGACGAAATAAACAAAATGGACCACGAAGAATGACAGAGCAACTCACCATATTGCTCGTGGTTATTCCATTGGTGCTTGCGCCAATCACAGCAATATTCAAACAACATACCATTACCTGGCTTATCACTTTGTTAGTATCGAGTGCTTGCTTTGTACTGTCATTTATTATTTTGTATGAAGTCATTGACGGTAGCCATGTTATTTACGAATTGGGTGGATGGCGCCCGCCTTGGGGAATTGAATATAAGATTGATTCATTAAATGCCTTTATTGCATTGATTGTAAGTGGTGTTGCCACGATCAGCTCTGTCTACGCATACCAA
The DNA here is from genome assembly GCA_964446865.1 of uncultured Glaciecola sp. Taxonomy (GTDB): domain Bacteria; phylum Pseudomonadota; class Gammaproteobacteria; order Enterobacterales; family Alteromonadaceae; genus Glaciecola. The sequence continues at coordinate 3,299 of CAYURD010000112.1, forward strand.
AGCGTCCCGAAAGAAATTGAAAAGCAAAGCTATGGCTTGTTTTATGCCGCATTTCAGCTTTGTTTACTGGGTTTATTAGGCATCGCCTTGACCGGTGACATTTTTAACCTCTTTGTGTTTTTAGAAATAAGCTCATTATCTAGCTATGCCTTAATTAGTATGGGTAAATCTCGCAAGGCACTCACTGCATCTCTGTCGTATCTCATTTTAGGGACTATTGGTGCGACCTTTTTCTTAATTGGCGTGGGCTTTTTGTTTGCCGCATCAGGCAGTTTAAACATTGCAGATATTGCTGCGCGCTTTGATAACTTCGCAGACATGAAGTTAGTCATGACCGGTTTTATCTTTATTGTATTAGGAGTAGCCTTAAAAGCAGCAATATTTCCACTGCATAGCTGGTTACCCAACGCGTATAGTCATGCACCTTCTGTCGTGAGTATATTTTTGTCGGCTACCGCGACTAAAGTGTCTATTTATGTACTTTTACGCGTCTTGTTTGACGTTTATCCAATTGAGTATTGGCAAGCACTGCTATTACCACAAATACTTTTGGTATTGGGTTGTGTTGGCGTTATTTATGGATCGTTTAGAGCATGGCAGCAAGTTGAGCTTAAGCGTTTGTTAGCATTTTCGAGTGTGGCGCAAATAGGTTATATGATAATAGGGATCTCGCTGTTAAACGAAGCAGGCGTCACCGCCAGCGTGATGCATTTGTTCAATCATGCCTTAATCAAAGCAACCTTATTTATGGGCGCGGGCATGATTTTATACCGCGCAAACACCACCAAATTATCAGAGTTACGCGGTTTTGGCGCAACCATGCCGTGGACCTTCGCAGCTATTGTATTAGCGGGCCTAAGCCTGATTGGCGTGCCTGGCACCGTTGGCTTTGTGACCAAGTGGTACTTACTTGAATCGGCCATTTCAGAAGGTAAATGGATTGTGGTTGCCGCTATCGTTATTGGCTCTGTGCTTGCCATCGCCTATGTGTGGAAAATAGTCGAAGCCATGTACTTTAATTCTAAACGAAAAATTGTGATACGTAGCGTTAGCAGTGGCGATATTCATGTATCAAAAGCCCCCGTAAGTTTAGGTATTGCGCTGTGGACTGGCGCACTTGCTTGTCTTTATTTTGGTTTGTATACCGATTTGCCCTTTGAAGCGGCACAGTCGATTGCAAGCGCTTTATTAGGTAGTAATAGTTAATGTCATTAGTCATGACTGTAAGAGTCGCCATTACCAAAGTACAGTCCTTTATGCTGGGTTTAATACACTGCCCCTGCAAAATAGCACTCTGCAAAATAGGACATTACAATGATTGAATTGACCTATTGGCTTATAGCATGTTTAACACTCCCGATTGTGGGCGCTTTGGCCATTTCACAGCTAAGCAAATATGAGAACATAAGAGAAGGTGTCACACTCGTCACCGCAGTGTCATTATTTGCCATTAACGTATATCTGTATCTCAATTTAGAAAATGCCCAACAAGCAGGTTTTTTGTTTGCTGAGCCTATCGAAGGACTGTCTATTTCCTTTGCTGTGCATGGCTTTGGCGTCATGTTTGCGCTAATTGCCAGTGGACTATGGATAGCTACTTCAATTTATGCGATTGGCTACATGCGAGCCCATCACGAAAAACACCAAACACGCTTTTTTACCCTTTTTGCCGTCGCGATTGCCGGTGTCATGGCCGTAGCTTACTCCGAAAATTTATTTACGCTTTTCATTTTTTATGAATTCTTGACTGTTTCGACCTACCCCTTGGTCACCCATGCAGGCACCCGAGAGGCCAAAGCGGGCGGGCGCAAGTACATACTCATCCTAATGGGATCATCCATATTATTTTTCCTACCTGCCATGGTAACCGTGTACTTTACTGCCGGTAATTTAGAGTTTGTACAAGGTGGGATTATTAAAGGGAGTCTTGACTCGCAGTGGGTTTTGCCTCTTTTGCTGCTGTTTATACTCGGGATTGGCAAAGCAGGCGTCATGCCATTGCATAAGTGGTTGCCATCGGCCATGGTTGCGCCCACGCCTGTTAGTGCATTATTGCACGCAGTGGCGGTCGTAAAAGCAGGCGTATTTTCGGTTGTGATGGTTGTGGTTTATATTTTTGGTATCGATTTTATTAGCGAGTCAGGTGCCAATACCGTCTTAATATGGTTGCCCATTGTCACCATTGTTTTAGCCTCTTTCATTGCCTTAACAAAAGACAATTTAAAAGAACGTCTTGCGTATTCAACCATAAGCCAGCTCTCATACATTGTATTGGGCGCTTTACTCGCGACTAACGAAGCTATTACTGGCGCATCAATGCATATCGCCATGCATGCCTTTGGGAAAATCGCGTTATTTTTTGCGGCCGGTGCAATATTAGTGACCATGCACAAAAAAGCGGTAAGTGATGTAGACGGTATGGGGCGAGCAATGCCGTTTACTTTTGCCGTTTTTACCATTGGTACCTTAAGTATTTTGGGGATCCCGTTTTTTGGCGGTATGTGGAGTAAGTGGTATTTATTGTCGGGTACCTTAGGCTTTGCTAATAGCGACCTAGTGTTATGGAGCGTGCTTATGGCGCTGGCGTTAAGCTCTTTGCTAAACACATATTATTTATTGAGTATTCCCATGCGCGGCTATTTTATGAGTAATCCTAATTACCAGCAGATTAAAGAAGCCCCCATCGCTTGTATTATTGGCATGGCAATACCCACTATCATGACGCTATATCTATTTTTTGATCCCAGCGTGTTTTATGAACTCTCCTTAAGTTTGACTGAGTAGGTTACGATTATGAGCAGCCCAGATTTGAAACACGAAAACCCTACCTTTTTTGATAAACCGCAAAATATCAAAGTCATGATGATCTGTTTTTATGTGCTGTGTTTTTTATTGGCCGCTGCAGATGTGTTTATTCACCGCCACGAACTTAAATTAATAGATGGCAATGTGGTGAAAATGATTGAACAATGGCCCAGCTTTTACGCAGTCTTTGGTTTTGTTGGCTGCTCATTATTAGTTTTTGGTGCCAAACTAATGCGTTTGTTTTTAATGCGGTCTGAACACTTTTATGACCCACCGAATGAAAGCGAAAACGATATTAATGACAAAAACACTAAGGACAATAACGCATGAGTTACGCTATTCCTGCCTTCTTGCCCTTTTTCATTGCGGCTGCTATCGCATTAGTATTGCCGATGCGTTGGCGTTACATTCTTGCGCTGGTGCCTTTAATAAACGGTCTATGGCTATTTTTAAGTCTTGACGCTAGCCCAATCAATATCAATCTACATATCTTCACCTTAGAATTAGTAAAGGTAGACCGATTAAGTCTTTTGTTTGCCTACCTTTTTCATATTGCCTGTTTTATATGCCTGATTTATGCCATGCATCTAAAAGATCGTCTGCAATTTGTGGCAGGCTTAGCTTATGCCGGTAGCGCAATTGGTGCGGTATTCGCGGGTGACTTTTTAAGCTTGTTTATTTTTTGGGAATTACTTGCTCTAACATCAGCCTTTTTAGTATTTGCTCGCAGAACCAAATCAGCGCAGCTTGCTGGCATTCGCTACTTGATCATCCAAATATTGTCTGGTGTTGCACTGCTAATAGCCGCCATTATGCATTATCAAAGCACAGGCAGCATGTCGATTACTCACATCGGCATAGAAAGCTACGCTTCATATCTATTTTTATTTGCCTTTGGCGTAAAAGCAGCCTTCCCTTTTTTGCATACTTGGCTTACCGATGCTTACCCCGAAGCAACGCCCGTTGGTACTGTTTTTTTGTCGGCCTTTACCACAAAAGTCGCCATCTATATGTTAGCCCGGACCTTTCAGGGCGAAGAGGCACTGGTATATATTGGCGCAGCGATGACTTGCTTCCCTATTTTTTACGCTGTTATTGAAAATGATTTACGCAAAGTGTTGGCTTATAGCCTAATTAACCAGTTAGGATTTATGGTGTGCGGCATTGGTATTGGTACGGCCTTAGCGCTTAATGGCGCAGTTGCTCACGCGTTTAATGATGTCATCTTTAAAGGTTTATTGTTTATGACGATGGGCGCTGTACTGACGCGTGTAGGCCATGTAAATGGGTCAAATTTAGGTGGACTGTTTAGAACAATGCCTAAAACCACCCTATTTTGTATTATTGGTGCGGCTTCTATTTCGGCTTTTCCGTTATTTAGCGGTTTTGTGAGTAAAAGTATGGTCATGGCCGCCATGATTGAAGCGGGCCATGAATACTTATGGCTCATGTTATTATTCGCTTCTGCAGGTGTTTTTCATCATGCGGGTATCAAAATACCCTTCTTTGCATTTTTTGCTCACGACTCAGGTCTTAGACCCAAAGAAGCGCCAACAAACATGCTAATTGCAATGGGCATTGCCGCGACCTTATGTATTGTAATAGGAAGCTTTCCGGGGCTCTTATATCAACTATTGCCTTGGGAAAATAGCTACCAACCTTATGACTTAACGCACACCATTACCCAGCTTCAGCTTCTATTTTTCTCTGCTTTGGCTTTTGTTTGGCTTAACAAACAAGGACTTTATCCGCCCGAACTTAAGTCGGTCAACCTTGATGTCGAATATTTGTATCGCAAGATATTACCCAATGCAGGTATCAAGCTATTTTCGGTTTATGAAAACACAAGTAAGGCCATTATAAAAAGCGCAAGTTCTGCTATCACAATGCTACCCACTAAGAACAAAAACGCCGATGCTAGCGCAGCGACGCTAACGATGAGAATGGTGGTTGGTTTTGTGTTACTCGCATTAGTGGCACTAATGATAGAGCTGATGTAATTACAATAATACTTTAATTATTAGTGATGCCTACAGAAGTTTAAGCCTTATTAGCCTAGGCCCAAATAGGTAAACCCGCAGCGCCCATTATCAAAACCCATGTACCAAAAAAGACTTTTAGTTTTATTGGTGAAAAAAACAATACAACATGTTTTGCAATTAATCCTCCCATAATAGCCCCTGCGCCAGCAAATATAACAATTTGCCAATACACTGCTTGTGATACAAACAAGTGATAGTAAATAGCCCCATGAACGCTAAATGCCGACAAGATAACCGCAAGCGCAATGGCAAAGCTAATATTAAAGCCACGAAGTATTAAATAGACTGCGACTAGCTCACCCACACCTACCGATAGCCATGCGGTGACAATGCCGCCAATAAAGCAAATAAGCGCTAGCATAATCCTATCGATTGGTTCTACGCGTGCTCGATTGGCTTGGCGCTTCATGAATGGTATCGAACCATATATAGCAAAGGCTAGGATGATAGAAAATAATCCAAAATAGAAATGAAGCCCTGTTTGAACGGCGCTAGTGTAATCACTCAATAAAAATTGTGCGGTCAAAATTCCCAATATTGAAAACGGTACGCAAAGGATAAGTGCCTTGGGGAGAGCTTGCCATTCAATAAATAAACTATACGATGCTTCGTTTTCTGACATTTCTTCTTCGGACACTTTATTTTCGGACGTTAACGCAAAGCGCTTTATACTGCCATAGTGCCTGTACCAAGAAATCGCACCAGCCGTCATACCGCAACACTGAATAGCAAAACTTGTTGCCACAATAGTCTCGTTAGACAACGATAATTGATTAAAAAAAGGGACGAATACAACCCCACCGCCCGCACCTGTTGAATTAGCAAAGATAGCGCCGACCACGCCAAGGAAGATAAAAGCACCATATTCAGCCAAATATTGAATTTGCCCGCTCACAAACAGTAAGCAAATCCATACAAGCAGTAGCGCGATTTTAATCGGGTGGTGCTTGATAAAAGTCGATGTATCCGCTAACAATATAATGAGTCCATGGAATGTTTATAAAAAATCAATACGTAAATATTTTTCTAAAGTGTCAACGCATAAACGAGTAGCTATGACAAAACAGCCAGCGATTATACCCAAGGCGATAAAATATGGTAGATGCTAAGCAAAAAAACAAGCTTACGTTGATCACGCTTTCTCCTAACAGAAGCGCTACGTGGCAGCAAACAAAATGGGTTATTGCGGTGATGTTTTTTGTGGTCATGATCATCGCTGTCGCGTGGACCTTTGTTGGTGCATGGGTAGTATTGCCATTTGCAGGCGCAGAAATTGGCCTTTTCGCTTTATTGATGTACAAGGTGTCAAGATTTACCTATTCCCAACAACTTATTGAAATACATGATTCTCATATTGATATCACTTCGGGTTACCGTAAAAAAATTAAAAATAAACGCTTAGAGAGAGCTGATTTAGACGTTTATTTTTCTGAAAGTGAAAATAATTGGGAATTACCTCAAATTGCGTTTTGTAACAATAAAGAACGCGTCATTATTGGCGAGTTTTTGAATTTGGACGACAGATTAATTTTAAAAGACTGCCTAGAAAACGCTGGACTCATTGTTTGTAAAAACAGATGGTGGTCTACTTAAGCCGCGCCTAAAGCAAGCTATGTTTTTGCCGATAATTGTTTATCCTAAATACATGATATCGTCTAAGGTTTAAGCAATCACTTCTCACGAACCTGCAATAAAAACAACAGATATCATTTCGCCAGAAATGAACGCGCTAGATGCTACCAACAATTTATATGCAAATATGTTGAGTGGCTTGGTTATCACGCTAGTTGCATATTCCGCACTGGTCACGGTACTTATAGGGACAGCGCCCCAAACAATTTTGAATATATGTCGCGTCACTATGTTTATGTTAATAGTATTGCGACTAAGCGATTATATTTATTGGCGACGAAACAAACCCACCATCGAAAACTATCACCCATTCAGTCTGCGTTTTAAAACACTAAATATATGCACTGCGATTGTGTGGGCAGGCACTGCATGTTGGTTATCGCAATACCAAGGCATTGAGTATCAATATATTACCCTATTAATGCTTGGCTCAATGACGGGTGGGGCTGTTAATGTGCTTAGTCCAAGTAAGCTATTGGTGCTGAGCTATACTGCCCTACTTTTGTTTCCAATTAGTATTACATCGTTGTTGTCTGATAATCCCTCATTGAACATTGTTGGCCTATTAGGGATAGCATATGCGTTGATCATGTTACCTGTCTGCAAGCGCGCATATGGTCTTGCGAAAGAAAACATACAAGCTAAAAACCAAGAGTTATTCTTGCGCAAAGAAATTGAAAAAGAGCGCAATGAAATGGCAAGTATGAATACCACTTTAGTACAAACTAAATTGAGCTTAGACCAAGCAAATGCCGATTTGGAGCAAAAAGTAAAAGACAGAACTATTCAGATTTATCGTTTATCAAACATGGATTCACTTACCGAACTGCCAAATAGAAGCGCGTTTCTGAACGACCTAAGTACCCAATTGCAAAGTGCTAGTAAGCAAAAACTCGGGCTTATATTTATCGATTTGGATGGTTTTAAAACAATTAATGATTCGCTTGGGCATACCGAAGGTGACCAAGTGTTAATTGAAATCGCCAAAAGACTTAAAAATATGAGCACTATTCAGTCTATATGCAGATGGGGAGGAGATGAGTTTGTGTGTTTTGTTTTGCTGGAGGATGAAGCTGATTTGGCAAACTTAGCCGCTACGATTATTAAGCTAATTGAAAAACCGATTGTACAAAGTACAAACCTGTTAAGCATCAGTGCATGTATTGGTATCTCTTTATATCCTAAGCACAACCGACATGCACAAAAACTTATAGAACAAGCCGACATGGCCATGTACAAAGCTAAACATGAGAAAAACTCGAAAATCGTGATATACAGCGAGGCATTAAAAAACGATTTTGGACGCACTCAAATGCTGATTTCAGGTTTAAAAAATGCAATAAAAAAGAACGAATTTAGACTTGTTTATCAGCCCATCGTAGATAGTAAAACACGAAAAGTCGGCGGTTTTGAAGCTCTGCTACGATGGACATTTGGCCACGAAATTATTCCACCCGATGTGTTTATTCCACTCGCCGAAAAAACAGGTCTAATTGTTGAGATAGGTGAATGGGTGCTCTTAGAGGCATGCAAACAAACAACAAAATGGACAGATATGGACGATTATTTTATGTCAATTAATGTATCTGCCGTTCAAATCGCTAATAAAAGTTTAATTGCTTTATTAGAAAAGGGATTAATGGTGAGTAACTTTGTGCCAAATCGATTGCATATAGAAATTACAGAATCGCACTTACTTCAGCCTTCAAATATCGTTAATGAAAACATCGACAAAATAAAACAAATGGGAATAGAAATAGCTATTGATGATTTTGGTATTGGTTACTCTAATTTGAGTCAGTTAAAGCATTTGCCTGCAAATACACTAAAAATCGACAGAGCTTTTGTCAACGCCTTAGCGAGCAACGATGACGTCATTATCAAGGCTGCAATGTTAATTGCCAATGATTACCATTTTAAAACAGTCGTTGAGGGTATTGAGACAGAAGAACAAGCGAAGTACATTGCATCTACTGGTGCAACATATATGCAAGGATACTTATTTGCAAAGCCCTTAGAGGCATCAGATGTAGAGGAGTGGCAGCAACACAACTTAAACGATAGTTCATCATCAGTGTAGCGTCTGATTCTTTTTACATCTGATCCATATCTCAAGCTTGCCTGTTTAAAATATCACCTAATAGACAAATAACAGGTACATGATGAATCTTTTTATTGAATCAATAGAAGGCGGAACATTTGTTGCCGGGATTGGCGATAAGAGTATTGAGAAGGTGTTACGAGATGAATATCGTGATAGTTGTAACTTCCAATCTCTAGCAGATATTAGAACGCAGCTTGAAGGACAAGAATTTTCTAAAGTTTGGCTCAAGCAAAGCACACCGTATGACGAAATGTGCGGCTCTGCAGAAACTAACGACAAGCTTATGATTGAGCTAAACTGGCGTTAAGGTTAATTTTCAAAAGAACCTAACAAAAAACCCTCAATATTTGAGGGTTTTTTATGACAAACGAGAACTAGCATCGCTAGCGTTTATACTGTCTCTTTATCTACTAGCAATGCAGACAACTGCTTGCTAACTGCATCGACAGACTGAGTACCATCAAGTG